>CALWDO010000021.1 GCA_944376715.1 uncultured Lachnoclostridium sp. | reverse complement strand
TCGTGCTGAATCCGCGGGGTGTGCCGTCCCGTATGAATATCGGACAGATTCTGGAGATCCATTTGAGCCTGGCCGCAAAAGCGCTTGGTTTCGATGTGTCGACTCCGGTATTTGACGGAGCAAACGAGAATGATATTATGGATACTCTGGATCTGGCAAATGATTATGTCAATCTGGAGTGGGATGAATTTAAAGCAAAGCATGAGCAGGAGCTGCTTCCGGAAGTGATGGATTATCTGTATGAGAACCGTGACCACAGGAAGCTCTGGAAAGGCGTGCCGATCTCCAGAGACGGAAAAGTGCGCCTGCGTGACGGACGTACCGGCGAGTTCTTTGACAGCCCGGTAACGATCGGACACATGCATTACCTGAAACTGCACCATCTGGTGGACGATAAGATCCACGCCCGTTCTACGGGACCGTACTCTCTGGTTACCCAGCAGCCTCTGGGCGGAAAAGCTCAGTTCGGCGGACAGAGATTCGGAGAGATGGAGGTGTGGGCACTGGAAGCATACGGCGCGTCCTACACCCTGCAGGAGATCCTGACTGTAAAATCCGACGACGTGATCGGACGTGTCAAGACTTACGAGGCAATTATTAAAGGAGATAATATACCGGAACCGGGTATTCCGGAATCTTTCAAAGTGCTGCTCAAAGAGCTGCAGTCCCTGGCGCTGGATGTGCGCGTGCTGCGTGATGACAATACGGAAGTAGAGATCATGGAGAACAGCGAGTACGGCGACGTGGATATCCGTTCCATTCTGGAATCGGACAGCAGAGGATATGGCAGCGATGACAAATCTTCTTTCGGCGAGCATGGATTCAGCCAGCAGGAATTCGACGGCGAAGAGCTGGTGAATGTGGATGAAGAGCCGGAAAACGACGAGCCGTTCGACCTGGACGAAGAGCTTGATTTTGATGAATAGATAGGAGGTGCCGTTCATGCCGGAAACGACGAACAATGAGGTTTATCAGCCGATGACATTTGATGCGATCAAGATCGGACTTGCGTCCCCTGAGACGATCCACAAATGGTCCAGAGGCGAAGTGAAGAAGCCGGAGACGATCAACTACAGGACCCTGAAACCTGAAAAGGACGGACTGTTCTGCGAGCGTATTTTTGGACCGAGCAAGGACTGGGAGTGCCACTGTGGAAAGTACAAGAAGATCAGATATAAAGGAGTTATCTGTGACCGCTGCGGCGTGGAAGTGACCAAATCAAATGTGCGCCGTGAGCGTATGGGACACATCGAACTGGCAGCTCCGGTATCCCATATCTGGTACTTCAAAGGAATCCCGAGCCGTATGGGACTGATCCTGGATCTGTCCCCGAGAACTCTGGAAAAAGTGCTGTATTTTGCATCCTATATTGTCCTGGATCCGGGCAAGACCGAGCTTTTGTACAAGCAGGTACTGTCCGAGAAGGAATACCAGGATATGAAAGAAAAATATCCGGAACCGGGCGCGTTCCGGGTAGGTATGGGCGCAGAGTCCATCAAGGAACTGCTGCAGGCGATTGACCTGGAAAAGGATTCCGCGGAGCTGAAGGCGGCTCTGAAGAATGCTTCCGGACAGAAGCGTGCCCGTATTATCAAGAGACTGGAAGTGGTGGAAGCGTTCCGCTGCTCCGGAAATAAGCCGGAATGGATGATCCTGGATGCGATCCCGGTGATTCCGCCCGACCTGCGTCCTATGGTACAGCTGGACGGCGGACGTTTTGCGACTTCCGACCTGAATGATCTGTACCGGAGAATTATCAACAGAAACAACCGTCTTCAGAGACTGCTGGATCTGGGCGCGCCGGATATCATCGTGCGCAACGAGAAACGTATGCTCCAGGAGGCGGTAGACGCCTTGATCGACAACGGCAGAAGAGGCCGCCCGGTAACCGGTCCCGGCAACCGTGCGCTGAAGTCTCTGTCCGATATGCTGAAAGGTAAATCCGGACGTTTCCGTCAGAACCTGCTGGGAAAACGTGTGGACTATTCCGGCCGTTCCGTTATCGTGGTAGGTCCGGAGCTGAAGATCTATCAGTGCGGTCTGCCTAAAGAGATGGCGATCGAGCTGTTCAAACCGTTTGTTATGAAGGAACTGGTATCCAACGGTTCCGCTCACAATATCAAGAGTGCGAAGAAGATGGTGGAGCGTCTGCAGCCGGAAGTGTGGGACGTTCTGGAAGATGTGATCAAAGAGCATCCGGTAATGCTGAACCGTGCTCCTACCCTGCACCGTCTGGGTATCCAGGCGTTTGAGCCGATCCTGGTAGAAGGAAAGGCAATTAAGCTGCATCCGCTGGTATGTACCGCATTCAATGCGGACTTCGACGGAGACCAGATGGCAGTGCATCTGCCTCTGTCTGTGGAAGCGCAGGCCGAGTGCCGGTTCCTGCTGCTGTCCCCGAACAACCTGCTGAAACCGTCCGACGGCGGTCCTGTGGCAGTACCGTCTCAGGATATGGTCCTTGGTATCTATTACCTGACCCAGGAGAGACCGGGAGCAATTGGAGAAGGCAAAGCATTCCACAGCGTAAATGAAGCTGTCCTGGCGTATGAAAACGGCGCCCTGACTCTTCAGACCCGTATCAAGGTCCGTGTGACGAAGAAGATGCCGGACGGCACCACGCTCAGCAGCATTGAAGAATCCACGCTGGGACGTTTCCTGTTCAACGAGATCCTTCCGCAGGATTTGGGATTCGTAGACCGTACGATCCCCGGAAACGAACTGAAACTGGAAGTGGACTTCCATGTGGGCAAAAAGGGATTGAAGCAGATCCTGGAGAAAGTCATCAACACGCACGGAGCTACCAAGACCGCGGAAGTGCTGGATGATATCAAGTCCATGGGTTACAAATATTCCACAAGAGCGGCTATGACCGTATCTATTTCCGATATGACCGTGCCGCCTGAGAAGCCGGAACTGATCCGTCAGGCCCAGGAGACCGTGGATAAGATTACGCGTAACTATAAACGTGGTAAGATCACCGAGGAAGAGCGTTACAAAGAGGTCGTGGAGACCTGGAAAGAGACCGACGCGGTGCTGACAAAAGCGCTGCTGGACGGACTGGATAAATACAACAATATCTACATGATGGCAGATTCCGGAGCCCGTGGTTCTGATAAGCAGATCAAACAGCTGGCGGGTATGCGTGGTTTGATGGCAGATACGACAGGACACACCATCGAGCTGCCGATCAAGTCCAACTTCCGTGAGGGACTGGACGTACTGGAATACTTCATGTCCGCGCATGGAGCGCGTAAAGGTCTGTCCGATACGGCTCTTCGTACGGCAGACTCCGGTTATCTGACCAGACGTCTGGTAGATGTGTCTCAGGAATTGATTATCCGTGAGACAGACTGCAGCGAGAATGGCGAGATTCCGGGAATGGAAGTTCATGCGTTCACGGACGGCAAAGAGATGATCGAATCTTTGCAGGAGCGTATCACAGGACGTTTCGCGGCAGAGACTATCTGCGACAAAGACGGAAATGTGATTGTGAAAGCAAACCACATGATCACTCCGAAGCGCGCGACTGCAGTGGTAAAATACGGCGTGGACAAAGACGGAAAGCCGTTTGAGAAAGTTCGCATCCGTACCGCGCTGACCTGCCGTTCCCGTATCGGTGTATGCGCGAAATGCTACGGCGCCAACATGGCGACCGGCGAGGCAGTGCAGGTAGGTGAGACAGTAGGTATCATCGCGGCACAGTCCATCGGTGAGCCGGGTACTCAGCTGACCATGCGTACGTTCCATACCGGCGGCGTGGCCGGCGGAGATATCACCCAGGGTCTTCCCCGTGTGGAGGAACTTTTTGAGGCGAGAAAGCCGAAGGGGCTTGCTATCGTAACGGAGATCGCGGGTACTGCCACGATCAACGATATGAAGAAGAAGAGGGAGATCATCGTCAGCAATCCGGAGACCGGAGAGACGAAAACTTATTTGATCCCGTTTGATTCCCGTATCAAGATCATGGACGGTGCCTATGTGGAAGCCGGCGATGCGCTGACCGAAGGAAGTATCAATCCGCATGATATTCTGAAGATCAAGGGCGTGCCTTCCGTGCAGGATTATCTGCTTCAGGAAGTGCAGAGGGTGTACCGTCTGCAGGGTGTGGAGATCAACGATAAGCATATCGAGATGATCGTGCGCCAGATGCTGAAGAAAGTCCGTGTGGAAGACAACGGAGACAGTGATTTCCTGCCGGGTACTCTGGTAGATATTCTGGAGTTTGAGGACATGAACAAAAAGCTGGTGGAAGAAGGAAAGGCTCCGGCAGAAGGCAAACAGGTTCTGTTGGGTATTACCAAGGCATCCCTGGCGACCAATTCGTTCCTGTCCGCAGCATCCTTCCAGGAGACCACGAAAGTTCTGACCGAAGCGGCAATCAAAGGAAAAGTGGATCCGCTGCTGGGTCTGAAGGAAAACGTCATCATCGGTAAACTGATCCCGGCCGGTACGGGCATGAAACGCTATCGGGATGTAAGACTCAATACGGATCTGAAGGATGAGGATTCTCTCAGCGTCAGCGAGGAAGAGGAAACTATTGATCTTGACGAGCCGGAAGAGACTCTGGATCTGGATGAAACAACAGATGATGTGACAGAAGATATGGAAGAGACCTTCGATGAGGAAGAGGCAGATAAGGCCTTTGAAGAAGATCACGAAGAAGAGTAAATCATAAAAAGAGACCGTTCCGCGGGATTCAGACTTTTTCAGTATCTGAATTCTCTATGGAACGGTCTTTTCTTCTATTCCTCTATTTTGCCGCCGAATTTCACAGATATCACATATATATAATCGTTCCGCAGATGATCTGCCTGTTCGCGTATATCCTCCACCGGTATTACGCTCAATTCGTCCCGGCCATAGTATTCTCTTTCGGGAACCCCTTCCAGAATATCAAATTCCATAGAATATTTTGCTCCGCCTCCGGTAGCTGAACCTGCCTCTATCATATACCAGATCCGTAAAATCGTACACCTCCCCATGGTAGAATTATTGCTTGTGCCTGTTTTCCAGATCGCTTCTGCGTTAATTTAGTCCGCCAAGTCTGGTATGATAATTTTTAGTTTTCGTTATACATTTTCCGGAAGTCTGAAGGCGTATAGGTTTTTACAGCTTTGAAAGTACGGCTAAAAGAAGAACTGCTGTTGAAACCGGACCGATAAGCTATTTCTGTAATAGAAAGCGATGGGTCAATCAAAAGGTTTTCTGCGTAGGCAACACGCTTTTGGTTGAGATAGGAGTAAAAGGTGGTATTTGTAAACTGCTTAAAGAGCCTGGAAAAGTGAAATTTACTGAATCCGGCTTGGGATGCAATTTCATCCAGTGTCAAAGCTTCGGTACAGTGATCTGTAATATAATCACAAATGCTCAAAAATTTTTCTATATATTCTTTCTGTTTACTGGGAACGGAATCAAAACGGGGAGTAGAGGAAATTACCTCTCGTCCGATCAGTACAAATAGGTTGGCAATTTTAGAAAAAATACTGATGTCTTCAAATGGTTTGCGCTGAACCCACTCATCCCGGATTTCCAAGATAAGATTGTGTACCATGTCATATATTTCAGGAGAATTTTGTGGAGTGATGAGTCTGGCTGGGGCCAGAAGAGCCAATGTGGAATCAATTTCTTTGAAAAGATGGATAAAGGTAGAGTCCACCTGAAAGATGATTCGAAGACCAGATTCTGGCGCATAAATCCGGTGAATAGTTCCTGGTGTTATAATCAGTATATCACCTTCATCCAGATCATAAACCGTGGTTCCGCAGACAATCTGATATTTGTTTTGTAATGGCAGAATAATCTCTACGGGCGTATGCCAGTGATCAGGATAATCTTCGAATTCGTTATTTAGATAAAGTTTAAATGCCTTATGATCTTTAAACGAGACAGTTTCATGTTTTCCCTGTATACTTTCTATCATACTTTTGCCTTTCCATAAATTTGCATATTTTAGTTTTCTAATATTGCTATATAGAAGATGGAATTGTAAAAATTATAACTCATTTAGGAAAATAATGTATAGAAAAATGAAAAAAATTAGGAAAAATAAAGAAATTTTAAAAGGACATATGTTTAATATGAATAAAAATATGAAGCAAAAATTGTATAATTTGGTCAAGTAATAAAAATAAATAGCAATATTTGTAGATTAAATAGCAATTTTTTAGCAGTAAAATTGATGCAAATATTTTATATTATTTACAACAGCAAAAGCCATAAAGGAGGAAAAAGATATGAAAAAGAGAATGCTAGCAATAGCACTGTCACTGACAATGGCATGTACAGTTTTAGCTGGATGTGGGGCTGGAAGCGGAAACACAGGGGAGACTGAAAACGGAGCCGTTAGCGAGGACACTACGGGAGCAGAAGACAGCAATTCCGCAGCTGATTCAAGCTCTTCCACGGAAGAAGCCGGGGGAGTAAAACTGGTTAATGGAAAAACTCTTACGAAAGTCGGTTTTTCCGCACCGGCTATGGATAACGAATTTCAGACAAACCTTTCATCCAGCTTGGAGGCAGCCTGCGAAGCCAATGGAATCGAATATACGGTTTCTGAAGCACAACAGTCGGCGGCAACCCAGACACAACAGATTGAAAACATGGTTACCAGCGGATGTGAGGCCATTGTAGTATCACCGGTAGATCTCGATGGTATTAAAGACGCTTTAAAGAACGCCAAAGACAGCGGCGTATTCGTAGCAATGGTTGGCGTTATTCCGGAATCAAAAGATTATTATGATGTGGTAGCTAATGTAGATCAGACCGATCTGGGATCTACGGCGGCAAAAGCGGCAGCAAGCTGGATTGATGAAACTTTCCCGGATGCGGAAGATGGAAGTGTGGAGGTTGCTTTGCTGACATTGGACAACAGTGAAGAGGCTATCAAGAGAGACGAGGCACTGCAAAGTGTAGAAGAGTATACCAGCAAAGCCAAGATCGTAGCAACATATGACTCTACCGGAGCAAGCAGTATTCCTACAAAAGCTCAGGAATATACAGAAATGATGCTGGTAGAACATCCGGATGTAAAATGCATTCTTTGCTATTCTGATTTTATGGGTCTCCCCGCAGACGAAGTGGTTATGAGGACCGCAGGCGTTGATCCGGCAACGTTTGGAATTTTCGGCTGCGACTACAGCAGCGCGGGTGCTGAGGCAATCGCAAAATCAGCGGATAATGAAAGTACTTACCGTGCATCCAGCGCATTCGGCGTAACATTTGGCCAGACAGTTTATGACATCATGGTTGGAAATCTGGAAGTGGACGACCAGGGCGTGTATTATGAGCCGGCTTTTGAACTGACAGTGGATAATGTTGACCAGTATCTGAACTAAATCGTACGGGAAACTGCTGTGGAAAAAACCCAGTGGAATAAGGCGTGAAAGGCTGCTGCTTCGGTGGCAGCCTTTCGTTGATAAGGTGGAGAATCGATGAAAACAATTTTAAAACTGACTGATATCAGTAAAACATATCCCGGTGTAAAGGCGCTTCAGGATATTTCCATGGAATTTAAAGAAGGAGAAATTCATTCTGTTATGGGTGAGAATGGCGCCGGGAAATCAACAATGATTAAGATTATCAGCGGGGCGATCCAACCGGATCCTGGTGAAGGAACGATTGAGATAGATGGGGAAGTTATTCGCCATATGACTCCGGCGCTGGCCAGAGATAAGGGAATCAGTGTAATTTATCAGGAATTCACGCTGGTTCCTACGATGTCCGTAGTGGAAAATATATTTCTCGGGCAGAAAGTCGGCGGGAAAATGATGCCGGACTTTAAGGAAATGCATAGACGGGCAAAAGAAATTTTTGATGAATTTGGAGTGGATATTGACCTGGACGTGATGGTCAGCGAGCTGACTCCCGGAAAGCAACAGCTGGTGGAGATCGCGAAAGCACTCACGAAGAAGGTCAAGATCATGATTATGGATGAACCGTCTGCTTCAATTTCTGTTGCAGACGTAAAAACGCTTTTTTCTATTATCCATAAACTGAAAGAAAAGAAAGTAACAATTATCTACATTTCCCACAGAATGGAAGAAGTATTTGAGTTATCTGACAGAGTCTCTATTCTCAGGGACGGTAAATATATAGGCACGAAAGATATCGGTGAAGTTGACCGGAAGCATCTGATCACTATGATGGTCGGCAGAGAATTGACGGAGAGTTATCCGTCCAGAAATACCGTAATAGGAGATACTGTCATGGAAGTGAAAGATCTCTGTGGAAACGGGGATTTTGACATCAGTTTTCAGTTGAAAAAGGGCGAAGTCCTGGGACTGGCAGGATTGATTGGAGCCGGACGGACAGAACTTGCCAAAGTGATCTATGGGGCCGCAAAGATGACATCTGGTGAAATATGGGTCAAAGGTAAAAAAGTGCATATCGGAAGTCCGAAGCACGCGATTGCCCTGGGAATCGGCTATATTCCCGAAGACCGGAAAAACGAAGGATGTTTCCTGAATTTTCCTGTAGACTGGAATATCAGTATTTCAAATCTTCCAGGATTGTCAAAGGGTGTCGTAATGTCTAAAAAGAAGATCGAGTCGGTCAGTGAAGAATATATTGAGAAACTGAGCATCAAGACTCCTTCTATAACTCAGTACGTAAAGAACCTGAGCGGAGGTAACCAACAGAAAGTAGTCGTGGCAAAGACCCTGGTGGCAAATACAGATATCATAATTTTTGACGAACCTACTCGTGGAATAGATGTGGGGGCCAAACAGGAGATTTATCAGCTGATGAACGAACTGATAAGTCAGGGGGTATCTATTATCATGATCTCTTCCGAGATGGAGGAGTTGATGGGCATGAGCGACCGGATTCTGGTTATGAATGAAGGACGTATTACCGGAGAACTCCAAAAAAATGAGTTCGACCAGACGAGGATCCTGGAAATGGCCTCTGGCATATAAATAGGAAAGGCAGAGTACGAAGATGAATAAAAAAACAATCAGTAAATTCTTTCGGGATAATATGACATGGGTGCTTTTGATTGTCATAGCGATTATCTTTTCATTCTTATCACCAAATTTTTTCACATTTAGGAATATTATCAATATTTTAAACCAGAATGTATATATTATTATTTCAGCGCTGGGAATCGCTTTCGTTATGATGGCCGGTGAGATTGACATTGCCGTCGGATATCATATCTCGCTGCTCTCCGTTTTGTGCGCTATGATGGGAGTAAACCTGCATCTTCCGGCGCCGGTGATCCTGGTCTCTGGCGTCCTGCTGGGGATTATTTTTGAATGTATCACGATGTTGATCGCTCATTATTTTAAACTTCAGCTAATGATGGTGACCATCGGGACCATGACGATTTTTCAGGGTATTGCGTTTGTACTGACACAGTCTAAGACAATCAGCAATCTGCCGGAGGACTATAAATTTATCGGCCAGGGATATGTAGGAGCTATTCCGATCCCGATTATTGTAATGGTTGTATTGGTGATCCTGGCAAGCTTTGTCCTGAATAAAACTTATATGGGTCGTTATGTGTTCGCAATTGGAGGAAATTCCGAGGCGGCCAGGCTGGCGGGAATCAGCGTATTCAAAATGAAGATGTTAATCGCGGCGATTGCCGGAGGAATGGTAGGATTGGCAGCAACCTTTATGTGCAGCCGTCTAGGTGCTATTCAGGCAAATACAGGAGCAGGCCTGGAATTTACAATTATCACAGCAGTCCTTCTGGGCGGCGTAAGCGTCCGCGGCGGCGAAGGAAAGATGTCGGGTGTTGTCGCAGGTGTGTTGATTCTTGCTATTTTGACAAATGGTATGCAGTTGGCCGGACTGGACGTTTACTATCAGTTTATTGCAAAGGGCGTGATCATGCTGGCGACGATTGGCGTGGACGTATTCCAGCTGAATCAGAAAGATAAAATTAAAAAATCAAAAGCAAAGGCGGCTTGACAGGCAGTCTTAATAAAAAGAGGGAAAGCAGAGGCACTTGAGATGCAAAGAGAAGAAGCAAGAAAGAGGGCAAAAGAACTTGTAGCGCAGATGACTCTGGAAGAAAAAGCTGCCCAGTTAAAATATGATGCTCCTGCGGTTGAAAGGTTGGGGATTCCTGCCTATAATTGGTGGAGCGAAGGGCTTCATGGAGTTGCCAGGGCGGGTACTGCAACCATCTATCCGCAGGCAATCGGTCTGGCGGCTGCTTTTGACCGAGAACTGATACAGAAAGTGGCAGATCAGATCGCAACGGAATGCCGGGCCAAGTACAACGCTTATTCCGCAGAGGGAGACAGGGACATCTATAAAGGACTGACACTTTGGAGCCCTAATATCAATATCTTTCGTGATCCCCGTTGGGGAAGGGGACAGGAGACCTACGGAGAGGATCCATACCTGACCAAAGAACTAGGGAAGTCTTTTGTACGTGGCCTTCAAGGAAACGGAAAGTATCTGAAAACGGCAGCATGTGCCAAACATTACGTAGTACATTCGGGACCGGAAGCACTCCGCCATGAATTTGACGCAAAAGCAACACCGAAAGATATGGAAGAGACCTATTTTCCGGCTTTTGAAGCTCTTGTAAAAGAAGCGGATGTAGAATCAGTCATGGGAGCTTACAATAGGACGAATGGAGAGCCGTGCTGTGGAAGCAAGACGCTGATACAGCATAACCTCAGGGAAAGATGGGGATTCCAGGGGCATTTCGTATCAGATTGTTGGGCAATTAAAGATTTCCATGAAGGACATATGGTTACAAAAACGCCAGTGGAATCGGCTGCCATGGCACTTGATGCCGGATGCGATCTGAACTGCGGAAATACATATCTGAGAATTCTCCAGGCATATGAGCAGGGATTGGTAACAGAGGAACAAATTACCCAGGCGGCGGAACGCCTGATGACTACCCGGTTTATGCTGGGTATGTTTGATCCAGATAATGAGTATAACAAAATTCCATATGAAGTAGTAGAGTGTAAAGAGCATCTGGAGACGGCAGAAGAGATGGCGGCAAAAGGTATTGTTCTTTTGAAAAATACGGGAATTTTGCCTTTGGATAAATCCAAGATAAAAACTATTGGAGTTATAGGGCCAAATGCGGGAAGCAGGACAGCGCTGATTGGCAATTACCATGGTACGGCTTCAGAATATGTTACGCTGCTTGAGGGAATTCGCCGGGAAGCGGGGGATGATATGAGAATCCTGTATTCGGTAGGCTGCCATATAGAGAAGGACAGGACAGAGGTATTAGCCTGGAGACAGGACAGGTTGTCGGAGGCGCGCATTGTGGCAAAGCACAGTGATGTGGTAATCTTGAATCTTGGTTTGAACGAACTGTTAGAAGGTGAAGAGGGTGATGAAGGAAATGCGTATGCATCGGGTGATAAAGAAGATCTCCAGCTGCCGAAAGTTCAGAGAGAACTTATGGAAGAGGTTGTGAAAATAGGAAAACCTGTGATCCTGTGTATATCATCTGGCAGTGCGTTGGATCTTTGTTATGCGGAGAAACACTGCGATGCAATCCTGCAGCTTTGGTATCCCGGCGCACAAGGAGGAAAAAGTGTGGCCGACATATTATTTGGGAAAAAATCTCCTTCAGGCAAGCTGCCTATAACTTTTTATCGGAGCCTGGATTCTCTTCCAGATTTTGAGGATTATTCCATGAAGAATCGAACTTATCGTTATATGAGGCAGGAGGAAGCGCTTTATCCATTTGGCTATGGACTGACATATGGGAAAGTTTCCGTAAGTGCGGCTGAGGCAGTATATGGAGCGGATGGGCTGTGTATACGCACAACTGTAAAAAATGTCGGAGACACAGCCACAGATGAGGTTCTTCAGATCTACATTAAAAACCTGGACTCTCCTTATGCGGAGGAAAATTATCACCTTTGTGGATTTCAAAGAATTTTTACAGAACCGGGTCAGGAGAAAACATTGGAAATGCCGATAGAGGCGAGAGATTTCACCGTTGTTGATGAGAATGGCCGGCGGTTTGAGGATGGAAAGCATTTTAGATTTTATATTGGTTTTCATCAACCCGATCCACAGAGCTGCGCGCTGACGGGAGACAAAGTTTGGAAACTGGAGATGGAGCGCCAGGATGAGAAATGAGCATTTGAAGTACATACAAGAATTGTTTCAGGAATATTTGGTCGAAGGGAAATTGAAAGATGCCGCTTGTACAGTTCTCTCGAAAGAGGGAACTGTGCAGACAGAATATCTGGGTGATTATGATGAAAATACAATTTACCGTTTGTTTTCTATGACGAAGCCTGTCACGGCCTGCGCCTTATATCTTTTGGTAGAACGAGGAAAGTTAACATTAAGTCAGCCGGTCAGTGATTTTCTCCCATGTTTTCGGGAACAGAAGGTTTGGAATGGAAAGATGTGTGTGCCTCTGGAAAGAGAAGTGCAGCTGAGGGATCTGGCAGATATGGTTTCCGGATTGGCTTATCCTGGTGACGGCACATATTCCGGAGAGATCATGGGAAAAAAGATTTCTGTATTGACAGAGAGGTATGATCGGGGTGGAGCAGTAAAAAAAGAAGAAATTCTTCGTGCAATAGCGGAGACACCTTTACTGTTTCAGCCAGGAACAGAGTGGCATTACGGTATTTCCGCAGATATTCTGGGAGCAGTCATTGAGACCGTAAGTGGGAAAGATTTAGATGATTTTTTCAGAGAGGAACTATTTGAACCTCTTGAAATGAAGCATACGGGTTTCAAAATCACGGAACAAGATGTGAAGCATCTGGCTTGTATCTATACTCGGAGTAATGGTCAACTGCATCCAATAAGTGAGAAACGAATGAAGGAACTTTTTTTGCGGGAACCTTGGAAACAGCCGCCTTTTTTGGCAGCGGGAAGTGGATTGTATGCGACGATGGAGGATTATTGTCATCTGGTACAAATGCTTTTGAATCGGGGATGCTATCGAGGCCGGAGAATCTTAAGTGAAGCCAGCGTGAGAGCTATGGAATTACCTGCTCTTGATAAAAGACAGAAGGCATCCATTTACTTTGACGGTATGGAAGGATATAATTATGGAAGCCTTCTGCGTCATCTGGAAGAAGTTCCGCCTACAGGAGGAATAGGTGCCTTAGGGGAATATGGCTGGGATGGCCTTTTGGGCAATGATTTTTTCGTATGTCCTTCGAGAGGATTGGCATGCGTTTACTTTCAACAGATTTCTGAAGGGGCGGATTATACTTTCCGGAGAAAATTCCGGCAAATTATATATGCTGCCTGGGAAGGAGCAGATACAGAATGGATGTAGCGTTTCCGGAAGGCAAGAAGAAAGCACTGACGTTTAGTTATGATGATGGACAGATTTTTGATCGGCGCCTGATCTGTATGTTAAAAGAATATGGACTTAAGGGAACTTTTCATCTGAATTCGGGAACTGTGGGAACGGACGGTTATGTCACAAAAGAAGAGATACCGGAGTTGTATGACGGGATGGAAATAGCAGGTCATACAGTTTCGCATCCTTATCTTTTACAGAAATCAGCAGCAGAGATCACGGCGGAGATTTGGGAAGACAGAAAGATGCTGGAACAGTGGAACGGAAAAATTGTAAGAGGATTTTCTTATCCATTTGGAGAGACCTCCGGCCATATTTCTGACATTCTAAAAAATTCGGGGTTGGAATATGCCAGAACAGTCGTATCAACTCATTCTTTTGGATGGCCGGATGACTTCTTAATGTGGAATCCCACCTGTCATCATAATGAGGTGACAGAAGAAATGATCCAACATTTTCTGGCTCCTTTTGAATATGAAAGGAATCTTCTGTTTTATATATGGGGACACAGTTTTGAATTTGACAGGGAACAAACCTGGGGGAAATTTGAGGCAGTCTGTGAAAAATTGTCGGGACAGGGGGACGTCTGGTATGTCACCAATATCCAGATTAAAGAGTATATCACGGCCGTGAGAAGCCTGGTAGTTTCCGCAGATGGCAGATATGTGTATAATCCGTCAGCGCAGAGTGTCTGGATATGGAAAGATGGAGAGTCTGTAGAAATTTGTTCAGGAAAAGATGTAAAATTATAAAAGACTAACAGAAAAGGGGACGTGCTCACATTAAGCGCATCCCCTTTAAGCGTGTCATGCCGTCTTTCTCTCTCTTTTCTTTCGTTTAGCCAGCGGCCGGAAGATGGTCATCCTTCCTATGAAACAGACAAACTGCACCATCAATACTCCGGCCAGGACGCCGATGCTGTCGATGGCAACATCCCGCTTGGAAGGGCCGCGCCCGGCTACAAAGGATTGGTGGTATTCATCCAGCGCCGCGAACGCGACGCAGAAACCGCCGGCCAGGATCGGCAGCCACAGCCCCCGGACCCCGTACACATAAAGCGGAAAAGAAACGGAGACAGCCAACAGAAAATATTCAGTCATATGAGCCAGCTTACGGACCGGGTGATGGATCTTCTCTATGTAATAGTTTATCTGCTGATCAGACCAGTTAAGATCGAAGGCTTCGTCTGCAGATTCTACGATGATCTCACTGACTTTATAACTCAGATTCCCGGATGTGGTGCCGTCCTGGGCAGAAAAAGAAAAGATCAGATACATCATCATAATCGCCGGAAGGAAGGAAAAAGGCTTCAAAAGCGCTCTTAAAAATGTTTTCAGCATAAATATACGATCCTTTCCCTAAATTTGGCTTATCATAGCACCAAATTTCCCGAATGTCCAGAAACTTAAGAAAAATATAAGAAATAGGACGTCCTGTTTATTTAAGCCTGCCATGGTACATATCGCTGAAAATACCAGCCGTCTTAACCAGCTGGTCATAGCGGCCGGTTTGCACGATTTTCCCCTGGTCCAGGACAATGATCTGATCACAGTTCTTCAGAGTGGTCAATCGGTGGGCGATAGAGAGAACGGTAGTGCCATGCTCGTTTTTCATTCGCTCGATCTCGACCTGGATATGTTTTTCAGAGGTATTGTCCAGAGCGGATGTGGCCTCATCGAGAATCAGGATGCGCGGATTGCGCAGAAATATTCTGGCGATGGCAATACGCTGTTTTTGTCCTCCGGACAGATTGGTTCCGCCTTCGGAGATCTGAGTCCTGAAACCATCTGAAAGTCCTGTGATGAAATCATAAATATAGGCTTTTTTTGCGGCTTCTTCCACTTCGGAACAGGAAACTTCCCGATTCAATCCATAGCAGATATTTTCGTATATAGTGCCTGCGATCAGAAATGGATTCTGAGGAACCAGAGCAATGAGCGAGGATAATTCTTCCCGGGACAGAGAACGGATATCTCTTCCGTCGATACGGATATCGCCGTCCCCCTGTTCCAATCGGCAAATAGCTTTGATAAATGAGGACTTTCCGCATCCGCTTGGTCCGGCTATGCCCCAGAAGGTTCCGCAGGGGATTTTCAGGCTGATGTCATTCAACACTTCTTTTCCACCCTTATAGTGAAAGGAAAAATGGCTGACCTGTATGATATCTTTGGAACCGGCTGTTTCCGCGGAGTTGTCAGGAAGTGTGGAATAGGAAAAATCAGCCGGAAGTTCCGCCATACGGAAGAAATCTTCCGCCAGTACCAGACATTCGGACAGCTCGTCCAGAATACGGTGCAATTCCTGAAGAGGACCGATTAGCTGGGCGAAACACAAATATGCGGTCAGCACACTGCCGACGGTGATAACATGTACAGAGGCCAGATAAGTGGATACGCCGATCATGAGAACCGTAAAAACTGCTTCATTGATGAACTTTAAGCAGTCATATTTTGCCATCTGCGTGTGGTGGCGCATTTCTTTGTGTCTCAGAATCTCGGATTTTTCATTAAAACGTCCGGTCTCCAGATTGACGCTATCGGTAATCCGGATGACTTCGATGCCGTTTAACAGCTCCACGATGGAACCGTCCATAGAAGATTTGTTCTCTAGCAGATCGACGCGGATACCCCGCTGCGTATGGATCTGACGCAAAACAATGGCGATCCCGATAGGAATGACCAGGAGCATGGGCAATGCCAGGATCACCGGCAGAGTCGTAAAGATCACAAGGACGGCGGCAATGCTGTTAAAAATGGCCGGGACGAAATCCATAAAAAGCAGTTTTTCCAGTTTCACGGTACCTTCCAGACATCGGTTCAGTCTGCCGTGAATATTTCCTGTCATATGTTCTTTAAAATAGGAAAGAGGCGCTCTTAAAAGAGAGTAGATTACGATGCTTCTTGCCTTTTTCTCTGTACGGGTCGCGGTATCTTCTACCATCAGACGGCGAAGGATCTTGATCAGTTCGTTGGTTACATTCACTGCCAGGATAAATAAAAGGACGGGAATCAGGCGGACAAAATATACATGATTCTGTGCCAGCAGGTCGTCGGTCAGCCATCCTACTGCCTTTGGTGTCAACTGTGTCAGTCCTGCAGAGGCGGCCATGATAATAAATATAACTCCGAAAAGAAGTTTTTGTCTTCGGTCCAGCAGCTTATATAATTTTTTGAAGATTTCTCCGGTATTTCTTTTTTTCATCATGCGCTTCCCCCTGTACAGCTTGCAGCTTCCTGGGCAATTATACCACGGGTACATCTGATTGGGGAGAAAAACATGCGGAAAACATGAGAAAATCAGCAAAAAACCGCTTGACAAGAAAATTTGGCTTTTATATAATAATCTAGCATGCGTATTTAGGCGCATGTATTTCAGCGAGTCTGAAATCACAGCAGTCATATTCGCAGGATAGACCTGCCACCAAAATATGCAGGAGGTGAAAGGAATGCCAACATTCAACCAGTTAGTAAGAAAAGGAAGACAGACATCTGTAAAGAAGTCTACTGCACCGGCTCTCCAGAAAGGATTTAACTCTCTGAAGAAAAGACCGACCGATGCTTCCGCACCGCAGAAGCGCGGCGTTTGCACCGCAGTGAAGACCGCGACTCCGAAGAAGCCGAACTCAGCTCTGAGAAAGATCGCCAGAGTACGTCTTTCCAATGGTATCGAAGTTACCAGCTATATCCCGGGTGAGGGACACAACCTTCAGGAGCACAGCGTTGTGCTGATCCGTGGAGGAAGGGTAAAAGACTTACCAGGTACCAGATATCACATCGTACGTGGTACGCTGGATACCGCAGGCGTTGCTAAGAGACGTCAGGCGCGTTCCAAATACGGCGCTAAGAGACCGAAAGACGCTAAGAAATAATTTTCGAGCAAAATAAGAAGTATCACAAACAGAACTATGATGGTTGGCAGCACGTGAGTGCCGCCTTGTGCCGGGGGTTCATCCGAACGAACCTATGACTGCGGGTTTGATATAGAAGAATTACCGGGCATGAACACACGTAGAACGACACATGTGAGTACCGATGATTTAACAAGTGAATCTTACCGGAAGAGATCCGGTAAAACACGTATTAAGGAGGGAAGTACCGTGCCACGTAAAGGACATACTCAGAAGAGAGACGTACTGGCGGATCCGCTGTACAACAATAAAGTGGTTACCAAGCTGATCAACAATATCATGCTGGATGGTAAGAAAGGCGTAGCTCAGAAGATCGTATACGGAGCATTCGCCAGAGTAGAAGCAAAGACCGAGAAGCCGGCTCTGGAAGTATTTGAAGAGGCTATGAACAACATTATGCCGGTTCTCGAAGTAAAAGCTAGACGTATCGGTGGAGCTACCTATCAGGTGCCGATCGAAGTCAGAGCTGACCGCCGTCAGGCGTTGGCGCTTCGCTGGCTGACCATGTTCTCCCGCAAGAGAGGCGAGAAAACCATGGAGGAAAGGCTGGCAAACGAGATCATGGATGCAGCCAACAACACCGGAGCAGCCGTGAAGAGAAAAGAAGACATGCACAAAATGGCAGAGGCAAACAAGGCATTCGCTCATTACAGATTCTAATAAGCGTGCGTCTCGTTTGGCGACTCGTATAAGGAGGAAAATCCATTGGCTGGAAGAGAATATCCGTTGGAGAGAACCAGGAATATCGGAATTATGGCTCATATCGATGCGGGTAAGACCACATTGACCGAGCGTATTCTGTATTATACTGGTGTTAACTATAAGATCGGCGATACCCACGAAGGTACTGCTACCATGGACTGGATGGAGCAGGAGCAGGAGAGAGGTATCACCATCACTTCCGCAGCTACCACCTGTCACTGGACGCTGCAGGAGAACTGCAAGCCGAAGCCGGGTGCTCTTGAGCACCGTATCAATATCATTGATACCCCGGGCCATGTGGACTTCACCGTAGAGGTGGAGCGTTCCCTTCGTGTGCTGGACGGCGCTGTAGGCGTATTTTGCGCAAAGGGTGGCGTAGAGCCTCAGTCTGAAAACGTATGGCGTCAGGCTGATACCTACAATGTACCGCGTATGGCATTCATCAACAAGATGGATATCCTGGGCGCGAATTTCTATAATGCAGTAGATCAGATCAGAACCCGTCTGGGTAAGAACGCTATCTGCATTCAGCTTCCGATCGGAAAGGAAGATGAGTTCAAAGGAATCATCGACCTGTTCGAGATGAAAGCGTATATTTACAATGATGACAAGGGCGAAGATATTTCTATCGTAGATATTCCGGACGATATGAAAGACGACGCTGAACTGTATCACACTGAGCTGATCGAAAAGATCTGCGAGCTGGACGATGACCTGATGATGGAATATCTGGAAGGTGAAGAACCCAGCGTAGACGCACTGAAGGCTGTGCTGAGAAAAGCTACCTGCGAGTGTACGGCAGTTCCGGTATGCTGCGGAAGCGCATACAGAAACAAAGGTGTACAGAAGATGCTGGATGCAGTGATCGAGTACATGCCGTCTCCGCTCGATATTCCGCCGATCAAAGGTGTGGATATGGACGGAAATGAGGTTGAGAGACATTCTTCCGATGAAGAACCGTTCTCCGCTCTGGCATTCAAGATCATGGCAGACCCGTTTGTAGGTAAGCTCGCATTCTTCCGTGTATACTCCGGAACCATGAATTCTGGTTCTTATGTATATAACTCAACCAAAGACAAGAAGGAGCGCGTGGGCCGTATCCTTCAGATGCACGCAAACAAGAGACAGGAGCTGGACAAAGTATATTCCGGTGATATCGCTGCTGCGGTTGGATTCAAAGTAACCACCACCGGTGATACCATCTGTGATGAGCAGCATCCGGTAATCCTGGAGTCCATGGAATTCCCGGAACCGGTTATCGAGCTGGCTATCGAGCCGAAGACCAAAGCCGGACAGGGCAAACTGGGCGAGTCTCTCGCAAAACTGGCAGAGGAAGACCCGACTTTCCGTGCGCATACGGATCAGGAAACGGGACAGACCATCATCGCCGGTATGGGAGAGCTTCATCTGGAGATTATCGTAGACCGTCTGCTTCGCGAGTTCAAAGTAGAGGCAAACGTAGGTGCTCCGCAGGTTGCTTACAAAGAGACCATCACCAAAGCCGTAGATGTAGATTCTAAGTATGCGAAGCAGTCCGGCGGACGTGGACAGTATGGTCACTGTAAAGTACACTTTGAACCGATGGATCCCAATGGAGAAGAGCTGTTCAAATTCGATTCTACTGTCGTAGGCGGTGCGATTCCGAAGGAATACATCCCGGCTGTCGGCGAAGGTATCGAAGAGGCGGCAAAATCCGGTATTCTGGGAGGTTTCCCGGTACTGGGTATCCATGCAACTGTATTCGATGGATCTTACCATGAGGTCGACTCTTCTGAGATGGCATTCCATATCGCCGGATCTCTGGCATTCAAGGAAGCTATGCAGAAAGGCGGACCGGTTCTGCTGGAGCCGATCATGAAGGTAGAGGTAACGACTCCGGAAGATTACATGGGAGACGTTATCGGTGACATCAACTCCCGCCGTGGTCATATCGAAGGTATGGAAGATATCGGCGGCGGTAAGATGATCAAAGGTTATGTGCCGCTGGCAGAGATGTTCGGTTATGCAACCGATCTTCGTTCCAGAACCCAGGGCCGTGGTAACTATTCTATGTTCTTTGAGAGATATGAACAGGTACCGAAGAGCGTACAGGAAAAAGTTCTGGCTGCAAAAGCAAAATAAAATGCAAATGGGCTTGCAAAACAAGTCTATTTGAAATATAATCAAAATTAGCTGATTGCGTAAGAAAACTTAGAAGTTTATCTGTTAAGGAGGAAATCAAAATGGCAAAAGCTAAGTTCGAGAGAACTAAACCACATTGTAATATTGGTACCATCGGTCACGTAGACCATGGTAAAACCACTCTGACCGCAGCAATCACCAAAGTGCTGGCTGCAAGAGTTCCGGGTAACACCGCTACTGATTTCGAGAACATCGATAAAGCTCCGGAAGAGAGAGAGCGTGGTATCACCATCTCTACTGCTCACGTTGAGTATGAGACCGCAAAGAGACATTACGCACACGTTGACTGCCCAGGTCATGCTGACTATGTAAAGAACATGATCACCGGTGCTGCACAGATGGACGGCGCTATCCTGGTAGTAGCAGCTACCGACGGTGTGATGGCTCAGACCAAAGAGCACATCCTTCTGTCCCGTCAGGTAGGTGTTCCGTACATCGTTGTATTCCTGAACAAATGCGATATGGTAGACGACGAAGAGCTGATCGAGCTGGTTGAGATGGAAGTTACCGAGCAGCTTGAGGAGTACGGCTTCGAAGGATGCCCGATCATCAAAGGTTCCGCTCTGAAAGCTCTGGAAGATCCGGACGGCCCATGGGGAGACAAGATCATGGAGCTTATGGACACTGTAGACGAGTATATCCCGGATCCGCAGCGTGATACCGACAAACCGTTCCTGATGCCGGTTGAGGACGTATTCACCATTACCGGACGTGGTACCGTTGCTACTGGTAGAGTAGAGCGTGGTGTGCTGCACCTGAACGACGAAGTTGAGATCGTTGGCGTAAAAGAGGATAAGAAGAAAACTGTTGTTACCGGTATCGAGATGTTCCGTAAACTTCTGGACGAGGCTCAGGCTGGAGACAACATCGGAGCACTGCTTCGTGGTATTCAGAGAACCGAGATCGTTCGTGGACAGGTTCTTGCAAAACCGGGCAGCGTTACCTGCCACACCAAATTTACCGCTCAGGTATACGTTCTGACCAAGGACGAGGGTGGCCGTCATACGCCGTTCTTCAACAACTACAGACCGCAGTTCTACTTCAGAACCACTGACGTTACCGGTGTTATCACTCTTCCGGAAGGAACTGAGATGTGCATGCCGGGTGACAACGTTGAGATGACCATCGAGCTGATCCACCCGATCGCTATGGAGCAGGGTCTTACCTTCGCTATCCGTGAGGGCGGAAGAACCGTTGGTTCCGGACGTGTTGCTACCGTTATCGAGTAATTTGCGCGTAAGCAATGAGATAAGTGCCTGAAAGGCAAAATACAGAAACCCCCGAGTTCGCTCGAGGGTTTCTTTTTATGTAAAAATGCCGAAATGTAGTGTATAATGGAAAGACACAGATTACAGATGAAATGGGAGGATATCTGTCATGAGGAGAAAAGAATTACTGTCCGCGGTTCTGTTTGCGTTATTGATCGGGATGACGGGATGCGGCAGCGGCACCCAAAACGAAACAGAAACTGATATGGCGGAAGATATCTCAGAGGATATTTCGGAAGCGGGAGACCCGGAAACAGAAGCGGAGGCTGCGGATATGCCGGCGTCAGAGGACGGTATTTCGGATATCTCTGGTACGCTCATAAAGGATCAGACGTTTCAGGTAGATCTGGGAGAATGGGGCAGCGTGACATTTGCAGCCTATGCCCCGGAAAACAGTTCTTTTGCAGCGGACGGCATGAATCCGGATGTGAGATTCTGTCTCATGAAGGATGGGCAGGTATTGTACGAATTCCCCGGATGGAATGAAGAACATACCAATTCAGATCTGTTTCTGGCAGTGTCTGCGGTGGCATTTAGAGACTATAATGAGGATGGACTGGATGATGTGATCACGATCTGCGAGTATGAGACTATGTCAGGCGAAGGGTATCAGCTTGCCCGGATATATTTCCAGTTGGAAAACAAACAGGGATTCGAGGAGGATCAGCTGCTCACAGAATACCTGCTAAAAAATCACCTGACGGACAGTGTGACAGCAATTATGGATGCGAGGGAGGACTATTGGGATTACTTTGCATCTATGAATGGGCAGAGGAGTACAGACAGTCAGATGAAGGTGATTGCGGAAAACAGGGATATGTGGGCAGGGGAACTGGACTATGCCGACGATCTTTATCAGTACGCGGTTGCGGATCTGGACCACAACGGCAGATATGAGGTGGTCGTCTCCAACATGGGCGGAACCGGTATGTATACCTACAGCAGATTTTATGAGATCAATGAGAACTATGACGGATTAGCAGAGTGTGAGACTGATTTTGTGGAGGGCGACTCCCAGCCGGATCTTATGACCGGTTCCATGGGAGGATCGGAGGCGCCCACCAATACTGCCAGTCTGCTGAAAACATATATGAATGAACAGGGAGCGTTTTATTATGCGGTTTACGATATGACGAGAAATGGAGCGGCGGAGTATTATGAAAACGTTCGTTCTCTTACGCTGCAGGATGGAAAGATCCTGACATCCCCCATTGCCTGCCGTACAACCATATATAATGGAGAAACGCCCAGTGTGACCTGTACGGACGCTTCAGGGAACGCTATATCAGAAGAAGACTATGAAAATGCTGCGGAGCAATACTTTTCCGGGTGGCAGGAGAGCGAGACCTGGCTTGGCTGGCAGGACATGAATGACCTGAGAAGTACAGCGGAGGAGATCAGCGCGCAGCTGGATCAGTCTTTGAATGTGTTTCTATATTAGTAGAACGAGATGTGAAACAGTGGAAAGAAAAATTTTTTTCTTGTACCTTACTTTTATATATGATATATTGATAATAGAAAAAGGAAAGCCAAACATACACGGCCTACCTGAAAACTAATAACTTTACCTCGTGTGAGGCAGCCGTTCACTAGTGCGAATCTAAAGGATACAAACCTGGAGGGTTAGCCCCTCCGAAAAACGGAGGGTAGACCGCCTTTTATGCGTTTTGGCTTTCCTGCATTTAGTATAACATATTGCTATATATATCTTAGTTATCTTATTCTCTAAATAATGGGTTCAATTTGTCTGCCTATTTCAGCTGCATTCCATCCTTAAATGCATTTCCCACTTTCTCACCCAGTTTCAGATACACATTGTTGACCGGATCGAAGGTGATCGGTTCCAGCTTGGCGGGGTCGATCTTGCCATTTTCATCGAGGATGCGCTCGTCCGCGCTGACGTTGACGATCTCGCCTACCAGACGGCAGGTTTCAGGATCATAGCTGACCAGTGTGCATTCCAGAGCCATAGGAAGCTCGTCGATCAACGGAGCGTCCACAAATTCGGATTTTGTGGCATGGAATCCGGCTTTCTCGAATTTATCAGGTACTTTATTTCCGGAGACGATGCCGACATAATCACAGGCAGCCACGTGGGCCGCGTCTGCCATGCTGACGGTAAAGGCTTTGCGGGCCTGGATATTTTTCACTGTTTTATGTCCGGCGCTCAGGCACATGGAGATCTGTGTGTCGTCGCTGATACCGCCCCAGGCGGCGTTCATGGCGTCCGGCGCGCCGTTTTCATCATAGGTGGCGATGATCAATACCGGCTGCGGATAAGTATAGGGTTTTGCCCCGAAGTTTTTTCTCATAGTAATACCTCCTGTATGATGATAGAATAATACAACGTTGCAGATTTATTGTAACACTGAGGGAGAACAGGGACAAGAGGTTCCCTTTTGGATTTTGTACGCAAATTTTGCACATAAAATGAAGAATTCGTATCCCCGGGGCTATATAGAAGTACAGGGCCTGTAAGTTCATGGACGAAGGAGAGAACACAGTGACAAGGGATGAATTTGAATCTTTATTGATCCGCTATGAAAAGGATATCTATGCCGTCTGCC
This sequence comes from uncultured Lachnoclostridium sp., assembly GCA_944376715.1. GTDB lineage: Bacteria > Bacillota > Clostridia > Lachnospirales > Lachnospiraceae > Hominiventricola. Next base: position 18,899 of record CALWDO010000021.1, on the reverse strand, counting down.
TGCGGCTGACAGGAAGCCGGGATGAAGCGGATGAACTGTTTCAGGATACGTGGCTGGCGGCGATGGAGCAGAAAGACGCCATTGATTTTCGGAGAAATCCAAAGAGCTGGCTGATCGGAAAAGCGGTTCTTCAGTGGAAGGCGAAGAAAAGAAAATATGCCAGAAGGCAGCGCATCGCGCCTCAGGCAGACGCAGATGAGCAGTTGGAAAGTGTGTACTTTGTGAGCAGACAGCCGCTGCCGGAACAGGTGGCGGAGGATCAGGAGATCGCAAAGATACTAAGTCAGGAAGTGTCGGCATTGAAAGAGCGCTATCGGATTGTAGTGGTGCTGCATTATGCCATGGATCTGACAGCGGCTGAGATCGCGGATATCCTGAAGATTCCCAGCGGCACAGTGGAGAGCAGGCTGTATAAAGCCAGAAAAATATTGAGAGAAAGAATGGAGGAGCACGGATATGAAGTCAGATAAGAAACCGTATGAATTGGACGTTTTATTGAAGGGCTGTCTCCATACGGAAGAAATGCCGGATGATCGCCTGCATCAGAGAATCATGCAGGAATGGAAGGAGGACACAGATATGAAGAAAAAGAGATCTTATAAAGCGGCAGCAGCAGCTATCGTGTGTATAGGAGCATTGTCTGCCGTAACAGTTCACGCTGCCATGCGGTTCCTTACGCCGGACGAGGCCGCGGAAGAGATGGGATATGAGGAAGTGGCGGATCTGTTTCTGGGAGAAGGGGCCATAGCGGTTAATGAGACGCAGAATGGAAAAGAGTATGCGTTTACATTACTGGGCATGACAGAAGGAGAGAATCTGCTTTCTTTGGATGAGGAAGGGAACACCATCGAAAAGGATCATTTCTACGCGGTAATGGGAATCTCTGCTCTGGACGGCAGTCCGCTGACAAAAGAAGAATTTTGGGACAGCGGCGAAGGGTATTTCATCTCTCCTCTGATTCAGGGCCTGGAACCCTGGAGATATAATATTGCCGCCATGGACGGGGGATACGCGGAGATTGAGACTGACGGCGTCGTATACCGCATGATTGACTGCGACAGTATTGCCTGTTTTGCGGACAGAGAGATATATCTGTGTGTGCTGGATAAAACATTGTATGAAAAAGACGCATATGATTATGATGAACAGAGCGGTGTGATTGCGCCGAATCCGGAGTATGAAGGCACCAATCTGCTTTTCCGGCTTCCCATACCGGAAGAAAAAGCAGATCCGGACAAAGCCGCGCAGTATATAGAGGAAATGGAAAAAGTGCAGGAAGGCGGCGGGGCGGCTGAGGAGGAAGAAGGAACAGACCAGGGAGCCGCGGATTTTATTACCAACGCCGGAGCGGCATCCGATTACCTGACATTTTTGGAATCTTTAAATGGAGGGGAGGAAGACATCCATTCTGTTTTGGAGAAGATGGGCATGAAGGTCCAGGACTGCCAGACTGCGGAAGAAAAGGATGGGGCTTTTCTTTTTGAACAGAAAGTGGAGGATGGATATGTAAATTCGATACAATTCTTTCCCGATGATTTCCAGGATGGCTCAGCTTATTCCTTCCAGTATGAGGAATCTGACGAGCATGCTGCCCTTACGGTCGAACTGGCGGAAATGAACACGGACGGAACTGTGACCTGTACGGTCTATAAAAAAGTATATCAAAATTAAAGACGATAAAAATTTATCGTAATTCAATAAAAATATATTGACAATCGGTTAACACGATGCTATTCTGTCTTCAAAAGGAGCACGGAAAAACATGGAAGCCGTGCCGGATTATGAGGAGGATGCGATGAAAGACCGATTGACGATATTTACCAAGTGGATGCTGGACGTCATGTTTGTGGGAGGAATTTTAGTAACTCTGACCCTGCCGTTCAGCATCCGTTTTTATGGGACGATTAATCCTCGCTTTGGGCAGTATTACGGACAGATGGTGCTGTTATTTGCCGTATCCGGTCTGCTGGCGGTGCTGATTATCCGGGAGCTCAGGAAGATTTTTGCCAGCGTCCTGGCGGATGACTGTTTTGTGAGGGAGAATGTGGAGAGTCTGAACCGGATGGGGACTTACAGCTTTCTGATTGTCCTGGTGAGCGTGGGGAGAGCCTGCCTGTATCTGACGCCGGCGGTGCTGGTCATTGTCCTGGTTTTTATTGTGGCAGGTTTGTTCAGCAAGGTGTTGGCTCAGGTCTTCGACCGGGCGGTGACTTATAAACTGGAAAATGATCTGACGATCTGACGGAAGGGGCGGGATAGAATATGGCGATTATCATCAATCTGGATGTCATGATGGCAAAGAGGAAGATCGGACTGACGGAGCTGGCAAAAGAAGTGGATATTACGCTGGCGAATCTGTCCATACTGAAGAATAATAAGGCGAAAGCCGTGCGTCTGACCACGCTGGACGCCATCTGCAGGGCGCTTAACTGTCAGCCGGGAGATCTGTTGGAGTATGTGCCGGACGAGGAGGAGAAAGGGGGAGCGGAATCATGAATACGGACAACAAAGACCGTATCTTTGCGCTGATTTATCTGCTGCTCGGATATGGATTTATCTATACCTTTTCCGCGGGATATTTTGGAAGAAATCTGGCCGTATTTACTGTTTTCTATGTGGCGGCGGTGCTGGCGTATAATCTGGAAAAGGGAAAAAAACTGACTACGGAGAGCGTGTTTTGGGCGTGCGTGGTTGTGGGGATCGGCGTGCCGGGAGCATTCTGGAGCATCATGCCGGGACTGCAGGTGTTAGCTCTGATTGCGGCGGCGGCCTATTGGACACTGACGGCATCGGGCAGACTTCTGGAAGAGGGAAAGACTTCTTCCTGGATATTCTTTGATCTGTGGAATGCAGGCGTCTTCGTGCCGTTTTCCAATTTTGGCTGTCAGCTGCGGGTTCTGCTGGAAGGCGGGAGATCTGGTACCGGTACGGGAGAAATAAAAGGAGAGGTTCCGGAGGAAAAAGCGGGGGCAGCCGGAACCGGGAGCCGACTGCGGTATGCGGCCGGCATCGGCTGCGGACTGCTTCTGGTTATTCCGGTACTGATGATTGTTCTGCCGCTTTTGTCCAGCGCGGACGCCAGATTCGAAGCGATACTCGGCAATTTGGGGATTTATCTGTCAGAACATTTTCTGGTGACTCTGATACGGATCTTGTTTTCCCTTCCTGTATCAGCGTATCTGTTCGGACTGGTTTACGGCAGTATCAAGGGCCGTTATACGGACCGGATTGACCGCGAAAAGGTAATGGCGGCCGGAGAGAAAGCGAGGCTGCTTCCGGATGCGGCATTTTATACGGCGCTGGGGATTTTGTGTCTGGTCTATGTGATCTTTATCTGGCTTCAGGCGGAATATTTATTTTCGGCGTTCGCAGGGATCCGGCCGGAAGGCTTTACGTACGCGGAATATGCGAGAAGGGGATTTTTCGAACTGTGCGCGATCTCATTCTTCAATTTGTTCTTTCTCCTGTGCGCGTCGCTTTTTTCGGAGCACCGGATGAAAGAGAACAAGGGGCTGTGCATTCTGAATATGATATTGTCGGTACTGACGCTGCTGCTTATTGCCACGGCCATGAGCAAGCTGGCAATGTATATAGACGTGTATGGACTGACCGTGAACCGGATTTTGCCGCAGACGTTCATGATCTGGATGACGGTCGTGTATGCGGCTCTGATCCTGCGCCAGTGGAAGGTTTTTCCTGTGGCGAAGATCTGTATCATGACCGGCGCGGTATTGTTTGTGCTGCTCTGCGTGGTACCGGTGGAGGACTGTGTGCAGGCTTACAACATCTGGGCGAGAAATATGGGGCTGATACAGTAAAAGCGATTTATAAAATCAGAGTAAAAGTACTTCCTCCGCCCGGCGTATCCTCCACTGTGAGTCTGCCGCCGTGGGCTTTCAGGATCTGGGCGGCAATGGAGAGTCCCAGTCCAAAGTGACCTTTCTCGCTGCGGGACTGATCCGCACGGTAAAACCGTTCAAAAATCCGTTTTTTCTCGGCATCGGGTATCCCGATGCCGCTGTCTGTTACGGCAAAGCGTGTATGATGTCCGTCTCCGGAGAGGATAAGCCGGATCTGCCCGCCGGAAGGAGTGTAGCTGACCGCATTGTGGATCAGGATACCCAGGATCTGCCGGATCCGTTCCGGATCGCAGAGACAGGGGGGAAGAGCCGTCTCCGGAAGCTGGATGGAAAGCCGGATGGATTTTTCCCGGGCCAGAGGTTCATAGGCTTCATAGACGTCCAGGAGAAGGGTATCTGTTTCCGTCTCCTTTTTCCGGATGTTCCAGTTCTGCTGATCTGCTTTCGCCAGCAGGAGCATGTCGTCGATCAGCCGGGACATGCGTTTTCCTTCAGACTGGATCGCGTTCAGAAACTGACGTCGGTCTTCTCCAAGAGCATGCTCCGACGCGGACGCGCAGGACAGTATGGCAGCCAGAGGAGTACGCAGCTCGTGGGAGGCAGAAGCGACGAACTGTTCCTGCCGTATGCGGCTTTCTTCCAATGGCATTAAAAGCCGTTTTGTAAAATACCAGGAAAAAAGAGACAATGCGGCGACGGCTAATACATCCAGCAGGAGGAACAGGATACGCTGGTTCTGGATCTGCTGTTCCAGAGGAGCCAGAGAAGAAAGGATCAGGATCTGGAGTTCGGCGCCGTGCCGGTCGGACAGGGCGGCACAGGCATAGTAATCATTCCGCCTGTTCTGATTGGACGAAAAGGAAAATTCCACATGGCGGACGCCATAGGATTCGGCTGCTTCTGCCAGCGGATAATCTTCTGTACAGATCTCCCATGCCCGTTCAAAAAGCAGTCGTTCCTCTTCGGAGTCCGACAGGCTGAAATGAAGGGGAACGCCGTTGTCCAGGATACGGATCTGGTATTTTCCGCCGTCCTCAATCCGGGTCAGCCACTCGTAGGTAATCTCTGTCTGCTGTTCCAGATTGGAGAGCACGGTATTCATATCGTTCTGAAAAGAGATAAAATGGTTGCTGCGAAGCCCCTGCTCTGAAATATACAGATAGCCGAAGGACATGGCAAGAAGGATAAAAACCGTGATCCCGGCGCAAAGAAGGGACAGGCGGATATGGACTTTCCGGAACATGGAAACCTCCCTTTGAAAGTAAGTATGTGGTTTACGGCTGCTGGAGGCGGTATCCTACGCCCCGTACCGTCTGGATTTTCAGGGAACTGCCCACGGCCTGCAGCCTGCGGCGCAGAAAATGAATGTAATTGTCCAGATTGCCGTCTTCCACGTCGCTGTCCGGTCCCCACACCTTTGTGAGCAGCTGGGGGCGGGAAAGGGTCTGGGATGGATTTCGCAGGAACGTCTCCAGCAGCATGCCTTCCCGTTTGGACAGACTGCAGTTTCCCTGCGGGCCGTTCAGCCGGTTCTCGGAAACATCATAAGACAGATCTCCGCAGGAGACTGCCTCGCCAAAGGCCATTTTCCGGGGACGCCGGGTAATGCAGCGGATCCGGGCCATCAGTTCTTCAAAGGCAAAAGGTTTGACCAGATAGTCGTCCGCGCCGGAATCCAGCCCGGTAACTTTGTCGTCCAATTCGCCCAGGGCAGTGATCAGGATGACAGGGACCTGACGGCGGGAGCGCCGTATCCGGCGGAGTACCTCCATGCCGCTGATGCGCGGAAGCATGCGGTCCAAGAGGATCAGATCATGGATGTCCTGCTCTGCGTAGTACAGCGCTTCTTCTCCGTCCATGCAGGAGTCTACCTGAAACCCCTCCTTTTCCAACTGAAAGGCCAGGGATTGATTCAGTTTTTCGTCATCTTCCACCAACAGAAGTCTCATAATGTCACCTTCAAATCTTTGTACGGTCCAAAGACCGCCTTGCTGCCCGCATTATAGCATGGTAAAATTCCGGGTGTCAATTTCTTAGAGATTATTTAGAGAAAGCACTGGTAAGATCATATCAGAATCAGGAAGAAATCATATATGGACAGGAGGAAAACATGAAAAGAACGTGGATATGGCTGCTGCTGGCGGCGGCGCTGCTGGGAGGCTGCGGCTCACAGGGCGGAGATACAGACCAGAATGGAGAAAGCGGAGGTACGGATGGTCAGAAAAGCATGGGGCGGTACCTGGAGGAAGATATGAGCCTGCCCGAAGGCGGGGATCAGGATTATCAGACTGCCATGCAGGCGCTGGACGGCGGCGGCCTGGCGATTTTGGGTCAGAACAGCGGGCTGTCCGTCTCTTCGGACGGAGGCGGTACCTGGGAGAAAAGGGACGCGTCATGGCTGCAGGAGCTTCAGCAGAATCAGACGTATATTGCCGATCTGGCGCTGGCGCCGTCCGGAGCCGCGGCGGCTGTCTATATAGATGATGCGGCGGCAGAGAATACAGAAGGGGATCTTAGTTTTGCTTATCTGTATGCGGACGCGGAAGGAAACGCGTCAGACCTGGAGATTCCACGGATGGAATATGAGATATACAGCCTGTGGTTCGGGACTGACAGCCGTCTGTACGGGTGCGGACTGGACGGGAAGGTTTACCGGATCGACGAGACTGACGGTTCGCCGGAAGAGTTGATGGATACCGGTGGACTGGTGGATTCGCTGGGCTTTACGGACAGGTATCTGATCGCGTTTTCATCGGAAGGGGTCAGCCTGTACGATCTGGAAAACGGTACTCAGGAAGAAGACAAGATACTGAACGATTTTATCATGGACGATGGAACTGTTTCTATGGGATTGGGAACAGAGACGGACAATTATGCCGTGCTGGCGGTACAGGGAGAGCAGGCTGATGTGATCTATGTGGCTTTTAATAAGGGGCTTTACCGTCACGTGATCGGAGGCGCCGCCATGGAACAGGTGATTGATGGAAACCTTACTTCTCTGGGAGATCCCCAGATGGGAAAAGGCGGTCTGGCGGCGCTGGCGGACGATGAATTTGCGGTCCTGTATCCGGGGACAAAGCTCTGCCGTTATGTATACGACGAGACGATTCCCACGGTGCCGGAAGAAGAGATACGCATCTACAGTCTGACAGAGGATTATACCGTGCGGCAGGCGGTCAGCCTGTTCCAGCGGGAGCATCCGGAAGTCTATGTGAGATATGAAGTGGGAATGTCCGGCTCGGACGGGGTGACGGAAGAGGACGCCATCCGGAACTTAAATACAGAGATTCTGTCCGGAAACGGTCCGGATCTGCTGGTGCTGGACGGTCTTCCCGAGTCGTCGTACCGCCAGAAGGGAGTTCTGGCAGACGTGAGCGGACTGGTGGACGGCATGACCGGAGAATCAGCCCTGTTGTCCAATATCGTGGACGCGTTCCGGGAGGACGGGGAAATTTACAGTCTCCCGCTGCGTTTCCGGCTGCCCATGATGCTGGGAGACACAGATGCGGTAAATCAGGTGACAAATCTGGAAACTTTGGCCGACGTGCAGGAAAACCTGAGGCAGGAACATCCCGAGGGATCGATCCTGGGATTCATGACGGAGGAAGAGGTACTGTATACCCTGGGCCTTGTCTCTTCGCCGGCCTGGACAGATGAAAACGGAGCGGTGGACGAGGAAGCCCTGACAGAATTTCTCACCCAGGCCAGGCGAATTTATCAGACAGAAACTGCAGGATTTTCTGCAGAAGAACTGGAGGAGTATGTGCAGAATTATCGGGAAGCTTGGAGTACGGACGTCTCTGGAGAGGGACATTATTACGCGAATGCCTCCGCGGGTGCGCTGGATGTGGCGATGGGACAGCAGGCGCTGGCAGTCGGGAGCGTGAGCGGCATGTCTTCGGACTTTAACCTGATCAGCACCGTAGCAGGACAGGAGGACAACCTGGCATATGGAGCCTGGAATGGTCAGATACAGAATGGATTTTTGCCTGTGGCACAGGTAAGTATCACAGAAGGAGCGGCGGACAGGGAACTGGCACAGGAATTTTTCTGTTTCCTGTTTTCTGCCCAGCTGCAGGATCTGGAGCTGCCGGGAGGATTCCCGGTGAACGCGGCATCCTTTGACCGGATGGCTGCGGCGCCTGCGGGTCAGGAAATGTCGGGTATCGCGGTGTCCGGAGATTCCGGAGAGTTGTTCAGTCTGGATCTTGTATGGGCTTCGGAGGAAGATTTTCAGAGGTTGAAAGAGATTGCTGCGGCTGCGGATACGCCCTGTACAGGAGATTCCGCGCTGGAGCAGGCAGTCTATGAGGCGGGGCCGGACGCTTTGAACGGAGAGATGAGCGTGGAAGACGCAGTGAGCGAGATCTGCCGCAAGGCGGCCATCTATCTGGCAGAATAGGAGGCAGTTAAAGGTGAACAGGAAACATGCCTGGATCTTGTTTCTCATTCCGAGCCTTCTGGGCGTCACGGTATTCTGCCTGCTGCCATTCCTGGATGTGGTACGGCGGTCGTTTCTGACCGCCGTAACCGGGGAATGGAACGGAGTGGAAAATTATCTGACAGTATTTCAAAATCAGGCGTTTCAGCTGGCGGTAAAAAATACGGTCCGGTTCACGCTGGTCTGTCTGCCGCTGCTGATCGGAACCGGCCTTTTTCTGGCGGTACAGATCAGCAAATTTTGTCAGGGACAGTGGCTGAAGTCTCTGTTCCTCTTTCCTATGGCGGTTCCTGCGGCTACCGTAGTGCTGGTATGGAAAATGATCTTTTCGGAAGGAGGATTCCTGAACGGCGCGCTTTCTATGTTTCATCTGCTGCCGGAGGGAGGCGGGATCGATTATATGGGTACAGGAGCGGCTTTCTGGGTACTGGTATTCAGTTATCTGTGGAAAAATCTCGGGTATACGGTAGTGCTCTGGCTGGCCGGAATTCTGGCGGTTCCCCAGGAAATGTTGGAAGCGGCGCGGCTGGACGGCGCCAGCGAACGGCAGTGTTTCTGGAAAATCCTCTTTCCGAACCTGAAGGGTATGCTCTATACGATCACAGTGCTTTCCTTTTTAAATTCTTTTAAGGTTTTCCGGGAGGCATATCTGGTGGCGGGATCTTATCCCCATGAGAGTATGTACCTGCTTCAGCATCTGTTTAATAACTGGTTTGTAAATCTGGATCTGGACAAGATGGCGGCGGCAGCCGTCTGCATCGGGGGCGTGCTGCTGGCAGTAATCTTACTGCTGGGAAAATTCTGGGATCCGGATCCCGGACAATAAGGAGGAACTATGGCAGTCTGGAAAAGAATAAGGCGCGCGGCGCTGTTTGTGTTTTTGACGGCATTAGGGATTTTTTTCTGCACACCGGTTCTTTTTCTGCTTACCGGATCTGTGACCAGCCGGTACGAACTGAACCAGTATCTGGCGCCTTTATCGGACGCGGCGAAAGGATTTGTATACTGGAAATGGATGCCGGATTACCCCACCTTTTCCCATTATGAAAATGTACTGCTTTTTACACCGCAGTTTTACGTCGTGTTCTGGAATTCCGTGAAAATCACAGCGCTCATCCTGGCGGGACAACTTCTGGCGGCAGTACCGGCGGCATGGGCCTTCGCCGTATATCCGTTTCCCTGCCGAAGGCTGCTTTTTACGGTATATCTGGTACTGATGCTGATGCCTTTTCAAGTCACAATGCTGTCCAGCTATCTGGTATTGAACGGACTTCATCTGATGAATACGCACGGCGCCGTGATCCTTCCGGCTGTATTCTCTACATTTCCGGTCTTTTTGATTTACCGGAGCTTCTGCGGGATACCGAAAGAGCTTCTGGAAGCGGCGAGAGTGGACGGAGCGGGAGAGTGGCAGATATTCCGGCGCGTAGGAATACCGCTGGCTTCAGGCGGGATCCTGTCGTCGGCAGTATTGGGATTCCTGGAGTGCTGGAATCTGATAGAGCAGCCGCTGGCATTTCTGAAAGACCAGTCTCTATGGCCGTTATCTTTGTATTTGCCGGAGATCAGTCTGGACCAGGCGGGATATGCGTTTGTGGCGTCCGTCATCACATTGATACCGGCTCTGTTTGTATTTCTTCTGGGAAGAGACTATCTGGAACGGGGAATTGCCGCGTCCGCATTGAAGGAGTAAAAAGATGGAGCTTTGGAAAAAACAAAAGAAGATACTGGCGGCATTTGGCGGCTTTTTTGTCCTGATGTTCTTAGGAACGCTGGTCTCCAGAGCGGTCTATGCCTCCGGCCTGACGCAGGTAGAGACAGAGACGCCGCGGCGTATGTCCCTGGCTCATCAGGTGGAGGCGTCGGGGATCGTCCGGGAAGGGCAGGAATATGCGGTTCATACGCTGCCCGGCCTGCGGGTCCGCACGGTTTATGTACAGATAGGAGAGCGGGTAGAAGAGGGGACGCTCCTTTTTGACTTGGATACGGAGGAACTGGAGGAGACAGTTCAGGAGCAGAGGCTGGCGGTAAAGAAACTGGAGCTTCAGATACAGGCGCTGGAGCAGAACCAGAGCAGGGAAGAAGCCCTGCGTCAGCAGGAGAGCGCCAGAGCGGATCAGGATTATACCGCTGCCAGGGAGCAGGCGGATCAGAACGTAGCGCGGGCGCAGGATGATCTGGACGCGGCGGAAGACGCGCTGGAAGAGCACCGGAACAGCCGCCCTCAGGTGACGTCCCAGGAGGACCGTCAGGCGCAGCAGACTGCATATGAGGAGTGGGCGGCGAAAGAAGCTCAGGCGAAGCAGGCCATGGAGGAGGCGGAAGCTGCATGGAACGCAGCAGAGGAAGAAGTGAAGCAGCTGGAGGGCCAGCAGGCAGAGGCAGAGCTGGAAGCGGCGCGCCAGAAGGCGGCGGAGGCACAGGCTGCTTTCCACACTGCACAGGCGGCGTGGAAGACGCTGTCGGACAATCCTGTGGAAAAGCCTGATTTCTCAGCGGAAGACAGCGCCCTGGAAGCCTGGCGGGAGCAGCAGAGCAGCCTGGAATCATCTGCGGCGAGCGCACAGCGGGCAGCGGAAGACGCAGAGCAGTCCAGAGAGAATACTCTGCAGGAGGCGGGACGAAAGGTGGAAGACGCGGCTGCAGCCCCCGCCGCGGACAGCAGTCTGGAAGTAACCCGCCTGGAGCTGGAAAGCGCACAGACATCACTGGAACGTTATGAGAAGATTCTGGAAACAGAAGGAAAAATATACGCAGAGGCGGAAGGCGTGGTTACAGATATCTGTGTCAGTCCGGGCGACCCGGCGCCGGACGGAGCGGCCGTCGTATATGCGGACCTGACCAGCCCGCTGCAGTTTGGGGGCTCCCTGACAGAAGAACAGAAACAGTATGTGAATCAGGGGGACGAGGTAGAACTGAAACTGGGGAATGCTTCCAGGATTGATGTGAAAGTAGATTATGTGGCACAGAGCGAGTCGTCGCCCCAGATGTATGATATCCGGATCTTTCTTCCGGAAAATACGGGAAGTATCGGAGAGAGCGGCACTATGTATGCGGAAGTTCAGAGCGAGACTTATACGTGCTGTATTCCTCTGGAAGCGCTGCGGGAGGATGAGAATCAGAGAGATTATATCTATGTGCTGGGAAAACGTTCCGGTATTCTGGGAGAAGAACTGGCTGCGGAAAAGGTATATGTGCGGGTGCTGGATCAGAATGACAGTTATGCAGCCATTGAGGAAGGCGCTCTGGACGCAGATACAGAGATCATTGTATCGGAAACAGCAGAGCTGAATGAGTGGGACGTGGTTCGGTATAAAGATTAAAGTAATAAATGACTTTTCCTCAAAAATTGTATAGATTGTACATAAGCTATCACTTGATACTAAAAAAATTATATAAAACATAAAATTTTTGAAAAGAAAACGTTTAGATTGTTTACAAAAATTTAATAAATGATATTCTTTTTTTAGCAACATATTTATACAACAGAGAGGAGAGAGATATATGATAACATTTATCATTGGTCTCGTGATCCTGATCGGAGGAGCTGCTTTGTATGGCAAGTTCTGCGAGAGGGTCTTCGGGCCGGACGACAGAGAAACTCCGGCTTACACAAAACAGGACGGCGTGGACTATGTTCCTATGAAGAAATGGAAAAACAGCCTGATTAACCTGCTGAATATCGCGGGTACGGGTCCGATCCTCGGGCCGATTCAGGGCATCTTGTTCGGGCCGATCGCGTTTATCACTATCCCCATCGGCAATATTATCGGGGGCGCTATGCACGATTATTTTTCCGGTATGATCTGCCTCAGGGACGGCGGAAGCCAGATGCCGGATATGATCCGCAAATACAGTAATAAAGGCATCTACACGTTTTACCAGATCTTTTGCAGTTTGCTGCTTCTTCTGGTGGGAGCTGTGTTCATCTACACGCCGGGCGATATTGCTGCCACGCAGGTGTTTGGATTTGACGGAGCCGTGACTTCTGTATCCACATGGGTGATTTACGGCGTGATCTTTGTATACTATCTGATCGCAACCGTATTTCCGATCGATAAGATCATCGGACGTATTTATCCTATCTTTGGCGCGATCCTTCTGTTTTCGGCAGTGGGTGTTTTTATCGGACTGTTTGTTCACGGATATCCGCTGGTAGAGCTGTGGGAGCCGTGGAACAACGGAATCGTGGCATATGGAGATTATTTCAATGCGAATCATTTTGTCCCGATCTTCTTCATCACGGTGGCATGCGGTATCCTTTCCGGATTCCATTCCACGCAGACGGCGATCATCTCCCGTACCATGAAGAGCGAGAAGGAAGGCCGCATGACATTCTATAATATGATGGTACTGGAAGGTTTCATCGCTATGGTATGGGCGGCAGGCGCTATGGGCGTTTACAACCTGGGCCTGCAGGAAGCCAACGCGTCTCTGGCAACCGCCACGATCGGCGTAGTTTGTAAAAACATCCTGGGACCGGTGGGCGGTATCGTCGCTCTGCTGGGCGTGATTGTGCTTCCGATCACTTCCGGTGATACGGCGCTTCGTTCCCTTCGTCTGGCGATCTCTGATGCATTTCATCTGGACCAGTCCACGAATGGAAAGAGACTATCCCTGGCCGCAGTGATCTTCGCTCTGGTAGCGGTGATCCTGGTGTTCGCAAAACTCAATTCCAACGGTTTCAACATCCTGTGGAGATACTTCGCATGGTCCAACCAGACGCTGGCTTTGTTCGCGTTCCTGGCTATCTCTGTCTGGATGTTCGAGAACGGAAAAGAAAAATTTGTCTGGATGCCATTGCTTCCGGGCGCATGGTACGCGTTTGTAACGATTACCTATATCGCCAACGCGCAGATCGGATTTAATATCCCGTGGACCGGCGCATATATTATCGGACTTGTGGCAGCGGCAGCTTATGTGTGCGCGATTGTATGGTATGGCAGAAAACGCGCCGCTTTAAAAAGAAAATAAAGAGAGATAAAAATACCCCCGGTTTCCGCCGTATTGCAGATTGGAAACCGGGGATTTTGTTTTATAGGATAAAATTATTCTTTTCCGTTCCAGCAGTAAGTACAGAGCTTGCACGGTTCGATGTCGATGGATGCCAGCAGGTCGTCCAGGCGGTTGTAGCGCAGGGAGGTGAAGTTCAGTTCTTTGCGGATCTCTTCCACCATGCGGTCGTACTTTTCGGAAGACGGATCCGTGTATTCCTGCAGAACTTCTTCCGATACATCGTCGCCTTCCAGCTTCCTGATTACTCGACGGGTGATCAGATCCATGTCGGAGTTGGAACGGGAGAAGTTCAGATATTTACATCCATATACTAACGGCGGGCAGGCGGGACGTATATGGACCTCTTTCGCGCCGCTCTGGTATAAAAATTCTGTCGTCTCTCTGAGCTGCGTACCCCGTACGATGGAGTCGTCGATCAGCAGAAGGCTCTTTCCCTTAATCAGCTGATGGATCGGGATCAGTTTCATGCGGGCGATCAGATTCCTGCGGTCCTGGACTGTCGGCATAAAAGAACGGGGCCAAGTGGGCGTATACTTGATAAACGGTCTGGAAAACGGAATGCCGGACCGGTTGGCATAGCCCACTGCATGGGCGGTACCGGAGTCGGGAACGCCGGCTACCGTATCCGGTTTCACATGGTCGCGTTCCGCCATCTTTTCCCCGCAGCGGTAGCGCATAAGCTCTACGCTTGTCCCTTCGTAAGAGCTGGAAGGATATCCGTAGTAAACCCATAAAAAGGTACAGATCTTCATATCCTTTCCGGGAGCTGCCAGCGTGCGCACCTCTTCCGGCGTCACGATCACGATCTCGCCGGGGCCCAGTTCCCGGTAATCCTCATATCCCAGATTCAGATAGGCAAAGCTCTCGAAAGAGATGCAGTAAGAGTCCTCTTTTTTGCCAAGGGTCACCGGAGTACGGCCCAGCCGGTCGCGCGCCGCGTAGATCCCTTTCGGAGTCAGGAGCATCAGAGTCATGGAACCGTCGATAAGTTCCTGCGCATATTGAATTCCCTCTATGAGATTTTCTTTTTGATTGATGATGGCGGCTACCAGTTCGGTGGGATTTACGTCTCCGCCGCTCATTTCCAGGAAGTGAGTGTTGCCCTTCTCAAAGATAATCCGGGTGATTTCGTCTGTATTGTTGATCTTGCCTACCGTGGTGATGGCGTAGGTGCCGTGATGGGAGCGGACGATAAGGGGCTGTGGCTCGTAATCGGAGATACATCCGATACCCAGATATCCTTTCATCTCTCTCATGTCTTTATCAAATTTAGTTCGAAACGGCGCGTTCTCAATGTTGTGGATTGCGCGGTCAAAACCGGCTTCGCCATATACGGCCATACCGCCTCTGCGGGTGCCCAGATGAGAATGGTAGTCAGTTCCAAAAAAAAGATCGAATACACAGTCGTGCTTCGATGCAACTCCAAAAAAGCCGCCCATAATCAAAATGTCCTCCATATCAAAAAATTCCATTTTCATTATAATGCGGCTCTTTTGAAAAGAAAAGAATTATTTTGTTTAACCCTGCGGTTTTATGCGTCCGGCATGATGACGGCGGCGATGATGTAGATGACGATGCCGGCGCCCACGCTGAAGAAGCTTAAGATGACCCAGATCAGCCGGATCACCGTGGGATCCACATTGAAATATTCTCCAATACCTCCGCAGACGCCGCAGATCATGCGGTTGACGGCGGATTTCAAAAGTCTTTTTTCGTTCATAATATCTATTCCTCCTCAGTGAAATTTAAGTCCAGGTTGCCAAGCGCGCAGTACGCATAAATATGACATGCGGCCTGGTTGTCCTGATTGATATGACAGCCTGCAGGATCATGGCTTTCTCCATGATGGTATCCATGATGCCGGCCTCCCAGCCGGGCCTGCCCCAGGTCACAGACCAGTTCATAGTTGTAATCCAGTTCATTTCCCTCCGCAAGAATGGAGGCGTTGCCCATGGCGCAGTTCAGATTCAGATCAGGTCCCTCGTAGTATTCCAGAGTCACATCTCCGCAGGAAGCGTCGATGGATGCGCTGCGGGAAACCTGGAGCCGGTCCAGATCTATGTCTCCCAGGTCAAAATGAAGATCCAGATCTCCGGCAGATACGGAGTCTGCTTCCAGAGATCCCAGGCTGCAGTAAACCGTGACGGTATCGGCAGATAAAGATTCCGCGTCGATCTCTCCGAGGTCCAGGGAGATGTCCAGGGTATCCAGTGTCTCTTGCGGAACCAGAAGAGTGAGACGGAGCGCCTGATCCGGGTAGGCGGCAGCGTCATCCCCGAAAATTTCCCGGTGATCCTCCAGAATCAGATCTTCACCGTACTGCTCACAGGAAAAAGTATCCTGCGTGTTGGAAGCGGACAGAGAAATAAAAGACTCTTCGTGGGTACGGATCTGCAGCTCACAGGCGGAGAAATCCAGCGTCAGATTTTTCACGTTCTGATAATCCTGCATTTCTTCTCCGTATGGTTCGGAACTGACGATAGATGAACCGGGAGTCCCATGTGTGAACCGGAGTATGCCCAGGAGGCGGGACAGCCCCCGGAATACGGACGGCCCTCCGCCCAGCGCCATGCCGACGCCCAGTCCGGCGATACCCAGCACGGCAAGAATGCCTGCCGCTGCCAGAGATATTTTAACTGCGGTTTTCATGCGATAACACCTGCCTTTCTAAGAGGAAACGATATTAACTTTACGATGGCGCGGATCAGCCACGGGACCAGTTTGATCCCGACGGCTACTACCAGTAAAGTAACCAGAATCCCGACCGCCAGCAGCAGGCACCCCACTCCGCTGAGGCAAAGCCCCAGAGCGGGAGTAAAGAATATCCGCCAGATCCCGTAGCCGATCAGGACAACGCCGGTGATCAGAAACGCTATACACAGGGCTACCGCGCCGACAGCCATGCCTGCTATGCCAAAAACGACGAGCAGGATCAGTCCGAGTGCAATGCATCCAAGAGGTATGATGACGGGAAGCAGGAGGATACAGAGCAGAATAATACTCAGAATCTTCCAGAAATTGGGCTGTTTCCGTTGTTTCCCGGACGGCTCGCCCGCGGCAGTGTCTTTTGGCGTCAGATTCTGGTGTTCCTGAAACCGGGAATCCGCATAGCCGGTTTCTGTATATTCTCCGTCGGCGTCTGACATGCCGGCTTTGATGGTCCGGGCCACCTGCTCCGGACTCCCCAGTTCTTCGATGATCTGCGCTTCATTTTCCGCGCCTGCGTCGTCTAAATAATCATTGTAATATTGGAGAGCTTCCTCGCGTTCATTTTCCGATATGTCCTGCAGGAGCTCTTCCAGACGCTTCATAAATTCTTGTCTGTTCATTCTGCATGTCTCCCCGTGAATATTTTCGTAATTCTGTTTGAATACCTTTCCCACTCGGCTCGGTATAAATTAAGCTGCGCCAGTCCGGCTTCCGTGATTTTATAGTAGCGCCGGTTGCGTCCGCCGAACTCCCGGTCGTAGACTTCCAGGCATCCGTCACGCTGAAGTCTGCGAAGAACCGGATACAGAGTGGATTCGGATATGTCAATGGCCTGGCGGACGTCCTGGGTGATCTTGTAGCCGTAGGTCCCATCTTCGTCCATGGATACGACTGCCAGCACAATAGCATCCAGGAGCGCCGCGCCTGTGTTGAATACCATGCAACCCTCTCCTTTATTAATGATTTTATAATATTATATGATGTATAATATAATACTGTCAACAGTATTAAGAAAATCTTCAGAATCTTAAGAATTGACGCTGCGGATGAGACAGTATTTGCGGATTTAAATATGGACCATTTGATGAAAGGGATTTTATCACCCGGACTTGTCAAGGAGGTAGACATCACTTATAATGACAGGAGAGAAAACGATGAGGAGGAAACTGGTTTGGCAAGAGAGATGGTCATTGTGCTGGATTTCGGCGGTCAGTACAATCAGCTGATTGCCCGGAGAGTCCGGGAATGCAATGTTTACTGTGAAGTACATCCCTACACCATGAGCCTGGACAAGATCCGGGAGCTGAATCCGAAGGGAATCATATTTACCGGAGGTCCGAACAGTGTGTATGATGAGACTTCCCCGCATTACCAGAAGGAAATATTTGAGATCGGAGTGCCGATCCTGGGGATCTGCTATGGTTCCCAGCTGATGGCATATACCCTGGGCGGAGAGGTGCTGACCGCTCCGGTCAGCGAATACGGCTATACTGAGACGGAAGTGGATACTTCTTCCATATTATTTAAGGATGTGGAGCCGTCCACGGTAGTATGGATGAGCCATACAGATTATATCGCGCAGGTGCCGGCAGGATTCCGTGTGACCGCACACACCCCGGTCTGCCCGGTGGCGGCCATGGAGTGCGCGGAGCGCAAGCTGTACGCGACGCAGTTCCATCCGGAAGTGATGCACACCAAAGAAGGCCAGAAGATGCTGAGAAATTTTGTGTACGATGTATGCGGATGCAGCGGCGACTGGCAGATGGGATCGTTTGTAGAAGAGACGATCCGGCAGATCCGTGAAAAAGTGGGTACGGGCAAGGTGCTCTGCGCTCTGTCCGGCGGAGTGGATTCCTCCGTGGCGGCGGTTCTGATGTCCAAGGCGATCGGCAAGCAGCTCACCTGCGTATTTGTGGATCATGGCCTGCTCCGCAAAAACGAAGGAGACGAGGTGGAAGCGGTATTCGGACCGGACGGCCCCTATGAACTGAATTTTATCCGTGTCAATGCGCAGCAGAGATATTATGACAAGCTGAAAGGCGTCACAGAGCCGGAGGCAAAGCGCAAGATCATCGGCGAAGAGTTCATCCGTGTCTTTGAGGAAGAGGCAAAGAAGATCGGCGCCGTGGATTTCCTGGTACAGGGAACCATCTATCCGGATGTGATCGAGTCCGGCCTCGGAAAATCCGCCGTGATCAAATCCCACCACAATGTGGGTGGGCTTCCGGACGTGGTGGATTTCAAAGAGATCATCGAGCCGCTGCGGATGCTGTTCAAGGACGAAGTCCGCAAGGCGGGTCTGGAACTGGGTATCCCGGAGAACCTGGTATACCGTCAGCCGTTCCCCGGCCCCGGCCTGGGTATCCGGATCATCGGCGAAGTGACCGAGGAGAAGGTGCGCATCGTCCAGGATGCGGACGCCATTTACCGGGAGGAGATCGCGAAAGCCGGCCTGGACAAAGGTCTGGGACAGTATTTCGCAGGTCTTACCAACATGCGGTCCGTGGGCGTCATGGGAGATTTCAGAACCTATGATTACGCGGTGGCGCTGCGCGCGGTGAACACCAGCGACTTTATGACGGCGGAATGCGCGGAGATCCCGTATGAGGTGCTGTTCAAGGTGACGAGCAGGATCATCAATGAGGTTAAGGGCGTGAACAGGGTAATGTATGATTTGACTAGTAAGCCGCCGGGGACGATTGAGTTCGAGTGATGGAATGAGTTGTAAGAATCCGGTATTTATGCGGGATTCAAGCAAATTTGTTTAAGCTCTGGCAACGATTTGGCAACATTCCGGTAAGCGCCAAATAATAGTGCGGTAAAATATAAAATTACTCCATCCCTTTGCGAGTTGGAGTAATTCACTATAATTC
>CALWDO010000020.1 GCA_944376715.1 uncultured Lachnoclostridium sp. | reverse complement strand
GATTAAATCAGCTGGGCATGCTCCATAACCTGCATTATGAAGTGAAAAAGATCCGCAGTATGCCTCGACAGGCTATGGTGATTGCGGACTATATCCTGTACATGATGGATTATGTGGTGGAGGTCAATTCTCCGGATGAGCAGATCGCCAGGCTGGAAGAAATTTTCGCTGATATGAAAAAAGAGCCGCTGCCCGAGAGCAGGGAAGAATTTGAAGCAAGGGCAGTGCTGTACCATATTCTGATGGACATTGAGGAATTTCTGCTCTTCAAAAAAAGATTTGTGGAAAGCCTGGATGAAAAGAAACTGGAAAGATACTGGAAAAAGGACAAGGAGACAGGATCTGACGTGAAATAAAAGGTATGTGAAGAAATACATTGGAAAAGGAGAGCTGCCCATAAATCTGTGAGGCAGCTCCCCTGTGTGCAGCATATCTTTTATTTACTGCAGATATTTTTTGAATAATTCCGTCATTTTATCAAAGGGAATGATGTCTGTCCGGTCATACAGGTCTGTGTGCACAGCGCCCGGGATGATAAGCAGTTCTTTGTTGTCCGTATACGGATTATTTTTTATCATATTCGCATAAGCATCCTCGCTGAAATAGCAGGAGTGTGCTTTCGCTCCATGCATAATCAGCACCGCGCTGCGGATCTCATTGCTGTACTGCAGGATCGGCTGGTTCATAAAGGACATGCATCCGGTCACGTTCCATCCTCCGTTGGAGTTCAGAGAACGCGCATGATAGCCGCGGGAGGTCTTGTAATAGTCATAATAATCCTTTACAAAGAACGGTGCGTCTTCCGGCAGCGGATCCACCACGCCGCCGCCCAGGGCGTAAGAGCCGTTTTTGTAATCCTGGATTCTCTGTGCGTTCAGCGCTTTCTTTTTCTCATAGCGTGCTTCTTCGCTGTCCTCGGAATCAAAATATCCTTTCGCGTTTACCCGTGTCATATCGTACATCGTGGAGGCAACTGTCGCTTTGATCCGGGTATCCAGCGCCGCCGTATTCAGCGCCATGCCGCCCCAGCCGCAGATTCCGATGATGCCGATCCGCTCCGGATCCACATTTTCCTGAACAGAGAGAAAATCTACCGCCGCCTGGAAATCTTCCGTATTGATATCAGGAGACGCCATATAGCGGGGCGTGCCGCCGCTTTCTCCGGTAAAGGAGGGATCGAAAGCGATGGTGAGAAATCCTCTCTCCGCCATGGTCTGCGCGTACAGTCCGGATGCCTGCTCCTTTACCGCCCCGAACGGTCCGCAGACTGCGATGGCAGCCAGTTTTCCTGCCGCTTCCTTCGGTTCATACAGGTCTGCAGCCAGCGTGATGCCGTAGCGGTTGTGAAACGTCACCTTGCGGTGATTTACTTTGTCGCTCTGCGGGAAGGTTTTGTCCCATTCTTTTGTTAATGTCAGTTTTTCTTCCATGTAAAAATCCTCCGTTTCAATTTTTGTCCTCTTTCTGCATGGCGTAAACCATGTAGTCCAGACAGTCAATCTTATATTGTTCCCGATGCAGTTCTTCCAGAAGGGAGACTCGGTGCTGCGACAGCATCCGGTATTGTGCCTGACGGTCTTTCTTCTGCTCCATGTTGAGAAATTCTTCGATCTGGGATTTGTCGCACCCGGCATCCGACAGATTCCGTCGTATTTTAAATGTTTCCATCTGGGTCTGCCTCCTTGTTGGTATTATTATAAATCCATGCTTTAATAATGGCAAATACCCGTTTTTAATATGGTGATATGCTTTACAGGTATATGACAAAGATGTACAATAATATAGTAAATAGAGTAAAAAGGAAGAGGGGAGTAAAGATATGGAGATACGGGTACTTCGTTATTTCCTGGCAGTTGCCAGAGAGGGAAATATTACGGGCGCGGCAAATTATCTTCATTTGACACAGCCTACTTTGTCAAGGCAGATCCACGATCTTGAGGAGGAATTAGGACAGCAGCTTTTAATCCGTAAAAGCCATCGGGTTGAACTGACGCCGGAGGGAGTCCTGCTCAGAAAACGTGCGGAAGAGATTATTGCCATGGTAGATAAGACAGAAGCGGAATTTGCCTCTATAGAGAATACGGTGAGCGGAAACATTTATATCGGGGGAGGAGAGACTCAGGCGATCCGTCAGATTGCGGAAATCATCAAGGATCTTAGAGAAATCTATCCGAATATACACTATCATCTTCACAGCGGGAACGCGGAAGATGTAACTGACCGGCTGGATAAAGGACTGCTTGATTTTGGTATCCTGATACAGCCTGCGGATCTTACAAAATATGATTATCTGGATCTTCCGGCCAGGGACCGGTGGGGGGTCATCATGCGCAAGGACAGTCCGCTGGCGAAAAAGACATCCATCGAAAAGCAAGATCTTCTGGGAGTTCCCCTGCTTTGCTCCAGGCAGGTGGTAGGCGCCCGGCAGCCTGAAAATAAGTTTGCCGGGTGGTTTGGGACAGATTATGAGAAAGTGAATATTGTGGCTACATATAACCTTATGTATAATGCGGCGATTCTGGTAGAGGCCGGGGTAGGATACGCGCTGACCCTGGACAAGCTGGCGAATACCTCCGAAGACAGCATGCTGTGTTTCCGGCCTTTGTATCCGGAACTGGAGTCCGGTCTGAATGTGGTCTGGAAAAAATATCAGGTCTTTTCCCCCGCGGCGGAGCTGTTTTTGAAGACTCTGAAAGAAAGATTTTCATACGAGTAGAAATATCATTTCGAGAGTGCTAATGCCTGATCCCTGCAAGATCCGCAGCCATTCTTTGGCTGTGGGTTGGGAAATGTCGGGACGGACTGCTGACCCGGCCGGATATTTTAACATTTCGTAAACAAAACAGAAACGCTTTGCCAACAACATGGGCTTATTCTTATATCATCAAAGGAAAACAAGGAGGTTAGATGATATGGCAAAGTCTAAACTGGTAGAAGCCAATGAAAAGATAGCGGAAAAAGTTGTCGGCGGCTACAAAAAGATCGAAGATGGCGTCGTTGGAGGCTATAAGAAGATTGAGCAGGGAGCGGTTGACGGATTTACCAGAATATCGGATGGTTTTGTAGACCGGTTCCTCACAAAGGACGGAGAAACCGTAGAAGAAGCCAAAGAAAGACTGACAAGAGAGAAAAAGGGAGATGTGGAATAATGAAAAAGAGTAATTTTGTTGCAATGATTCTGGGAATTATCGGGGGTATCCTTTTTGCCCTTGGTATGTGTATGGCAATGATTCCGGAGTGGAATGCGTTCCGCCCGGGAATCGTGATGGGTGTAATTGGTCTGATCGTATTTCTGATTATGGTTCTGGTATGGAGAAAGATGGAACATAAAGACCCGATTCACGTATCCGGAAAGATGATAGGTACCATGCTTCTGGGGATTGTCGGCGCGCTGCTTTTAGGAGTGGGTATGTGTCTGACCATGGTGTGGAGCAATATGGTCGCAGGTATCGTGATCGGGCTGATCGGCATCGTGCTTTTGCTGTGTTTGATCCCTTTGACGAAAGGATTGAAATAAAAACGTATCTCATATCTGTTTTCTGTCTGAACGCTGGAACAATCCGGCGTTCATTTTTTATGTGGATTCAAAATGTAACCATTGACATTACAACAAAAAGATGTAATAGTAATTGTTACAAAAATGAATAAATGGAGGAGAAAGTCCATGAGCGACAAAAAACAGGAAGAACGGAGAATCTGGCTGATCCGGGAATTACAGAGGGAAATGCCTCAATATCAGGATATCAGGATTCCGGTCACGGAGGAGGAGCAGTGGAATCTACTGCGCTCCCTGTTCAATGTACGTCCTCCGTATCCGGCCTCACAGGAATTTTTGAAGGTGCAGGATGAGTATCTGTCAGAGCTGATCCGCGGCAGAGGGATCGTGGATGCGGAAAGCCTTCCAGTATCAAAACTTGATCCCAGGATCACGCTCTGGCAGGGGGATATTACGACACTGCGCTGCGATGCCATCGTCAATGCCGCCAACAGTGCGCTCCTGGGATGCTGGCAGCCCTGCCATTCCTGTATAGACAACATTGTTCATACACTTTCCGGAGTCCAGCTCAGGATCAAATGCAATGAGATTATGCAGGCGCAGGGTCACGAAGAAGAGACCGGTACCGCCAAAATCACGCCTGCTTATAACCTCCCATGTAAATATGTGCTCCATACAGTGGGACCGATTATCTCAGGACCGCTTCACGAAGAAGACTGTGATCTGCTGGCTGGCTGCTATCGATCCTGCCTGGAGCTTGCCGCGGAGAATAGTATCCGATCCGTGGCGTTTTGCTGTATTTCAACCGGGGTATTCCATTTTCCGCAGCAGCGGGCGGCTGAGATCGCGGTAGAGACAGTAAGACGCTTTCTTGAAACGGACAGTTCCATTGACCGGGTGATATTTAATGTCTTTACGGACCGGGATCTGGCGATTTATCAGAAACTGCTCGGAGAATAAAGGAGAAGCCTTAAAATGCAGATATCAAGCAGATTTACCATAGCCATACATATGCTCGCTTGTATGGAGACATTTAAAGACGAATATAAAGTTACCAGCGATTTTCTGGCGGACAGCATTAATGTAAATCCGGTAGTGATCCGAAGAATTCTGTCCCAGCTGCGGGACGCCGGGCTGGTTCAGGTGAAAAGAGGCACCGGCGGCGCGGCGGCGGCAAAACCGCTGAAAGAGATCACCTTTCTGGACGTGTACCGGGCGGTGGAGTGTATCGAGAACAACACTCTGTTTCATTTTCATGAAAATCCCAATATGGATTGTCCAGTGGGAAAGAATATCCACAACATTCTGGATGATAAGCTGGTCCGGGTACAGGAAGCCATGGAACGGGAACTGAAGGCAATCACATTGGAAGAAGTGATGGATGATTTGAAAACTGTCACAGATAACGGCCGGTGACGCTTTCCGGCGTATGTCTGATCTCATCCGGCGTGCCGGCGGCGACGATACGGCCCCCTGCTTCGCCGCCGCCCGGTCCCATATCGATGATATAGTCCGCGCTGCGGATCACGTCCAGATCATGTTCAATGACGATTACGGTTGCTCCCTGACTGATCAGTGTGCGAAATACGCCCAGCAGCGTCTTTACATCAAGAGGATGCAGCCCGATGGTGGGTTCGTCGAAGACGAATACAGAATCTGACTGTATCCTGCCCATCTCGCTGGCCAGCTTCAGCCTCTGTGCTTCCCCGCCGGACAGACCGGGCGTTTCTTCGCCCAGAGTCAGATATCCTAATCCCAGATCTTCCAGTATCTGGAGTCTCTGCCGGACGGTTTTCAGATCTTTGCAGGCTTCCAGAGCCGTGTGTACGTCCATGGACATCAGCTCCGGCAGGGAATAGATATTTCCCTCTTTGTTTTTATATTTGATCGATTCTGCTGTCTTCGCGTAGCGGGATCCCCGGCATTCCGGGCAGGGGATATCCACGTCGGGCAGAAACTGTACGTCGAGACTGATAACGCCGGTTCCGTCGCAGACCGGACAGCGCAGTTTCCCGGTATTGTAGGAGAAATCGCCTGCTTTCAGGCCGGTATTTTTTGCGTCGGGAGTCCGGGCAAATTGTTTCCGCAGTTCGTCATGTACATTGGCGTAGGTGGCCACCGTGGAGCGGACGTTGATGCCGATGGGTGTGGCGTCGATCAGCTTGACATGTTCGATGCCGTCCGCCTGAACAAAGAGTACATGCTCCGGAAGTTTTTTCCCCTGAATCTGCGCGTCCAGACCGGGTACCAGACTTTCCAGAATCAAAGTTGTCTTGCCGGAACCGGACACTCCGGTTACTACGGTCAGTTTTCCTTTGGGAATCCGGACTTCCAATGGCTTTACTGTGTGAATAGGGCCGGTGGAGAGTCGGATAATTCCTTCACGGTACAGTTCTTTTTCGGCTTCTTCTTTTGAATCGTTTCCTGTGCCGGTGTGCTTTGCGGTCTGCCCGACAGACCATGCGGACAGAAAGGGCCCGATCCGGGAATCTGTATTTCCGGCGAGATCGGAGACGGTACCTTCCGCGATCACCTGCCCGCCTTCCGCGCCTGCGCCCGGTCCCATCTCGATGATCCAGTCAGCTTCAGCCAGAACCTGGGTATCATGATCCACCAGGATGATAGAGTTGCCGTCGTCAATCAGGTCGTGCATGACGCCGGTAAGACCGACGATATTGGATGGGTGAAGCCCGATGGACGGTTCATCCAGTACATATAATACGCCGGTGGTGCGGTTGCGGACGGCGCGGGCGAGCTGCATTCTCTGGCGTTCTCCGGTGGAAAGCGTGGAAGAAGCGCGGTCCAGTGCCAGATAGCCCAGTCCCAGATCCAGAAGTCTTCTGGCTGACGTCTGAAAAGATTCACAGATACTGGCCGCCATGGGACGCATCTCTTCCGGAAGAGAACCCGGTACGCCGTCCACCCACACAGCCAGGTCGGACAGGGACATCCGGCAGGCTTCGTCCAGAGAGATGCCCCGCAGTCTTGGAGCTCTTGCAGCGTTAGACAAACGTGTGCCGCCGCAGTCCGGACAGGTGTCCTGGCGCAGAAATTTTTCAACACGTTTCATGCCCTTTTCGTCTTTAACTTTCGCCAGAGCATTTTCCACTGTATATACTGCGTTGAAATAAGTGAAATCCAGTTCGCCTGCCTGATTGGAATTTTTGGGTTTATAGAATATATGCTTCTTTTCCGCAGGTCCGTTATAGACGATATCTTTCTCTTCTTCTGTCAGATCCCGGAACGGCACGTCCGTGCGCACTCCCATGGCCCGGCAGACGTCGGTCATCAACGACCACATCAGGGAATTCCAGGGAGCTACGGCGCCTTCATCAATAGTGAGCGATTCGTCCGGCACCAGTGTGGAGCGGTCTACAGTTTGTACCATGCCTGTGCCGCCGCAGGTACGGCAGGCCCCCTGGCTGTTGAATGCCAGCTCTTCCGCCGATGGCGCATAGAAATGCGCGCCGCATTCCGGACAGATCAGTTCCTGACCGGCGGCGACCGCCAGTGTGGGAGTCAGATAGTGCCCGTTTGGACAGCGGTGCTCTGCCAGCCGGGAATACATCAGGCGCAGACTGTTCAGAAGTTCCGTGCCCGTACCGAAGGTACTCCGGATACCGGGGACGCCGGGACGCTGATGAAGAGCCAGAGCCGCGGGCACGTACAGGATCTCATCTACCTGCGCTTTGGCAGCCTGTGTCATGCGTCTTCTGGTATAAGTAGAAAGCGCGTCCAGATATCTGCGTGAGCCTTCCGCGTACAGAACGCCCAGCGCCAGGGACGATTTGCCGGAGCCGGATACGCCGGCGATGCCTACGATTTTGTTCAGCGGCACGTCTACATCGATATTTTTCAGATTGTGCACCTGGGCGCCCCGGATCAATATTTTATCATGCATGTTCATTATCTCTCCTTTCTACCGATTGTACCAGAGACAGGGCGTCTGTTCAATCGTTCCAGAAATAAAAATACGGTGACAGGTGAAAAGATCTATGTCAGCAGCCGACATTGACAAAAAACGCAGATTCTTCTATACTTCTAACGAAGATTTGGGCTTGTCCGGACCGGGAGCGGTACGGCGGCCTGTTGTATGGAGGAGTAAGAGATGTTAAAACAGCTTTCCATTTATGTGGAGAATAAACAAGGCCGTATGCAGCATATTACCGGGCTGCTTGTGGAAAATGAGATCAATATTTTAGGATCCATGACTAATGACGGGATTGAGTTCGGCATTATCCGTATGGTAGTGTCTGATCCGGAGAAAGCAGAGAAAGCCGTGAAGGAAGCAGGATATCTGTGCTGCCTGACCGACGTCCTGGGTATCGAGATGGATGATGAAGTGGGAAGCCTGCACAAGGTGCTGCTGGCTCTGTCCGACAGCAATATCAATGTAGATTACAGCTACCTTTCCTTCAACCGGGAGACGGGGACTCCGATCATGGTGATCTATGCGGAGGACATTTATGAGGTGGAAAACTGTATGCAGTCCAAAGGGTTTGTATCGGTGAGCAATATTTCACGGAAATTGTAACTATTCATCAAAAAACCTTGCTATTTCCTTCGGTGTTTAGTATAATTCTTACATGACTAAATGTATTGGAGGAGATTTCTATGAACGTTTACACGACTGACAGTATCCGCAACGTAGTCCTTTTAGGACATGGCGGGAGCGGAAAGACCAGTCTGGTAGAGGCTATGGCATATGTATCCGGCCTTACCAGTCGTATGGGGAAAGTAACGGACGGCACGACCATCAGTGATTATGACAAGGAAGAGATTAAGAGGAAGTTTTCCATCAATACATCTGTGGTTCCGATCATCTGGAAAGATGTAAAGGTCAATGTATTGGATACGCCCGGATATTTCGACTTTGTGGGGGAAGTGGAAGAAGCGGTGGCAGCGGCGGACGCGGCGATCATCGTAGTATCCGGAAAGGCCGGCGTAGAAGTGGGTACGGAGAAGGCGTGGGAGCTTTGCGAGAAGTATAAGCTGCCGCGTATGTTCTTTGTCTCCGAGATGGATGTGGACCATGCTTCTTTCCGCGGAGTGGTAGAGAAACTGACGGAGCTGTACGGCAAGAAGATCGCACCGTTCTATCAGCCCATCCGTGAGAATGAGAAGTTCGTGGGGTATGTCAATGTCATGAAGATGGCCGGACGCCGCTTTACAGGCATCGGCAGCAGAGAAGAATGTGAGATCCCGGACTATTGCCGTCCGAATCTGGATATTTACCGTGAAGCCATGATGGATGCGGTGGCGGAGACCAGTGAAGAATTCATGGAGCGGTATTTCGCGGGAGACGAGTTCTCTGTAGGAGAGATTCGCGCGGCTATGAAGATGAACGTGGATGACGGAAGCATCGTTCCGGTTTCCATGGGGTCCAGTACGGAATTAAGAAACATCCACAACCTTCTGAATGATATCGTGGAACTTCTGCCGTCTCCGGATAAGATGGAGCGCGCAGGTATCAATATGAAGACCAATGAGATCTTTCAGGCGGATTATAATTTCTCAAAATCGAAGTCCGCATATGTATTCAAGACGATCGCGGATCCGTTTATCGGGAAATATTCTCTGCTGAAGGTTTGCTCCGGCGTTCTTAAGCCGGACGATGTGCTGTATAATGCTTCTACAGAGACCGAGGAGAAGCTGAATAAACTCTATGTATTCAGAGGCAGCAAACCGATCGAGGTACCGGAGCTTCATGCGGGAGATATCGGCGCCGTCGCGAAAGCAGGCTGTCATACGGGGGATACCCTTTCTACCAAAGCGGTTCCGGTGATGTATGGAAAAGCCGAGATCTCCAGACCATATACTTATATGGCTTATAAGGCAAAAAACAAAGGCGATGAAGATAAAGTTTCCCAGGCACTTTCCAAGATGATGGACGAGGACCTGACGCTCAAGGCAGTCAACGACGGAGAGAACCGTCAGTCGCTGCTCTATGGTATGGGAGACCAGCACCTGTCAGTGGCGGTCAGCATCCTGGCAGATAAATATAAAGTCGATGTGGAACTGGTAAAGCCGAAGGTTGCGTTCCGTGAGACGATCCGCAAGAAAGCGGACGTGGAATATAAGTATAAGAAGCAGTCCGGCGGTCACGGCCAGTATGGTCACGTAAAGATGACCTTCGAGCCGTCCGGAGATCTGGAGAGTTCATATGTATTTGAACAGACGGTAGTAGGAGGAGCGGTTCCGAAGAATTATTTCCCGGCAGTCGAGAAAGGTATCCAGGAAGGAGTTACCAAAGGGCCTCTGGCCGGATATCCGGTAGTCGGCGTGAAAGCGGTACTGTATGACGGCTCTTATCATCCGGTAGATTCCTCAGAGATGGCATTCAAGACTGCAGCGCTCCAGGCGTTCAAAAAAGGTTTTATGGAAGCGTCGCCGGTGCTTCTGGAGCCCATCGCGACACTGACTGTGGTCGTTCCGGATAAATATACCGGAGATGTTATGGGGGATCTGAACAAGAGAAGAGGGCGTGTTCTTGGTATGAATCCATCCGGAGCAGGGAAGACGGAAGTGGTAGCCGACGTTCCGATGATGGAGATCTTCGGATACAATACGGATCTTCGTTCCATGACCGGAGGAAGCGGAACCTATTCCTATGAGTTTGCACGCTATGAGCAGGCTCCGTCGGATGTACAGGAAAAAGAAGTGGCGGCAAGAGCTGCTGAGTCATAGACAGTCGGTTTGACAGAATAGTGAAAGACAGACGGTATCTTTTGGAAATCAAAGGCCGTCTGTTTTTTGCGGAATGCCGGATTGTATACAGGTCCCGGCAGAGGGAGAGAAAGATGAAAAAGATGATAGAAGAATGTCTGAAAAAATGTGCCGAAAGAGCATTCATCCTGCTGCGATGGCTTGCTGCCGCCGGACTTACAGGATGGATCCTGGGCGTAGTCGGGGGTTGGTTCAATCTGGCAGTCGCGAATGTGACGACATTTCGTGGAAATCACCCCTGGATGCTGTATCTTCTGCCTGTGGCCGGACTGGCCATAGTGGCGCTTTATAAGCTGGATCCTTACCACTCCAGTACGAATCTGGTGCTGAAAGGAATCCAGACAGGCGCTTATGTGCCTCTGCGGATGGCTCCGCTGATCGTAATATCTACAGTTTTGACGCATGCTTTTGGCGGTTCCGCAGGACGCGAAGGGGCGGCGCTTCAGCTGGGAGGCAGTCTGGGAGGAACTTTTGGAAAATGGATGAAGATGGATGAGTATGACCGTAAGATCATGATCATGTGCGGGATGAGCGCGGCGTTCTCCGCGTTGTTCGGCACTCCTCTGACAGCCACGGTATTTGCCATGGAAGTGATCAGCGTGGGCATCATGGAATATGCGGCTCTGGTTCCCTGCGCGGTGGCTTCGCTGGCTGCCCGGGGCGCGGCCGCATGGGTCGGCGCGCATGGAGAACAGTTTACGATCACAGAGATCCCTGCTGTGGATGTCCGGAGTGTGGTCCTGACAATCGTGCTGGCTGTGCTCTGCGCGGCAGTCAGTATTCTGTTTTGCATGATCCTTCATCATACAGAGCACTGGTATCAGAAGCGGATCCCTAATGAATGGGTGCGCATTGTCTCCGGAGCCCTGCTGGTCATCCTGATGACGGCTCTTCTGGGTACGACGGATTACCTGGGGGCCGGGATGGACGTGGTGGCAAAGGCAGTGGCAGGGGAGACAGTTGCCGCAGCCTTTCTGATTAAGATGGTATTTACCGCCGTGACACTGGGAAGCGGGTTCAAGGGAGGCGAGATTGTCCCCACGCTGTTTGTAGGAGCCACGTTTGGCTGCCTGTTCGGACAGGTTACGGGACTCGCGCCGTCCCTGGCGGCAGCCTGCGGTATGGCAGCGGTCTTCTGCGGCGTTACAAACTGTCCGATTTCTTCTTTGCTCCTGAGTTTTGAACTGTTCGGGTTCCAGTGTATGCCGTTCTTTTTGCTGTCCGTATCGATCAGCTATCTGGAATCCGGATATTTTGGTCTGTATCACAGCCAGAAGATCCTGTACTCCAAGACGAAGCTGCAGTTTATCAACCGGCAGACAAAAGAATGATCCGGGGCGGCGTTTGGGTTTCCCCTATCTGCCGCCTTTGCCCCGCATCATCTTCCGGGCTTTTTCCAGCGCGTCATCCATCTGACGTTTCTCTTCTTCGCTTTTGCCTTCTTTCATGATCTGAAAGATCAGATCAAATTCATCTTTGGTGAAATTCAGACGCTGCCGGTTGGCGGACGCGATGGCGCCCATGATGACGGGCATGGCTTCTTTCTGCGATTTTCCTTCGATCTGTTCCGCCAGATTCAGAAGGAGTTGCAGTTTGGCCGGCGCGATGTTCTGGATACGCTCGTTGTGAAACCACTCAGGGACTTTCATATTCTGATCATTCCTCCTTTTGTTCGGGAGCGGGGGAGAATCCTTCGAACATCTCCCGATACAGGTCTATATTTTCAAACATATCCGCGAATTGTTCCATCTGAGCCTGTTCCTCCGGAGGCAGGAATTCCTTTATACAGTTCATCAGTTTTCCCGTTTCCATCGGCTGCTGCAGAGGCGGATTCCGGTTGTAGTATTCGATGGTGTACTGAAGTTCGCTCCATTTAATATAGATGGCCATCAGTTTCTGCATCGGAGCAGGAAGAAAGGGCAGGAAGATTTTCAGCGCCTGCAGCTCTTTGGGACAAAATGCCTGGTCAAAAGGTGTCATGGCAGATCTTCTCCCTGCGTCTTTCTTCAATATATGAACGGCCGCCGAAAATCATGCGGTTTCCGGTACCGGTTTTTCATAGCGGGCCGCCCGGTAAGGGCGGCCCGGGTGGTATTTTAGCATCCGCAGGAATTGCATCCGCAGGAGTTGCATCCGCAGGAGTTTCCGCCAAACCCGTTTCCGCAGAAGAGCAGAAGCAGGATGATCCACAGACAGCTGTCGCTGCCGCCGCATCCGTTGTCGCATCCGCAGCCACTGTTTCCGAAGAATCCGCTGCCGTTGCCGCAGCAGCAGGAGAGCAGCAGGATGATCCAGATCAGGCTGCAGCAGGAGCTGCCTCCGAACAGACCGTTGCCGCATCCGTTGTCACAGCCGCATCCGCAGCCGTTTCTTGATAAATCGCCCATGAGAAAACCTCCAAAAACTATTTACACTTCATCATATGCAGGATAACGGAAATGTGTTATACTAAGGAAGCGCTGATTTGACCAGCACTTCCTTAGATCGGTGAAAGGAGAGAACATCATGCCAGCGGTTTATGCGCACTATCTGTTTGGAAAAAAAGTATATAAAGCGCTTCCGGAAGCGGAGAAAAAGATGGTCCGCCAGGGGAAAGACGCGTTTCTGATCGGGCTTCACGGGCCTGATCTGCTGTTTTATTATCGTCCGTTCGGGAAGAACAGGATCAACCAGCAGGGAACCCGGATGCACCGGGAACTGGCTGCCGGTTTTTTCGAGAAAGGGAAAGAAGAATACGAGAAGGATCATGATCCGGTGCTGAGAGCATATTTATATGGTTTCCTGTGTCATTTTATACTGGACAGCGAATGCCATCCATATATCAGCTGCTACATGGAAGAGCATGGTCTTGGCCATCTGGAGATAGAGACAGATTTTGAACGGTATTTGCTTGAGAAAAGCGGACATGATCCGCTCTGCTATGTGCCGACCCATCATTTGATCAGCCGCAGGCATACCAGAGAGCAGATCTCGCGCATGTTTGAGAATGTGACGCCTAAGCAGATCGACGCCTGTATCAAGATGTTCCGCAGGATTATCGCGTTTTTTATCTGCGCGTCTCCGGTGAAAAGGAGAATACTGCGGACAGTATCCCGTGTCAC
This sequence comes from uncultured Lachnoclostridium sp., assembly GCA_944376715.1. Lineage (GTDB taxonomy): Bacteria > Bacillota > Clostridia > Lachnospirales > Lachnospiraceae > Hominiventricola. The sequence goes on along the minus strand of CALWDO010000020.1, from coordinate 29,653 downwards.
AGGGCAGGACAAGGAATTAGGCGGATTAATCATGGACGGAATTGTTCATCCGGGATGCGGGGAAAGCAATGACTTTCTGGAAGAACGGATGGAAGCTTCGGTAGAAACCGCAGTACAGGAGATTGTAAATTACAGCCGGGTGCTGGAGGGGAAAGGCCTCCTGTCCATACGGCTGTATCGCGACTATGAGGAGACCATATGAAAAAGCTGACGGGACTGGAACGAAACTGGATATTGTACGATGTGGGAAATTCTGCTTTTGTGATGCTGACTTCCACAGTGATTCCCATCTACTTTAAAAATCTTGCGGAAGGAGCCGGGGTGTCGGCAGGAAATTCCACCGCGTATTTCAGTTATGCCAGTTCTCTGGTAACTGTGCTGGTAATGATACTGGGACCGCTTCTGGGGACCGTTGCAGACGGGAAAGGGCGGAAAAAGGAGATTTTTGCCGGATGCATGCTCGTGGGAGCGTTGGGATGCGCAGCTCTGGCAGTGCCTGCAGGATGGCTTGCATTTCTGGGCATTTATGTGCTTGCCAAGACAGGATACCAGAGCAGTCTGATCTTTTATGATTCCATGCTGGGAGATGTGACGGAGGAGGACAGGATGGATCAGGTGTCCGCACACGGTTATGCCTGGGGATATATCGGGAGCTGCATCCCGTTTGTGGCGAGCATCCTGCTGATCCTGAATGCGGATACGCTGGGGCTTGGAAGCGTACGCGCCACCATGCTGGCATTTTTGCTTAATGCTGTGTGGTGGAGCTGTATGACCCTGCCGCTTCTGAAAACTTACCGGCAGCGTTCCGGAGAAGGCAGCAATAATAAGGACGGGAGCTTTGTCAGCCTCGCCAGGACCGTGCGCGGGATCCGGCAGAACCCCAAAGTGCTCTGGTTTTTACTTGCCTTTTTCTTCTATATAGATGGTGTCTATACGATCATCGATCTGGCCACTTCCTATGGCAAGGACATGGGGATCTCGGATACCAGCCTGATGCTGGCGCTTCTTCTGACCCAGGTGGTGGCGTTTCCCTGTTCGATCCTGTTCGGGAAACTGACGAAGAAAATAGAGAGCGGGAAACTGATCGCCGTGTCGATTCTGGGATATCTGTGTATTGTGATCTTTGCCCTGCAGCTTGACAGGACCTGGGAATTCTGGTTTCTGGCGGTCTGCGTGGCAGTCTTCCAGGGAGGCATCCAGGCCCTGTCGCGGTCGTATTTTACCCGCATCATTCCTAAAGAAAACGCGGCAGAGTATTTTGGCTTCTATGATATCTTCGGAAAAGGCGCCGCGTTCATGGGGACGCTGCTGGTAGGCGTGGCCTCACAGGTAAGCGGCAGCTCCCGGACAGGCGTGGGGCTTTTGGCAATTTTATTCTTGATCGGATTTTTCCTGTTCCGGAAAGCGGACCGGATCGGAAGCGCTCAGACGCCCTGATCCAGCGCTTCCAGCTGGCTCTGAAGCCAGGACAGGTCTATTTCTTCTCCTATGATTACGAGCTGGTTGGTTTTGCTTCCGTCAAAGCTTTTCAGCTCTTCCTGGAACTGGTCGCCGTATGCGATATCGATTTTCTGGACGCCGCCGTCCGCCATTTTCAGATAGCCTTTGACGCGCCAGATCTTCTCGCATTCCCTGCGGCGGAATAGTTCCATCAGGCGCTGCAGGGTCTCTTTCCGGAGATCATGCCGGAACTCATAGTTCCAGACAGAGAAAGTCTGTCCTCCTTCGGAGCGCATGCGGACAGTCCCGTATAATTTTCCCAGGCCGCTTCTTCTGGGGAGCATATCCTGCGCCAGGCCTTCCGGGAAAGTGTCCGGACCGACTGCGTCCAGAGGGACGGCGGCCATACGGAGTCCCGGATTGATCTTCCACAGCGCTGATTTCACTTCTTCCAGTTCTTCCGGGGATATCTGGTCCGCAAAATTCAGATAGACTGTCTGCGCGCTGCAAAACTGTTTCAGATAAAACTTCCCGATTACTTTCAGAAGCTTACGCTGTTTCCTGGCATCTGCCACCATGATGATCCGGTTCAGGACCGCCATGCCGGAGTCCGTGCAGGCGGATACCACGTCTGTCAGGCTGGCCACGCCGGACGGCTCTACGATGATGTATTCCGGATGCTCCTGTTCTGCCAGACGCCGGATCGCCTCTGTAAAATTCCCCTTTACCGTACAGCAGATACAGCCCGATGTGATCTCCCGCACGCAGATAGAGCTGTCCTTCAGCAGTTCCGCGTCCAGGTTGACTTTGCCGATCTCGTTTTCGATCACCGCCGTCTTGTGCCCGGCATAGGCGGACGCAAGCATCTGCCTGATCAGGGTCGTCTTCCCTGCCCCAAGCAGGCCGCCGTAGATATCCAATTTTACCATATATACCTCAATCCTCCTTTTTGACATCAGAAAGAACTTGCGGGTCGCTTCCTCGTTTCCTATAATAATATTATCGCCGCAATACCGTCTGCTGTCTATGTTTCTGCGGTACAAACGGAGGCTGCCGGGGAGCGGTTTCTTTGTCTGTATCTGCCAAATGGAGGTTGAATATGAAATTAAGTATGTCTATGGTCCAGTGGTATTTGAGGGATTATATGCAGAAAGCGCACATACAGAACGATTCGTTGTCCATACAGGGGCTTCGCTTTCTGTCCGGGAATATGCCGCGGATGCATGCGGATTTTATGTACCTGGGGGAGGCGTCTGATTATATCTCGGATAAACGGTACGACCAGGCGTATATTATTGTCCACCGGGAGAACTATATCCTTTTCTTCCAGGCAGATTTCGAGGACCTGCTGAACGGGCTGCTCGCCGCATTTGATTTCTACGGCACATGGGAACACGAGATGGCCCATGCGTCGGCTTTCGGGCTTTCGCTGCAGAAGATCCTGGATCTGTCCCATGAAGTTTTGTACAATCCGGTTACCGTCATGGATCTTGAGGGCAATATTGTAGCGCTCAATTCTCTGGATGTCCCGGAGGACGACCTGTACTGGAGATACAAACAGGAAAATGGCCAGGAGCATCCCGCCATATTTTCGAATCAGTGGTTCACGCCCGAGGGCGCGCCGGTCCGGGAACTGTCCCGGATCCCTCAGCTGGTGCAGAATGTCCAGCAGGGACAGCCGCCTCTGATCATGATGTACCTTTTTCAGGATGAGGAACCGGTCGCGGTATTCTATATACTGATTGCCAACAGAGACCTTCTCACGATGGACATGCAGCTGGCAGGCGAGATCAGCAAATACCTGATCTTTTCCGAAGAATTTTTTAAACGGAACGTCCGTCTCCGTTCTACGGAAAAGCTGATGCAGGAATTTCTGGACTGTCGGATGGAACACGGAGCGGAAGGCGAATCCGCGGCGGAAAAGCTGCAGAAATCCGTCGGCGACGGACAATGGCGTCTGGCTCTGCTTCGCCACATATCCCGCAAGGATCTGATTTTTTCAAAATCCATGCTGCGCATGCTGAAAAATGAGACAAAGGTTCCGTGTATCTTTTACCGGGATGATATCCTGCTTCTGATACCCGAGTCCCGCCAGGCGGAGATCCTCGAGTTCCTCGACCGGCAGATCCCATCGGACAGCCTGTTCCTGGCCATGTCCATGCCCACGACAGATTTTTTCAGCCTTCCCCTACGCTATGAGCAGACGGTCTTTACGGTGGGACAGGCTGCGGACAGGCCGGGAGTCCACAAGTGCGAAGCGTTCGCGTTCCCTTATATTAAAGAACAGATATCGCAGATGCTTTCCGCCGCGAAGTTCCGGCATCCGGCTTTTGCGATCCTGGAAGAATATGACCGTACGCACCATACGCTGCTGCGGGAAAGCCTTTCTGTATTCCTGAATCACAAATGCAGCATCCTGGATACGGCAAAAGCGATGTATGTGCACCGGAATACCATAAAATACCGGATTGCCAGGATCCAGGAGCTTACAGGGATATCTTTTGAAGACGAACAGGAGCTCCAGTACCTGTGTCTGTCGGACTGGCTGCTCTGATTTGTCACTTTGTGACAAAAAGAATTTTTCTGACAACTTTCGTTTTTCATATGCAGCCATAGGATTCGCTGCAGTTTTGCTCTATGATGACATCATAACCAAGAGGGAAAAGGCCTGGTTATGATGTTATTTTTTATATCATGACCTGGGCGGCACCGATCAAAGGAGGGCTATTATGGCAAAATTTGAAACGACCTATGAGAAGCGTCTGGAAAGAACCATGAACGCGGTCAGTATGAAACCTGTTGATAAGATCCCGTTCCATTACAGCGGCCCTGCCTGTATGGCGGCCATGGAAGGCATATCGATCAATGAATTTGTCCATGATTTTGACAGGGCCACGGATGTGTGTATCCATTTTCTGAACGAGCATCCCGCAATCGACGCGATCCATTCACCTACGATATATCCGCCTGTGCTCGCGAATCTCTGGCTGTCCGAGATCAGGACGCCGGGAGAGGAACTGCCGGACAACGAACTCTGGCAGGTGGTGGAACACAATAATATGCAGATGGAGGACTACGAACGCATCATTAAAATGGGATACGGCGCGTGGCGTGAGGAATATTTTAAAAAATATCTTGGAAATTATGCGGAAAAGATAAAGCCGTTTCTTGACTCTGTCCCGAAGACCTATGAACGGATCCGCAGGGAGGCAGGAGTCCCCATCATGAAGGAAGGCCCTGACGCGGCAAGCCCGATCGAAGGGTTCGCCGGGGCCAGAGGACTGGTGGATTTCTTTATGGATATCATGGATGAGCCTGAGCTGGTGAAGAAAGCCATGGATTCTGCGTTTGATTATCTTTACCGGACCTATACCGGTTCCCTGGACAGCATGGCGGCGGCCGGCGCGAAGCCTTCCAGCTGCTGGATAGGCGGATGGAGAGGGGCTCCCGCCATGTTGAGCCATGATACGTGGATGGAATTTGTATGGCCTTATGTCCGTAAATTTATCGAGGCGACTCTGGAAAGGGGCATCCTTCCGATACTCCATTTTGACTCCTGCTGGGACAGCGAGATCGAGACGCTTCTGGAGCTTCCTCCGAGAAGCTGCCTGCTGATGCTGGACGGCAGCACGGATATGCGGCGGGCAAGAAATATTCTGGGCGATCATATGGCCATGATGGGGGACGTTCCTTCCAACATGCTCGCGTTTGGGACAGATACCCAGGTCTATGATTATGTCACCAGCCTGATCGATGACTGCGGGTCAAAAACAGGGCTGATCATCAGTTCCGGCTGCGACAGCCCGATGAATGCAAAACCTGAAAACGTCAACGCTATGATCCAGGCTGCAATGGATTATCCTTGTTGAGACTGATGCCGTCTGTCAGACGGCGGAATGGAGGCTGTTATGAAAAAAAGAATGCTTGGTACAATCGAAGTCGGCGCCATCGGGATGGGGTGCATGGGGTTTTCGCATGCCCACGGCGATCCGGCCCCGCGGGAAGAATGTATAAAAATGATGCGTACGGCGCATGAACTGGGCGTAACGCTCTACGATACGGCGGACGCCTATGGGAACGGCCACAATGAAATACTGGTGGGCGAAGCGTTAAAACCGATCCGCGCAGAGGTGGTAATCCTTACCAAATTTAATCCGGAGAAAGACCCGCTCAACGATCCGGACGCTTCTCTTGCCGACCAGATCGAAAAGCGTCTGGACGCTTCTCTCAGACGCCTGGATACGGATGTGGTGGATATTTATATGTGCCACCGGATTCCGGAGGGCGTCCCTATCGAGGAAACCGCGGAGGCCATGTCCAGTTTTATTAAGAAAGGAAAGATCCGCAGCTGGGCCATGTCCAGGGCGGACGCCGATCAGATCGAACGGGGCAACGCGATCGCGCCGGTCAGCGTCATCCAGAACGAATTTTCCATGATGGAAAGGTCTCCGCTTACGGACGGCACGCTGGAGGCCTGCGCAAAGCACGGCATAGGATTCACGCCGTATATGCCTCTGGCTTCAGGATTTCTCAGCGGGCAGTTCAAACCGGGCATGACGTATAAGAACGATGATATCCACCGTACTTCTACCTGGTTTACAGATGAGAACCTGAAGAGAAATCAGCCGGTCCTGACCATGATCGACAAGCTTGCGTCTGAGAAGAACGCTACGTACTCCCAGATCGCCCTTGCTTACCTGATGCACAAATACGACAGGCTCGTCCCGATACCGGGTATGTATGAGATGCGGTTTGTCAAAGAAAACATCCGCGCGGCAGAGATCGAACTTACGGCGGAAGACATGCAGTTTATAGACAGTACCCTGGACAGCCTGACCATATACGGGGACTGTAAAGAGGATAAGGTTTATGCCCTGGGAGACATGCTGAAAGAAGAAGGATACGTCATCGGGAAGTCCTGGGAGAACAAGTAAAATCTTTCTTGACAATCATTTTTTTTCTGTATAAAATATGTTTGAGACAAACGGGAGAAAAGGAAACTTTTCTCTCGTTTCATACTGAACAGAGATATTTGAAAGGAGAGATAGGGAACGATGATAAGAATACTGATGAAGTCGATCCGGGAATATAAGCGTCCTTCGATCCTCGCTCCGGTGTTGGTGGGTCTGGAAGTCGTCATGGAATGTATCATACCGTTCGTGGTGGCTCAGCTTGTGAATCAGATCAAGGCCGGGGCAGGTCTGGGAGTGATCGGTCAATATGGCCTGATACTGGTAGTGCTGGCAGTACTTTCCCTGGCGTTCGGAGCCGGAGCCGGCGCAAGCTGCGCGACGGCATCCTGCGGTTTTGCCAAGAACCTGAGAAAGGATATGTTCTACCGGATTCAGACATATTCCTTTGAAAACATTGATAAATTTTCCACTTCGTCTCTGGTGACCAGAATGACCACAGATGTGACAAACGTGCAGCTGGCATACATGATGCTGATCCGTCTGGCTTTCCGGAGTCCTCTGATGATCATTTTTTCTTTTGTGATGGCTTTGTACATGGGCGGCCGTCTGGCGCTGGTCTTCCTTCTTACGATTCCGGTGCTTGGATTCGGTCTTTTTATGGTGATCAGCCATGCGATGCCGTTGTTTAAAAAGGTATTTAAGAAATACGACGCCCTGAATGAATCAATACAGGAAAATGTAAAAGGCATGAGAGTGGTAAAATCCTATGTGCGCGAAGAATACGAAAAAGAAAAATTCGGGCGTGCGGCAGAGGATGTTTGCAATGATTTCACACGCGCCGAAAAGATTCTGGCGTTCAATAATCCTCTGATGCAGTTTTGCCTGTATTCAGTCATGATTTTCGTGCTTACGGCAGGGTCTTATACCATCATTTCCAGCGGCGGCATGGATCTTGATGTGGGACAGTTTTCAGCCATGCTGGTTTACAATTTCCAGATTCTTTCAAGTCTGATGATGTTCTCCATGGTGTTTGTTATGGTGACAATGGCTGTGGAGTCCGCGAGACGTATCGTGGAGGTGCTGACAGAGGAAACTGCTCTGCACAATCCGGCGGATCCGGTGTATGAAGTGCCGGACGGCTCTGTTGACTTTGATCATGTGAATTTTAAGTATTCTAAGCAGGCAAAAAAGATGGCGCTTGCCAATATCGACCTGCATATCCGTTCCGGTGAAACCATTGGTATTATCGGAGGAACCGGATCATCCAAATCCTCGCTGATCCAGCTGATTTCCCGTCTGTATGATGTTACAGAAGGAAGTGTGAAGGTAGGCGGTATTGATGTGAGACAGTACGATCTTGAATCCCTGAGGAATCAGGTGTCAGTAGTGCTTCAGAAAAATGTATTGTTTTCCGGTACCATCAAAGAAAACCTGCGCTGGGGGAACCAGAACGCTACGGATGAGGAGATCGAGGAAGCGTGCCGTTTGGCGCAGGCCGATGAGTTTATCCAGCGTTTCCCGGATAAATACGATACTTATATCGAACAGGGAGGATCTAATGTATCCGGCGGACAGAAGCAGCGTCTGTGCATTGCCCGCGCCCTTTTGAAAAAACCGAAGATCCTGATCCTGGACGATTCCACCAGCGCGGTGGATACCAAAACCGACGCGCTGATCCGTAAGGCGTTTGCGGAATATATTCCCGAGACCACAAAGATCATTATTGCGCAGAGGGTTGCTTCCGTACAGGATGCGGACCGGATTATCGTCATGGATGGCGGCACGATCCAGAACATTGGAACTCATGAAGAACTGCTGAAGACCAGCAGTATTTACCGCGAAGTATATACTTCGCAGAATAAGGCAGGTGATCAGAATGAGTAAACCGACTGCAACGAGAAAAGGCACTGCTGTGCGTCTGATTAAATTGTTATTTGAGTTTTATCCGGTGATGCTGCCTCTGGTTATTGTCTGTATTCTGCTTAACGCACTGATCAGTTCTCTGCCGGCAATATTCCAGCAGAATGTTATTTCTATCGTGGAGCAGACCTGGCAGTCCAGGGATTGGGCGTCTGTTTCCGGGCAGGTGTTCGGGCTGGTGAAACTGCTTGCCTTCTTTTATGTGCTGTCTTTGATCGCGGGATTTACTTATACCAGAACTATGGCGGTGATTACGCAGGGATCCCTGATGAAATTGCGTGAGAAGATGTTCAACGGCATGCAGGATCTGCCTATTAAATATTTTGACACGCATAATCACGGCGATATCATGAGTTATTATACCAACGATATTGATACCCTGAGACAGCTGATTTCTCAGAGTATACCGCAGCTTCTGATCTCGCTGGTCTCTGTAACTACAGTTGTGTGTATCATGCTTTATTACAGCGTCTGGCTGTTTCTGGTAGTGATTGCTGGAATCGCGCTCATGACGCTTGTGACGAAAAAAATCGGCGGCGGTTCCGCGAGATATTTTATCCGCCAGCAGGAGCAGATGGGAAAGACGGAAGGTTTTGTGGAAGAGCTCATGAACGGCCAGAAAGTCGTAAAAGTATTCTGCCATGAAGAGCAGACAAAAGAAGACTTTGACAAGATCAACGATGAACTGTTCCGTGTGGCGGAGCGCGCCAATAAATATGCCAACACGCTGATGCCCATTCTGGGGAATATCGGAAATATCCTCTATGTGGTGGTAGCCCTGGTGGGCGGCGCCCTGCTGTATTTCCGCGTGCCGAATCTCAGTCTGTCCGGCATGGCTCTGAGCATCAGTATTACCGTGCCTTTCCTTAACATGACCAGACAGTTCAGCGGAAATATCGGCCAGGTGTCCAATCAGGTCAACGCGGTCGTTATGGGTCTGGCCGGCGCGCAGCGTATCTTTAATCTGATCGACGAGCAGCCGGAAGCAGACGACGGCTATGTGACGCTGGTGAACGCAAAAGAAGAGAATGGCGAGATTGTGGAGTGCCAGGAACGTACCGGTATGTGGGCATGGAAACATCCGCACAAGGCAGACGGTACGGTTACTTATACAAAACTGGCCGGAGATGTGCGCATGTACGATGTGGACTTCAGCTATGACGGCAAGAAGACGGTTCTGCATAATATTACGCTTTACGCGGAGCCGGGCCAGAAGGTGGCGTTTGTAGGAGCTACCGGAGCGGGCAAAACAACGATCACCAACCTGATCAACCGTTTTTACGATATCGCGGACGGAAAAATCCGTTATGACGGCATCAATATCAATAAGATCAAGAAGGCCGACCTGCGTCGTTCCCTTGGCATTATTCTGCAGGACACGGTGCTTTTCAGCGGAACGGTTATGGACAATATCCGCTATGGCAAACTGGACGCCACGGATGAAGAGTGCATCGAGGCGGCAAAACTGGCAGGAGCCGACGATTTTATCACCAGGCTGCCAAACGGTTACGATACTATGATCGCGGCAAACGGCTCCAACCTGTCACAGGGACAGCGTCAGCTCATCGCGATTGCCAGAGCGGCGGTGGCAGATCCGCCTGTTATGATCATGGATGAGGCGACTTCTTCTATCGATACCCGTACGGAATCGATCGTACAGAAAGGTATGGACGCTCTTATGAAGGGACGTACAGTATTTGTGATCGCGCATCGTCTTTCTACGGTGCAGAACTCGGATGTGATCATGGTACTGGAACAAGGCCGGATCATCGAGCGTGGAAGCCACGAAGAGCTGATCGCTCAAAAAGGAAAATATTATCAGCTTTATACCGGCGCATTTGAACTGGAATAGAAGCTTACAGATAATTAGAAAAATCTATCCTCGCTCCGTTTTGGGATGAGGATAGATTTTTTGCAATTTTTCGGTTTTTCTGGTAAAATATACTGAATAAAACAGAAAGCAGGGTTTCCTATGTCGAATACAAATGACGAGTTTTCAGATTTTAGGCCGATGGACAAGGATTCCGCCGCGGATTTTGAACCGTATCGATACTGCAATACCTTTGCCGACACTGCTTTTGCCATGTTGTACTCCTGGCATAAGCGTTTTTTTTATAGATATAAAATGTATCGGGATGTACTTGCAGTAACAGGTGTGGATACAGACGGCGAAAGAATTTTTATTTTGCTCAGAAAAAATCATTCTGTGTCTATTGATGAAGCAGTTGCAGAGATATGCGGGCTGTGCCGCGATGAAGGGCGAAAGGCTATTTTTGAATATGTAGCAAGTTCTGAGATCCCGTTTTACAGACAGGCTGCCGCTGCCTGCGGCAGGGACGTATTCTTTTCTTATGACGACAAATACAGCGACTATATCTACGAAACGAAAAAATTTGTATCCATGAAAGGCGCTCCGGCGAAAACGAAAAGAGGCGGTTATAATTTCCTTATGCGGAACTGTCCCGGGATCAGGGCGGTTCCGTACACCGACAGCCTTTTCGGCGTATGCGTCGGGATATTCGACGCGTGGTGTGCTGAGAGAAAATGCGGGGATTGTTTTTATGGCTGCGAAAAAGAGGCATTTCGATCCTTCATGGAGATATATGACCCAGAACGACATAAAATTCTTCTCGCATACGACGGCAATACGCCTATGTCGTTTCTGGCATACGAACAAATAAACCCGGATACGATGTGCTACTATTTTCAGAAAAACGGAGTGAAACAAAGGGGGCTTACCTATTGGCTCAACAGGGAGGCCGCATTCCAGCATATGGAGATAAAATACATAAATCTGGAAGAAGATATGGGCATCCCAGGAATCGCTGAAGATAAACAGTCGCTCCGTCCCTGCGGCAAGCTGGATAAGTACACGGCTGTATTTGAATAGTGTTGCAAAAGACGGAACCGATAGGGTATAATTTATGCACGAATTATGAGAGATGATGTAGAAAATGTTGGAATTTCGGAAGATTGAATTGTCGGATATGGAAAGAGCCGTCAGAGCGCTCCGGTATTCGGACAAAATGATGTCGGAGTTTTCCTTTGCCAATAACTACGCATGGGAAAGCATGCTCAATCTCAAAATATGTTTCTATCATGATTTTTATATCGTCGGTTTCTTTGGAGGGGAAGATCCTGAATTCCTGTTCCCTTCGGGACCGGGCGATCTTTCCGGCGTGGTAGCGCAGCTGAGGGCGTATGCCGATTCCTGCGGCGCTCCGCTCAGGCTTTTATCCTGTGAGGAAAAAATGCTGCCGTTGATGGAGAAAATGTACGGCGGGTCGTTTACGGTGGATGCGCTGGACGATGTCAGCGATTATATCTACAGCACCAAGGATGAAACCGAACTGAGAGGTCACAAGGGACGTCAATGGAGACGGTTCTGCAGAGAATTTGAAGGAAGATTTGTGTTCCGGCCGATTGAAAGCGAAGAGGACTGTAAGAAATGCGTCTCATTCACGGAGGAACTTTTTAAAAGAAATGCGTCGCCGGACGAATCTGCCGTTCATGAACAGATCGCGGTGAAAAAGTATTTTGAGAATTTCAGGCTTTTCGGCATGGAGGGCATTATCCTGGAGGCGGACGGCGTCATGATGGGATATACCGCCGGGACTCCGCTGAATTCCGAGACGTTTGATGTGAATCTTGAAAAGACCGACCGGACCTGTTCCCGCGACCTCAGTATTGTGCTTGAGTATAAGATTGCCGAAAAAATGCTGGACAGGTTCAAGTACCTGAACTGTGAAGAGGATCTGGGTATTCCCGGGCTGAGATACGCAAAAACGATCGAACACCCTTGCCTGATCCTGAAAAAGTATGATCTGACTTTTCGCTGATTTTATGGAAGGAGATTATTCTTGGAGAATAGACCGCAGGTTATGAAAAGAAAATTTTTTATTGTGTCTGTCGTATGGTTTCTTACGGCGGCAGTGTGTCTGGGAGCGTCGTTTCTTCTTCCGAAGAAAGAGAGCAGCGACGGCTTCGGGACGGCCGGTACATACAACGAGGATAATGCGGCCTATTGCTGCAGAATGGGAGATTACGGATATGCAGTAACCGATTTCGGCTCTTCAAGAGTGCTTATTTCAGATAAAAACGGTATGGTTTCACACAGCATTGACGGGCTTCCGTTCCAGGAGGAAGGAGGGTATATTGCCGATGTGGCCGCGGACGACAACGGCAATATTTATGTTCAGTATATCATCACCGATATTGATTCTTATTCTACGCGGTATGAATCCATCTGCCGATATGACAGGAACGGCAGATTTGCCGGGGAGCTTTTCCGCGCCGACTATACAAATGCAGAACAGGTTCCTCACAGAAATCCCCAGATCAACGGGATGACCGTCCATGGGACCGATCTTTACTTTGCGCTTTTTGATAATGGAAATATAAGATTTATCAAGGCGGATACAGAGAGTACCGTGGTTTCCGAATATTATAGAAATTCCGGCGAAGAGGCGGATTTCAGCTATTTCAAGTTCTGCTTTTTTGAGGATGGAAGCTGCGCCTATATAAAACGTACGGGAGAGGTGGGGATCCTGTCTCCTGACGGAAAAGAGACGGAATACTGTAATTTCAGTTTTGATATCTATGAGGGCGGTGTGCTGCCGACCTATATCTGCGGCTCGCCGGAGGCTCTTTATATTGCCGATGACAGCAGCGGCAGCATTATGAAGATACTGCCCGACGGGAGCTGTTCCGTTGTTGCGGATGACCGTGTTCTCGACGGGCTCTCTGAAAATGGTATTTCCTATCTTTCTGCCAGCGGCACACAGCTTACGGGAGTTTCAGGCGGAGTTCCGTTTGTTGTGGATACTTCGGATAATACAGGACAGTACCTTGGCCGGCCTTTTACAGTCGCGCCTTCTGTTTATGCCGTAAGATATGTGAGATATCTGCTGTATGCGGTGTCGGCATTGTCCTTTGCAGCAGGTCTGGTGATTCTTGTCACGAAGGTTTTTGAAAGGAGAATTTCTCTTTTTGTAAAACAGATCGCACTGATTATTCCGACGATTACAGTAGTCATGTCTATCATGATAAATTTCATGTATTCACAGCTTGAAAGTACGATCATTCATGATATTACTGTACAGACGGAAGCTTTCTGCGCCGCCACGACAGAATACTATGACGGTGACAAGATTGCGTCACTTACGGGCATTGACAGCATCGGTACGGAAGAGTTCAAAGAACTGCGCCGAATCCAGAAGGAGATCATCAACGACAACGAAGATCCCTGGAATGCGCTTTATTATGACGCCGTTTACGCGGTAAACGACGGAAACCGTTACCTTTTGACCATAAGCAACGACTCCTATTCAAATTTCATGCTTTATGGTCCTTTGGCCGCAGGCAGCGATTATGAACGGACTCTTCTGGAAGGCAAGCCGGTTGTGGAACAGGTGTCTGATTTTGAAGGAACATGGCTCTATGTACAGATGCCGATTTTTGATTCCGGAGGAGAACTTGTAGCGATTCATGAAATCGGGGCAGATATGGCGAATCTTGAAGTGCAGACAGGGGAAATCCTGCGCGGTACGATTATGAAAGCGGTTCTGGGCTTGCCTTTCATCATCATTTCCATATGCGCAATTACGTTCTTCACGATCATGCATCTGAAAAAGACAGGCCAGATCGTGGAAAGAATCGCATCGGGCGATTTATCCGCGAGGATGAAATATATTTCGAGGGATGAACTGGGAGACATTAGTTCGGGCGTAAACAAAATGGCGGAAAATCTCAGCACATCGTTTTCCAATATTGCGAATCTCAAAGACTGTTATTTTAAGTTTGTGCCTATCCAGTTCATGCACCTTCTGGGCAGACAGAGCATTACGGAAATAAAACTCGGAGATGCAAAATGTCTGGACATGACGATTTTATTTTTTGATATACGTTCTTTTTCCCTCAATTCCGAGATGATGACCGCCGAGCATATTTTCCGTCTTGTGAACGAGGTGGCGGGAAAGGCGGTACCGATCATCACAAGGCACAACGGTTTTGTTGATAAATATATAGGGGATGCTGTAATGGCGCTGTTTACCAGTGCGGACGACGCGGTACGCGCCGGGATTGAACTGTACCATGAGATCGTGCTGAATCCCGAGACGAGTGTGAAGATCGGCGACGACAGCATAAATATCGGGATTGGTGTCCATTCCGGTATGTCTATGGTCGGGATCATCGGCGAAGAGAACCGTCTTTCAAGCACTGTTATTTCTGACACGGTGAACATGAGCTCCAGACTGGAATCTTTAACAAAACAATATCATGCAGGCATGATTATTTCCAAGGATACCCTGAACCGTATGGATGAAAACTCTATGCCGAATATGCGCTTCCTGGGTATGATACAGGTCGCGGGAGTGCATGAGGTAAAGGCGCTTTTTGAAGTGCTTGACGCGCTTGACGACAAAAGGTGCAGTGCCCGTCTCAAGACCAGGGAAGACTTTGAATCAGGTATAAGGAAATACCATCTTGGCAAAGCAAAAGAGGCTCTCGAGTGTCTTGAAAGAGTGCGGGAAGCCGATCCGGAAGATATCGCCGTTTCCAGATATATCAGTGAGATCAGGGAACAGATGGAAAACGGTACTACGGATAAGAATGTATTTCGGTTCTCGAATAAGTGAAGCATCAAAGCCCGATAAACGGCGGGAAGGAAAGAAAATGAAAAAAATCGTATATTTTATTGTGATGTTTGGGCTGGTCTGCCTGCTTATCTCGGTTTCAGACACGCTGGATTCATCGGCATTAAAGCCGGACATTGAAATGTCCTCCATGTCTTTGTGCGCAACGGGGACGGAGGGGAATCATTATGTGATTGCCGATGGCGGTACGAGCGTGATCGCTGCCGATCCCCAGATGAACTACCTGTTCAAAATCACCGGAGGTATGGTTGAAGGAGGGTTTTACTACGCGGACGGTGTGACTTCCGACGGAACGTATATCTATATCCTCGACTATGTGGCTCCCGGAAGCGGGAGCGGCTATGATGAAGGCTCCCGTATCTCCAGATATACTTCCGACGGAACTTTTATCGATTATATTTATGTAAATGCAGACGCAGATATCTATTCCATGGAAATCGCAGATGAGGGACTCTACTTTGCGCTTCTCGGCGATCATTCTGTGGGAATCTGCAGCATAAACTCCGACGGTGAGCTCCTGGAGGAACATTACATTGACACCCCCTTTGAATGCATCGATATTGCCGATGTTTCCGTTTACCATTCCAAGAACGGAGAAAAGATCTGTCTTGTCCTGCGCACGGGCGATGTTTATGAATCCACAGGAGGAGATCTTCAGTTGATCTATGACGATTCCGAGATCCAGACAGAAGAGTATTTCAGCCTGCCTTATGAAGCGGAATATGACAGTACGGGAAAACTTTACATAAACGATTATGGATGCCGCAATATTTTTAGCTTTGAAAATGGAGAGCCTGTCGTTGTGATTAATGCGCAGGATTATTCCGCCAATGACGAGGAGAAAAAGGATCTCTCCCATCTGCCTCTTTTGAATGGGATGGAAATCTCTCCTGACGACAGCATGTCTTTTATCACGACGGAATACACGTACAACGATGATCTCGCCGATTATGAATATAGTTATAATATTGTCATCCGCGACAAGGATGGAAATCTGCTTTTCCAGGGAGGACATGCGGAAAAGACGCTTTTGTATACCATAAGAACATGGTGCGCGTTTCTGTGTATCGCGGCCCTTGCAGTGATGACGGTGATTGTGATCATAAAATTTGCATTTGTGCTGAAAACGGCTGTGGTGCAGAGCGGCCAGAAGATACCGCTGCTCATTATGCTGACGGCTTTTGCAGTCACTGCGCTTGCTTCGGTTGTGATCTTTTCAAATTATAATACACGTTATTTTAATGAAGTTTTGAATAAGATGTCGAACATCTGCCTGATCTTCACGCAGAATTTAGACGCCGGAGATGTGGAAGCGCTCGATTCCCCCGCCTCTTACAGGAGCGATGCATACAATCATATCAACGATATCATCGAAAATGTCATATACGATGATATCAATGCAGATACAGGCATTTACTGCGTGATGTACAAAGTTATCGACGGCATCGTCACCGAGGTATATTCGGGTACTGACTACCATGGAGGCTTCTATCCCATGTCGGGAGGATATGAAAATTCCATTGAGCAGCACATATACGAAACGGGAGAGCCTTATGAATCGTATTCCTCTTCCAGTTCAGCGGGCAGCTATATGTTTGTGCTTTACCCGATCTTCAATGATAGTGGAGAAGTGATCGCTCTCCTTGAAACGGGCGCTGATCTTTATGCGTTTACTGCCGAAAATAATGCTCTGATCCGTAACCTGGTAGTTTATGTGTTTATGGCAGTTATCACGGCGCTTTTGATCATCAATGAACTGGTGAGCCTGAACGGAGCCCTCCGCCTGAAAAAGAAATGTCTGCGGGAAAAAGTTCGGCTTGATCCCACGCTGATCCGTCCGGCAGTATTTCTGGTATATTTTGCTGCAAATATTTCTACCGCGTATTTACCCATCTACGGCACGCAGCTCTGGGAAGAAAGCTTTTCTATGCCTGTAGAGGTGGCGGCGGCCCTTCCTCTTTCAGCTGAGACCTTGTTTGCAGCGATTACTGCTTTTGCAGCGGGCTTTATAGCCGACCGTGTATCCTCGAGAAAACTCTGCTGTGTGTCGGCGATGTTCTTTTTTGCAGGAAATATCCTTTCCGCTTATGCGGGCAATCTTTACATGCTTACTGCGGCAGGCTGTGTTACGGGCGTCGCGGGAGGAATGTTCGCGATTGCCGTGAATACGTATATCGCGTCTTACACGGGAGAGGAAGTACGGAGCAGGGGCTTTGTAAGTTTCAATGCTGCATTGCTCGCAGGCGTAAACTGCGGTACCGTAATCGGTTCTGTTCTTGCGGAAAGATTCGGATACTCGGTTCCCTATCTGACGGCAGCAGCGATCCTTATTCCTGCACTGCTGTTTATCATCGGCGGTATGAGCGGAGAGAAGCAGGTTTCCTCCAGAAAAACAGACGAGAAGTCGGATATGAGCATTCTCAAATTCCTTTTCTCACCGAGAATCATCAGCTACTTTTTGTTTATCGTGTTCCCCTACGTGATCTGCGCATCGTTCCTCAGCTATTTCTTCCCGATCTTCGGAGAAGAAAGCGGGCTTACCGAGACGCATATCTCCTTTGCTTTTTTGGTGAGCGGAGTCATTTCTATCTACGTCGGTCCTACGATCGCAGAGCTCGCCGCAAGGAAACTGGGGGTAAAGAAATCCATGATCTTGTCGTCAGTGATTTATGCCGCCGCGCTGGTCCTCTTCCTGATCAGCCCCACAATCCTGGGCTGCTTTATCGTAATTGCGATGTTCGCATTTGCGGACGGGATCGGACTTACTGCCCAGTCTGTCTACTACTCAGGGCTTCCTGAGGTTGAAAGACTAGGAAACGGCAAGGCGATGAGTATTGAGACCACCGTTGAAAATATTTCATCGACTTGTGGCCCTATTATATTCGGTTTCGTGCTTATGGTCGGCGCTAGGACAGGAATGACCATTGTCGGCGGCATATTTGCTGCATTTCTGGTTCTTTTCGTAATCGTTTCTGCGGTTACAGGAAGAAAAAAGACGGATACAGCCGCCTGAAAATTGACTTATATGCCTCTGCGTCACAGCAGGGGCATTTTTTCATACTGTAAAAGAAAACAGGTCAAAAACGGGGGCTGTATATGGGCTGCAGGGAAGAGATTCTGTCCGATGACTATATTGATTATATCTGGAAGGTGGATGCCCGGACGGCTTTAAGAGAGGCGGAACGTCTTGGAATATGCGGGCAATATGTGACAGACGGGCTGATGATATTTTATATGAACCAGGAGGAAGTGATACGCAATCCCTCCGGGATGTTGATCGGCGATTATGCAGTTACCTATTGCCATACCCAGATGGACACGGAGAGCCTGGAAGAGACCAGAATCCTTACCATTCAGAATCAGCCGGCGCTGCAGCTTCGGGGCCGCGGCGTGCTCCTGGGATTTCTGGATTCCGGGATCACGCTGGAGAATGCGGCTTTTCGCAACACGGACGGAAGCACCCGGGTCATCGGTCTGTGGGACCAGACGGACCAGAGCGGCGCGCCTCCGGGAGATATGCTCTATGGGACCGCTTATTCTGCGGAAGAGATTGACCGGATGCTGCAGGAAGGTGAGGAAAATCTGCCCGGCGCGGATGACAACGGGCACGGGACAAAGGTGGCGTCTATCGCAGCAGGATCTCTGCTGGAAGAATTGAACTTTATCGGCGCGGCTCCGGAGGCGTCGATTGCTTTTGTGAAACTGAAGCCGGCGAAAGCGTCGATCCGGCGTCTGCAGCAGATCCCGCAGGACGCCGTGGCCTATGAAGAAGCGGACATGATGCTGGCGGTCCGGTATCTGGATATGCTGGCGTCGGAATTAGAGATGCCGCTGGTCATTTGCCTGGCCCTGGGAAGCAATTCGGGAGGACATACGGGTACTACGCCTCTGGGACTATATTTGAATGAATTTGCCAGAAGAGCGGGCCGGGCGGTCGCTGTGGCGGCGGGAAACGAAGGAAACCGGGGCCATCACTTTTTTGGAGAGATACCGGGAGACACCGGTTATCTGGATGTGGAGCTCCGAGTAGGGGAAGGGGAGGCAGGATTTCAGATGAATCTTTGGGGGAACACGCCGGGGCTTCTTTCGATAGAGGTGACTTCTCCGGCAGGAGAACGGATCCCCCGGATCTTCGCGCGTCCCCTGGAACGCCAGAGATATGAGTTTGTCTTTGAGGAGACGGTTCTGGACATTCAGTACGAACTTGCGGAGGTGATTTCCGGAGATGAACGGCTGCTGCTGGTGTTCCGGGATCCGACTCCTGGTATCTGGAGACTCCGGGTATATGCCAGAGGAGACCTGGACAGCAGCTTCCATATCTGGCTTCCGGTAACGGGATTTATCACCGATGAAACTTATTTTCTGCGTTCTTCTCCGGATACGACGATAACGGAACCGGCCAATACGGAGGGCGTCATCTCATTTGCCGGGTATGACGCAAGAACAGGCAGTATCTGGCTGGATTCAGGAAGAGGCCTTACCAGATATGAGCGGCAGAAGCCGGATCTGGCCGCGCCGGCGGCGGAAGTCTCTGCGGTAGACCGGCGCGGCAACGCATCGGTGCTGACGGGAACCAGCGCCGCGGCTGCTCTGGGAGCCGGAGCCTGTGCTCTGATGATGGAGTGGGGGATTGTCAGAGGCAATATGCCGACCATGGACAGCGTCACAATACAGAGGTATCTGGTGCGGGGCGCCGCGCGCCCGTCGGTATTTGAGTATCCTAACCGTATCTGGGGATACGGGCTTCTGGATCTGTATGGAGGGTTCCAGGCGGTCAGCGGAAAAACCGATTGACAACCATAAGAAACATGATACAATGGTTACGTTAAGATTGTATACAAGAATACAAAGGAGAGAAGACCATGGATCACAACAGAGCCGTTCATTTTGACAGACATACTAACCTGCTTCAGCTGGAAGAACATATGTATCCGCTGGTTGATGTGGAATATCCGAATACATTCCGGAACCTGTTCCCTTATACAGAGATCCCGAAGATTGCTTTTAACGACCGTATCGTGCCTCATCATATGCCGGATGAGATCTGGATCACGGATACTACGTTCCGGGACGGACAGCAGTCCAGGGCGCCTTATACCACGGAACAGATCGTGACGATCTTTGATTATCTGCATAAGCTGGGAGGTCCGAGAGGTATTGTCCGGCAGTCGGAATTTTTCCTGTACAGCAAAAAGGACAGGGACGCGGTATATAAGTGCCTGGAACGGGGATACAAGTTTCCGGAGGTCACCAGCTGGATCCGTGCCAATCACGATGACTTTAAACTGGTAAGAGATCTGGGGCTGAAGGAGACAGGAATCCTGGTCAGCTGTTCTGATTATCATATATTTTATAAGATGAAGATGACCCGCCGGGAGGCTATGCAGCATTATCTGGACATCATCCGGGACTGCCTGGAGATCGGCGTAAGCCCCAGATGTCACCTGGAAGATATTACAAGGGCGGATATTTACGGATATGTGATCCCGTTCTGTCTGGAGTTAAAAAAGCTGATGGATTTCTATCAGATCCCGATCAAAGTGCGGTGCTGTGATACGATGGGATACGGGGTGAATTATCCGGGAGCGGTGATTCCCAGATCTGTACCGGGCATTATCTATGGAATACAGGTGCATGCGGGATTCCCGTCCGAGCTGATTGAGTGGCACGGCCACAATGATTTTTATAAGGCGGTCAGTAATTCTACCACAGCGTGGCTTTACGGAGCTTCCGGCGTAAACTGCTCTCTGTTCGGAATCGGAGAACGTACCGGGAATACTCCGCTGGAGGCCATGGTGTTTGAATACGCGCAGCTCAGAGGCACGCTGGACGGAATGGATACGACGGTGATCACGGATCTGGCGGAGTATTACGAAAACGAGATCGGTTATCAGATTCCGCCCAGGACTCCGTTTGTAGGCCGCAGTTTCAATGTGACAAGAGCCGGTATCCATGCGGATGGTCTCCTGAAAAATGAAGAGATCTATAATATTTTTGACACAGAAAAATTTTTGAAACGGCCTCCGGTGGTGGCGGTGTCCAACACCTCCGGACTGGCAGGTATCGCGCACTGGATCAATACCTGGTTCCGCCTGAAGGGCGATCAGGCTATCGATAAAAATACGGAACTGGTACATATGGTAAAAGCATGGGTGGACAATGAATATGAGAGCGGCAGAGTAACGGTACTGACCGATGAGGAACTGCTTGCCGTGATCCAGGACGCCTGCGGTAAGCTGGGCATCACACTGGAGCAGGGAGGTACACCAGAATCATGAATGAGATGCACGACCCCAAAGAGAACCGGGATAAATATTCTCTGAGGGGGAGAGTATACGAGAGCATACGGGAAGATATCCTGAACGGGAAATATGAACAGAATATGGAACTAAAAGAGACAGCAATCGGCACAGAACTGGGAGTGAGCCGGACTCCGGTCCGGGAGGCGCTTCGTCAGCTGGAGCTGGAGGGGCTGGTGACGATCATTCCCAACCGGGGCGCGTATGTGAATGCCATCACGGCAAAAGATGTAAAGGATATCTACAATATCCGGTCCACATTGGAAGGACTCTGCGCCAGATGGGCGGCGGAACAAGTGACAAAAGAACAGCTGGACAGTATGGAGGAGATAATTTGTCTGACGGAGTATCATACGGAAAAGGCCAATTATGAAAAACTCCATGAACTGGATAATTTGTTTCATGAACAGCTTTATGAAGCGTCCAACAGCCGCATTTTGCAGCATGTACTTTCGGATCTGCATGATTATGTAAAAAGAGTGCGGAAAGCGACGATCGCTTCTCAGAACCGGTCAGTCAAATCCACTCAGGAACACCGGGCGATCTTTGAGGCGATTCGGGACAGACAGCCGGATCTGGCAGAGGAACTTGCCAGACAGCATATCAGCCGGACGATAGAAAGTATCCAGATGTACGGACTGGATAATATTTTATAACTATTATAATATCAAGGTAAGGAGAACAGACAGATGGAAAAGATCAAGATGACGACGCCTCTGGTAGAGATGGACGGCGACGAGATGACCAGAATTCTCTGGCAGATGATCAAAGAGGAGCTTCTGCTCCCGTTTGTGGACCTGAAGACAGAGTATTATGATCTGGGGCTTAAGAACCGGGATCGCACCAACGACCAGGTGACGGTAGATTCCGCAGAGGCTACCAAGAAATACGGCGTGGCGGTAAAATGTGCCACCATCACTCCCAACGCGGCACGAGTGGAGGAATACGGCCTGAAAGAAATGTGGAAGAGCCCCAACGGCACGATCCGCGCCATCCTGGACGGCACCGTGTTCCGCGCTCCGATTATTGTCAAAGGGATCGAACCCTATGTAAAGACCTGGAAGAAGCCGATCACGCTGGCCCGTCATGCTTATGGCGACATCTATAAAGGTGTAGAGATGTCTGTTCCGGGACCGGGCAAAGTAGAGATGGTATATACGGATACGGAAGGGAATCAGGAGTCTGTGACCGTCCATGAATTCAAGGGACCGGGCATCGTACAGGGCGTGCACAATCTGGATGATTCCATCGAGAGTTTTGCGAAGAGTTGCTTCCAGTATGCCCTGGATACGAAGCAGGATCTGTGGTTTGCTACAAAAGATACCATCTCCAAGAAATATGACCATCATTTCAAGGATATTTTCCAGGAAACCTACGAGAAAGAGTACAAGGAAAAATTCCAGGAAGCGGGCATCACTTATTTCTATACTCTGATCGACGACGCGGTGGCGAGAGTGATCAAGTCTGAAGGCGGTTTTATCTGGGCATGCAAGAACTATGACGGCGATGTAATGAGCGATCTGGTGGCGACGGCCTTCGGTTCCCTGGCCATGATGACTTCCGTACTGGTGTCTCCTCACGGATATTACGAATATGAAGCGGCTCACGGGACGGTGCAGAGACATTACTACAAGCATCTGAAAGGGGAAGAGACCTCCACGAACTCTATGGCGACGATCTTCGCCTGGAGCGGAGCTCTCCGCAAGAGAGGAGAACTGGATCAGCTCCTGGAACTGGTGCATTTCGCGGACGTGCTGGAGCAGGCTTCCATTCATACGATCGAATCCGGCAAGATGACGAAGGATCTGGCCCTGATCACGGAGCTTGAGGATGTAACGGTGCTTAATTCTCAGGATTTCATCCGCGCGGTGCGCGCAGAGATGGAGAAAATGCTGGACGCATAATAAAATTTTCCGGCTGACATCATAAAACGAGAATCCCTCCCATATATTTAGAACAAATGTGGGAGGGTATTTTTATGGAATCAGTTCAGGACAAGAAAGAATTTTACCTGTATCAGGATATTAAAGAGCGTACAGGGGGCGAGATTTACATAGGAGTGGTCGGCCCTGTACGGACCGGAAAATCCACATTCATCAAAAGATTCATGGACCTTCTGGTGCTTCCGAATATGGAAGATGTACATGAAAGGGAGCGCGCTACAGACGAACTGCCCCAGTCGGCGGGCGGCAAGACGATCATGACCACGGAGCCTAAATTTGTGCCAAAGGAAGCGGTGGAGATCAAGGTGGGAGGAGAGATCCCGGTGAAGATCCGCCTGATCGACTGCGTGGGCTATATGGTGGAGGGAGCGGCAGGGCATCTGGAAAACGATGTAGAACGGAAAGTGAAAACGCCCTGGTCCCAGGAGGAGATCCCTTTTACAAAGGCGGCAGAGATCGGGACGCATAAGGTGATTCATGACCACTCCACCATCGGGATCGTCGTCACCTGCGACGGCAGTTTTGGAGATATCCCGGTTGCAAATTATCAGCCGGCGGAAGAACGGACTGTGGAAGAACTGAAAAAACTGGGAAAACCGTTCGTGATTCTGCTTAACACCACGAGGCCTTTCAGCGACAGCGTCCGCAAGACGGCGGAAGAAAAATTTACAAAGTATCAGGTTCCGGTACTTCCGGTCAACTGCGAACAACTGAAGAAGGAAGATATCTCCATGATCCTGGAACAGATTCTGCTGGAATTTCCTCTGACGGAAGTGGAATTTCATATGCCCAGCTGGGTGGAGATGCTTCCTGTGGAACATCCTGTGAAGCAGGAAGTGATCCGCAAGGGAAAAGAGATGATGGGAGAATTTCGCGTGCTCCGGGATGTGGGAAGCGTGAAAACCGACTGTGAAGGACCTGCTATCAGTAAGATCAAACTGGAGCAGGTAGCGCTTAGCCGCGGGGTAGTGATCTATACAGTTACAATGGAAGAAACAGGATATTATCAGATGCTCAGTGAACTGACCGGCATGGAGCTGCGGGACGAATACGACCTGATCGGGCAGCTCAAAGATTTGTCCGCCATGCAGCGGCAGTATGGAAAGGTGATCAGGGCCATGGACGCAGTACGCCAGAAAGGTTATGGCATGGTACTGCCGGAACGGGATGAGATAACTATCGAGGACCCGGTACTGATCCATCAGGGAGGTAAATACGGCGTAAAACTTCGGGCATTTTCGCCGTCAGTACACATGATCCGGGCAGATATCGAGACAGAGATCGCGCCTATCGTGGGCAGCGAGGAACAGGCAAAAGATCTGATCCGTTATATCCAGGAGGGCCGTGCCCAGGACGAAGGAATCTGGAAAATCAATATCTTTGGAAAGACGGTGGAAGAGCTGGTGGAGGACGGTATACGGAGCAAGCTGTACCAGATCGGGGAAGAAAGCCAGGAAAAGCTGCAGGACACTATGAAGAAGATCGTGAACGATTCTAACGGCGGCCTGGTGTGTATCATTATCTGACGGATGCCGGCCGGTACGGGGTGTTTGACTTCGCGAGGCCAGTAAGGTATATTAATAGAGAGCGCGGATCTGCGGGAATTTCGCCCGCTGTAGATCCGCGCAGGAATAAAAGGAGCCAAAAGATGAAAGTTACATATATATTTCACAGCAGTTTTGCCGTGGAACTGGAGGAAAATGTTCTGATTTTCGATTATTACGGGGAAGGAGACCTGCCGCGTATCCCGGAGGGGAAAAAGGTGTGGTTTCTGAACAGCCATGCCCATCATGATCATTTTCAGAGAAAGATCCTGGAATTAAAAGAGACGTTTTCCAATGCGGAGTATATCCTGTCAAGGGATATCCGTTTCCGGCCGGAGGAGCGGAAGGAATGGATTCACAGCGTAAGGGCAAGAGAAGAGTATGAGTTCGGCGGCCTGGCAGTGCGTACCTTGCGTTCCACGGACATGGGCGTGGCATATGTGGTCCGGGCGGATGGAAAAATGATCTATCATGCGGGCGACCTGAACTGGTGGCACTGGGACGGTGAGGACAAGGCATGGAACAACAATATGGCCGCCAACTACAAGCGGGAAGTGGACAAGCTGGAAGGGGCAGAACTGGATGCGGCTTTTGTGCCGCTGGATCCCCGGCTGGGAGACGCATATTATTGGGGGATGAAGTATTTCCTGGAGCATGCTCATGCGAAGGCGGTATTCCCCATGCACTGTTGGGGAGATTATTCGGTATGCCGGAAAATCAGAGAACTGGATGAAATGAAAGGTATGCTCGGACCTTTCCGGGATGTGGCATATCCGGGACAGGAGTGGATATTATGTTAGTGAAGATTTATACGGACGGGTCGGCGCGGGGCAATCCCGACGGACCGGGAGGGTACGGGACGATCCTGTCCTGTACCGACAGCAAAGGAGAAGAACATATCCGGGAATTATCCCAGGGATATAAAAAGACAACGAACAACCGCATGGAACTGATGGCGGCCATCGCCGGGCTGGAGGCGCTTACGCGCCCCTGCCAGGTGGAATTATATTCAGATTCTAAATATCTGGTGGATGCTTTCAATCAGCACTGGATTGACTCCTGGGTGAAGAAGAACTGGGTCAACAGCCAGAAAAAGCCGGTGAAGAATCCTGATCTGTGGAAACGCCTGCTGAAAGCAATGGAACCGCATCAGGTAACTTTTATCTGGGTCAAGGGCCATGACGGTCATGTCCAAAATGAACGCTGCGATAAACTGGCCACTTCGGCGGCAGACGGAGACGACCTGATCGACGACGTGGTATCACTTTAATTCCGGACGCGCCGGATCCAGCACCTTCGAGACGTCGATAAGATCGGCCACTGCTTCCGGGCGGGTTTTCATGGTGAATCCGTCCAGGTTGCAGCGGGTCTGACGCACATAGGTATCTTTTACGGACACGAAGGCCTGGGTAGACCATACGCCGCAGAAGTAGCGGAAGCCTTCGGACTGGAGAAGCGTCAGTTTGTCGCTGGGATATTCGATCTCTTCTCCGTAGGGATAGATATATACATCCGTATCTCCTACCAGGCTGCCGACTTCTTCTCTCCACCGGGAAGTATCGGCTGCCAGAGTGTCATAAGAGATCTGTGCCGTATGCTTGTGACCGTACCCGTGGCAGGCAAACTGCCATCCGGTCTCCTTAAGACGCGCGGCGACAGAGCGGACGGTCTCTTTATCCTGTTCCAGATCGGGGTTCTCCGGGTCGTTGGTACGGTATCCCAGAGCTCCTTCATAACCGGTCAGCGCCAGCAGCCCTTTGGCTCCGCGCAGAGAAAAATCCGGATGCTCTTCTACAAATTCGTCCAGGATCGGAACCACATCATAGTCGCCGACCATTTCCTGACCGTTTTCATCTATGTAGAGATTCTTTACGTTTCCCTCTTCATCCAGCATCAGATTTCTGGCGAATCCGTCGGTTTTCATATAGTCGTAATAATTCACATCGTCTACGGACAGCACCAGCGGAATCTTTCCCTCCGGCACCATGGGAGCGGACGGAATCAGAGTAACGGTGCCGTCTTTTGCAGTCTGCACCTCATTCAGGTCATGAATGTCGATCAGAATGTACTGATTGGCATACAGTTCTTCCAGTATGGCCCGGAATTCATCTACGGTCGTCATCCAGTAATTATATCCGTTTTCCATGTAATCTCCGTCGAACGCCAGATTTGTATCCACGATCAGAGAATGAAAGAAGATGTGACGCACAGGCTGTTCGTAGGGGACAAAAGCGTCTTTGGCGGCAGTATAGGAGGCGGCTGCTTCTGTAACCGCCGGATCTTCTGAAAATTCTTCCGGAACGCGGGACAGGCAGGCGAGCGCTTCATCATAATAATATCCTTTCGCCAGTCCGGCAGCCTCGTCAAGAAGGGGGACCAGTTCCTCCTCCCGGCGCATGGCGGCCAATTCTTCTTCTGTGTACTGAGGTTCGATCCGGACCGCCTCGGGAGCCTTTACCGTTCCAAAGGAACAGCCGGACAGAGCTGTGAGACTAAAGAAAAATATCCAACAGATTTTATATATATTGCTCATAGGAATCCCTCCCGTAATCATGCTGTGTATGAATTAAAATCATCATAACATGGACGGGATTGGAAGTGTTTACAGTAGTATTAAGAGATATGGAAGAGTTTATTAAGATTGTGTACGTAAAGGAGATTTACGGGTAAAATTGATTGATAAAGCAAAAAATTTCATCTATACTTAAATGTAATGATATGTAAAATATGTTCCCGGAGGTGCTGCATGAACTATCTGAATTCTTTAGAACCGATTAAACTTTTTGAAAGAGACAGCAGAAGTGAACTGTATGTGGATAAAAGTATGCTGATAAAAGCAGTATCAGAGAAAATGGAGCTGTCAGGACAATATATATGTATTACCCGGCCGAGGCGGTTTGGTAAAACTATGAACGCGAACATGCTGACGGCGTATTTTACTAAAGGATACGATAGTATGCCTGTTTTTGATAAATTAAAAATAAAAGGTTCTTCTGTTTATGGCAAAAGACAGAACCAATGCAATGTGATTCATATCGATTTTAGCATGCAGCCGGATTTTTGCGAAAATTATCGGGATTATATAACAAATATTATTGAAAATCTGAAAGCGGATTTGCTGCAGGCGTATCCTTATCTGGAAGGAAAAACATATACTCAGATTAGCCGTATGTTTTCTGATACACAGGAGACTTTCGTTTTTATCCTTGATGAATGGGATTCTGTATTTTATGAGGAATTCATGAAAAAAGAAGACAAGATTCATTTTTTGAAATGGCTGAAAGGGCTGCTGAAAGATAAACCATATGTGGAGTTGGCCTATATGACGGGGGTACTGCCAATCGCAAAATACTCCAGCGGATCGGAACTGAATATGTTCGACGAATATAACTTCATGAATGATAACGTGTTTGACCGGTATTTTGGATTCAGCGAGAAAGAGGTACAGGAATTATGTGAAAAAAAAGGAACGGTTCCATTCGAAGAACTGAAAGAATGGTATGACGGATATTATCTTGGCAACGGGCAGAGCCTGTTTAATCCGCGCTCTGTGAATAAAGCATTGTTAAGGGGTGTGTGCCTGAATTACTGGACAGAAACCGGCCCCATGAATGAAATCGCCGATTGTATAGAGAATAATGTGGATGAAGTAAGAGAAGATATTGTAAAAATGGTGGCCGGAATCCCGGTTGAAGTGGAACTGAGCGGCTACAGTGCGGCGGAACTTCAGTTGGATTCCAGAGATGAGATACTCTCCGCTATGGTTGTGTACGGATTCCTTGCATATCACGATGGAAAACTTTCGATTCCAAATCTTGAACTTATGGAGAAATATCAGAAAGTATTATCCAGGAACAGCATGGGGGAAGTGAAGGAAATTGTGGACCGGTCAAAAGAAATGCTGGATGCAACCATATCCATGAATGAAAGAAAGGTGGCGGGGTACTTAGAACAGATTCATGACAGAGAGATTCCGTTTTTAGAGTATAACGACGAAAATTCCATGTCTTGTGTGATCACATTATGTTACTTATATGCCAGAAAAGATTATAAGATAGAGCGGGAGGCAAGGAGTGGAAAAGGATATTGTGACTATATCTTTATTCCTAAGACCAGATCTCTTCCCGCGATTATTCTTGAATTGAAATATGGAACATCCAGTGAAGATGCAATCAAACAGATTAGGGAAAAGAATTATATACAAAGGGTAAATAGCTGCAACGAAATACTACTTGTGGGTATTAACTATGATAAGAAAACGAAGCGTCATACTTGCAGGATCGAAAGGGCATAAGGCGTATTTTCATCTTGCGGTCGCCCCGAACGTGTGCTATCATTATCAACATGTGAGTATGTCAGCCGCGGACGCGGTTTTCGATAGGAGGAAATAAAAGTGAAGCAATACGGCGTAAATGAGCTGCGCAGGATGTTCCTGGATTTTTTTGAGAGCAAAGGACATCTGAAGATGAAGAGCTTTTCGCTCGTTCCACACAACGACAAGAGCTTGCTGCTGATCAATTCAGGTATGGCTCCTCTGAAGCCATATTTTACAGGGGCGGAGATTCCGCCCAGAAGAAGAGTGACGACATGCCAGAAATGTATCCGTACCGGAGACATTGAGAACGTGGGCAAGACTGCCCGCCACGGCACCTTTTTCGAGATGCTTGGAAACTTCTCTTTTGGCGATTATTTTAAGAGAGAGGCGATTCACTGGTCCTGGGAATTCCTGACGGAAGTGGTGGGACTGGATCCGGACCGTCTGTATCCGTCTGTATATCTGGACGATGATGAAGCCTTTGATATCTGGAATAAAGAGATCGGGATCCCGGCGGACAGGATCTATCGTTTCGGCAAAGAGGATAATTTCTGGGAGCACGGCGCAGGCCCCTGCGGTCCCTGTTCTGAGATCTACTATGACCGCGGAGCGAAATACGGCTG
>CALWDO010000019.1 GCA_944376715.1 uncultured Lachnoclostridium sp. | reverse complement strand
GAACGGCGTGGTAACCGTTCTCCTTTTTTTATAGTCGGGTGTCCTTTCAGTCACTTCGTGACTTTTGGGACACCCTCAAATGTGTGGAAGATTACGCGAATGGATCCTCATCCGCAAAGTCGCTGGACGCTGCTCGCTCTGTGTTCAGGGCTGCTTCTTTTTCTTTAATGCTCTGCTTGTGGACGGAGATGGCAGTGCAGTATTCCATAACTGCTTCATCCACATTTTCTCCGGCAGCGAATTTTTTGTAATAATGTTCGCCGATCTTTGCCTCCAGCTCCTTGATGGACTTGGTATCGTTCATAATCTGGGCTTTCAGCCGGGCGGTGTCGATGACTTCGCCGGTTTTGTCAGCGGCCGTCCGGGCAAATTCGTTGATTCTGTCTATGAAATCCATATAGATCCCTCCTGAAAATAAAATGACGGGGCAGTATTTCATACTCTCCGGAATAACCGGCAGTATTATGAATGTGCGGTGAGAAAATCCAGCACTTCCTGCTTCGTGGGCATGACGCGCAGAGCGCCTTTGCGTGTTGTAATGATAGATGCGGCGGCGTTGGCGAAGGTGAGCATCTCCTTTAACTGACCGTCTGTCAGTCTCTCCAGTCCGTGATCCAGCACGTAATTGATAACACAGGCACAGAAAGTATCTCCGGCGCCGGTGGTTTCGATGGTATTCTTCTGAAGGAATGGAGCTGCTTCTACATACCTGTCCTGATAGTATGCCCGGCTTCCATCGCCTCCCATGGATACCAGGATCAGCGGGATCGGAAATTCTTCACGGATTTTGGCTACGCCTTTCGTGAAATCTTTTTCGCCGGTCAGCCACTGAATTTCATTATCAGAGATCTTCAGTACGTCACACTGTCCCAGACCCCAGCGAACCTGCTCTTTTGCATTGTCGAGAGTGTCCCAGAGCGGCTCTCTTAAGTTGGGATCAAAACTGATCAGCGCGCCGGCTTCTTTTGCGATCCCTACGGCTTTTTTGGTTGCTTCCCGTACGCCCTCATGAGTCATGGAGAGAGTCCCGAAATGGAAAAGACGGGTGTCCCGCAGCAGATCTTCCTTCAGCTCGTCGGCGCGGAGCATCATATCTGCTCCCGGATTGCGGTAGAAGGAGAAATCCCGGTCTCCGTTTTCAAAAGTATGCACCAGAGCCAGAGTGGTATGTACCTGATCGTCCATCAGCAGATTTTCCGTACCGATTCCCAGTTCCTCCAGAGAATGTTTTAATGTGAGGCCGAACTGATCGTTGCCTACCTTCCCGATGAAGGAAGTTTTCTTTCCCAGATTATTCAGCATGGAGAGCACGTTGCAGGGAGCACCGCCGGGATTGGCTTCGAAAAGACCGTTCCCCTGTTCACTTATTCCATTTTGTGTAAAGTCGATTAATAGTTCGCCCAAAGCGACCACATCATATGTCTTCATAGAAAAACGCCTCCGATTGTTTGATGTTTTTATTGTACCCAAAATCAGCAGAAAAGAAAAGAGAAAAAACGGAACTTAGTTTATATTTAATTTATTGAGAGATGTCAAAATATATGATATTGTATGTTCAGCGGCAGTTTTGCCGCCTGCAATTATATGATTACAAAGGAGTGAAGTTGATGCAACAGGTAAAACCCCCGAAAAAACCCCTGATATTCTATTATTGTATCGTTTTGGTGATTATGATACTGTTGAACACCCTTCTTTTCCCCAGCATTCTGCAGCAGCAGATGGAGGAAGTGGACTATGGCACGTTCCTGAATATGCTGGATGAAAAAGAGGTGGCTGTCGTACAGGTAGAGCAGGACTATATCTATTTTGCAGACAAAGAAGATGATCCCACATATTATCGGACCGCTACTTTCGACTCGGACAATTCACTGGTGGACCGTTTGTACGCATCCGGATGTAAATTTGGAGAGGTGCATGAAAAAGAGATGTCGCCGATCCTGAGCGGGATTCTGTCATTCGTGATTCCGCTGGTGATTTTCATCCTGATCGGCCAGCTGTTGTCCCAGTATATGATGAAGAAGATGGGCGGCGGATTTGGAAATGCCATGTCTTTCGGAAAGAGTAATGCCAAAATCTACGTGGCCAGTGAGACGGGCATTAAATTCAGCGATGTGGCAGGAGAAGAAGAGGCGAAGGACGCACTGCGGGAGATCGTTGATTTCCTGCATAATCCCGGCAAATACCAGGCGATCGGAGCCAAGATGCCGAAAGGAGCATTGCTGGTAGGCCCTCCCGGTACAGGTAAGACCCTCCTTGCCAAAGCAGTGGCAGGCGAGGCGGAAGTGCCGTTTTTCTCCATCTCCGGTTCTGAGTTTGTGGAGATGTTCGTGGGTATGGGCGCCGCAAAAGTGAGAGACTTATTTAAACAGGCGAATGAAAAAGCGCCTTGTATCGTATTTATTGATGAGATCGACACCATCGGAAAGAAGCGTGACGGAAACGGCATCGGAGGAAACGATGAGAGGGAACAGACGCTGAACCAGCTGCTGACAGAGATGGACGGATTTGACAGTTCCAAAGGTGTCGTGATCCTGGCGGCGACCAACCGTCCGGAGACTCTGGATCCGGCACTGCTCCGCCCGGGACGTTTTGACCGGAGGATACCGGTGGAACTCCCGGATCTGGCAGGCAGAGAGGCTATCTTAAGAGTACATGCCAAGAAGGTGAAGCTGGGCGACGATATTGATTTTAATGCCATCGCGAGAGCGGCAGCAGGCGCGTCCGGAGCGGAGCTGGCCAATATGGTCAACGAAGCTGCGCTTCGGGCTGTGAGGAACGGAAGAGCCTATGTGACGCAGGCGGACCTGGAAGAGAGCATCGAGGTGGTAATCGCCGGGTATCAGAAAAAGAATGCGGTACTGTCTGATAAAGAAAAGATGATCGTAGCCTATCATGAGACCGGTCATGCGCTGGTGGCGGCACTGCAGACACATTCGGCTCCGGTTACCAAGATCACGATTATCCCCCGTACTTCCGGAGCGCTGGGCTACACCATGCAGGTAGAGGCGCAGGAGCAGCACTTGCTGAGCAAAGAGGAACTGGAAAATAAGCTGGCTACATACGCAGGCGGCCGGGCTGCGGAACAGCTGATCTTCGGCTCCATTACCACAGGAGCTTCCAATGATATTGAACAGATGACGAAACTGGCCAGAGCCATGATCACCCGGTACGGTATGAGCGATGAATTCGGTATGATGGCGCTGGAAACTGTAGGCAACCAGTATCTGGGCGGAGACGCCTCTCTGGCATGCGCGGCGGAGACTGCGGCAGTGGTGGACGAACGCGTGAACCAGCTGCTGAAAAAAGAGTATGAGAAGGCAATGGATCTTCTGAAGACCCATACGGCGAAGCTGCATGAACTGGCGAAATACCTTTATGAAAAGGAAACGATTACAGGTGAAGAGTTCATGACGATTCTGGGACAGGAACCGGAGAAGATCGCTGAAAACACTGCTGAATAAACCAAATATAATCTGAAAATACGCCAGTTCCGGTTGGGCTGGCGTATTTTTTCACGAAAGCTTGACTTTTTATTATTACATATGTAATATTTTGAGTATAAAATCTTACAGCTGTAATAAAAAGAAATAACAAGGAGGGCACATTGATGAAAAAAGTTTGTCTTGGACTGGGGACGGCAGTATGCGTTATTACTCTCGCTTTGATCATATCATCATGGAAGAATGCGAAACCGGAAGAAACGCCGGAAGAACCGGTGAATATTTCCGAAGAGCCGCAGGAGATTACTGTTATTACGCAGACTGAAGAATCAGAAGAGGAAACGAAAGAAGAAGAACCTCAAATTACGGATGAAGACTGGTCTTCGTATTTTGGCGGGTTGACCGGAGCGGCGGTGATCTACGACCGCGCAGAAAACCGCTATGCCGTATACAATAGCGAACTGGCAGGGACACGCAGATCGCCGTGTTCTACCTTCAAGATCATATCTTCTCTGATCGGCCTGGAGCAGGGGATCATCATACCGGATAATTCTGTGCGGATGTGGAGCGGAGAGATATTCTGGAACGAGGACTGGAACGGGGATATTGGATTTGAGGATGCGTTTCGCACTTCCTGCGTCTGGTATTTCCGGGAGGTCATAGATGAGATCGGTCAGGAGACAATGCAGAAAGAACTGGAAAAGCTTGCTTACGGGAACTGCGATATCTCTGACTGGAAGGGAGAACAGAATACGAATAACGGCAACCGTGCGCTGACCGGTTTTTGGATCGAGTCTTCGCTTAAAATCTCTCCGAAAGAACAAACGGAGGTCATGGAACGGATCTTCGGAGAGAACAGTACGTATTCAGAAGAAACAATAGAGAAATTAAAAGAAGTTATGCGTTTGCCGGAAGAGTATGGGACGGACATCCCTGTTTACGGGAAGACAGGAATGGGAAAGACGGACGGCATAACCGTGGATGCGTGGTTTACAGGATTTGCGGAAACACCGGAAGAACCCATATATTTTTGCGTATATTTGGGGCAGTCAGAAGGAATGGATGTCACCAGCGCCGCGGCCAGGGATATTGCCGTTCAGATTATATCCGATTATTGCGAAAACAGATAAGGGGC
The DNA here is from genome assembly GCA_944376715.1 of uncultured Lachnoclostridium sp. Classification (GTDB taxonomy): domain Bacteria; phylum Bacillota; class Clostridia; order Lachnospirales; family Lachnospiraceae; genus Hominiventricola. The sequence goes on along the minus strand of CALWDO010000019.1, from coordinate 40,533 downwards.
GGCGCTCCCCCTATCTGCCTTGATCCCAGATTCCCATGTCGGACAAAACCGAAAAGGTAAGCTCTGCTGCAGCGGCGCCTGCCGCGCTGTCTTTAGCCTGTATATTGACGGCGAAATACAGAGGGGCGTCTTCTCTTTCGATAAATCCCACGAACCACCCGCATGTGTTCCGGCCTTCAGACGCCAGCGTGCCGGTTTTCCCATAGAGTACGCCGTTTCTGCCGGAAAAGAGCCGGATCGAATCTTTGACCGTATCAATATTTTCAGACGAAAATCCAAAATCATTATTATAAAATTTTTCCAGCATTTCTACCTGCTCTATAGGAGAGATTTTCAGAGAGAAATCATACCAGTAGGTCGAAGCGCTGCTGCTGACAGTTTCGTTGCCGTAGCCGATTTCCTGTATAAAACTTTCGATAGCGGAAATACCCAGCCTGCGGTCGATCTCCTGAAAATACCATGTGACGGAGTCGGACATGGCAGATTCCAGAGTCTGGTCTGCGTTCCAGGAATCGAAGACGTAGTCCTGTCCGTCCCAGGGGATCCGCGAATCTTCCCGGGAGATGACGCCTGCCTGAAGGTTGAACAAGGCGCTGTAGATCTTGTAAGTCGAGGCGGGAGGTATCCGGGTCGATGCATTTTCTTCGTCATAGATCTGCCAGGAATCAGAAGCGGCGTCATATAACACGAAGCTCCCTTCATAGGCGCCAAAATATGTGCTCAGATCCAGATCGGAGATATTCCGGCTGTTTTTCTGGCTGTGATACCGGTCCGTGTCTGAGGCCCTTGAAGACAGGGCGGGAAGAAATCCTGACAGGAGGATGGCGGTCAGAGCGCAGGAGAGAAGTCCGTACAGCTTTTTCCTGACCGTGACAGGACGGTAACCGGCGATATTTAAGATCCTTTTCCGGATCTGCGCCGCGCTTCCGTTGATCCCCAGAGAAAACTGGAACGGTGAAAGAGATATCTTCTCGGCAAAATTGATCAGGGTATTGCCATAGTCAATGCGGGAGTCTTCTCCGATTAATTCCAGAACAGAAGCGTCGCAGGCGATCTCTCTGTCTGTGCGGATCTGTTTAAAAGCATACCATACGACAGGGTTGAACCAGTACAGTACGCCGGCGGCCGCCATGAAATAATTGACCAGAGCATCCCGGCGCCGGTAATGCTGCAACTCATGGAGCAGAATGTACCGCAGTTCATTTTTCCGGCAATCGGAGATGAGCGGAAGCGGTACATAAATGCGCGGGCGAAAAAGGCCGTCCATAACAGGTGAAGTCAAAAAGGCCGTACTGTAAATGGGGATAGCTTTTCGTATCTTCATCTCGGACAGACAATTCTGATATATCTGATAAACTCTTCTGTTTTCCAGAGGGAGCGCCGATTTTCTGACCGAATGAAGCTGAATCCGGGATCTGCCGATCATCAGGATCATCGCCAGGATACCGAGGATCCACAGAGCGCTCAGAAAAGTTCCTGCGATAGAAGCATCCCGGGCGACAGACATAGTAAAATCGTTCATCCAGTTTCTGGAAACAGCCTGATTGATGGCGACGGCCTGCGCTGCGGCAGATCCGGCAGGGGAAACGGATGCGGCAGGTATTCTTTCAAGCCAGGAGAAAAGCGGCAGGGATCCGGATAAACGGACCGGCAGGAAAGGAACTGCCAGGATTCCCAGCAGCAGAAACCACAGACGATACTGCATATGGCTGGTAAGACAGCGGCGGAACAGCCGTTTCGCGCCCAGAAGGACGCCCACAGCCAGGCAGATCAGAAGATTACAAAATAAAAAACGGATGATATAATGAGCCATGCGGTTTCTCCCTTTAAATCTTACATGTGTAATATGAATATTATATCATTACATAAGGAAATGTCAATTCTGCAAAAGTCGTTTAAAAAAGTTGATATTATGAAAAAAAGTCATTTTGAAAAAATGTGATTTTATATAAAAAGTCGTTTGAAAAAGTTTGAAGAATTGTATATACTAGGACTAAGGAGGCAGATCAAGATGTTGAAAAGGAAAATAGAGAAGCGGCTGACAGAATGGAAAAATATGAAAGATCGTAAACCGTTGATTATAAAAGGATGCAGACAGTGCGGGAAGACATTTTCCGTATTGGATTTTGCAAAAAAGAATTATAAACATGTTGTGTACTTGAATTTTTTTGAAAACCCGGATTATGCTTCTGTATTTGCCGGGTCATTGGAAGTTGATCATATTGTCATGATGCTGTCTGCTTTATTGGGGGGAAATGCTGTTTTTGAGGCTGGCGAGACGGTTCTGGTCCTGGATGAGATTCAAGACTGTCCGGATGCCCGGACTGCGCTTAAATTTTTCCGGCTGGATGGACGGTACGATGTGATTGGTACGGGATCTTTATTGGGGGTAAAGGGCTACGGGAAAGAACCAAAATCCATTCCGGTAGGTTCGGAAACGGTTGTGGATATGTATCCGATGGATTTTGAGGAGTTTTTATGGGCGAACGGGATTGAGGAACCGATCATTGAATTGCTTAAAAAGAATTTAGAGGAAGAGACGCCGGTTCCTGAAGCTCTGCACCACCGGATGCGGCAGCTGATTCTCCAATATACGGTGGTAGGGGGAATGCCGGAAGTTGTGCAAGAGTTTGTTGATACAAAACAGATGGATAAAGTACTTGGTATTCAGCGGGATATTATCCGGTCTTATGAAGAGGATATGGTAAAATATGCGGAAAAAAAGGATAAATCCCGCATTAAAGAATGCTTTCAATCCATTCCCAAACAATTAAGCAAAGAAAATAAGAAATTCCAGTACTCGGTTGTGAAGAAAGGCTCCACATCGTCCAAGTATGAGGGAAGCCTGCAGTGGATCGAAGATGCGGGAATTATTTCCAGATGCTATAATCTCTCTATTACAGAGCTTCCACTGGATGGAAACGCTGAGAAAGATACTTTTAAAGTGTATATGAAAGATTGCGGCTTATTTGTCAGTATGTTGGAAGATGGAACGCAGTATGATATCTTACAGGGAAATCTTTACGGATATAAAGGCGCAATTTTTGAAAATTTAGTTGCGGATATATTTGCAAAAATGGGTCGAAAACTATATTATTTCCGCAAAGATTCAGGGCTGGAAGTGGACTTTGTAATTCGATACAAAAAAGAATGCACTTTGGTTGAGGTAAAGGCTGCTACAGGAAATGCAAAAAGTACCAAAACGATTCTGCGGCACCCGGAAAAATATCATGTGCACAGCGCCGTCAAATTGGGAGACTATAACATTGGCAGATCGGGGCAGATACTGACGCTTCCTTTGTATATGGCGTTTTTACTGAGAGAGTTTTAATCCTTCCTTTTCTCCTGCGTATCCTTACCGGACAAAAGGGAACGGAGTGAATCAATCTCTGATTTTGACAACCGTTCATTTTCAATGTAGGCTGAAAGCATGGTGGCAATATTGCCGTCATAAAACCGCTGCAGAAAGGATCTGCTTTCCTGATTCACGTAATCTTTTTCATTTACCAGAGGTGTATATACGAATACCCGTCCCTGTTTTTCATAGGAAAGAACTTTTTTGGTTACCAGACGTTTGATCAGGGTCTGGATGGTTTTCGGGCTCCACGAAGTGGACTGGGTCAGACGGTCTGTAATATCATTGGTGCTGATAGGCGCGTATTTCCATATGACTTTCATGACTTTGAATTCGGCTTCCGAAATCTGGGGCAGATCTGGCATGGGGGTTCCTCCTTAAATCTTACATGCGTAATAAAGATATTATAATCATCCTGCGGGAATCTGTCAATTTTGATGCAGGAGAAACCGCCGGTTGCGTGATAGTTGCTGGTGTGCATACGATATTCCATGGTAAAATGAACATGAAATGCGAATTGTACCATCAGGGCTGAAAGGGGGATATGGATATGGCATTGAGCGAAAATATTAAGACGAGACGTACGCAGCTCCAGATGTCCCAGGAATATGTAGCCGATCAACTGGGAATCAGCCGGCAGGCTGTCGCCAAATGGGAGGCAGGAAAAAGTAAACCTACAGCGGCCAATCTGGCCGAACTTGCCGCACTGTTTGAGATGAATGTTTCTGAACTTGTAGGTTTACAGGAATCCACAGAAGAGCAGCACCAAGAGGAAAACAAAAAACTCCGGAAAAGAGATTCCAGGATGTTTTTTGGACGCTGGGGAGCGGTTGTCCTGATGAACGGCGGCTGGGACGGTTATTCTTCCGGATTGTACAGTACAGGGGCATCGTGGTATTGGATGGCATCTCTGATAGCCGGCATGATACTGCTTTTTATCACGTCGGCGGATATGGGGAAAAAACACAGGCTTGAAAAACCGCAGGTGCTCGCGGGTATGCTCATGATCTTTTCTATATTTTTTCTGCCGCGTCTGATCCCGTTTGGACAGACTGGACTTAGATATTTTCTCGCGGATATTGTGACAGCCGCTTGCGCTGTGTTTCTTGCGCTGAGATATTGGCGGCATATCTGGAAAACAGGGAAAAACGCTGTCTGCTGAAAATATTTTATAAATGTCGGGATACGGGCCGTTTCGTTGACGAATGCTCCCGGATGTGATATGATGTCTGAGGACAAAAATGATCAGAAAGTGCGTCCAAAGGCGGACGGAAAAGGGAATCAGGTGGAAGTCCTGAACGATCCGGTCACTGTAAGCGGGAGCGATATCTTATAAGGCCATTGCCATGAAGACGCCGCATAGAAGATGCGGCTCCGGCGAGAAGGCGAGATAGAGCTGTGAACGTAAGTCAGGAAACCTGCTTTCTGAGACAGGGAGAGCTTCCGAAGAAAGCAGATCCTGACCGCAGCCATGACGGACACATATGTTCCTGGTATATACGATGCGTGATGAGACCTGCATACTTCGGTATGCAGGTTATTTTCTGCAATGGTTTATTATTATGTATAACGCAATAAGGAGAAGAGACATGGGTAAGATTTATGGAATCGGCGTAGGCCCCGGGGATCCGGAACTTCTGACGCTGAAAGCGAAAAAAATCCTGGACAGCGCGGATATTGTCGCGGTACCGGTCAAGGAAGAAGGAGAGTACAGCACAGCTCTGGAGATTATCCGCCCGGTGGTGGATCTGGACCGCAAAGAGATCATGGAAGTGGTCTTCCGCATGCATCCTGACGAGGAAGAGAGAAAGAAGTGCCGTCAGGCGGCCTGCGAACTGCTGGCGGATGAGCTTCGCAAGGGAAAAGATATCGCCATGATCACGCTGGGAGATGTATCGGTGTACAGCACATATATGTATGTGAACGATTATCTGGCGGCGGAGGGGTTTGAGACGGAGATTATTCCGGGGATTCCTTCCTTCTGCAGCGGCGCGGCCCGTGCCCAGGTGGCCCTGATGGAAGGCAACGAAGCGCTGGCTATCGTTCCGTCGGCCAGGGAGAACGCTGCGCTTAAGACCGCGTTTGATTCCTTTGAGAATATTGTGGTGATGAAAGCCGGAAACAGCATCGGCAAACTGCAGCAGATGATGGAGGAGAGAGATATTCCCCTGTCCCACGCTACAGTCCTCTCCAGAGTGGGGATGGAAGACGAATATATCGGTCCGTTGGATACAGACAGAGAATACAGCTACTTTACGACAGTTATTATAAAGAAAGAGGGAAAATAGAGAATGGTATCATTTATCGGAGCGGGTCCCGGGGATCCGGAACTTTTGACTATCAAAGGAAAGAAGATTATTGACAGCGCGGATGTGATCATCTATGCGGGATCTCTGGTGAATCCGCAGGTATTGGCGGATGCGAAAGAAGGAGCAGTGATTTACAACAGCGCCACGATGCATCTGGATGAAGTGATCGAGGTCATGAAGGACGCGGAGGAAAAGGGACTGAAAGTGGCCAGGGTCCATACCGGAGATCCGGCGATCTATGGTGCCCACAGGGAACAGATGGACCGGCTGGATGAACTGGGTATCGAATATGAAGTGATCCCGGGCGTCAGTTCTTTTCTGGCCACGGCGGCAGTGCTGAAGAAAGAATATACTCTGCCCGGTGTGAGCCAGACTGTGATCCTGACCCGTATGGAGGGACGTACTCCCATGCCTCCCAAGGAGAAGCTTCTGGATCTGGCGCAGCATAATGCGACGATGATCATCTTTCTGAGCGTGGGTATGCTGGACGAGATGAGCGAGATCCTGCGCAAGGCATACCGTCCGGACACTCCTGTGGCTGTGGTATACAAGGCCACCTGGGAGGATCAGAAGATCGTCATCGGAGACCTGACGAATATCGCGGAAAAAGTAAAAGCCGCAGGAATCACCAAGACGGCGCTGACCGTAGTGGGGGATTTCCTTGGCGACGAATATGAATTGTCCAAACTGTATGATAAGACCTTTACGACGGAGTTCCGAAAAGGAGTGAGTGAGTGATGGGAATTTCACTGATCAGCATCAGCCATCGGGTGGCGCCCCTTGCCATCCGGGAACTGTTTGCTTTTCCGGAAGAGCAGCAGTGTGAACTGATGCGCCAGGCGGTGGCCCGCGGGATCGCCACAGAGTGTATCCTGATCAGCACCTGCAACCGGACGGAGATCTATACTTATTCAGACCGGGAAGAGAGTAATTTCACCCGTGTGCAGGAACTGCTTCTGGAGTTCGCGGACGCGGCGGATGTGGAGAATATCGGCGACTATATCCGTCTTTACAGCGACAGCGGCGCGGTGGCGCACCTGTTCCGGGTGGCTGCAGGGCTGGACTCTATGGTAATGGGAGAGGATCAGATCCTGGGTCAGGTAAAGCGGGCGCACGACCAGGCCAGAAAGACGGGCACATGCGGCGTGTACTTAAATACATTGTTCCGCTTCGCGGTGACGGCGGCGAAGAAAGTGAAGACAGAGACGGAGCTGTCCAGAACGACAGTTTCTACCGCAACCATGGCGATCAAGGCGGCGGAGCAGGGACTGGGCACGCTTCACGGAAAAAATGTTATGCTCATCGGCGCTTCCGGAAAGATCGGAAGCACGGTCCTGAAAAATCTGCAGTGCATCGAAGGCGTGCGGGTTTACCTGACTTCCCGCAATCTGGCGCAGGCCCATGAAGACCATCATCATAAGATCGCCTATCAGGTGATGGAATACGAAAACCGCTATGACCTGGTGGACGATATGGATGTGATCATCAGCGCCACCAGCAGTCCGCACTATACGCTGACTTATGAAAAGCTGGCCAGAAGCCTGCGTACTTCCAAGCCCCGTGTGCTGGTGGATCTGGCGGTGCCGATTGATATTGAAGAAAAAGCAGAGTGGCTGCCCGGCATCCGGAGATATGATATCGATGATTTCCGGGAACTGGCAAAAACCAACAATGAGAAAAAGATGCATGAGGCCGTGGAAGCGGACCATATTCTGGAAGAATCCAGGGTGGATTTTGAAAGATGGATGATCTTCCAGCAGGCATTGCCGGAAGTCCGCGCGCTGAAAGACTGGATGCTCCAGGAGGCGGAAAAGAAAGGATTCGAACATGCCATCGACAAGCTGTTCTACAGGATCCGTGACAATTCTGATCCGGGGGAGCTTAGGGCATTTTTTGAGCATATGAAGGAGAATTAGAAGATGGGTAAATTATATGTGGTCGGGTTTGGACCGGGCGGATATGAACATATGACGGTGAAAGCCGTGGAAGTGATCAAGAAGGCGGATGTGGTAACGGGATATACCACATATGTGGAGATGCTGAAAGAATTTTTCCCGGACAAGCATTATATCGCGACGCCTATGATGCAGGAAGTAAAACGTTGTGAAATGGCGGTGGAAGAGGCGCAGAAAGACCAGACTGTGGCGATGGTGTCCAGCGGAGACAGCGGGATCTACGGGATGGCCGGTATTATCTATCAGGTGGCCGCAGAGAAGCATGCGGATATCGAGATCGAGACTGTTCCGGGCGTGACTGCCGCCAGCGCGGCTGCTTCGGTACTGGGAGCTCCGCTGATGCACGATTTTGCGGTGATCAGCCTGAGCGATCTGATGACGCCGCTGGATCTGATCATGAAGCGTGTAGACTGCGCCGGACAGGGAGATATGATCGTCTGCCTGTACAATCCCAAGAGCAAGAAAAGAACCGGGTATGTAGAACAGGCGGCGGATATTCTGATGAAGTACCGGGATAAAGAAACGCCGGTGGGTATCGTGCGCCATGCGGGAAGAAAAGGCGAGTCCTCCTGCATCACGACGCTGGAACATTTAAAAGACGCCGAGATCGACATGTTCAGCGTTGTCATCATCGGCAATTCCCAGACTTATGTGAAAGACGGCAGGATGATCACTCCGCGCGGATACCGTCTGTAAGGAGGCATCATGCAGAAAAAGATACGTATAGGGACCAGGAAGAGCATGCTCGCCCTGGTCCAGACCAATATAGTGAAAGAAAAGATTCTGGAGGCATTTCCGGACCTGGAAGTGGAGATCGCCGAATTGTCCACACAGGGAGACGAACAGCTGGACCGGTCGCTTACATCTTTCGGAGGAAAAGGCGTCTTTACCCAGGAACTGGAAGACGCCCTTCTGCAAGGAGAGATTGACCTGGCAGTGCACAGCGCCAAAGACATGCCGATGGAATTTGCCAAAGGACTTGGAATCGGCGCGGCGCTGACGCGCGGACCGGTGGAGGATGTGGCTGTGACTCTGGACGGCACACGTCTCAGGGACTTGAAACCGGGAAGCGTGGTGGGTACCGGAAGTCTGCGAAGAGAGCTGCAGATCCGTAAAGTGAACCCGCTGATTCAGGTAAAGATGATACGGGGAAATGTACAGACCCGGCTGAGAAAGCTGTCGGAAGGCCAGTATGACGCGATCATTCTGGCTGCCGCAGGCCTTAAGCGTCTGGAGATGGCGTCCGGCGGAGAATATTTCTTTGAGCATCTGGACCCGTCGGTCTGCCTGCCCGCCGCAGGCCAGGCGATCCTGGCTGTGGAGAGCCGCAGCGGCGATATGAATCTGAAGGAGATTCTGGAACGGATAAATGATCCGGAAGCTTTTGTCTGCCTGAGCGCGGAACGGGCGTACCTGTCCGCGATTGGAGGAAGCTGCAATGCTCCTGCCGCGGCGCTTTCCCATATGGAAGACGGAAAACTTTATATGGAGGCGCTGTATGCGCCGGACTGCGTTCATGCGAAGAGAGTTTCCGGCAGCAGGAATACCGGAACTGATCCGGAGCAGGGAGCCGCGCTGGGACGGGAACTGGCTGACCGGATCCGTCAGGGAAAAGTGCGGCTGGTGGGAGCCGGACCGGGGGATCTGAACCTGGTGACAAAGAGATGCCTTTCCTGTATCCGGGAGGCCGACGTTATCGTTTATGACAGTCTGGCGACGGATTCTCTCCTGAATGAAGCGAGACCGGACGCGGAACTGATCTATGCGGGCAAACGTTCCTCCCATCATCATCTGAAACAGGAGGAAACCAATCAGCTGTTGATCCGCAAGGCGAAGGAAGGAAAAGAAGTGGTCCGTCTAAAAGGCGGCGATCCTTTTATCTTTGGAAGAGGCGGAGAAGAGGCACAGGAACTTAGAGAGGCCGGAATTGAATTTGAGATCGTACCGGGAGTCTCTTCCTGCTATGGCGCTCCGGCTTATGCGGGAATTCCGGTGACCCACCGGGATTATGCATCTTCCTTTCACGTGATTACCGGACATGAGGGGCAGCATAAGCAGAATCTGTCTCTGGATTACCGGACTCTGGCGAAAGAAGAAGGCACGCTGATTTTTCTGATGGGACTTAAGAATCTGCCTAATATTGCGGCGCAGCTGATGGAGTACGGAAAGGATCCGAAGACTCCGGCAGCCGTGGTACAGGCGGGAACGACGGCGCGTCAGAGGGTAGTGACCGGGACGTTGGAAAGTATTGCCCGGGATACGGAGCGGGCAGGGATCGAGAGTCCGGCTATTTCGGTGATCGGAGAGGTAGTGTCTGTCCGTGAGTCGGTGGAATGGTTTGGCAGGAAGCCCCTGTCCGGCGCGCGGGTACTGGTGACGGCCACCGAGAAGATGGCGGAGAACCTGTGCGGTGTTCTGGAGGAAGAAGGGGCTGAGGCCATAAGGTTCAGCCTGATCCGTACGGAGCCGGAGGACGATGAGAAGGTCACACAGGCTATGAAAGCTCTGGATACCTGCACCTGGATCGTATTTACCAGCAGCAATGGTGTGGAACTGTTTTTCCGGCGGCTCAGAGAAGGCGGAAAGGACATCCGCAGCCTGGCGCCGGTGAAGTTCGCAGTGATCGGGGACGGTACCAGAAGGGAACTGGAAAAGCATGGAATCCTGGCGGATTTCGTACCGTCCGCTTTCAGCAGCAGGGATCTTTCCAAAGAATGGATCCCCATGTTGGGCAAGGATGATCATGTGTTCCTGATGCGGGCGAGGGAAGCGTCCCGCGAGTTGCCGGAAGCCCTGGAGAAGGCAGACATTCCTTATACAGATATTGCCCTGTACCACACGGCAGCGGATATGCGCAAGGCAGAAGAGCTGGGAAGAATCCTGAAGGAAGTAGACTATGTGACGTTCTGCAGCGGTTCCGCTGTGCGCGCGTTTGCGTCCATGACGGAAGAACGGGATTTTGCGGCGAAAGTGGTATGCATCGGACCGGTGACGGAACGGGCGGCGGAAAAAGCCGGCATACCGGTATATCAGTCCGCAGTGGTCTATACGGCGGAAGGTATCCGCGACGTGCTGCTGTATGACCGGAGGGAAGGTTAGATGGAGCTTCAGCACGGAGGAAATATATATGACGGCAGTCTGGAGCATTTTCGCAGGGAAGGAACTCTTCTGGATTTTTCCGCCAATATCAACCCTTTGGGAATACCGGAAGGCGTCCGCCGGGCTGTGACGGAAGCGCTGGATCAGGCGGTCCATTATCCGGATCCCCTGTGCCGGAGACTGAAAGGCGCTCTGAGTGAATATCACAAAGTTCCGGAGGATTTTCTGATCTGCGGAAACGGGGGCGCGGACCTGATCTACCGGCTTGCCTACGCGCTTCGTCCGAAGCGCGCGCTGCTGACGGCGCCCACCTTTTCCGAATATGAGGAAGCGCTGAAACAGACAGGCACGGAGCTTTTATTTTACCGTATGGGAGCGGATCTGGAAGTCCGGGAGGATATTCTGGAACGGATGGAAGAAGGCCCTGATGTGATGTTTCTCTGCAATCCGAATAATCCTACAGGACTGCTGACGGATCAAGGACTGCTGGACCGGATCCTCAAGACAGCAGAACGTCTGGGAATTTTTCTGGTGCTGGATGAGTGCTTTCTGGACTTTACCGGTCAGGAGGAACGTTCTCTGATCGCGAAGACGGGAGAATATGCGCATCTGTTCATTCTGAAATCTTTTACCAAAATGTACGCTATGCCCGGGATACGTCTGGGATACGGGATCAGCGGATGCAAGGCCCTGCTGGAAGGCATGGAGCGCGCCGGACAGTGCTGGGGAGTCAGCGTACTGGCGTCAGAAGCAGGAATTGCCGCGCTGAAAGAGAGGGCATATAAAGAAAAGGCCGTTGCGCTGGTGAGAGAAGAACGGAGAAGGCTGAAGGAGAAACTGGAGTGTCAGGGTCTGCAGGTGTGGGACGGCCAGGCGGATTATCTGTTTTTCCGGGCGCCCGGGATCACGGATCTTTATGAACGCCTGCTTCCGGAGGGCATCCTGATCCGGCGCTGCGGCAACTACCGGGGACTGGATGGAGAATATTACCGGGTGGCGGTGAAGACCCGGGAAGAAAATGTACGGCTGGCCGAGGCCATGGAACGGGCTTTGAAGAAGATCGTTTTAGACAGGCCGGCCGATGTGAAAGGATGATGACGAGATGGCAAAAGCAATCATGATACAGGGGACTATGTCTAATTCCGGAAAGAGCTTTTTGACCGCCGGGCTCTGCAGGGTATTTAAACAGGACGGATACCGGACGGCGCCGTTTAAGTCCCAGAATATGGCTCTGAATTCTTATATCACAAAGGATGGACTGGAGATCGGACGGGCCCAGGCTATGCAGGCGGAGGCAGCGGGGATTGAGCCCACGGTGGATATGAATCCGATTCTGTTGAAGCCCACCAGCAACGTTGGAAGCCAGATTATCGTAAACGGCGAGGTGCGGGGAAACATGGACGCCATGGACTACTACCGGAATAAGACGCAGCTGGTCCCCGACGTGATGGAGGCATACCGGAGACTGGATGAATCCTATGATATTATCGTCATCGAGGGGGCTGGAAGCCCTGCGGAAATCAATCTCCATGAAAACGACATCGTAAATATGGGAATGGCGAAGATGGCCGGCGCTCCGGTGCTCCTGGTGGGAGATATCGACCGGGGAGGCGTTTTTGCCGCTCTGTACGGCACGGTAAAACTTCTGGATGAGGACGAACAGTCCATGATCAAAGGTCTGGTCGTCAATAAATTCCGGGGAGATGTGAAGATCCTGGAACCGGGACTTCGGATGATCGAGGACAGGACCGGGATCCCGGTGGTAGGCGTGGTGCCCATGGAACGGCTGGATATCGACGACGAGGACAGTCTTTCTGACCGTCTGCTTCATACAGACCGGGGAGAAGGACTGGATATCGCAGTGATCCATCTGCCGCATATTTCCAATTTCACGGATTTTGCCGCGTTTGAACGGATGCCGGGCGTGTCGCTCAGGTATGTACAGAAGCCGGGGCTTTTGGGAGATCCGGATCTGATCCTGATCCCGGGGACCAAAAATACGATGGACGATATGCAGTGGCTCCGGGAGTCCGGTATGGAAGCTCTGATCCTGCGTCAGGCCGAGAAGAAGACGCCGGTGATCGGAATCTGCGGCGGTTTCCAGATCCTGGGCAAAGAACTGGAAGACCCGGACTGCGTGGAGCATGGAGGAACCATGAGGGGCATGGGGCTTCTGGATACCAGGACTGTCTTCAGCGGATCAAAGACCCGGACACAGACCGAAGGCGTCATGGAACATGGAGCAGGCCTGTGGAGCGGCTGGGAAGGCAAAAAGGTCACCGGCTATGAGATCCACATGGGAGTCACGGAAAACCTGGGCGGCTGCCGGGAGCTGGTGCGGCTGTCGGACGGCAGGATTGACGCCCTCGCCAATGAGGATGGAAGCGTTCTGGGGAGCTATCTCCACGGCATTTTCGACACAGAAGGGTTTGCGGAAGAGACCGTACGCCGCCTGATGGAACACAAAGGGATCGAATATACCGGAGAAGTGTTTGATCTTCAGGCGCATAAAGAACAGGAATATGACAAGCTGGCCGATCTGGTCAGAAGATCATTGAATATGAAAAAAATCTATGAGATATTGGAGGCGGGAATCTGATGCTGGATAAAATAGAAATCGTAAAACCTGCGGATATTGAGAAACGCAGCATGGAGATCATCACGGAAGAGTTGAACGGAAGAACCTGGCCGGAGCCGGAATTTTCCATTGTTAAGAGATGCATTCACACATCTGCGGATTTTGATTACGCGGATAATCTTTGTTTCTCGGAAAATGCCGCTAAGCTGGGCATAGAAGCGCTGCGCCGGGGAGCGTCGGTGGTGACGGATACCCGGATGGCCTGGTCCGGCATCAACAAAAAGAAGCTGAAAGAATACGGCGGGGAAGCATACTGCTTCATGTCCGATGAAGACGTGGCAAGAGAGGCGGCTAAGAGAGGCTGTACCCGCGCGGCTATCTGTATGGAGCGGGGAGCTTCTCTTCCGGGAGAAGTGATCTTCGCCGTTGGAAACGCCCCGACGGCGCTGATCCGTCTGTATGAACTGATCCAGGAGGGGAAAGTAAAACCGGCGCTGATTATCGGCGCTCCGGTGGGTTTTGTCAATGTGGTGGAAGCCAAGGAACTGATCATGACGGCAGGGGTGCCATATATCGTGCCGAGGGGACGCAAAGGAGGCAGCAACATCGCGGCGACCATCTGCAACGCTATGCTTTACAGTAAAGAATAACAGGGGGCAATACGTATGGAATTTCATTATCAGGAGGACCGGATCGAGCTGTGGGACGCGGAAAAAAAGGTGACAGCCCTGGTGAGTTTTCCGGCCGTAAACGAAGATACGGTGAATATTGACCATACCTATGTGGATAACTCTCTGCGCGGCCAGGGAGTAGCCGGAAAGCTGATGGAAGCGGCGGCAAAGTACCTGTCTGAGCGGGGAAAGAAAGCGGTCCTGGGCTGCACGTATGCCCAGAGCTGGTTTGCAAAGCATCCGGAATACGAGGCGATGGTTGTGAAAGAAGGGGGAAAAGAATCATGAATACGCTGGAAGAACTGATCGAAGGTATAGAACCGGTGGACAGAGAGGTTATGGAACAGGCATGGAAAAACTGGGATTCCCTGTGCAAACCTCTCAGGGGATTAGGCTGGCTGGAGGAAGCGGTGGTAAAGATCGCCGGAATCTGCCGGACCGCCTGCCCTCATCCGGATAAAAGAGTAGTGCTGATTATGGGAGCGGATAACGGAGTCGTAGAAGAAGGGGTAACCCAGACAGACAGCTCTGTGACGATCCAGGTACTGGAGAACATGGGAGACCGTCTCTCCACTGCCTGCGTTATGTCCAATCTGGCGAACTGCGAGCTGATTCCGGTGAATATCGGATGCCTGACGGATGGAAAGCATCCCAGGATCCGGAACATGGCGGTCCGTCATGGTACCGGAAACATCGCCAAAGGTCCGGCTATGACAAGAGAAGAATGTATCCGCGCGATTCTGACCGGCGCGAATCTGGTAAAGGAAATGAAAGAAAAGGGATACGATCTGGTTGTAACCGGAGAGATGGGAATCGGCAATACGACGACCAGCTCCGCCTGCGCCGCGGTGCTCTTTGATCAGGATGTGGAATACGTGACCGGCCGCGGAGCAGGGCTGTCCAGCGAGGGACTGGACCGGAAGATCCGCGCGATCAAGAGGGCGATCCAGGTAAATAATCCGGATCCGAAAGACGCCGTGGATGTGATCTCCAAAGTGGGAGGCCTGGATATCGCCGGGATGGTGGGGTGCTATCTGGGAGCGGCCCATGAACATATGCCGATCCTGATCGACGGATTTATCTCGGCGGTATCTGCGTATCTGGCGGGCATGCTCTGTCCGGCGGCGAAGGAATATATGCTGGCGACCCACTGCTCGACGGAGCCGGCGGCGCATCTGGTGCTGGAACGGCTGGGGATGGAAGCGCCTCTGCATGCGGGCATGCACCTGGGCGAAGGAACGGGAGCGATTATGGGACTTTCTCTGATCGATCAGGGACTGAATGCTTATTATCATATCGCTACCTGGGACGGGGCTCACGTGGAGGCATACGAACATCAGGTATAAAAGGAGACTGTTTTTGTGGAACAGTATGTATATAAAAACCATAAAAAATTAAGATACGGCTATACCACCGGATCCTGCGCGGCGGCCGCCGCCAAGGCCGCCGCCTATATGCTGCTCTCGGAGAAAGAGATCCCTGTGGTGGACCTGACCACGCCGGGCGGTGTCAGACTCCATCTGGAAGTATTGGAACCGATGCGTACAGCACAGGAAGCGGGCTGCGCGGTCCGCAAGGACGGCGGCGATGACCCGGATGTGACGAATGGGATCCTGATCCGGGCATCTGTCCGCAAGACGGAAGAGCCGGGCATCTTTCTGGACGGCGGAGATGGCGTTGGAAGGGTGACAAAGCCGGGACTGGAGCAGCCCGTGGGGGAAGCGGCCATTAACCGGGTACCCAGACAGATGATCCGGGAGAATCTGGAGCAGACCTGCCGTGAACTGGGCTATGAAGGCGGACTTCGGGTGGTGATCTCCGTACCGGAAGGAAAGGCATTGGTTTCCAGGACGTTTAATCCCAGACTGGGTATCGTGGGAGGTATCTCGATCCTGGGGACCACCGGTATCGTAGAACCCATGAGCGAGCAGGCGCTGATTGATACGATCCGGGTGGAGATCCGCCAGAAGCTGGCGAACGGCATGAAGTATCTGCTGGTTGTTCCGGGTAATTACGGTATCGATTTTCTGGAAGAGTACGGACATGGGCTGAACCTGGACGATGCGGTCAAGTGCAGCAATTTTGTGGGCGAGGCGTTGGACGCGGCTGTGGAGTACGGAGCGAAGGGCGTGCTGCTGGTGGGACATATCGGGAAGTTTGTGAAGCTGGCGGGAGGCATCATGAATACCCATTCCCACAACGCAGACGCCAGAATGGAACTTCTTACGGTTCACGCCGCCTTGTCGGGAGCTCCTCTGCCGCTTCTGCAGCAGATGATGGAATGTGTGACTACGGACGACGCGCTGAAGTATCTGAAGGAAGCGGGCTTTCTGGAAGAAGTCATGGACAGGCTGATGGACAAGATGGAATTCTATGTGAATCAGAGGGTACAGGGCAGCCTGGAACTGGGCGTGATCACCTTTTCAAAGGTGTATGGCGTCCTGGGGCAGACCGCCCGTGTGGAAAGTCTGGTAGAAAAGATCGGAGAGCAGAGATCATGAAAACGGCGTTGATCGGTTTCACGAAGAACAGCGAGGCAATCATGCAAAAGCTCCGGAAGGGATTCGGGGAGCAGGGGATCCGCTGTGAAGCGTGGCTGAAGAGGAAAGGCGTCTCCAGAGAAGAGGCGGAAGCGGAAGGAATCTGTCTTTTAGATGATTCCCTGGCTTCCTGGACAAGGCGCCAGTTTCAGGACAAGGACGCCCTGATTTTTGTGGGAGCCACAGGGATCTGTGTCCGGTCGATCGCCCCGTATGTGCGGAGCAAGAAGACGGATCCGGCGGTGATCGTCATCGATGAGCAGGGCAGACATGCCATCTCGCTTCTGTCCGGTCATATCGGAGGCGCGAACGCCCTGACGCTTCTGGCCGCTAAGATCCTGGGAGCGGAACCGGTGATCACCACGGCCACGGATCTGCACGGCAAGTTTGCGGTGGATGCGTTTGCGGCCAGGAGAGAGATGCATCTGGACTCCATGTCCCTGGCGAAAGAGATAGCGGCGGCACTGGTGGAGGACCGGAGAATAGGCATGTACAGCGCTTTCCCGGTTCTGGGAGAGATCCCGGAGGAACTGGACCTGAACGGGAAGGAAGATCTGGGATTTGCCGTGGATGTCCGGCGCAGTCATCCGTTTGAAAGAACGCTTCATCTGGTTCCCCGGGCAGTGGCGCTGGGGATCGGATGCAGGAAAGGAACGGACGGGCAGGCGCTGAAAGAATTTGTGCGGGAAGAGCTGGACCGTCAGGGGATCTTTTTGGAAAGTGTCTGCGCAGTCGCGTCCATAGAGCTGAAAAAAGATGAGGCGGGGCTTCGGACTTTGGCGGAAGACATGGGGGTACCTTTTCAGGTTTATACGGCGGAAGAACTGGAACAGGCGGAGTCGGAAGACGGATTTACAGAATCCGGTTTTGTAAAGCAGGTGACCGGCATAGGCAATGTCTGCGAGCGTTCGGCGCTTTGTATGGCGGGGACGCGCCGTCTGCTGATCCGGAAAACAGCCAGGAACGGCATGACGCTGGCCGCCGCATTGACGGATTATACACTCTGTATGGAGGAATGAGATGAAACCAGTAATTATATTTGCAGGAACCATAGAAGGAAGGACGTTGTCGGAATATCTGGCAGAGCGGGGCGTTTCTGTTATTGCCTGCGTGGCGACAGAATATGGCGAAACGCTGATCGCGGAGGGCCCCTGTCTTCACGTTCATGCGGGACGGCTGGATGAAGGCCAGATGGAACAATGGATCCGGGACCAGGATCCCGTCCTGGTGGTAGACGCCACACACCCTTACGCGTCTCTGGTGTCAAAAAACCTGGCGCAGGCGTGCGGGAATACCGGCATAGAATATATCCGGCTGATCCGGGAAGCGTCGGATCTGGGAGAATTGTCCGCAAAAGCTGTCTTTACGGACTCCGTGGACGAAGCAGTGGAATATCTGAAGGGCACGACGGGGAATATTCTGGCGACTACAGGAAGCAAAGAATTGTATAAATATACGGCGATTCCGGATTATGAGAACCGGGTTTACGCCAGAGTCCTGTCCACTGCGGAGGTGGCCGCGTCCTGTGAGAAGCTGGGATTTCGGGGAAAGAATCTGATATGTATGCAGGGGCCTTTCAGTGAAGAACTGAACGCCGCCATGCTAAGACAGTTTGACTGCAAATATCTGGTCACAAAAGAGACCGGAAAAGCCGGAGGATTTGAAGAAAAAGTCCGGGCTGCCGGACATGCCGGGGCGCAGGTAGTGCTGATCGGCCGGCCGGCTGATCAGCCGGGATATTCTTACGCGGAAACCGTGCGGATGCTGGAAGAGCGGCTGGGACTTGAAAAGGAGGCAGAGCGGGAGCAGCCGGCAGAAGAGACGCAGGACGAACTTCCTGTAAGGACGGTGTCTCTCGTGGGTATCGGAATGGGGACTCTGTCCGGCATGACGCTGGAGGCGGAACAGGCCATCGAAGAGGCGGATCTGTTGATCGGCGCCGGCAGGATGCTGGAATCTGCGGCTCATAAGGGCAAGCCCTCCTACAATGCGTATGATCCTCAGAAGATTGCCGATTATCTGGAGCTTCATCCGGAATATGTCCGCGCTGCTGTGCTGCTGTCGGGAGATATCGGATTCTACAGCGGAGCGAAACGGCTCTATGACGCGCTGGACGGGAAAGGTTATGAGATCCGGACTGTCTGCGGTATCTCTTCCGTGGTATATTTCTGCTCCAGACTTCGTATGAGCTGGGAGGATGTGTGTCTGAAGAGCGCCCACGGGAGAGACGTGAATCTTCCGGGGGCCGTGCGCACTCACCGGAAGACGTTCACACTCCTTGGCAGAGGGGACAGCGTAGGCAAGCTGTGCCGGGAACTGGAGGAATACGGACTTTCCCGTGTGCGGGTTTATGTGGGAGAACGGCTGGGGTATCCGGAAGAGAAGATCTCGTCGGGAACGCCGTCAGAACTGGCGGCCGGGAATTACGATGGCCTTTGCGTGGCGCTGATTGAGAACCCGGAAGCCTCCGACGCTTCCTGTTCCTGCATCGCCGACGAAGAATTTCTGAGAGGCAAGGCTCCCATGACCAAGAGCGAGGTCCGCTGTCTGTCGGTCGCAAAGCTGCACCTTCCTTCTGACGCGGTAGTTTATGATGTAGGGGCGGGGACCGGTTCTGTGACCGTAGAGATGGCGCTCCAGGCTCCGGATGGTACGGTGTACGCCATAGAGAGGAATGCGGAAGCCTGCGGCCTGATCGAGCAGAACAAGAGAAAATTCTGCACACCCAATATCCGGGTGGTGAAAGGACTGGCTCCGGAAGCTATGGAAGACCTGCCCGCGCCGACCCACGCGTTTATCGGAGGATCAGCGGGGAATTTAAAAGAGATCCTGGAATGCCTGCTGGGCAAAAATCCGAAGATCCGTCTGGTGATCAACACGGTGACTCTGGAGACAGTGGGGGAAGTGATGCAGTGCCTGAAAGACCTGCCGCTGATCGAGGAAGAGATTCTGTCTGTAAATACGGCCAGATCCAGGAAACTGGGCGCTTATCATCTGATGACCGGACAGAATCCGATCTATATCATCACCTGCAGGGGAGGCGAAGAAGCATGAAGATACCGAGAATCCTGCTTACGGCGCCTGCCAGCGGCAGCGGAAAGACGCTGATTACCTGCGGCATCCTGCAGGCCCTGGTGAACAGGGGGCTTAAGGTGGCGTCATTCAAATGCGGGCCGGATTATATCGAT
Organism: uncultured Lachnoclostridium sp.; assembly: GCA_944376715.1. Lineage (GTDB taxonomy): Bacteria > Bacillota > Clostridia > Lachnospirales > Lachnospiraceae > Hominiventricola. The sequence continues at coordinate 20,838 of CALWDO010000019.1, read as the reverse complement.
CCCATGTTCCATGGAAAAGTGATCGGTACCAAATCCCGGAATCTGGATACGTTTTTTACGGACGCCGGGACCACCCGTTATCTTTTTGCCAGAAACGCATCCGGATGCGATGTGGCCGTGGCAGAGGGAGTTATGGGTTATTATGACGGTCTGGGCGGTGTGAAGACAGAAGGAAGCACTTACGAAGTGGCATGTACGCTGGATATGCCGGCGGTGCTGATTGTGAACGGCAGAGGGGCCAGCCTGTCCCTGCTGGCGCTGATCAAAGGTTTCTTGGAATACCGCGGCGACAGCCGTATACGGGGCGTGATCCTGAACCAGGTTTCTCCCATGATCTATCAGGCATTGAAGAAGCAGATAGAAGAAGAGCTGGAGATCCGGGTTCTGGGCTATGTGCCGAAAGTTCCGGAGCTGGTGCTGGAAAGCCGGCATTTGGGGCTTCAGCTTCCCGGAGAGATCGAAAAACTGAAAGAGAAGCTGAACCGTCTGGCCGGAGTGCTGGAGGAAACACTGGATCTGGACGCATTCCTTAAGCTGGCCGGAGACGCTTCGGAGCTGCAGGCGCCCAGTCCGTCTGTGCCGTCCCTTGCGCCTGGTTTTGGGAAAACCAGGATTGCGGTGGCGGAAGACGAGGCTTTCTGCTTTACCTATCTGGACAATCTGGAACTGCTGGAGGAGATGGGCGCGGAGCTGGTGCATTTCTCCCCCCTGGAAGATCAGGAACTTCCGGAAGGCATAAACGGTATGATCTTAAGCGGCGGCTACCCGGAGCTTCATGCCGCCAGACTGAGCGCTAATAAATCCATGAGAGAGGCGGTCCGCCGGGCGGTGAAGAACGGTATGCCCTGTATCGCGGAATGCGGGGGATTCCTGTACCTGCACAGGGAGCTGGAAGGGACGGACGGCGTCTTTTATCCTATGGCGGGTGTAATTGACGCGAAAGCGTATAAAACTGACCGGCTGGGACGTTTCGGCTATATTACGCTGGAAGCCAGGGAGGATCAGCTGCTGGGCCCGGAGGGAACGACCATCCGGGGACATGAGTTTCATTACTGGGACAGCGAACAGTGCGGGGAGAGTTTTCACGCCAGAAAACCGGCGGGACGCAGGGAGTGGAATTGTGTGTGCGCCGGAGAGACCATGTACGCGGGATTTCCCCACCTGTTCTACTATTCCAATCCCGGGGCGGCTTTTGAATTTTTAAAGAAATGCGGGGAATATCACAGATGCTGATACTGGTGACAGGAGGCAGCGGCAGCGGCAAATCCGAGTTTGCGGAAGGGCTGGTGCTGCAGCTGCGCACAAAACCATACCTGTATATCGCGACCATGTATCCCTTCGACGAGGAATGCCATCGGCGGATCGCCCGTCACCGGGCCATGCGCCGGGAGAAGGAGTTCGATACGCTGGAGTGCTATACGGGGCTGAAAAATATTCATGCGGAAGGTTATGGGACGGCGCTTCTGGAGTGCATGTCCAACCTGACGGCCAACGAGATGTACCAGGAAGGCGGAGCGAAAGAACGCTGTGTGGAAGAGATCCTGGAGGGTATCTGCGCGGTGCAGAAGCAGTGCGGCCATCTGGTGGTGGTGTCCAACGAGATCTTCTCCGACGGCATCCGGTATGATCCGGAGACGCAGAGGTATCAGAGGTATCTTGGGCAGATCAATCAGAAGATCGCGGAGAAAGCGGATCTGGTGGTGGAAGTGGTCTATTCTATCCCGGTGGTCCATAAGGGAAATCTGGAGAAAGTGAAGTGGACAGGATGAAAGTAGTCTGGAACAGTTTTTTGACGGCATTTGCCATGTTTTCCAAGATTCCGGTGCCCAGGGCGGACTGGACGAAGGAAAATATGAAATATATGGTATGTTTCTTCCCGGGCGTAGGAGCCGTAGCAGGGCTTCTGGTCTGGATATACGGCCGGATCTGTGAGGCGGCAGGCTTTGGTTTACTGATGCGCGCGGCGGGACTGGTGTTAATTCCGGTGCTGGTGTCGGGAGGTATCCATCTGGACGGATATCTGGACACCATGGACGCGCTCAGTTCCTATCAGCCCCGGGAGCGGAAGCTGGAGATCCTGAAAGATTCCAACGCCGGCGCTTTCGCGGTGATCATGGGCTGTGTGTGGTTCGTGCTGGCTCTGGGAGTGTGGAGTGAAATCGACGGGGCGGCTCTGACGGTGGCGGCGCTGGGATGCATCGTCTCCAGGGCGCTCAGCGGCATTGCTCTGGCGGCATTTCCCTGTGCCAATAAAAAGGGTTCGCTTAGTATGTTCGCGAATGCGGCGGCGAAAAGGGTGGTCTATGTGGTGCTGACAGGGTGGCTTTTGCTGGCGGCAGTGCTGGGATGTATAACGGACTGGAGGCTGACGCTTCTCATGTTTCTGGCGGCGGGGGCCGTATATATCTATTATTATCACATGGCGATGAAGGAGTTTGGCGGGACGACCGGGGATATCGCGGGATTTTTCCTGGAATGCTGTGAACTTGCCATAGCTCTGGCCGTGATGCTGGGAGGTAAATTTTTATGATACTGGTGACGGGAGGCTGCTTTCAGGGAAAGAAAGAGTACGCGTTCCGGCAGTTCGGGATCCGTCCGGAAGAGGCCGCGGACGGCGCGCGGTGCCCGTTGGAAGCCGTCTATGAAGTCAGGATGCTCTATCATTTTCATGAATATATCCGCAGGCTTATGCAGGAGGAAAAAGAATTTTCCCTGGAGGAGCTGCTGGAGAGGAACCCGCGGATCGTACTGGTGACCAATGAGCTGGGATACGGAGTGGTGCCGGTGGATCAGTTTGACCGGGCGTACCGGGAGAAGACCGGGCGCGTCTGCTGCAAAGTGGCGCAGGCGGCGCAGGAAGTACACCGGGTAGTCTGCGGTCTGGGGACGGTGATCAAACATGGGTGAGATCCTCTTGATCCGCCACGGCAAGACGGCAGGCAATCTGGAAGGCCGGTACATCGGCAGCCGGACAGATGAATCCCTCTGTGAAGAAGGAATCCGGGGGCTTGAGGAGAAAGATTATCCGTTCGCAGACAGGATCTATGCGAGCCCTATGAGACGGTGCGTTGAGACGGCAGAGATTCTCTGGCCCGGATGCGAGCCAATACTGGTGCCGGACCTGCGGGAGTGTGATTTCGGAACGTTTGAGAACCGGAATTACCGGGAATTGAACGGAGATCCAAAGTATCAGGCGTGGATTGACAGCGGCGGTACGCTGCCGTTCCCGGAAGGGGAAGACCAGGCTGCTTTCCGGAAACGGTGCAGGGACGCATTTGCACGGATCGTGCAGGAGCTTAAGGCGCAGTCCGGTCACGGGCCGGAAGGGGAAGACGCCGGAGAGCGGACGGCCATCGTGGTTCACGGAGGTACAATTATGGCGATTTTGGAAACTTTCGGGTTTCCAAAGAAAGATTATTTTGACTTTCAGGTGAAGAACGGGTGCGGATATCTTCTGACGCCTGTGGAAGGGACGGAATTATGGAACTATCAATACTTGCCGTAGTGCTGGGGTTTGGGCTGGATCTGCTGATCGGAGATCCCCACTGGCTTTATCACCCGATCCGGCTGGTGGGAGCGCTGATCAGCTCTCTGGAAAAGCTGCTTCGAGGTGTGTTTCCGAAAAACAAAAATGGAGAACTGGCTGCAGGGGTATTCCTGCTGGTGCTGACAGCCGGGATCACCACGGGGTGCGCCTGGGGACTCCTGTATCTGGCAGGCCGGATCCATCCTTATGTACGGTTTGCCTTAGAGACGGTCATGTGTTATCAGCTTCTTGCCACCAAGGCTTTGAAAGATGAGACCATGAAGGTTTATGCGGCTTTATCACAGGGAGACCTGAAGCAGGCCAGATATGCCGTGTCCATGGTGGTCGGACGGGATACGGAGGTGCTGGATGAGACCGGCGTTACAAAAGCTGCCGTAGAGACGGTGGCGGAGAATGCGTCGGACGGCGTTATCGCGCCCCTGCTGTTCCTTGCCGTTGGAGGCGCGCCCCTGGGATTCTTTTATAAGGCAGTCAATACCATGGATTCCATGGTCGGATATAAAAACGATAAGTATCTGTATTTCGGAAGAGCAGCGGCAAAATTCGACGATGTGCTGAATTATATTCCTGCGCGTCTGTCCGGAGCGCTGATGTCGACAGCGTCCGCATTCTGCGGACTGGACGCCAGAAATGCCTGGAAGATTTTTTTAAGGGACCGCCGCAATCACAGCAGCCCCAATTCCGCCCATACAGAGGCGGCAGCGGCGGGAGCGCTGCATATTCAACTGGCCGGAAACGCATATTATTTTGGAAAGCTGTATGAGAAGCCTACCATCGGCGATCCGGACCGCCCGGTGGAATACGAGGACATCCGCAGGGTGAACCGGCTGCTGTATGCGACGGCTGTTCTTGCGCTGATAGTATTTATGGTTGTGAAAGGAGTAGTCTTATGGATCGTGTGAAAAGGTGCATGCATATCTATTGTGGAGATGGAAAAGGAAAGACGACGGCGGCTGTGGGGCTGGCTGTGCGCGCGGCCGGCTATAATATGAAAGTCATGTTCTGCCAGTGTATGAAAGACGGAAGATCCAGTGAAGTCCATATGCTTCAGTCCATCGGCGTCATCTGCTGCTTCTGCCCGGAACATTTCGGATTTTTCTGGAACATGACGGAGGAACAGAAGGAACAGGCGAAAGCGGCTTATACAAAACTTTTCCTGGACGCGGCAGCGCGGGCGACGAAAGAAAAATATGACCTTCTGATCGTAGATGAGTTTATGAGCGCTTACAATCACGGGCTGATAGACCAAAAAAAGGCATTGGATTTTCTGATTCACCGTCCGGAACATCTGGAGATCGTACTGACCGGACGGGATCCGGGGGAAGAACTGCTGGAACTGGCGGACTACGTGACGGAGATGAAGAAGATCAAACATCCCTTTGACCAGGGAATGCCGGCCCGCAAAGGGATCGAGATGTAGGTGAACGTATGAATTATAAAGCTGTCATACAATATGAGGGAACCCGTTACCGGGGCTGGCAGGTACAGGGGAATACGGATCAGACGATTCAGGGAAAACTGGAGACCCTGCTCGGCCGGATGGCCGGAGAGCCGGTGGAAGTTCATGGGTCCGGCCGGACAGACGGCGGTGTGCATGCCGCCGGGCAGGTGATTAATTTTCACTGCAAGGTCAGCATGAGCCCGCAGGAGATCCGTGATTATATGAACCGGTATCTGCCGGAGGATATCGCCGTGCTGTCAGTGGAGGAGGCCGCGCCGCGTTTTCATGCCCGGCTGAACGCAGTGCGCAAGACCTATGTCTATACGATCTGGAACTCCGCGGTTCCCAATGTATTCGGGCGCCGTTTTATGACCCGGATTGAAGAACCGCTGGATGTGGAACGGATGCGGGAAGCGGCGGGGTATCTGTGCGGAAAGCATGATTTTCTGGCATTTTCCTCATTGAATCCCAGGCGTTTTAAAAAATCCACGGTCCGGCGTCTGGATGAGGTCCGTATTGAACAAAAAGAAGCCGTGATCCGGATCTATTTTACCGGAGACGGCTTCCTCTACCATATGGTGCGTATTCTGGCAGGAACGTTGGTGGAAGCGGGCCTTGGCCTGCGATGCCCGGAAGAGATGGGCGCGCTTCTGGAATCGGGCAACAGAGCTGATGCAGGACGCCTGATGCCGCCGGAAGGGCTGACGCTCCTGAAAGTGGAATATTCCTGAACCTCTAAGGTTTTTCCTTTTTTGCAGGCTGTTCCCTTGTTCTGAGGTCATCCTTTAATATCTGGTAGGCGGCCGCCATCAGCGGGATTCCCAGGAGTACTCCTGCGATCCCGAACAGGGAAGCGCCCACTGTGACCGCCGCGAAGACCAGGATTCCGGGCAGCCCGATAGAAGAACCTACCACGCGGGGATAGATGAGCTGTCCTTCCAGCTGCTGGAGTATCACCAGGAAAAGCAGGAAAAACAGCGCTTTGATGGGCGATACAGTGACAATCATGATGAAACCTACGGCTCCGCCGATATACGCCCCGAAGATAGGGATCAGAGCGGTAGCGCCAATCAGAACGCCGATCATGACCGCATAGGGAAACCGGAAGATCAGCATGCCGATGATACACAGAGTTCCCAGGATCACGGCCTCGGTACACTGTCCTACAATAAATTTATGGAAGCATCCGTTCAGGGTGCCCATGACATAGAAAAACCGCCGCTTTATTACCGGAAGCTGGATATAAGTGTCCAGCAGACGGTTGAACTGGCGCAGCAGCCATTCTTTGCAGGCCAGCAGATAGATGGCAAAAATCACCGCTACGAACGAGTTGATGATCACTGAGAAAAAGGAGCTGATGTATCCGAATACACTGGCGCCTACGCCGGAACCAAGCCATGAAAAGAATTGTTCCAGAATCTCCCGGATATTCTGCATACTCATCTGTGTGCTGAAAAACTGAGGAAACTGCTCGGTCAGTTCCGGATACTGCTCCAAAAAGTCCATGACAAGGTTATAGGCGACAGGAATACTGGACAGCAGCACTTCGATACAGGAGCGCAGCTCCGGCAGGACCATGTTGACGATCAGAGACAGGATCAGCACCAGGGTCACGATGGAGAGGCAGATCGAGGCGCTGCGTTTCAATGTAAAACGCAGATTCTGGCTTTTCAGCAGATTACGCTCGTAAAAGCTCATAATCAGATTTAAAATATAGGCGATGATGCAGCCGGCCAGCAGCGGCTGTACAGCTCTCAGAAAGGTTCCGATCCAGGACATGGCAAAGTCCCAGTAGTGGATCACCAGGAACAGGACGACAATACAGAGGATTGCGTATCGGATCAGATCTTTTTTCTCTTTCATAATATCTCCTTTACACATATAATTTCTGTCTGTAGTATACGTCTGACAGGGAAATTCTTCAAGAGGACAAAAAGAACAATTCGTGGTACAGGAAAGAAAGGATGCAGGATGGCAGAGTATAAGAAAAGCAGAACATGTACGTTGTGTCCGAGAGAATGCAAAGCGGACCGCGCGTCCGGACAGAGGGGATACTGCGGTATGGGACCGGAGATCCGGGCAGCCCGGGCGGCGCTTCATTATTGGGAGGAACCCTGCCTGTCCGGAACGGAGGGATCCGGGGCAGTTTTTTTCTCCGGCTGTACTCTCCGCTGTGTATTTTGCCAGAATCACGAGATCTCCCGGGGAAATGCCGGGAAACCGGTAAGCCGAGGACAGCTGGCGGAAATCTGCCTGAAACTTCAGGATCAGGGAGCCAACAATATCAATCTGGTGACGGCAGGACATTTTCTGGAGGAAGTGATCCCGGCGCTGGCGCTGGCGAAAGAACAGGGGCTGAAAATCCCGATAGTATACAATACGGGCGGATATGAAAAGCCGGAGACGCTGAGGCGCCTGGAAGGGCTGGTGGATATCTGGCTTCCGGATATGAAATACCGGAGTGCGGATCTTGCAAGGAGGTATTCTAATGCGGAAGACTATCCCGTATGGGCGGACCGGGCTCTTCGGGAGATGGTGCGCCAGGCCGGCGCCCCGGTATTTGATCCGCGGGGCATGATGAGCCGGGGAGTCATCGTGCGTCATCTGGTGCTCCCCGGCTGCGTCCGGGACAGCAAAGATGTGCTGGAATACCTTTGGGACACCTATGGGAACAAGATCTATGTGAGCATCATGAGCCAGTATACGCCGCTGCCCCATGTGGCGGCATATCCGGAACTGAACCGGGCCGTGACGGAAGAGGAATATAATGAAGTCGTGGACTACGCCAGGTTCCTGGGAATGACGCAGGTGTATATCCAGGAAGGCGGCTGTGTGGGCGAAAGCTTTATCCCGGCTTTTGACGGCAGCGGAATCCTCTGAGTATATTTATTTGCCATCGCGGATAAAGTGTGCTACACTGAACACATAAAATCTTTTTCAGAAAGGGTAAAGGAAGATGAAGATATTGGTAACCGGCGGCGCCGGATATATCGGCAGCCATACTTGCGTGGAATTATTAAATGAAGGATATGAAGTGGTTGTTGTGGACAACCTGTATAATGCCAGCCCGAAAGCTCTGGACCGCGTGCGTCAGATCACAGGAAAAGATCTGAAGTTCTACGAGGCGGATCTTCTGGACCAGCCGGCGATTGACCGTATATTTGAGGCGGAGAAGCCGGATGCGGTGATCCATTTTGCGGGATACAAAGCGGTAGGAGAGTCCGTGGCGAAGCCGATCGAATATTATCATAACAATATGACCGGTACATTGCTTCTCTGCGATACCATGAGAAAACACGGCGTGAAAAATATTATCTTCAGCTCTTCCGCCACCGTGTACGGCGATCCTGTGGAGATCCCCATCACGGAGAATTGCCCGAAACAGAATCCGACCAATCCCTATGGCCAGACTAAGACCATGCTGGAGCAGGTGCTGATGGATATCCACCGTGCGGATCCGGAGTGGAAGGTGATCCTGCTTCGTTATTTCAATCCCATCGGAGCGCATCCGTCAGGACTGATCGGGGAAGATCCAAAAGGAATCCCCAACAATCTGCTGCCCTATGTGGCGCAGGTGGCGATCGGCAAGCTAAAATGCGTAGGCGTATTCGGAAATGACTATGATACGCCGGACGGCACGGGAGTGCGCGATTATATCCATGTGGTGGATCTGGCGAAAGGCCATGTGAAGGCGCTGGAAAAGTTCAAAGAAGACCAGAAAGACGTGCTGATCTACAATCTGGGCACCGGTCACGGATACAGTGTGCTTCAGGTGATCGCGGCGTTTGGAAAAGCCTGCGGCAAAGAGATCCCTTATGAGATCAAACCCCGCCGGGCGGGCGATATTGCTACCTGTTATTGTGATCCTACAAAAGCGAAGAACGAACTGGGCTGGACGGCTCAGTATGGCATCGAGGAGATGTGCGCAGATTCCTGGAGATGGCAGTCCCGGAATCCGGACGGGTACAATACGCAGGAATAGACGGACAGGACTGCGAAAGAGGGAAGAGAGAGAATGAAGATTATACTGGTGTGCTATTCCGGGAGTTCCGCCAGCATCCTGAAAGACCGCATGCTGGCCTGGTGCCGTGCCAATCTGATTGATGCGGATATCATCATCGCGTCGTTGGCAGGACTGGACGAAGATCAGGAGGACGCAGACATCGTCCTGGTAGGTCCGCAGGTGCGCTGCGCTCTGTCGAATATCCGGGAGCGTGTGCCGGAACAGATACCGGTTCTTGCGGTAGATACCCGTGACTACGGGATGGCGAAAGGAGACCGGATCATGCAGGAAGCCCTGGATGAGATCCGGCGCTTCAAAGAACAAAGAGGGTTAAGATGAAAGACGCCTGCACAGTTTCTTGTGGAAACTGTGCAGGCGTCTTCGGCATTTAGCGTTCGATCGTGGGCACTTCTTCGTGATGTTTGGCATCCAGATCGTTCAGGTATTTCTTTGTTTCTTTGACGATGACCGGGGACAGCAGCAGGACCGCGATCAGGTTCGGTACAGCCATCAAAGCGTTCAGAATGTCCGCGATGGTCCATACCAGATCCAGAGCTACGACCGGGGCAATGGCCGCCACCAGTATGTAGAGTATCCGGTAAGGGATCAGGGCCTTTTTGCCCATGCAGTACTCGATACAGCGTTCTCCATAGTAAGCCCAGCCCAGTACGGTGGAGTAAGCGAAGAGTACCAGACCCAGCACCAGAATCACCGGTCCGATATACGGGATCTGGTCAAAAGCCAGCGTCGTGAGCACACCGCCGTTGTCGATGGCGGATACGTCAATACCGGGGTTTTTCATGATACTGGTGACCAGTACCATTCCGGTCATGGCGCATACGACTACGGTGTCCCAGAAAGTACCGGTGGAAGAGACCAGGGCCTGACGTACCGGGTTGCGGGTCTGTGCGGCGGCAGCGGCGATGGGGGCGGAACCCATACCGGATTCATTGGAGAACAGTCCGCGGGCTACTCCGTAATGAAGCGCCAGCATGATGCCGCCGCCTACCAGTCCCCCGGCAGCGGCGCCGGGTTTGAACGCCAATGTGATGATCGTCTGCAGAGCCGGGATGATAAAGTCGTAATTGATGCCCAGGATGATGATACATCCCAGTACATAGAAAATGGCCATGAAAGGAACCAGTTTTTCGCACACATTGGCGATGGATTTGATTCCGCCGAAGATGACCAGAGCAGTGAGGACAGCCACTACAATACCTACGGTCCACATGGGGATACCCATATTTTCCTTGCAGACAGTGGCGATCGCGTTTACCTGGGTGGCGCAGCCGATACCGAAGGAGGCAAATGCTCCGAAAAATGCGAAGAGGATTCCCAGCCATTTCATGTTCAGGCCGCGTTCCAGGGCGTACATGGCGCCTCCCTGCATACGTCCGTCGGATGTTTTGACACGGTATTTGACGGCGATCAGGGATTCGGCATATTTAGTGGCGATGCCGAATACGCCGGTCAGCCAGCACCAGAATACAGCGCCCGGGCCGCCCAGGGCGATGGCTGTGCCCACACCGATGATATTTCCGGTGCCGATAGTGGACGCGAGCGCGGTGGTCAGAGCGCCAAACTGGCTGACCTCGCCCTCCGCGTCTGTGTCTTTGGTCACGGACAGGCGGATGGCGGTGCCGATCTTCCGCTGGATGAAACCGGTGCGGACGGTCATAAAGAGATGGGTACCCAGAAGCAGGATGATCATGGGCCAGCCCCAGATGGCATCGTCGATGAAATTAATGATTTCTACAATCGTTTTCATAACATTTTCTCCTTCATTTTATTTATTATTATACAAACAGAAGCCTGCTTCCTGGTACAAACTGTACGGTGGAAGCAGGCTGTCTGTCAGTTATCTTCTTCTTCCTCTTTATTGGTGTTGTAGACGGTACGTTTTCTCGCCATTTCATCACTTGCCAGATATTCATCATAAGTAGTGATCTTATCAATGATAGAGCCGTTCGGCAGAATCTCGATGATCCGGTTCGCGGTGGTCTGGACGATCTGGTGGTCACGGGAGGAGAACAGAAGTACTCCCGGGAATTTGATCAGCCCGTTGTTCAGGGCAGTGATAGACTCCATGTCCAGATGGTCGGTGGGCTCGTCAAGGATCAGTACATTGGCCCCGGAGATCATCAGTTTGCTGAGCATGCACCGCACCTTCTCTCCTCCGGAGAGCACGCGAACTTTCTTCACGCCGTCTTCCCCTGCGAAGAGCATCCGGCCCAGGAAACCGCGCACATAGGTGGCGTCTTTGATCTCAGAATACTGGGTCAGCCAGTCTACGATAGTATCGTCATTGTCGAATTCCTTAGAATTGTCCTTCGGGAAGTAAGCCTGGGAGGTGGTGACTCCCCATTTGTAAGTCCCTTCATCCGGTTCGATCTCTCCGGCCAGGATGCGGAACAGAGTTGTCTTGGCAAACTCGTTGCTGCCTACGAAAGCGATCTTGTCGTCGTGTCCCATGATAAAGGAAACATTGTCCAATACCTTGACGCCGTCGATAGTCTTGGAGATACCCTCTACAGTCAGCACTTCGTTTCCGATCTCCCGGTTGGGACGGAAGTCAATATACGGGTATTTACGGCTGGAAGGACGGATCTCTTCCAACTGGATCTTTTCCAGAGCTTTTTTCCTGGAAGTAGCCTGTTTGGATTTAGAAGCGTTGGCAGAGAAACGGGAAATAAATTCCTGCAGCTCTTTGATCTTTTCTTCCTTCTTTTTATTCGCTTCCTTCATCTGGCGGATCAGCAGCTGGCTGGACTCATACCAGAAGTCATAGTTTCCGGCATAGAGCTGGATCTTGCCATAATCGATATCAGCGATATGGGTACAGACTTTATTCAGGAAATAACGGTCGTGGGAGACCACGATCACGGTATTCTCAAAATTAATCAGGAATTCTTCCAGCCACGCGATGGCGTCCAGATCCAGGTGGTTGGTAGGCTCGTCGAGAAGCAGGATGTCCGGGTTGCCGAACAGGGCCTGCGCCAGCAGAACTTTCACCTTCTGCGCGCCGGTCAGGTCTTTCATCATGGAATAATGATATTCCGTCTCGATGCCCAGTCCGTTCAGCAGCGTCGCCGCGTCAGACTCGGCTTCCCATCCGTTCATGTCGGCAAATTCCGCTTCCAGCTCGCTGGCGCGGATGCCGTCTTCATCGGTGAAATCTTCCTTGGAGTAGATCTCTTCTTTTTCCTTCATGATCTGGTACAGGCGCTCGTTTCCCATGATGACTGTATCCATGACCGGATATTCATCATACTGGAAATGATCCTGTTTCAGAAAAGAGAGTCTCTGTCCCGGAGTGATGACGACTTCACCGCTGGTAGATTCCAGCTCACCGGACAGGATCTTCAGGAAGGTGGATTTGCCTGCGCCGTTGGCGCCGATCAGGCCGTAGCAGTTCCCTTCCGTAAATTTGATATTGACATCTTCAAACAGGGCTTTCTTGCCCAGACGCAGAGTTACGTTGTTTGCACTTATCATAGAATTTCCTCATATTTTAAAATAGATTCTTATTAAAAAGCCACTTTTACCATTATACATAAATATGCACGTTTTTCAAGAAAAAATCGAGAAAATAGGCTTTTGAAATCTCTTATAATATGATATCATTAGATTATCAAAATATTTCTTATGGGAGGAAACTCATATTATGAAGAAAATATTATTTGCAGCGTCTGAGTGTGTGCCATTTGTCAAGACAGGCGGACTGGCCGACGTATGCGGAGCGCTGCCGAAGGGGTTCAACAAAGAAGAGTGGGATGTTCGGGTGGTGATCCCGAATTATACTTGCATTCCGGACCATTTCCGGAATAATTTCAAGTATATCACTCATTTCTATATGGGGACAGGAAGTTACAATCCGGGTGCGCATGTGGGGATCATGACGTACGAGTATGAAGGGGTTACGTATTATTTCATTGATAATCTGGTGTATTTCGGGGGCTCCAAGCCTTACGGAGATTTCCGTACAGATATTGAAAAATTCGCGTTCTTCGATAAAGCGGTACTGTCTATCCTCCCGGTTATCGGTTTCCGCCCGGATCTGATCCATTGCCATGACTGGCAGACCGGTCTGATCCCGGTCTATCTGAAGACCGAGTTTGCTGCAGGGGAGTTTTACCGCGGGATCAAGACGATTATGACGATCCACAACCTGCGTTTCCAGGGTATCTGGGATATCGAGACCATGCAGGGGCTGACCGGCCTTCCGGACTATGTTTTCACGCCGGACAAGCTGGAGTACAAGCGAGATGCCAACATGCTTAAAGGCGGTCTGGTCTACGCGGATTATATCACGACGGTCAGCGAGACTTATGCGCAGGAGATCCAGACGCCGCAGTACGGCGAGGGCCTGGACGGACTGCTGTCGGCAAGACATATGGATCTGCGCGGTATCCTGAACGGCATCGACTATGATATCTGGAATCCGGAGACGGACCAGAAGATCAGCAAGAATTATACTATCAAAGATTTTCATAAAGGCAAAGCGGCAAACAAGCGCGCTCTTCAGGAAGAGCTGGGCCTGACGGTGGACGAGGGCAAGATGATGATCGGCCTGATCTCCCGCCTGACAGACCAGAAGGGACTGGATCTGATCGCGGAAGTGATGGAGCAGATCGTGGACGACAATACCCAGTTCGTGGTGATCGGTACCGGAGACGAGCGGTACGAGAATATGTTCCGTCATTACGCATGGAAGTATCCGGATAAAGTGTCCGCAAACATCTACTACGCGGACGACCTGTCCCACAAGCTGTACGCGGCTGCGGACGCTTTCCTGATGCCATCCGCGTTCGAGCCCTGCGGACTGACACAGATGATCTCCTTCCGCTACGGCACGGTACCCATCGTCCGCGAGACAGGAGGCCTGAAGGATACGGTGCAGGCGTACAACGAGTACGAAGGTACCGGCGACGGCTTCTCCTTCGGAAACTACAATCCGTGGGATATGATGGAAGTGATTAATTACGCGAAATATACTTATTTCGTGCACCGCAAAGAGTGGGACGAGATGGTGACCAGAGGAATGCAGAAAGATTTCTCCTGGGATGCGTCCCGGTTTAAATATGAAGGAATCTATTCCTGGCTGATCGGCTGGTAGGATAGATTTCAGAGACTGAAGGAAGGACTCCCCGGCTTTAGGACCGGGGAGTTTTTGCATCCATTCCAAGCGAGGGATGGGTGCTTTTTTTGTGCTGTGGAGTTGGAAAAATAAATGAAGAAAAATAGATATTCTATATAATACAAATACAAAAATACACTTTATATTTTTGATAAATAGGGCCTTGCACCTGGTGCGGGGATATGTTACATTAAGCCCATCAGATAATTTCGGAAACGTTCCGGCGGGTTCCCGCCAATATTTCCCGGATTAAGAAGAAAATAAGATTTGCGGAAGTGGACAGATACTTATCAGCATCTCCTGCGTCTGCGGCGCCTTTTTGTCCACGGATGCGGAAAAGGAGGAGAATTGAAACAAAACGAAACAATGAATACGCAGGGAAACTGGAAGCCTTTCCCCATGTCCAGAGAGGATGTATTGGCGGAGGTGGTGAGTGACCCCAAACTGAGGATCCCGTTCTGGAAACTCAACCAGGAGTGCCGGGAGCGCTTCCTGGAATTTCTCCAGGGTACGAAAACCCTTCCGGTCACTTACGACCCGTTCTTTAAAGCTGTCTTTCACCCGGACGTCCATCCGGAACGCCTGTCCTCGTTCATCTCCAGCTTACTGGGGATCCGGGTGAAAGTCAAAGCCATCCTGCCTTCGGAAGACCGGCTGTCGGACGGTGATTCGCTCCTGATCATGGATGTGCTGGTGGAACTGGAAGACGGAAGCCTTACAAACGTGGAAATACAGAAAGTGCCCTATGCATTTCCGGAGGGACGTATGTCGTGCTATTCTTCAGATCTGGTCATGCGCCAGTATGCCAGGGTGAGGGGAGAACGGGGAAAGCATTTTACTTACCGGGACATGAAAAAAGTTTATACCATCATTATTTTTGAAAAAAGCACGCAGGTCTTTCATCAGATTCCGCAGTCTTATATCCACCGCGGAAAGACGAAGTTCGATACAGGTCTGGAACTGTCCCTTCTGCAGGAATTTTGTCTGGTATGCCTTGACGTGTTCCGGGAATTCCCTTATGCTAAAGATAAGAACGAACAGACGGCATGGCTGAGCTTTCTGCTGACAGAGACAGTGGAAGAGGCGGAGAAGCTGGTAAGCGAATATCCGTGGCTGGAGGAGATATACCGGGAGTTGGCTATGCTGCGGCGGAAGCCGGAGGAGGTATTGGGGATGTTTTCAGATGCGTTGAAGATCATGGATCAGAATACGGTGAAGTATATGATTGACAAACAGCAGCAGGTTATGGACAAACAGCAGAAAAAAATCAATGAACAACAGCAGGAAATAGACGAGCAACAGCAAAAAATGAATGAGCAGCAGCAGATAATTGACAAGCAGGCGGCGCGTATCCGGGAACTGGAAGTGTTGGCGGCACAGAAATAATGAAAAATGGATACCCCGGGCATCGGTAAAGCCGCCCGGGGTATCTGACTCTTAATAGATACAGCGGCCGAATGTAAACGCCTGTTCCAGGTAATCGGTCTGGCTGATCTGCGGTTTTCCGTTTGTGTCGCCGCATCCTCCGGCAAGAAGCATTCCCTTGTCGTGGAAGCCGATATAGTTTACCAGTGTAAATTGGTAGTAAGAGACAGCCTGTTCGAAGGTCCAGAAGAAATTGTCCGCTGAAGTCATAAGTAAAGCGCAGTCGCGCACCGGATATTTCTCGTAGCGCCCAAGCGGGGGATGTTCGTCTTTTTCTGCTATACAGTAAAATCGTTCAATGAATGCTTTGATTTTTGAAGAAATAGTCCAGAAGTACAGGGGAGAAGCGAATACGATCAGATCGGTTTCTTTTATTTTAGGGATCAATGAATTAAAGTCGTCTTTCTGAACGCAGGGCTTTCCATACCGGCAGGCATTGCAGCCGGTACAGCCGTTCACATGCAGCTTGTTCAGGGATATAAGCTCTGTCTGATGTCCGGCTTTTGCGGCGCCTTTTATAAACGCGTCTGCCAGCTGCTTTGTATTTCCGTTCGGGCGTCCGCCGCCCAGAACGACCAGAATCTTTTTCATCTCACATTCCTCTTTTCCTGTTATGATTTCCAGTGTTTTGCAATATTTTATCTTATCTGTACAGTCGTTTTCAAGTAGAATTCATAAAAGCGTGCATACAGATCAGGCATAGACGGTCATGAATACCAGGTATTGGACAGGGGTCCCTTCCGGTCCTTATAATACGGTTAAAATGGAGGAATCGCAGTGAGAAAAGCCATAATCATACTTATATTATCAGGAATAGTTTTCGCCGCGGCCGCGTGCGGGGAGGCTTCCGCAGTACCTGAGGCAGCTGCAGACCGGAACGAGGTTTCGGACAATCCGGGGGCAGAAATTCCGGAGCCGGAACCGGAGGCTGAGCCCGTGAAACTGGAGAATCTGGACGGGCTGGAAGCAGGGACTGTGCTGGATGCGGAACAGCTGGATCTGACAGACCCCGGACGTTATTTTACAGGAACCGCCATCACCGAGGAGGATCCGGTATATGAACGGATCAACGGCCGGTCCTATCGTGATAATCCCCATATCGGTCTGGAAGAGCTCCGCTATCTGAAAATGCTGCATTATAATTTCGACGGGCAGATCCAGGTGGGAGAGATGATCGTCAATGAGGGTATCCAGGAGGATGCGCTGAAGATCTTTCAGGCGCTTTTCCGGGAGGAATATGAGATCCAGTCCATGTATCTGATCGACGACTACTGGACGGGCGACGCGGAGGATTCTGACACTGCGTCGGTGGACGCGAATAATACGTCGGCGTTCTGTTACCGGGAGATCACAGGAGGCGGCAATATGTCCAATCATGCATACGGGCTTGCCATAGATCTGAATCCGCAGCAGAATCCTTATGTGTCTTACAGGACAGGAGAACCTGTATGGCAGCATGAAAACGCCAATGATTATATAGACCGGGACGCGGGACTGCCGCATATGATTACTCATGAAGATCTGGCTTATGAATTATTCACGCAGCATGGATTTGAGTGGGGAGGAGACTGGAACAGTCCCAAAGATTATCAGCATTTTGAGAAGAACTGAAGATACAGGCAGGAGGATCATACACAGTGAAGAAGTTATTCAGGGCGATACCGGCTGTTGTGCTGGCAGTATTGCTGACCGGATGCGGCCATGCATCAGGCAGTCTGGGAGACGATGATAGGGATCCGGAAGGCTTCCGGGCTGGATCTGAGGCTTTCTTCCTATGATTATCAGCTGGATTGCCTGAATATCTATGAGCAGGAAGACGGATGTATCCAGGTGGAAGCCATGGAATATGCAAACATGAGATTCGCGCATACGCCGGATACAGACAGTTCCGTCACCGGCGTCTGGCATTCTTTTGTGATGAGAGAAGAGGATGGGAAGTGGTTCCTGACGCATCATGCGGCATATGATTCTGCTTACTTCGGATTCCTGAGATGGGAAAATTCCAGTACGGGGCGCAGTACAGAAGCTGTTTCGGAGGAAGAGCTGGAAGCGATGGTCCGGCAGCGGATTCAGGCTGCGGAAGAACAGATCGTCCTGCGCGGGCAGCAGGCGGATGGCGATGTGATCCATTTGTTCCAACACAGGCAATTACCGGGACTTCCCTGCGGCCGCTTATATATATGCGGAGCAGGAACTGGTCAGAATCGCCGGCTGGAATGAGTGAATGGAATTGACAGAAAATAATAGCAGAGTTATAGTATAGATGTGACAAAAGCCACAGAATAAATATAAGAATGAAGGAGGTACCACTATGGCAGTCATGGATGGTTGTGAAGCTCAATATCGTACTCCGGTGCCGGAGGAGAGAATATGTCCTCAGTGCGGCAAAGAGGTAGAAGTATTTACCAGCCGCGGAAGGATTATCGAGGATACCGCATGCAGCTGCGGTTATGTATTTAAGGCAGAGGAAGACGTGCCGCTGAAAGTGGAGCGTCCGGAATAAGCCGGTGAAGATAAAAAATTCCCCATGGCGTACGCCATGGGGAATTTTCGTAAAAAGAAAAGCTCCCGGCCGGACTCGAACCGGCGACCCCTTCATTACGAGTGAAGTGCTCTACCAACTGAGCCACGGAAGCTTGTTGTCTCACAACGAAGGTTATTATACACGATGCGCTTTTGAAAGTAAAGACCTTTTTTAAAAAATTTCATCACGAGTCTTTTCGTACAGATTGTACAATTCCATAACAAAGAGAGTATGTTATTATATTAACGATCTTTAGATCGAACGGAGGATGAATGAATATGTTTTATGATGAATTTACGAGCGTATGCAATGCAGCAAAGGGAAAGGCAGCTCTGATGAAGAATAATCCGTTAGGTTATTTTGTGGCGGCTGTAGTGGCCGGTATTTTTATTGCCTTCGGCGGTTTCGTCACGTTTACGCTGGGAAGTTATTTTTCGGCGGCGGACAGTGTGCTTGTCCGCGTGGTTCAGCCGTTCTCGTTCGCTGCGGCGTTAAGCCTTGTGGTGATGGCCGGAGCGGAACTGTTCACCGGTAATAATTTCGTTATGGCGTCCGCCTCTTTATCAAAAGCGGTGCCGTGGATCGATACTGTGAAGCTCTGGATCTTCTGCTACGTGGGAAATCTGGCAGGATCTTTGGTGGCGGCGGCGCTGTTCTGTTTCGCCGGGATTCCCACAGGCAATGTGGGTGCCTATTTTGCCACTACGGCGGCAACCAAGATGGGCGGCGCGGCGCCTCAGCTCTTTGTCAAGGCGATCTTCTGCAATATTCTGGTATGTCTTGCGGTATGGTGCGCGACAAAGATGAAATCGGAAGCCGGCAAACTGATCATGGTATTCTGGTGCATCTATGTATTCATGGCGTGCGGATTTGAACACAGCATCGCCAATATGACGGTGATGGCGGTAGGACTGATCGCTCCCAATGGAGTGGAGGGAATCTCTCTGGCCGGCTATGTACATAATCTGCTCTGGGTAACTCTGGGCAATATGGTAGGAGGCATCAGCGTAGCGCTGGCATATTACACGATCTCCCGGAAAAAATAAGGCGACAAGTACTAGTTTTGAGTGTTTAATCCCATATAAGGCAAAAAGGGGCAGCGGTTCTGCCCCTTTTTGCTGCCCGAAAACGGAAAAGAATTGTGCAGTGGGCGTGCTTTATGTTACAATGGACGGCAGAAGATTGATTTTGCATATGAGAAAGGAAAGATACCTATGGCACAGTTATGGGGCGGACGTTTTACAAAAGAGACGGATCAGCTGGTGTACCGGTTTAACGCGTCGATCTCTTTTGATCAAAAATTTTACAGACAGGATATAGAAGGCAGCATGGCTCATGTGAAGATGCTGGCGAAGCAGGGAATCCTGACGGAAGAAGAACGGGACCAGATTCTGGAAGGACTTCAGGGAATCCTGGAGGATGTGGAATCCGGAAAGCTTAAGATCACAGATGAATACGAGGATATCCACAGTTTTGTGGAGGCGAACCTGATCGACCGGATCGGCGACGTGGGAAAGAAGCTGCATACGGGCAGAAGCCGCAACGACCAGGTGGCTCTGGATATGCGTCTGTATACGAGACAGGAAGTAAAGGAGACCGATGACCTTCTGAAGAATCTGCTGCAGGTGCTGCTGCGGATCATGGAAGAAAATAAAGAGACGATCATGCCGGGATTCACCCATCTGCAGAAGGCGCAGCCGATCACGCTGGCCCATCATATGGGAGCTTATTTTGAAATGTTCAAGAGAGACCGCCTGCGTCTGCATGACATCTATGAGAGGATGAATTACTGCCCTCTGGGAGCAGGCGCGCTGGCCGGGACCACATATCCTCTGGACCGGGAATATACAGCGGAGCTGCTGGGATTCTACGGCCCTATGGCGAACAGTATGGACGCGGTATCCGACCGGGATTATCTGATCGAGTATCTGGCGGCCATGTCCATCGTGATGATGCATCTGAGCCGTTTCTGTGAGGAGATTATCCTCTGGAACAGCAATGAATATCAGTTTGTGGAGATCGACGACGCGTACAGCACGGGAAGTTCCATCATGCCTCAGAAGAAGAATCCGGATATCGCGGAACTGGTACGCGGAAAGACCGGACGGGTCTACGGAGCGCTGACCGCCCTGCTGACCACGATGAAGGGGATACCGCTGGCTTACAACAAGGATATGCAGGAGGATAAAGAGCTTCCGTTCGACGCCATGGATACGACCAAGGGGTGTATCGCCCTGTTCACCGGCATGTTGGATACGATCACCTTCCGCAAAGACCGTATGCGCGACAGCGCGAGACATGGATTTACCAATGCCACGGACGCGGCGGACTATCTGGTGAAGCACGGAGTGCCGTTCCGTGATGCCCACGGGATCGTGGGACGTCTGGTGCTGTACTGCATCGACCGGGGCAAAGCGCTGGATGATCTGACTCTGGAAGAGTACCGTGCGATCAGCCCGGTATTTGAGGAAGATATTTATGACGCCATCTCTCTGGAGACCTGCGTGGATAAGCGGCTTACGGCGGGAGCTCCCGGAAAAGAAGCCATGGAAAAAGAGATCCAGGCGTGCAGGGCATATCTGAAAGAAGAATAAAAGGGTTGCATTTTCGGGAAGAATCCTGTAATATTTCATAAGAAAGACAAATGTGCGCGTAATGCGGACATGCGATAGAAACGGTCGTACGGTACGCGCACAGAACAGAGGAGAATGAAAAAATGAGTGAAAAGTTGAGAGTTGGTATCCTGGGCGGTACCGGAATG
>CALWDO010000018.1 GCA_944376715.1 uncultured Lachnoclostridium sp. | reverse complement strand
CGTGTCCGTAGCTCAGCTGGATAGAGCAACGGCCTTCTAAGCCGTGGGTCGGGGGTTCGAATCCCTTCGGGCACGTTTAAATGAATATGGTGGGTATAGCGCAGTTGGTTAGCGCGCCAGATTGTGGCTCTGGAGGCCCAGGGTTCGAGTCCCTGTATCCACCCTGAATCAAAGATAATGGGCTATCGCCAAGCGGTAAGGCACAGGACTTTGACTCCTGCATCACGCTGGTTCGAATCCAGCTAGCCCAGTTTGGGCATGCAGAAATAATGCTGAATGGGATATTAGCTCAGTTGGTAGAGCACTTGACTTTTAATCAAGTTGTCCGGGGTTCGAATCCCCGATGTCTCATAAAAGTACCGTGAAATCAATAAATGATTGGTTTCGCGGTATTTTTTTATACAATAAGACTAAGCCGTTATTTTGCATTGTTCTTTTTGTTTCATAATATCTGGAAATTCGACAAATTTTTATGCGTTTCGTCAATGTACAATTATACATTCACGACGTATAATAATAAACGTCAAGTGAGAACGATATCACATGAAGTTATCCTCTCATTTGTCGTGTATGAATGAGGATACTGCAACCCCCTAATCCCCCTTTATGAATAAACCCTCCCTTTTGATTATTCTTTTATGCAGTGTCTTCGATAAATATACATAAAAGTTGTTGCAGAAGAACCAGAGGTCCCCCGCCTCTGGTTCTTCTGCGTTTTCTGCTTATACGCGGTAAAAATGAATTGCCAAATTATCGATGCCTGCGGTTATTTTGTGTTAAGTGGAAATATTTACGTTTCTGTGGTAGACTATCTTTAAACCTGCGTATAAGGGAAGTAAAATAATGAAGATTAAGCAAGCTGAAATGTGTGATTTCGAGAAAATCATGTCCTTTTATGATGTAATGTGTAAATTCCTCGGAGAAAAAGATTTCCTGCCTGATGGGGACAAAGGCGGATTCCCTTCTCGGGACATGGTAAAGGAGGCTATTTACAGCGGATCGCAGTTTGTTGGCGTAGAAGACGGTAAAATTATCGCCGCCTATATTATGAATCACGATTGTGACAGCGCCTATCATACCGTTCAATGGCATATTGATGCGGCGGAAAACGAAGTTGTTGTCCTTCATGCACTGCGAGTTTTGCCGGACTATGGCGGCCGGGGGTATTCGAAGCAGCTGGTGGAGCACGCAATCCGGACCGCAAAAAGCCGGGAGCAGAAGGCAATACGTTTGGACTGTATCGTTGGAAACGATGTGCCGGTGAAAGTATATACGTCTTTTGGCTTTGAGTATGTGGATACGGTAGATATTATCTATGCGGATATAGGTGTTCCTATGCAGTTTAAACTCTACGAACTGCTCTTATAAGAGAGGCGGATGTATGGTATCCGTCATATGTCCAATCTGCAGGAAACATCTCCGAAGGAGTAAAATCGCCGCGGCCGTTTCCTGCGTTTTTGCCGCGTGAGCAGATTTGGAACAAATTTTACATGGATTTTACATGGATACCTCCTGGAATTTACAGCTGTATTATAGTATGATGTTCGATTAAAAAATATTTTGAGAATTATAGATTAAAAATGGTATCTGGAGAGGTTGTTGGAAGATGGCATTGATTTATATTGTGGAAGATGATCAGAATATCAGGGAGATCGAGAGTTTTGCGCTGAAGAACAGCGGTTATCAGGTGAGCGGTTATGAGTGCGCCAAGGACTTTTTCCATCAGATCGCGGAGAAGGTTCCGGATCTGATCCTGCTGGATGTTATGCTCCCGGATGAGGACGGGCTGGAGATTGTGAGGAAGCTGCGCAGTATCCCGGACACGAAAAAGGTACCGGTGATGATGGTGACGGCTAAGACGACAGAGATCGACAAGGTCAAGGGCCTGGATATGGGGGCGGACGACTATATAACGAAGCCGTTTGGAGTAATGGAGCTGATCTCAAGGGTGAAAGCGCTGCTGCGCCGCAGCATGAATATGGAGGAAGAGAAATTCCTCTCTACCGGAGATGTTTTCCTGGACGGAGAAAAACATATGGTGTATGTGAAAGACGAACCCTGCGACCTGACCTTCAAGGAGTATGAGCTGTTGAAATTATTGATTCAGAACCAGGGGATTGTCATGTCCCGTGATGTGATCATGGAAAGGATCTGGGGGATCAATTTTGAAGGAGAATCCCGAACGTTGGATGTGCATATCAAAACATTGCGCCAGAAGCTGAAAAGCGCGGGATCGCTGATTAAAACAGTACGTAATGTGGGGTATATGATTGAATGAAAAATAAAATACAGCGTGAATTTATTCTGGTGGCTCTTTCAAGCATCCTGCTGACCACCGTCCTTGTGACGGCGGTCTTTTATGGTTTTTTCCGGAATGAGATCGTAGATGAACTGAGGACCTGCGCCCGTGTGATTCAGAGCGCGGGAGTTTTTGAGGGCCAGGAAGAAGACTATACAAAGTTGGGAATAGACGCATTGCGTGTCACTTTGATCGGTGAGGATGGGACAGTGCTCTATGACAATGATGTGGCAATAGGAGGCCTGGACAATCACGGAGACCGTCCGGAGGTGGAGCAAGCTTCGGAACAGGGAGAAGGACAGGCGGTCCGCAGGTCAAATACTCTGGATCGAGATGCGTTTTATTATGCGGTGCAGCAGGAGGACGGGACGGTATTGCGTGTGGCGAAGGAAGCTTCCAGCGTATGGGATATATTTAGAAGCGCACTGCCCATATCGCTTGCTTTGGCGCTGCTGATTCTGATTCTCTGTATCTTATTGTCGGCGCGGGCGACAAAGTCTTTGATGGCGCCTATCACACAGCTGGCGGAACATCTGGACGAAGAAGAGGCCATACCAGTATACAAAGAGATGATTCCCTTTGTCAATACGATCCGCAAGCAGCATGACGATATTATGAGAAATGCCAAGATGCGCCAGGATTTTACGGCGAATGTATCTCACGAGCTGAAGACTCCGCTTACCTCCATTTCCGGATACGCGGAACTGATTGAGCATAATATGGTGTCGCAGACGGATATTCCCAGATTTGCAGGCGAGATTCACCGCAGCGCTACCAGGCTGCTCACGACCATCAACGATATCATCAAGCTGTCGGAGCTGGATGTGATGGAGACGACGACGCTGGTGCTTGACCGGCTGCCGCTTTATCAGATGGCGGAAAATTGTGTGGATATGCTTCAGGTCAACGCGGAG
This sequence comes from uncultured Lachnoclostridium sp., assembly GCA_944376715.1. Lineage (GTDB taxonomy): Bacteria > Bacillota > Clostridia > Lachnospirales > Lachnospiraceae > Hominiventricola. The sequence continues at coordinate 46,452 of CALWDO010000018.1, read as the reverse complement.
AAGCATCAGGTAACGCTGAAATTGGAAGGAGAGCCCGCTTATATTATGGGAAATCGGGAGATGGTGGACGAAGTACTCTACAATCTCTGCGATAACGCGATCCGCTACAATAATATTGACGGAAGCGTGACTGTTCGTGTGGAGCCGAAAGGCGAGAAAGTATGTCTCTGCGTAGAGGATACCGGTATCGGTATCCCGGAAAAGCATCAGAGCCATGTCTTCGAGCGGTTTTACCGGGTGGACAAGAGCCGTTCCAAGGCCACCGGAGGCACCGGACTGGGACTGGCGATTGTAAAGCACATAGTAGCGCAGCATGAAGCGGAACTGAAGCTGGAAAGCGAACCGGGAAAAGGTACCCGGATCACAATTCTCTTTGAAAATGCGGATAAAGATGATACAATGAATTAGCAGAAGCCCTTGCGGCTTCTGCTGATTCTATATATGGAGGAGAAAAATTATGACATATATTCATCAGGCACAGTATTATGAAACAGATCAAATGGGCATTATTCATCATTCCAATTACATCCGCTGGATGGAGGAGGCCAGAATCGCGTACATGGATGAGATGGATTTTCCATACAGCGCAGTGGAGGAAGCGGGAATCATAAGCCCGGTATTGGCGGTAGAATGTGAATATAAATCCATGACCCATTTCGGAGACCGGGTGGTTATCGAGGTGAAACTGACTTCATTTAATGGGATCAAATACGCGTTGTCCTATGTGATGAAGGATGAAAAGACCGGAGAAGTGCGTGCGATAGGAACGTCCCGCCACTGTTATCTGAATAAAAATGGCCGTCCGGTCACGATCAAAAAGGAACTTCCGGCGCTTTATGAAAAAATGAAAGAAGCTATGGCACCGGATCAGGAGGAGCAGGCATGACGCGGGAGCGGTATCACCTGCTGGATGCGCTCAGAGGGCTGACTCTGATCAGCATGATTGCTTACCATGGGATGTACGATCTGGTGGAGATCTACGGAGCGGGCGTCTCCTGGTTCTGGGACATGCCGGGGCGTGTGTGGCAGCAGAGCGTCTGCTGGACGTTTATCCTGCTGTCCGGTTTCTGCTGGAATCTGGGGAAACACCCGCTGAGGCGGGGGCTGACTGTATTCGGCGGCGGGATACTGGTGACAGCGGTCACTTTTCTTTTTATGCCTTCTCAGCGGATTTTATTCGGTATTCTTACCTTCCTGGGGAGCGCCATGCTGGTGCAGATTCCGCTCTCCCGCCTGCTGGATAAACTGCCCGCATGGGCAGGCCTGATCGGAAGCGCGTTGCTGTTTATACTTACCAGAGATATAAATGCGGGATTCTGGGGATTTGGGGCGCTCCGCCTGGGCGTGGTGCCGGAGAGCCTCTACCGCGGGCTTTTGCTTACATTTCTGGGATTTCCGGAACCTGATTTTTGGTCGGGGGATTATTTTTCTTTCTTTCCCTGGTTTTTTCTGTTTCTGTGCGGGTATTTTCTGTACAGGATTCTGATGAAGGGCGAAGGAATACGACGCGTATTATCCTGCAGGATCCGGGGGCTGGAGTGGCTGGGAAGACATAGTCTTATCATTTATCTGCTGCATCAGCCGGTAGTGATGGCGGCGCTGGAGGCGGCGGCTCTGCTTGGCGTGCTTTGAGAATGATAATTGACTTTTGGGATGCCAGATGATAACATAGATAAGGCAAGCGGATATGGTGGAATTGGCAGACACGCCAGATTTAGGTTCTGGTTCGCAAGAGTGCAGGTTCAAGTCCTGTTATCCGCATGGTAAAAGTCCCTGTAAATGGGACTTTTTATTTTTTATGCCGCATTTCGTGTTGCATGTCCCTCGATTCCAGAAATAATTTTTTGTTGACATTCTTCATTTTTGAGCTATAATAAACCTGTGTTCAAAAAACAATGCGTTGAACAGGACAGGACTTCCCGGACAGAAGTGTTTTCAGAGAGTTCCCGGATGGTGTGAGGGAACAGCATGGTCAGGGCGGTTATCACCTGCGAGCAGTCGGGGCGAACGGCAGAACCAGTAGCCCGGACCGGAATTCCTCCGTTATAAGGAAACCTGTTAATCCGGCAGATAGGACCTGCGCTTAATGAGAAGCGATTTGGGATGCAGCCGGCCGACGGGACTGAGGGACCGGAACTGTATCCGGTAATAGAAGTGGTAACGCGGAGGAAATGTACTTCGTCTTCTGACAGAGCGATCTGCCGGAGGGCGATTTTTTTGTGGGATAAAAAGCCCAAAACAGAACGAAGGAGAGTGAAGATTATGAACACGCTTGTAATTGTGCTGATTGCCGCAGTATGCCTGGTGGCAGCGTACACGCTGTATGGAAGGTGGCTGGCAAAAAAATGGGGAATTGATCCGAATGCGAAGACCCCCGCAGTAGTACATAACGATGGGCAGGACTATGTGCCCACAGACGGATGGACGGTATTTGCGCACCAGTTTTCGTCGATCGCCGGAGCAGGACCGGTGACGGGAGCGATCCAGGCCGCAGCGTTCGGATGGCTGCCGGTTCTTCTGTGGATTATCCTGGGAGGTATTTTCTTCGGCGCCGTGACTGATTTTGGCGCGCTGTATGCCAGCGTAAAGAACGACGGAAAATCCATGGGACTTCTGATCGAAAAGTATATCGGAAAAGCCGGACGTAAATTATTTCTGGGATTCTGCTGGCTGTTTACGCTGATCGTCATGGCGGCGTTCGCGGATATGGTGGCAGATACCTTCAATGCTTATGTGGTAACAGACGGCGTGACGACGCTTGCAGAAAATGCGACGGTAAACGGCGCGGCAGGAAGCATCTCCTTGTTCTTCATCCTGTTTGCGGCTGTTTTCGGACTGGTTCAGAGAAAGGCAAAACTGACCGGCTGGAAAGAAGTAGTCTTCGGCCTGGTATGTACGGTGCTTGCGTTTGTATGCGGAATGAATCTGCCGGTGATCCTGGGAAAAGAGATGTGGGTATACATTGCATTTGCCTATATCTTCCTGGCTGCGGTACTTCCTATGTGGTTCCTGATGCAGCCTCGTGACTATATGTCCACGTTTATGTTTGTAGGTATGATCGTCGGCGCTGTACTGGGACTGATTTTTGCACATCCGACCATGAACCTTCCGGCATATACCGGTTTCCGGAATGACAGCCTGGGAACGTTATTCCCGATTCTGTTTGTAACAGTTGCCTGCGGTGCGGTATCCGGATTCCACAGCCTGGTGTCCTCCGGAACTTCCTCCAAGACGATCTCCAACGAAAAGGATATGCTGAAGGTTGGATACGGAGCCATGGTACTGGAAAGTCTCCTGGCGGTTATCGCGCTGTGTGTGGCCGGCGCCGCAGCCAGTGCGGACGGTACGGCAGCAGTGGGAACTCCGTTCCAGATCTTCTCTTCCGGAGTGGCAGGATTCCTGGAGATGTTCGGAATTCCGGTTTTTGTAGCCCAGAGTTTTATGACCATGTGCGTATCCGCGCTGGCGTTTACTACGTTGGATTCTGTGGCCCGTATCGGCCGTATGTCCTTCCAGGAATTATTCAGTACGGATGATATGGAACACGCGGAAGGATGGAGAAAGGTACTCTGCAATAAATATTTTGCGACTCTGATTACTCTGGCGTTCGGGTATATTCTGACGCAGGTGGGATATTCCAACATCTGGCCTCTGTTCGGAAGCGCCAACCAGCTTCTGAGCGCGCTGGTTCTGATTACGCTGTGCGTATTCCTGAAAGTGACAGGCAGAGAGATGAGAACCCTCGTTCCTCCGTTTGTGATTATGCTGATCGTAACGTTCACGGCGCTGGTACAGAGATTTATCGCGCTGGTAGGAGCGTTCACGGCAGGCACCGGAGTCTTCATGGTGGAAGGACTTCAGCTGATCGTAGCGGTCCTGTTGATGATCCTGGGAGTGACGATTGTGGTTACCTCCGGAAAAGAACTTATAACAAAGAAGGCTGAGCACTAATCAGTGCCGCCTTCTGTAATAGTCCCGTCTTCTGCGACTTCAGCGCCAAAGGAGATATCTTCCAAGTGCTGAAAGAGGGAGGACGGGTCTTTTATTTGCGTCAGGACTTCGGATTCCCGGCGGCATGGTATCAGCTGCAGAGAAAGATCTCCTTCCGGAGAAAAGACAGCTTTCAGAAGCACAGTCTCTCCTGTGCGGCTGTCGAACAGATAATTTCCCAGACTGTAAACGATGGGAACTCCCTGGTAATATTCAAATCCCTGCAGCACATGCGGATGGCATCCTACGACCAGATCCGCGCCGGCGTCTATATATCCCTGCGCCAGAACACGCTGGTATTCCTCCGGCGTCTCGTTTCTTTCGATTCCCCAATGTACAAATACAATGACGTGATCATACTGGGCGTCGGCTTCCGCGATCCTTTGATTCAGAAGGGCGGGATCATAGGTCTGGAAAAGTCCGGGCTGGGAGTCGGTGGCATACCATTCGTATGCGGGGGAGACTCTGGTCGCGCCCAGGAAAGCAAAGGTCTGTCCGTGGACGGTACGGATGGCGGGGGCAGACGCCTGGGCGATATTGTAACCGCCGCCGATACAGGCGATATCAGCCTGCTGAAGAGTATCCAGAGTGTCGCAGAAAGCGTCCTGCCCAAAATCCAGGGCATGGTTGTTTGCTACTGTGACGATATCCACGCCCAGGTCCTGAAAGATACGGACGTATTTGGGATCTGTACGGAAGGTGAACTGCTTGTCGGGCATGGGTTCTCCACGCAGGCTGAAGGGGAACTCTTCGTTCAGTAAAAACAGATCCGAATCCTGCATGTGGGACAGCATGCCGCTGTCGGCGATGGCCTGGATCCCGCCTGCATCATAGGCGGACAGATAATGATCCGGGAACATGACGTCTCCTGCGAATGAGAGAGTGACATCCGGCTCGGGTTCCGGCTCTTCCGGCAGCTCTTCTGCCGGTTCTTCCGCAGTTTCCGCGGCGGGAGGCTCAGATATGGTTTCTTCACGGGCAGGTTCCTGAGAAGAGACGGTTTCATCTGCCGGCTCCGACAGGTTCTCTGAACTCTCTGCTGTGTTTTCCGGGGAGTACGGATGATTCCCGGAAAGTGTGAGATAAAGATACAGTCCGGCCAGCAGGATGATGCCGATGCCCAGACCGATACAGATGCCTTTCAGTAGTGATTTCATAGATTCCTCTCCATTATCATTTGATGGTATAATTCATGCGCTGTGCTCATTATACCAATAAATCGCATTGAAATACAGATGGGTTTTATATATAATGAAAAGTAACAGTTCAGCTTCACAGCTGAGGACAGGAGCGACGTATGATACTGATTCAGAATGGGAGAGTGTTAGACCCGGTAAACGGAACGGATCAGGTGTTGGATGTTCTGATTGACGGGGATAAGATCGTGGAAGTCGGAGAAGGCCTTGCCCCGGGAGATGCCCGGGTGCTGAATGCGGACGGCCTTACAGTTGCTCCGGGCCTGATGGATGCGCATGTGCATTTCAGGGATCCCGGTCTTACTTATAAAGAGGATATACAGACGGGAGCGAAAGCGGCGGCCAGAGGCGGATTTACCAGAGTGGTCTGTATGGCGAATACGAAGCCGCCTGTGGATCAGGAGGAAACGCTGAGATATGTGCTGGAAAAAGGAGAAACGACCGGGATCCATGTGATGCAGGCAGCCTGTGTGAGCCGCGGGCTTAAAGGCCGGGAGCTGACAGACATGGAAGCGCTGGCGGCCGCCGGAGCCGCGGGTTTTACGGATGACGGGATTCCTTTAATGGATGAAGCCCTGCTGGTGAAGGCGCTGGAAAAGGCAAAGGAACTGAATCTGCCGGTCAGCCTGCATGAAGAGGATCCGCTGTTTGTCTCTGAGCCTGGCGTTCACCAGGGGAAGGTGTCGGAAAAGCTGGGATATGGGGGCGCATCCCGGACTGCCGAAGATGTGATGGTAGCGAGAGACTGTATCCTGGCGCTCCATACAGGCGCGTCCGTGTGCATTCAGCATATCAGTTCGGCAAACTCTGTGGAACTGGTGCGCACGGCGAAAAAGCTTGGAGCGGATGTCCATGCGGAGGCGACGCCTCATCATTTTACTTTGACGGATGAAGCGGTCCTGGAATACGGTACTATGGCGAGGATGAATCCGCCGGTGCGGGAAGAAAAAGACAGACAGGCGATCATCGCCGGACTGCAGGACGGAACGATCGACATGATCGTGACAGATCATGCTCCGCACAGTTCCGAAGAAAAGGCAAGATCCATGGCGGAAGCCCCCAGCGGGATTATCGGATTGGAGACTTCTCTGGGTCTTGGCATAAAATCACTGGTGGAGCCGGGATACCTTACTTTGATGGAACTGATGGCCCTTATGAGTAAAAATCCGGCGGAATTCTATCGTCTGAATCCGGTCGGCATTCGTCCGGGAGCACCGGCTGATCTGGTTGTTTTCGGGGAAAAAGAATTATGGAAGGCGGATCATTTCGTATCGAAGGCGTCCAATTCACCGTTTTTAGGATGGGAACTTCCCGGGCGGGTGCACTTTACCATTTGCGGCGGGAAGACTGTCTACGAAGACAGATAAACGACTGCCCTGAAAAAGGGCGCAAAAAAATGGAGATAGCGAGACTCGAACTCGTGACCTATGCGTTGCGAACGCATCGCTCTCCCAACTGAGCTATATCCCCATGCAAGCTTTATTATAGCACTGGAGGAAAGCGCTTTCAAGTATGAATCTGAAAAAGGAGAATATTATGGGACTGGGAGATCTTTATCCGGACCGTATGACGGATTCTGTCTATGGCCTGGATTGGGAGAAACTGGCAGGACGTTACAAAGGAGTGATTTTCGATATCGACAATACCCTGGTTCCCCACGGGGCGCCTGCGGACGAGCGGGCGATAAGGCTTTTTGACCGGATACACGAGCTGGGCCTGCGCACCATGCTGGTATCAAATAATGGAGAAGAACGGGTGAAACCCTTTGCGGACCGGGTGCGGTCCGGTTATGTATATGATGCCGGAAAACCGGGGATCCGCGGATATGTGGAAGCCATGAAGAAGATGGGGACTGACGCGGGGGAGACCTTGTTTGTAGGGGACCAGATATTTACGGATATCTGGGGGGCAAACCGTGCCGGGATGGATACAATATTAACGGATCCTGTAGACCGGTCTACAGACGAGATTCAGATTGTGATCAAGCGTTTCCTGGAAAGACCTTTCCGGAGAGAACGCAGGAGGAGGGGAAGAGCATGAAGAGAAGAAAATGGACAGTTTGGATGCTGCTTGCGGCCGCGTGCGGCGCATTTGCCCTGGGAGGGTGTTCCCACAACGGGGAAAATGGGGAAGAAGAGATTCCTTCTGTAAATGAACAGCAAGATACAGAAGCGGCGGTCAGCGCCGGAGAGGAGGAGACGTCTGAACCGGAGGAAGATGCTGCAGGAGAGACGGCCCCGCAGGTGACGTTTGCCAGAGAAGAAAAAGACTGGTTTGATGAGGAAAGCGGCAAATGGGCCCTGCATCTGGAGTATGACAGGGCAGAGGTGCGGGGCGAAGGCTTCGAAGCGGCGGCAGAGAGTGTAAGCCAGTGGTCCGGCCAGAGGGCGGAAGAACTGCTGTCCTATGGAGAAGGACTGTATCCGACTGCCAGTGAGGAAGCGGCGTTGAGTGAAAACGCGTCTGCAGATTCTTATTACTACAGTATATTTGAGGAATTGGAAGTGATGCGTGCAGACAGTCAGGTAATCAGCCTGCGGGAACTGAACAGTGACTATACCGGAGGCGCGCACGGCAATTATGGGTATACAGGCATTGTGTTTGACTCGCAGACGGGAGCTTTGCTGTCTCTGGATGACATTCTGAAGGATGAGGAAGGATTTCAGCAGGAAGCTGCAGGATATATTACCGAGGAGCTGAAAGTCCGTTACGGAGACGGGCTGTTTCCTGAATATGAGAGCACCGTGGAAGGTATGTGGGAATCCGGTCCGGCCTGGTATCTGGACGGGGCAGGCATCACATTTATATTCAACCCTTATGAAGTAGGACCATATGCCATGGGAGCAGCGGAGGTAACACTTCCCTATGATGTATTCGGAGCGTATATGGAAGATGCTTATGCAGGGACAACTGGAGCCGGGACAGCAGCTCTTCCGGAGAATACAGACGTCTATCTGACGCTGGCGCCGGAAGACAGTTCGCAGCAGCGCCTGAATATCCGTACAGAGGCCGATGAAGAAAATGGCGAGACGCAGATTACGCTGGAATTAGGGGATTCCAGTATCGTGGCAGGAACCTTTGGGCGAATGGACAGGGCATATTTGCTGAACCTGACGGACGGGCGCAGCTTTGTGCTTCTGGATGCGGATTATGCCTCGGATGATTATGTCACTTTTTTATATGAGATTACAGGAGGCGTGATCAAGGAAGGAAGTCGTCTGGAGGGTATCAGCCTGTCGGACGGGGCGATCAATACGGAACTTTTGACTCTGCGTATGAGTCTGAATGTATTCGGCACTTACTACGGGATGATGGATTATAAAATCGACCAAAACGGAATGCTGGCGCAGCAGTCCGATACCTTCCGGATTGTGGGAAATGATTCGGATGCATACCTTTTGACGGTTATTCAGGATCTTCCGGTGACGATAGATGGCCGGGAAAGCGTACTGCCAGCCGGCAGCCGGATCCGGATCACCGGGACGGATAATCAGGGCCTGGCGTACTTCCGCGTGGATGAAAGCGGAGAAGAAGGCAGCATCTCATACGTGCGCGGAGACGGGGCAGATGACACCTGGACTTTGTATGTGGATGGGAAGCCGGAGACTTATTATTTTGAAATGCTTCCTTATGCAGGGTAGCCGGACCGGAGACAGGATATGAAAAAATTTTTGAATGGTCTGGCAGCCTTCTTGATTTGTCTGGGACTGGGAGCCGGGGCGGTATGTCTGGCATCCGTCTTACTGCCCCAGTCGGAGAGGCTGGAGCCGGTCAGAACGGCAGACGAGTCGGAAAAAGAGCGGCTGTCCCTGGCAGAATCGGCAGAAGATATATCTGCGGAAGCATCATCTGTGGGCAGGCTGGCGTACGAGCTGCTGGATAAAGATACGCGGGCAGTTTATGATCAGATGCTGGCTACTCTGATGAATCATGGGAAGGAAACAGATCTGCCCACTACGGATGAGGAAGCGCTTCCCCGGGCTTTTGAGGCGCTGACCAGCGACCATGGAGAAATATTCTGGGTGAACGGCTATCAGTATGTAAAAGAAAGCCTGGCCGGCCAGACGATTAAGATTCGTTTTATACCTTCCTATACGATGACACAGGATGAGAGAGCGGAATATCAGGAGCAGGTGAGCCGCGCTTTGGCGCCTTTTTTGTACGGGGCGGAACAAAACGGCTCTGACTATGAGAAGGTAAAAGCGGTTTATGAAAATCTGTCATTGAATGTGAGGTATAATCCGGACGCGGTGGAAAATCAGAATATCCTGAGTGTATTTTTGGGAGGGCAGTCTGTGTGCAACGGAATCGCCGCTGCTGCCCAGTATTTGCTGTCATACCTGGATGTGCCCTGTATGATTGTATATGGAGACGCAGGAGGAGAGAGCCATGCCTGGAATCTGGTCATGATCGAAGGAGATCCCTATCTGATGGACGCTACCTGGGGGAACAGCGCGTCATCTGTACTGGGGGCATGCTCATACGAATACCTGAACCTGACAGATTCGGATCTGGGGATCACTCATACGGCGGATATGGATCTGGACCTTCCGGAATGTACGAAGACGGAATTCAATTATTATGTGCAGGAGGGACTGTTTTTCGAGGTGTTTGAAGAAGATGCCGCGGGAACGGCGCTCCGGCGGTGTGATGAAAGCGGACTGCGCCATGCGGGGCTTCGCTTCGGAAGCGGGGAAGCTTACGGGCAGGCGAGACAGGCATTGGTGGCAGACAGCCGTATCGCGGAATATTGTCCGGACATAACAAGTTTTCGATATATGGAAAATGAAAATCTGCACGTGTTGACGCTGAGCTGGTAAACAGCTCAGCGTCAGATATTTTCCCGTATTTTTATAGACAATTCTACAAAATTCTGTTCCTGATCCGGAAGGATGCCGGAGGTGAGATATTCAAAAAGAATATCCAGCGAACGGGATCCCTGCCGTACCGGCTGCTGGCTGATGGTAGCGGAGATCACTCCGTTTTTCAACATCTCCAGAGTCGTGGGAACTTCATCAAAAGTAATGACTTTCGGATGTCGTCCTGCTTCCTGGATGGCGCGGCATCCTCCGTAGACGCCCGCTGCCGAGAAGAAGACTGCGTCCAGACGCGGATACTGTTCCAGCAGCTGTCTGGTAAGCGCATAACTCTCAAATTCGTCATCATGGTTTTCCAGGATTTCGGCGATCTGGATGCGGGGATAGGTAAATTCCAGTGTATGCCTGAGACCGCGGATCCTCTCTGTGTGGCAGAGTACATTGGAAGATCCGGTGATGATTCCCAACTCTACGGGTCCTGAAGTCATCAGGGCAAAAAGTCCTGCCGCTGTACATCCGCCCTGAAAATAATCGCTTCCCACATAGGCAAGCCTGCGGGAACCGTCGATGTCAGTATTGACGGTTACCACAGGTATCTGAAGTTCTACCAGCTCGTCTATTTTTTCCTGAATGCGCATATGGTTATAGGGGGCCAGCATCAGTCCGTGGATCCCCTCGTCTAACAATTCGTCCACGGCGGCTAACTGGGCTTCTACATCGAATTCCACTCTCCGGGTCAATGTGGTGATGCCATAGTCCTGAAGCTCGGCGGCTTTGATACGGACGCCTTCCATCACCTCATCAAAAAAGGGGTTGTTTTCACTGAAAAGAATGACTCCGATTTTGTACTTTTTTTTCTGGGCGGCCAGTGTGATCCCTGCCCGGTTGGGCCGGTAATCCATAGCCCGCACAATGTCCATGATCTTTTCGGCAGTCTTGGGACTGACCGCTCCCCGGTTGTTGAGCACCCGGTCCACCGTTCCTCTGGACACGCCGGCAAGATCTGCGATTTCTTTGATAGTAGTCATAGAGATCCCTCTCTTTTTTTTCTACTGTAAACATACATGAAATTTGGGAAACTGTCAATGCGGCCGGAGCGTGCACGTGCACTCTGTTGGGAGAACAAAAAATAAAAATCAGATAATATGCACATAAAAACTGGACGCAGAGGTATTTTTTGACCTTAAATTTGTATAAGATTTACAAAAATAAAAGATTGTAAAGAAAAAACGTGTCATTCTGTTGAAAATTAAAAGCAAAAGGGGTAATATAAACATATAGCGTGCACGTGCACGCAAAACGTGAACAGTGTATGGATTAAAAGAGGAGGATGAATCAATGCTGTATATTGGTGTGGATCTGGGGACTTCCGCCGTGAAGCTGCTTCTTATGGAAGGCGATGGGACGATCAAAAAGATTGTGTCCAGAGAATATCCGATTTATTTCCCGCATCCGGGATGGTCAGAGCAGAATCCGGAAGACTGGTTCAACCAGACTATGGACGGGCTGAAAGAACTTCTGGCAGACTGCGACAGAAGCCAGGTGGCAGGCATCAGTTTTGGAGGACAGATGCATGGACTTGTGATTCTGGATAAAGACGATAAAGTGATCCGCCCGGCTCTTCTCTGGAACGACGGACGTACCTATGAAGAGTGCGATTACCTGAATAATGTGATCGGAAAGGACAAGCTTTCAGAATACACGGCAAATATTGCCTTTACAGGATTTACGGCTCCGAAGATCCTTTGGGTGAGGAATAAAGAACCGGAGAATTTCGCCCGCATTGAAAAGATTATGCTTCCGAAGGATTATATCGCTTACCGGCTGTCCGGCGTACATTGTACGGATGTATCCGACGCGTCCGGCATGCTGCTTTTTGATGTGAAGAACCGCTGCTGGTCGAAACAGATGATGGAGATCTGCGGAGTCCGTGAGGAACAGCTTGCGAAGGTCTATGAATCTTATGAGGCGGTCGGAAACGTGCTTCCCAAGATCGCGGCAGAACTGGATATTCCGCAGACCGTCAAAGTCGTGGCGGGAGCCGGAGACAATGCGGCGGCCGCAGTGGGAACCGGTACGGTCGGCGACGGCATGTGCAACATTTCCCTGGGAACCAGCGGGACGATCTTTATCTCTTCTGAAAAATTCGGAGTGGATAAAAATAATGCGCTGCATGCTTTTGCTCATGCGGACGGGCATTACCATCTGATGGGATGTATGCTGAGCGCGGCTTCCTGCAATAAATGGTGGATGGACGAGATCATAGGTACGACGGATTACGCGGGAGAGCAGGCAAAGATCACCAAATTAGGCGAAAATCATGTGTACTTTCTGCCCTATCTGATGGGAGAGCGTTCGCCGCACAATAATCCTAATGCAAGAGGAACCTTCATCGGAATGACCATGGATACCACCAGAGCGGATATGACTCAGGCGGTGCTGGAAGGCGTGGCATTTGCTCTTCGGGATTCTTTTGAAGTGGCGAAATCCCTGGGCATCCATATTGAGCGAACAAAGATCTGCGGCGGCGGCGCCAAGAGCCCGCTGTGGAAGAAAATCATCGCCAATGTGATGAATATCAAGGTGGATGTGATCGAAAGCGAAGAAGGGCCGGCGCTCGGCGGAGCTATGCTGGCGGCGGTGGCGTGCGGCGAATACGCGACTGTAGAAGAGGCGGCTGCGAAACTGGTTAAAGTGATCGATACGGTGGATCCGGATCCGGAACTGGCTGCAAAATACGAAGAGCGTTATCAGCAGTTCAAGGAGATCTATCCGGCCTGCAAACCGTTGTTTGAGATTATTAAATAAAACAGGAGGAAGGAATCATGAAGATTCAGAAAGTGACAGACGCCGCATTCCGGAAATACGGCAGAGTCGTGCAGAATGTGGATTTTTCCGGACTTGTGGAGGCGCTGAAATCCACGCCGCTTCCGGATGACGTGGTCTATGAACCGTCTATACCGGAACTGGAAGCGCTTCCGGTATACGCGGAGCTCCAGAAAAAGGGATACGGCGAACTGCCGATCCAGATCGGTTACTGCAACGGCAAAAACTATAAGCTGAACGCCCTGGAATATCACCGCTCCTCCGAGATCGATGTGGCGGGTGAGGACGCTGTGCTTCTGGTGGGCTCCCAGCAGGATATTACAGATGATTTTACCTATGATACTTCTCTGGTAGAGGCTTTTTATCTGCCGAAAGGGACTGCAGTAGAGCTTTACGCGACAACGCTTCATTATGCGCCCTGCTGTGTCCATGAGAGCGGTTTCCGGGTGGCGATCGTGCTTCCCAAAGACACAAATCTGCCGTTGGATGAAAAGCATGCGGAATGGGAAGACGCCCTGATCACAGCGAAGAATAAATGGCTGATCGGCCATGCGGAAGGCGGGCTCCCGGAAGGCTCCTATATCGGTCTGGTGGGAGAAAATATTGATATCAAGGATTCATTATAACAAAAATATAAAATCATAGGAGGATATCTATCATGATGAACATTCCAAAAGTAAAAATTGGTATCGTGGCAGTAAGCCGCGACTGTTTCCCGGAATCTCTGTCCGTGAACAGAAGAAAAGCGCTGGTGGACGCTTACCAGGCTAAATATGATGCGGCAGACATTTATGAATGTCCGGTCTGCATCGTAGAGAGCGAAATCCACATGATGCAGGCGCTGGAAGACGTTAAAGCCGCAGGCTGCAATGCCCTGGTGGTATATCTTGGCAACTTCGGTCCGGAGATTTCAGAGACTATGCTTGCCAAATATTTCGATGGGCCGAAGATGTTTGTGGCTGCAGCGGAGGAGACCGGCAAAGACCTGGTACAGGGCCGCGGCGACGCATACTGCGGTATGCTGAATGCAAGCTACAATCTGGCGCTGCGCAATATCCGCGCGTACATTCCGGAATACCCGGTGGGAACCGCGGAAGAGTGCGCAGATATGATTCATGAATTTATTCCGATCGCAAGAGCCGTCATCGGACTTTCCGATCTGAAGATCATCAGCTTTGGCCCAAGACCGCTGAACTTCCTGGCATGTAATGCGCCGATTAAACAGCTCTACAATCTGGGCGTGGAGATCGAAGAGAACTCTGAGCTGGATCTGTTCGAAGCATACAACAAACATGCGGGAGATCCCAGAATCCCGGATGTAGTTAAGGATATGGAAGCCGAATTAGGAGAGGGCAATAAGAAACCGGAGATCCTTCCGAAACTGGCGCAGTATGAGCTTACTCTGCTCGACTGGATCGAGGATCATAAGGGAAGCCGGAAATATGTGGCTATCGCCGGAAAATGCTGGCCTGCATTCCAGACCCAGTTTGGATTCGTTCCCTGTTATGTGAACAGCCGTCTGACCGGAAGAGGCATCCCGGTATCCTGTGAAGTGGACATCTACGGCGCATTGAGCGAGTTTATCGGAACCTGTGTCAGCGATGATGTGGTGACTCTGCTCGATATCAATAATACAGTTCCGTATGATATCTATGACGAAGACATCAAGGGCAAATATGATTACAAGAGCAATGATGTGTTCATGGGCTTCCACTGCGGCAATACCAGCAGCAAGAAACTGTCCTTCTGCCAGATGAAATATCAGTTGATCATGGCGAGAAGCCTTCCAGAAGAAGTAACTCAGGGAACACTGGAAGGAGACATTACTCCGGGCGATATTACCTTCTTCCGTCTGCAGAGTACTGCTGACAACAAGCTGCGCGCATATGTGGCAAACGGCGAGGTGCTTCCGGTAGCGACCCGTTCCTTCGGAGCCATCGGCATCTTTGCGATTCCGGAGATGAAGCGGTTCTACCGTCATGTGCTGATCGAAGGCAATTTCCCGCATCACGGAGCAGTTGCATTCGGACATTATGGCAAGGCGCTGTATGAAGTATTTAAATACATTGGCGTGGACGTAAAGGAGATTGGTTACAACCAGCCGGCAGGCGTACGCTATCCGACTGAGAATCCGTTCGCATAAGTAATCAAGGAGAAGACTGTCAAGAAATGGCGGATTCTGCCATTTCGAGACAGTCTTTTTGCAGGTATTTTTAGTGAAAATGGAGGAGAAAGGGATGAAAAATAAAAAGAACGGGGCGTTTATTTTTCTGCCTTTCTTATTCCTGGCGGTCTTTCTGCTGCTCTACTGGTTTGGAAACCGGGTGGGAGGCGGAGAACCTGGAGAATATTCCACCTACAGCCGCCACTACGCCATGATCACAGGCAGCGGAGACGAGGATTTCTGGACAGAAGTCTATGAGAGCGCTCTTGCGGAAGGAAAAGAAAGAGACGTTTACGTAGAACGCTTCGGGGAGAATCTGGCGGTGGATTATGACCGCACAGAGCTGCTGGATATGGCGATCCGCGCTTCCGTGGATGGGATTATCGTCACGGGAGATGATGAGGAAGAGACCGTGGAACTGATCGATGAAGCGGTGGATATGGGGATACCGGTGGTGACGGTTCTGAACGACTGCATCGAGAGCAGGAGACAGTGCTTCGTAGGTTCTAACAATTATAATATCGGGCAGGAGTATGGGAGGCAGATCCTTAAGATGCTTCCGGAAGGCTCCGGGCAGGTGTTAGTGCTGCTGGATGAAAACCGCACGGACAGCAGCCAGAATCTGATCCTTTTGGCGATCCGCGAGACGTTGGAAGAGGCGCTTGGCAGCCTGGATGCGGTTGAGGTAGACACCTACGCTATTGAAAGCAGCAGGGATTTCAGCGCGGAAGAATCTATCCGGGATATATTTTTGAGTGAGGATTTGCCGGATGTGCTGGTATGCCTGAATGCGGTACATACGCGCTGTGCTTATTCCGCGGCGGTGGATTATAACAAAGTAGGCACGGTACAGATGATCGGATATTATGATTCGGACACGATTTTGGATGCGGTATCAAAAAATATTATTCAGGCGACTGTCGCGCTGGACACAGCCCAGATGGGAGAACTAAGCGTAAAAGCGTTGGATGAATATGTGGAGACGGGATATACCAACGGTTATATGTCAGTGGATATTCATGTAATCACTCCCGGCGAAGCGGAGGAACTGATGGAACAGTTATGAAAAGCAGAATTCTGGAGAAATGGAAGACAATGTCGCTTCAGCAGAAGCTGACGCTGGTATTCGTGCTGACTGCGGTGATGATCCTTGCAGTGAATCTTTACATGTATGCCATCATCAATGGAATGACGGGAAGAGTGGATGAGGTATACGTGAGCAACGTGCGTATGAATGAATTGTCTTCCGCGCTTGATCGGGTACAGAGCAGTACGGAAGAATATCTGAACACGAAAAGTTCGGAAGCAATGGAGGATTATTACCGGAGTGAGCAGGAATTCCGCAGACAGATCGAGGAACTGAACACACAGGTGACAGATGATGTGCTGCTGCTCACAGAGAAAAATATCCGCGGGCTGTCGGAAAATTATCTGGATCTCATGGCGGACATCATTCAGGCGAAGAGGGGAAGAAATGTAGAGCGGTACGGCAGCCTGTATGAAGAAGCATGCGTCTTGTACGAAGAGATCCATACGTTTATCTACAGTCTTAATAATGAACAGTTTAAGAATAATTCAGAAACTTATCAGATCCTGATGAATTCTCTGCGTTATACAGAGCTGGTGACGATCGCGGTGCTTCTGGTAGTATTCCTGGGAAATATCAGCCTGATCATGGTCAGTACCCGAATGGTGACCAAACCGCTGCACTGCCTGGCGGAATCCGCCGATGAGGTCGCCAGAGGGAATTTCGATATTGAAAAGATACCGGTACAGAGCATGGATGAAGTGGGCGTTGTGACCGGAGCGTTTAACCAGATGGTGGAGAGTATCCGCAATTATATTGAACAGCTTACAGAAACCATGGAGAGGGAAAATCAGCTGAAAGAACGGGAACTTATGATGCAGAGCCACTTAAAAGACGCCCAGCTGAAATACCTTCAGGCGCAGATCAATCCTCATTTTCTTTTCAATACACTGAACGCGGGCGCGCAGCTCGCCATGATGGAAGATGCCGGCAGGACCGGGGAATTTCTGGAAAACGTGGCGGGATTCTTCCGATATAATGTGCGCAAACATGATCAGGACGCGTCGCTGGAAGAGGAAATTCAACTGGTGGACAATTATGTTTATATCCTGAACGTGCGGTTTGCGGGAGAGATCCATTTTACGAAAGATGTGGATGAAAGTCTGCTGAATGTAAGAGTTCCCAGTATGATCCTTCAGCCGCTGGTGGAAAACGCGGTCAATTATGGCATACGGGGCCTTGACCGGGAAGGAAGGATCGAATTGTCCGTGTATCAGAAAGACGGCAGGATCTGCATCTGCATCTGGGATAACGGCGCCGGAATGGAACAGGAGAGAATCCGTCAGGTGTTGGAGGGAGAGATAAAAGAAGACGATATTTCTTCCGGTTCTAACGGGGTCGGCATTCGGAACGTAATGGAGCGGCTGAAACTTTATTTTCATGGGGACGCGGAGTTCTCCATATGGAGCGAGGGAAAAGATAAGGGAACAGAAGTACAGATACTGATACCGGAGGAATAGGAGGAGGAAAATGTATCGGGTAATGCTGGCGGATGATGAGGGAATTGTGCTGGATTCTCTGAAAATGATCATAGAAAAACATTTTCCTGGGCAATGTCAGGTGGAGACGGCAAAAACAGGACGGGATGTGATCGAACTGGCGGAACAGTTCCGGCCGGATATTGCCTTTATGGATATTCAGATGCCCGGCATCAACGGGATAGAGGCGATCCGGGAGATTCAGAAAAATAATCCTTCCATGGAATTTATCATTTTGTCTGCCTACGACCGGTTTGATTATGCCAGAGAAGCGATCAATCTGGGAGTCATGGAATATATCAATAAGCCGTTCAGCGCGTCTGTGATCGTGGAAGTGCTGGAGAAGGCCATGAAACTGATCGAGTCAAAAAGGAAGAAACGCAGTGATGATCTCCTGATCAAAGAAAAGATGGAGACGGTGACGCCGATTATTGAAAATGGATTCATTTATTCCATCATGTTTCAGGAAGCATACGAAGAAGACATCCAGAATTATAAAAATCTTTTGAGTCTGGACGCGGATTACGGCTGTATGCTGGCTCTGGTCATGGGAGACGATCAGCATGGAAATTATATGACTAATGCGGTGGGCGCCAGCGTAAGAATTCAGAAAAACTACGCCAAAGTAAGAGAGACGCTGAAAGAAACATGGAACTGTGTGGTGGGATCCGTCATCTCCAATAAAATCCCGGTGTTTCTTCCCTGCGGGAATATCAAGATGGATTATGAAGAGCGGATCGAGATGATTGACGTCTGCAGGGAGCTGGCAAGAAAACTTCGGAAACTTACGGATATTACATTCCGCGTAGGTATCGGTTCGGTTCGCAGGCTTGATGAAAGTATGATTTCTTATGAAGAAGCGTTGAAAGCGCTGGTAAATTCCACGGGAAGCGTGGCTCATGTGGATGACCTTCCTATTCAATGCCGGTATGATAAGGAATATCCCATTGATCTGGAAAACGAACTGTTCGCGTCGCTCCGCAACGGGAACCAGGAAGAATGTATGCGTGAAGCCGGCAGATTTTTTGACTGGATGCTGGATACATATGGAGAAGATAACATGAGCGTGAAACTCAAAACCCTGGAGTTCGTGCTCTGGGCAGAGCATACGGTATATCTGAACGGCGGTCTGACTTATCATTTTCAGGAGCGGGAAAATTATCTGCCGCTGGTGGTGAACGCAGAGAAAAACAGCGATTTAAAGAACTGGTTTGTGGAAAAGTTCGGAGAGGCCTGCCGGAATATGCGCACAAAGAAAGAGGAACATGCCAATCAGCTGGTAGTCCGGGCGGAAGAATACATCCGGGAAAACTATCACAGGGATCTTTCTCTGGACGAGGTGTCCAGACAGCTGGATCTGAGCCCTTACTATTTCAGCAAACTGTTCAAGGAGGAAACCGGAAGTAATTTTGTAGAGTATGTAACGAATCTTCGGATCGGGCGGGCAAAAGAGATGCTCAGCCAGGAAAAATGCAGTATGAAGGAGATCTGCGCTGAAGTAGGATACAGTGATCCTAATTATTTCAGCCGGATTTTTAAGAAAAATACAGGACTTACCCCGACAGAGTACCGAGAGGGGACGAGGGGGCAGAAACATGTGGAAGAAGTATAGAATATTTTTGCTGCTGCTGCCGGTCTGTCTTCTTGCGGGATGCGCCGGGGAAACGGTAAAAAAAGAGAATATAGAGGAAGAGGAGAGCCGGATTGAGATCGGTATGACTTTTGATTCTTTTTTGCTCGAACGTTGGCAGAGGGACCGGGATGTGTTTGTATCGGCAGCGCAGGAACTGGGAGCGGAAGTGAATGTCCAGAACGCGAACGGAGATCTTGAAGAACAGATCTCGCAGATCGAGTATTTTATCCAGAAAGACATGGACGTGATCGTAATCGTGGCGATTGATTCAGGAGGACTTTCGGAGGCGGTGGAAGAGGCGCATCGGGCGGGAATTCCGGTGGTGGCATATGACCGTCTGATCTGTGACGCGGATGTGGATCTGTATATTTCCTTCGATAATGAAGAGGTAGGCCGTCTTATGGGAGAGCATATGAAAGAACACCTGGCTGAGGGCGGAAATATACTTCAAATATGCGGCCCTCTTGCAGACAACAATGTATCGTTGGTGATGAAAGGGTTTGCGGAAGCATTGGAAAACAGTAATCTTACCGTTATTGGGACGGAACATGCAGAAGGCTGGCTGGCGGAGACCGGGTTCGCCGCCACAGATGCTTATCTGGATACAGGGGAGATACCGGACGGCATCATGTGCGGCAACGACAGTATCGCCGGGCAGGCGATCAGAGCCCTTTCTGAACAGCGTCTGGCAGGGAGCGTCTGTGTAGTCGGGCAGGATGCGGATCTGGACGCCTGTCAGCGGATCGTGGAGGGCACCCAGTGTATGACTGTGTACAAACCGGTGGAGAAACTGGCGCGGCGGGCGGCGGAGCTGACCGTGGGGCTGGCTGAGGGAAATATGGTCGCAGCTACCGAGACGATGAACGACGGGAGTTATGACGTTCCTTATGAACGGCTGGATCCGGTCGCCGTTACCAAAGATAATATGGATGAAGTCATTACGGGGAAATACCATGAAGAAAGCGACATCTATCTGAATATCAGAGACCGGTAGAACTGGATTTTTTTGTACAGGACAGATTTGTAAAGCACAAATTTGTCCTGTTTTTTATTGGAAAAATTCGGAGTGTGCTGTATAAAATGTACAGAAGAAAGCAAGTTTGTCCTGCGGAACTTGTGATATATTTTAGATATCAAATGAAGGGAGGAATTTTCCAAAATGAAAAGAAAAGTACTTGGCGTTCTTTTGAGCGTCGCAATGGTAGCTACTCTGGTAGCGGGCTGCGGTTCTTCATCCAGCAGCACAACCTCTACAGATACGGCTGCCGACACGGAAGAAACTACGACTGACGATGCCGCAGCGGCAGATACCGCAGACGAAAGCGCAGATACCGCGGCAGCAGGCGGAAAGATCGGTATTTCCATGCCGACCCAGTCTCTGGAGCGCTGGAACCGTGACGGCGCATATCTGGACGAGCAGTTCCAGGCAGCAGGATATGAGACCGTGCTTACCTACTCTGACAATGACTCCGCAAGACAGGTAAACGATATCCAGAACATGCTGGCTGACGGCGTTGATCTTCTGATCGTTGCAGCTATCGACGGCGAGGCTCTGAATACCGCCATGAACGAAGCGGCAGATGCAGGGGTTCCGGTTATCGCATACGACCGTCTGATTCTGAACGACGCAGTTTCTTATTATGTATCCTTCGATAACTATTCTGTAGGTACTCTGCAGGGACAGTTCATCGTAGACACCCTGGATCTTGAGAATGCCGGCGATAAGGTTTACAACATGGAGATCACCGCTGGCGACCCGGCTGACAACAACGCGCCGTACTTCTATCAGGGAGCTATGGACGTACTTCAGCCGTACATCGATGCAGGTACTCTGAATGTAGTATCCGGTCAGACCGATTTCGATACGGTTGCAACAGCTCAGTGGAGCACCGATACCGCTCTTGAAAGAGCACAGAACATCCTGTCTTCCTACTATGCAGATGGAACTCAGCTGGATGTATGGCTTTGCTCCAATGACTCCACCGCACTGGGCGTATCTCAGGCAGTGACCTCTGACTATGCTGGTTCCAATACCGTATTGATCACCGGTCAGGATGGAGACGAAGCAAACCTGAAGAATATTGTAGACGGTATCCAGACCATGACTGTTTACAAGAACGTAAGCAACGAGTCTGTCGTTACTCTGGGCCTGGCACAGGCTATCCTGAACGGAGACACCATTGACGAGTCCCTGATCCCGTCCTTCGGTATCGAGTGCTCTTATGATGTTGAGTCCTATGAGACTTCCGAAGGCAATCCGTGCCCGTCCTTCCTGCTGGTTCCGAATGTAATTACCAAAGACAATCTGCAGGATCTGGTAGATACCGGGCTGTACACCATGGGTGAAGACGGATATCTGTCCGCAGTACAGTAAATTATAGGGAAATAACTGAAAATGACCTTGGAAAGGGCGGGGCGTCTGTCCCGCCTTTCTTAGGTCAGAGATATGGTTACAGGAAATGAGGGAAAGGAGGAAGAATTTTTGGCTGATATTATTTTGGAAATGAAATCTATCACCAAAGAGTTCCCTGGAGTGAAAGCGCTGGATAATGTGAACCTGGTCGTGGAAAGGGGAGAGATCCATGCGCTGATCGGAGAAAACGGCGCGGGAAAATCTACTCTGATGAACGTGCTGTCCGGTACATATCCGGTGGGCAGTTATACGGGGGAGATTTATTACAATGGAGAACTTTGCCAGTTTAAGACGCTGAAAGACAGCGAGGCAAAGGGGATCGTGATTATTCACCAGGAACTGGCGTTGATCCCGCTTCTGACCATCGGTGAGAATATGTTCCTGGGAAATGAAAAGAAGAACAGATTCGGTCATATCGATTGGGACTTGACGAATAATGAAGCAGAAAAACATATGAGCCAGGTGGGACTGCATGAATCCGCCCAGACTCTGATTAAAGATATTGGTACCGGCAAACAGCAGCTGGTGGAGATCGCAAAGGCATTCTCCAAGAACGTAAAACTGCTGATTCTGGACGAGCCGACTTCTTCACTGAATGACGAGGATGCGAAGATGCTTCTGGATCTTCTGATTGAGTTTAAGAAAAACGGCCTGACGTCCATCATCATCACACATAAATTAAACGAGATTATTTACTGCGCGGATAAAGCTACAATTATCCGTGACGGTTCCACCATAGAGACTCTGGTCAAAGGGGTAGATGAATTCAGCGAGGACCGTATCATCAAAGGTATGGTAGGACGTCCCATGGATGACCGTTATCCATCCCGCGTACACAATGTGCGGCCGGAGATCGGACTGGAAGTAAAACACTGGACGGTACATCATCCGCTGTATCATGAAAAAGTGGTGGACAAAGATATTTCTTTCAAGGTACATAAAGGAGAGGTGGTCGGATTCTCCGGACTGCAGGGAGCAGGGCGTACAGAACTGGCCATGTCGATCTTTGGCAAGAGCTACGGCACGAATATTTCCGGAGAACTCTATCTGGACGGCAAAAAAGTAGATCTGAAGACGCCGGAGCAGGCGATCCGTCACAAACTGGCATACGTGACAGAGGACAGAAAGACTAACGGACTGATCCTGGGAGAGACGATCCGCTTCAATACGACTCTGGCCCGTATGGATAAAGTCTGTGATAAAGGAATCATAGATACGACGGCTGAGAAAAAAGCGGCGGAAGATATGACCCAGGCCATGGGTACCAAGACTCCGTCCATCGAACAGAAAGTAGGCAATCTGTCCGGAGGAAACCAGCAGAAAGCGCTGCTGGGCAAATGGATGTTCACGGAACCGGACGTATTGATCCTGGACGAACCGACCCGCGGTATCGATGTGGGAGCCAAGTATGATATCTACTGCCTGATCAATAAGATGGTTGACGAAGGAAAATCTGTGATTATGATTTCTTCGGAAATGCCGGAGCTGATCGGTATGTGCGACCGTATTTATGTTATGAATGAAGGCGAACTGAAGGGAGAACTGGATGCGAAAGAGGCGACTCAGGAGCGGATCATGAGCTTCATTATCAGCGCCGACAATTAAATGAAAGGAGTATCAAAATAATGGCAAATAAGAAAGAAACTCAGAGCGGCGCTCAGTTCAATCTGGGAGCTTTCCTGACCAAAAACAGTATGGTCATCGCTCTTGTTGTCGTATTTATTTTATTTTATTTCCTGACAGACGGACGTCTTCTGTACGCGCAGAATATGTCCAACCTGTTGCTTCAGAACGGCTATGTGCTGGTTATGGCCTGCGGTATGCTGCTCTGTATCCTGACCGGCGGTAACATCGACCTTTCTGTCGGTTCCGTAATCTGTATGGTAGGCGGTATCGCGGCGGTCCTGATTACCAACTATAATTTTAACGTTTATCTGACAATCATCCTCTGTCTGCTCATTGGCGTGGCAGCCGGTGTATGGCAGGGATACTGGATCGGTTATGTGAGGATCCCTCCGTTCATCACAACCCTGGGCGGCATGTTTATCTTCCGCGGTTTTGGACGTCTGGTACTGGACAGCAAGACTGTAGCAGTACAGAATCAGGCGTTCCTGAATATCTTCACCGCATATATTAAAATTCCGGGACTGGATACGGATGAAAGAATCCTTTCCCCGCTTGTGGTAGGCGCGCTGATTGTTGTCTTCATTTTTTACAGCACAATTTCCTCCCGTACCAAAAAAGCAAAGAAAGGATACCGTCAGAACAGCGCGGTATCTGATTTCGGACGCAGCATCATCATCTCTGTCGTACTTATGATCTACTGCTGGATGCTTTGCCAGTACAGAGGTATCTCTGTTATGCTGGTATGGGTGGTGGCAATCTGCCTGATTTACCATTTCATTACCTCCAAGACCGCGTTTGGACGTTATTTCTATGCAGTGGGCGGCAATGAGAAAGCGACTCAGTTATCCGGTATCAATACCAATAAAGTATATTTTATCGCATATACGAACATGGGATTCCTGGCAGGCCTTTGCGGTCTTCTCTGCCTGGCCCGTGTGGGATCTGTAAACGGTCAGACCGGTAACTCCTTCGAGATGGATGCCATCGGCTCCT
Source organism: uncultured Lachnoclostridium sp. (assembly GCA_944376715.1). Taxonomy (GTDB): domain Bacteria; phylum Bacillota; class Clostridia; order Lachnospirales; family Lachnospiraceae; genus Hominiventricola. The sequence goes on along the minus strand of CALWDO010000018.1, from coordinate 22,229 downwards.
GTTTCATCGGCGGCGCATCTGCATACGGCGGAAGCGGAACAATCCCGGGCGTGATCATCGGCGCTCTTCTGCTGGGCGTAATCAATATGGGTATGTCTATCATGGGTATCGGTGATTCCTGGCAGTACGTGGTCAAGGGCGGCGTACTTCTGGTGGCTGTCATCTTCGACGTGGTATCCAACCGCAAGAGCGGACATTGATGAAAGCCCAATGGTTCCGTGCCAGGGCATTCATCCTAAATTGTAAACAATGTGTGAATCTTTTCACGGGGCGCATACAAATGCGCCCCGTTGTGGTATACTCTATCTGCTGACTTGCAAATGAAAAGGGGGGTTTTTATGGTTTGCAGAACGATCGTCCTGAATAACAAGACCGGACTGCATATGCGGCCGGCCGGACTTCTGGTTGGGGAAGCGAACAGGTGCCGTTCTCATATTATGATGATCCATGGCGAGCATAAGATGAACTGCAAGAGCCTGATGAGTCTTCTGGCGTTTCCGGTTCCTCCTGGCGATGAAGTGACCATCGAGTGTGAAGGCGAGGACGAAGAACAGGATCTGGAACGGATCACGGATTTTATCGCGCATTTGGAGTAGGACAGCAGAGCTGCGGTTTGCCTGATGGAAAATCGGTCGGACCAGGCAGCTCTATTTCCTGCTTGACAGAACCGCGAAATTTAAGATATTCTGTAGTTGTCTGAAGAAATAAGTCGAACGCCATATTCTATGGCAGAAAATCCCAGTTTTGTATAAAACAGAAAAGCGCTGCAGCCTGGATACGGGGAGGTAAAGAGTCATGTATCTGAAAGAAGATGCAGGGATGATGGAAAAAATATTTTGTCTGTCTGACTTTGCGCTGACACGGATGATCAATCATATGTTCGGGAAAGAATACAAGCCGGAGACAGAGGTGGAACGGGAATGGACCAAAGAGGAGCCATTATGCGTCTGTCTGACGGTTGGGTGTACAGACCGGTATGAATACCGGCTGATCCATGAATATGGCTGCTTTCAAGTGCAGGCGTCAGAGCTGGAAGATCGCCGGCATAAAGGCGAGAAGCCTGTTTACACGGCAGACCGGGTGAGGGAGCCCGGTTTTTCTTACTATGGAAAAAATATTGAAGAAAGGGGGACGGAGATCCGGGAGTATTCTGGTAAAGAGTGTGTGAGTCTGTCCGTCTGTACGGTTACGCTGGCAGACCTCTCCGCCGAGAGGCTTCGGGAGATGGGAATGGTTCTGTTCCTTCCGTTCCTGTTTTACGGTTTTCTGGGAAAAGAGCGGGAGAAAAAGGAAAAACAAGATGCGCTGAAGTATCTGATGATCTATGACATTCCTGAAACGCTGCATGCCGGCGTCTCGGGAAAAGAGCTGACTGTGTATGACGAGCAGAAGCTGAAACAGTTATGCAGGAAAATGGCGTGGAATCTCCTGGTGCTGGAAGACTGGATGAGTGATCTGGAGATGCAAGATCTGATTATGGAGTCGCTGGATGCTGATCTGGAAATGCTGGAGCAGGAATATAGGACCGTTTTGCAGCAGATAGACGATGGAAAAGAACGCGAAAAAACGGGTTTTGAGGAGTCCGGAAGGACTTACGGCGGGATCCCGGTTCACAGAGAAAACACAAATTGAACAATTTTCCAACACACTTAGCACTTAGAATAAACCTGTTATTATTTTGAGGTAATTCCGCAGTGGTAAGGAGGAAAAGTGTGAAAAAGAAGACGACAGAAGAGCTGCCGGAGCAGCCGACCAAGATCAAAAGGAAGCGTATGAGCAGGAAGAAAAAAATTATGCTCACGGTTCTGGCTGTACTCATTGTAATTGCAGGTTTCTGGCTCTGGATGTCATATAATCGGAGACGGGCCATGGAGGCCATGCGCGAGAGCGCGGGCCAGGTGGAGACAGTGCAGGTGAAAAGACAAAACCTGATCGATTCTATCAGCGTGACAGGTACGATCGCGAGCGCTGACGCCCGGGATGTGTCTGCCAGCGCCAGCAATGTGGAAGTGCTGGAAGTCAATTACGATGTGGGAGATTATGTGAACGCAGGAGATGTAATCGTCGTATTGGACTCTTCCAGTCTGGAAGACAGCCTGACACAGGCGCAGAACAGCCAGGCACTGAGTGAATATACGGAAAACAAATCTATCGAAACCGCCACTGAAAACTATAATGAGGCCGTGGAAGACGGAACAGATACTTATAATACGGCAGTGAAAAATGAGGCGGACGCAAAAGAAGCGCTGCAGGATGCAGAGGCAGAACTGAGCGACGCGGCGGACCGGCTGAAACGCAGGGAAGAAGCTTATAATGAGGCAAAAACAGCTCAGGAAGAGGCATATGCTGCGTTCTCGGCTTTTGATGAAAACGATACCTCCGAAGAGGCGAAAGCGGCAAAAGATGCGTATGAGGCCGCGGCGCTGGCGGTGAATAAAGCTCAGGCATCTTACACCGAAGCCCATCAGGCATACGAAGCGGCAGCGGCAGCGGAGGAGCAGGCGCTTGACGCTTATGAAACAGCGTCCGAGAATCTGACCACAGCCCAGAAAAACAATGACCGGAATATCAACAATGCGGCGGACCAGTTGGAACAGGCCCAGGTACAGCACCAGTATTCCAATGACAGCAGCCAGCAGACTATCGAGAGCTACCAGGAGCAGATCGAAAGCTGTACGGTGACGGCGCCGATTTCCGGCGTGATTACCGCTATGAATGTGGAAGTGGGCGACACCTATATGGGTGAGAACAGCGCATTGTTCAGCGTGGCGGACAATGAGAATTTTGTTGTGTCCGCAAACGTGGACGAATACGATATCAGCAGCATTTCCGGGGGTATGGAGGCAGCAGTCATTGTGGAGGCATTAAGTGAAGATGAACTGCCTGCGACTGTATCCTTTGTTTCTCCGACAGTGACAACGTCCAGTATGGGCAGTTCTGCTTACGCCATAGAGATTGCTCTGGACGACGCAAATACAGATCTTCGTATCGGGATGACTGCCCAGGCAAGTATCGTGCTGGAGGCTGCATATGATGTGCTGACGGTACCGTATGATTGCGTGGAGACGGATGAGGACGGCAATTCTGTGGTCTACGTGGATCAGGACGGTGAGAGGACTGCGGTCAGCGTAGAAGTAGGCATGCAGGGAGATTATTATGTAGAAGTTTCCGGAGACGGCCTGGATGAGAATACAATGGTCTACTATAATACGCCTTTGATCAACAGCGGAACTTCAGATGCTGCAGATGATTCCGGCGCGGCTGTCACGATTACCAATGACGGCGGCGCGATGCCCGGCGGCGGAGGAATGTCTGGCGGCGGAGGCGGAATGCCCGGCGGAGGCGGCCGGGGAGGCGGTTTCTAGGAGGCGGCCATGGAAGAAAGAAAAACGATTATTGACCTGAGAAAGATAGTGAAAAGATTCTATATCGGCTCTCCCAATGAACTGGAGATCCTGCATGGAATTGATCTTAAGGTAAAGGAAGGGGAGTTTGTCTCCATCGTGGGTTCATCCGGATCCGGCAAGACCACAATGATGAATATTATCGGCGTACTGGACCGGGCGACGGAGGGCGAATACATCCTAGACGGCGTGGATGTATCACAGGCAAAAGACAAGGAGCTGTCCCATATCCGGAACCAGAAGATTGGATTTGTATTTCAGACTTATAACCTGATCAGCCGGACCAGCGCCCTTAAAAATGTGGAACTTCCTATGCTTTATGCGTCTGCCGGGAAGAGAGAGCGGACGGAGCGGGCAAAAATGCTGTTGGAAATGGTGGGCATGGAGACCCGTATGGCGCACAATCCCGATGAACTGTCCGGAGGACAGAAGCAGCGTGTGGCGATTGCCCGCGCCATGGCCAACGATCCGTCTATTATTCTGGCCGATGAACCTACCGGCGCGCTGGATTCCAAAACCGGACGGATGATTATGGATATTTTTCAGAAACTGAACCGGGAACAGGGCAAGACGATTGTACTGATTACCCACTCTCAGGAACTTGCAGAGGAGACCGGGCGTATCGTGACGCTGAAAGACGGAGAAATCATCGGAGAGAGGAGGGGAAGCGGATGCTGTTCTTAGAAAATGTCCTTCTGGCCCTGAGCGGCCTTCGGGCAAACAAGATGCGGTCGCTTCTGACTATGCTGGGCATTATTATCGGCATCGCGTCGGTGATCGCCATTATGACGCTGGGCGACTCTATCAGCAGTTCCGTGACGGAGTCCATGTCTTCCATGGGAGCCAACAATATTACTGTAGGACTGCAGCAGAAAAGCACTACAGAAGAAACCACAGAAAGCGGGATGACATTCTCCATGGGCCCACGGGGGACAGAAATGTCGGACGAGGATTATGTGACGGATGAGATGCTCCAGGATCTGGAGGAACGGTATGCGGATTCGATAGATGGATTTTCCCTGACGGAAAGCGTCGGATCAGGAACCGCCCGGGAGGGCAGCGCATATGCATATGTGACTGCAACCGGACTGAATGCGGATGCTCTGGAAAATACAGATCTGACCCTGCTGGCGGGCCGGACACTGACAGAGAGAGATCAGGAGGAGGCGCGGAAAGTGGTGCTGGTTTCTGATCTCCTGGTGGAGAATCTGCTGGGAACATCTAATATAGAAGCGGTAGGAAAGACCATAAACGTATTGTTCGAAGAGCGGTATTATGCGTATACTATCGTGGGCGTATACGAATATGAAGAGTCCAGCCTGGGCTTTTCCTCCAGTTCCGCAGAGGATACGGAGACAACCATGTATATGCCGCTGCAGACGGCCAGAGACCAGAACCACAATACGTCAGGCTACAGTCAGTTCACAGTTCTGACGGCAGACGGCGTGAGTGCATCGGAACTGAGCACGACCATAGAAGAATATATGAACAGCCGTTACTACAGGAACAATAACAGCTATGAGATCGGCACCATGACGCTGGAGTCAGTGGTGGAAAGCATGACAGAGATGCTGTCTACGGTATCTCTGGCGATTGCGGCGATTGCCGGGATCTCGCTTCTGGTGGGAGGAATCGGTGTGATGAACATTATGCTGGTATCCATTACGGAAAGGACCAGAGAAATCGGCACCAGGAAGGCGCTGGGCGCGACAAACGGTTCGATCCGCCTGCAGTTTATCACGGAAGCAATCGTGCTCTGTCTGGTGGGAGGAGCCATTGGAATCGTGCTGGGAATTGCTCTGGCGGCGGCAGGGACCAATATGTTGGGATACGCAGTCAGCCCGTCTGTTACGGGGATTGTGCTGTCCGTCAGTTTCTCTGTATTTATCGGAGTGTTTTTTGGTTATTATCCGGCCAATAAAGCGGCGAAACTGAATCCCATTGAAGCGCTCAGATACGAATAAAAAGTTCTGTTTTTTGTGCAAAATGCAGGAAGTGGCGGTTGAAAATCCGCAGGTCTTATGTTATCCTGTCAATGGAGGATTTACCAATGAGACGGAAAAGAATATGCATCATTTTGCTGGCGGTGCTGATGGCGTGGGAGACGGTCTCCATGACTGCGGGAGCCACGATCAACAGCATCCAGTCCCAGAAAGCGGAAAATGAAAAACAGCTGAACAGTATCCAGTCCAAGATCAGCAGCCTGGAGAGCCAGAAAAGCTCTCTCAGCAGCGAGGTGAACAGTCTGAATGATGAATTGACGGATACGATTTTAAATATAGAAGTGCTGGAGAGCGATCTGGCAGATAAGGAAGTCCAGATTCAGGAAGCGCAGGAAGATTACGAGGAAGCGAAGGCTACGGAGGAAGAGCAGTACGAGTCCATGAAGCTGAGGATTCAGTATCTGTATGAAGCGGATCAGGAAAGTTACATTGAGATGCTGCTTACCTCCGACAGTGTGGCGGATCTGATGAATAAAGTAGATTATGCCGAGGAGCTTCAGGAATATGACCGGCGGCTTCTGGAAGAATATAAAGCGGCAAAGCAGGCAGTGATTGACCTCCAGGTCCAGCTGGAACAAGAAAAATCCGAACTTCTGGAGATGGAGGATCAGCTGGAAGAGGACAAAGCAAATCTGGAGTCGATGATTGCCAAGAAGCGCAGCGAGATTGCGGATTTTGACAGCCAGCTCAGTTCCGCCCGCGCAAAGGCGCAGGAATATCAGAAAAAGATCAAAGAACAGAATGACCAGATTAAGAAACTGCAGGAAGAGGCGAAAAAAGCGGCGGCAGCGGCCAACAAGGGAAGCAGCGGTACTTCTTCTTCCGGCGGAAGCAGTTCTTCGAGTTCTTCTTCGGGAAGCTCCTCATCGGGAAGCAGTTCTTCCGGCAGCAGCTCTTCCAGTTCCAGCGGAGGCGGATCGGGATCATCCATTGCATCCTATGCACTGCAGTTTGTGGGGAATCCTTATGTGTGGGGCGGGACCAGTCTGACGAACGGAGCGGACTGTTCCGGATTTACCATGTCAGTGCTTGCTCACTTCGGCATCTCGGTGCCGCATTCTTCCGGCGCGCAGGCAAGCGGAGGAAGAGCGGTCAGCGACTCTGAAAAGATGCCGGGAGATCTGGTCTGCTACTACGGACATGTGGGTATTTACATAGGCAATAATCAGATTGTACATGCCAGTACCGCGTCCACCGGCATTAAGGTAAGCAATATGTATTACCGCAGTATCCGCAGTATCCGCAGATACTGGTAAAAAATCTTCGGAAAACAAAGGAAAGTCGAGGAAATCGACGAAAAAGATTGACAAATCAAAAGTCTGGATTTATCATGATATCCGATGTATTTTATACATCGGATATCTTATTTTAAGAGGAGGATAACATTATGAAAAAGTTACTTTGTCTTGCACTGACAGCAGTTCTGGCTTTTTCTGCAGTTGCCTGCGGCAGCTCCGATTCTGCAGCGACAGACAGCACCACATCCAATGATGCGTCTGCAGCGGAAGATACGGATGCGGCTGACAGCAGCGACGCAGCAGCCACTACCGAAGGCGGTACGCTGAAGATCGGCGGTATCGGACCGACTACCGGAAGCGCAGCTATTTACGGAACCGCTGTTATGAACGCAGCTCAGATGGCTGTGGACGAGATCAACGCTGCCGGCGGTATCAATGGTATGCAGATCGAGTTCCGGTTTGAAGATGATGAGAACGACGCTGAGAGATCCATCAACGCATACAACACCCTGAAAGACTGGGGTATGCAGATGCTGATGGGTACCGTTACTTCTACACCGTGTACTCAGGTTGCAGTTGAGGCTGAGGCAGACAATATGTTTATGCTGACTCCGTCCGGATCTGCAGTAGAGAGTATCGCTCCGGCGAATGCGTTCCGTGTATGCTTCTCTGACCCGAACCAGGGTAGAGCATCCGCTCAGTACATCGGCGAGCATGACCTGGCTACAAAGGTGGCTGTGATCTATGACAGCTCCAGCGTATACTCCAGCGGCATTTACCAGACCTTCGCAGCAGAAGCTGCAAATCAGGGTATCGAGATCGTATCTGAATCCGCGTTTACCGCAGACAACAATACCGATTTCTCCGTACAGCTTCAGCAGGCAAAAGAAGCAGGCGCAGAGCTTGTATTCCTGCCGATTTACTACACCGAAGCTTCCATTATCCTGACCCAGGCAAACGGTATGGGTTATGATCCGATCTTCTTCGGATGCGACGGACTGGACGGTATCCTGGGCGTTGAAAACTTTGATACTTCTCTGGCAGAAGGCGTTATGCTTCTGACTCCGTTCGCAGCAGATGCGGATGATGAGGCTACCCAGACTTTCGTTGCAGCTTATCAGGAAGCGTATGGCGATACTCCGAACCAGTTCGCAGCAGACGCTTACGATGCAATCTACATCATCAAAGCAGCAGCAGAGCAGGCAGGCATCACCGCTGATATGAGCGTTTCCGATATGTGCGAAGCTATGAAAGTAGCTATGACCGAGATTACGGTAGATGGCCTGACCGGCCAGGGTATTACCTGGTCCGCAGACGGCGAGCCGACCAAAGAGCCGAAAGCAGTACAAATCGTAGACGGCGCTTACACTGCAATGTAATTTATACTGCAGACAGAAGCAGGTTTAGAACAGAGACGTTCCCCTTACGGGGGACGTCTCTTTTTTTGAAAATAAAAACATGTCGTCTTGTGTTGCTTTTTATTCTATGCTATAATTGGCGGATAAGGGCAAAAGAGCCGGAATGAAACTGTAAGAGAAGAGGAGTTGAATGAAATGAGCTTTATATCCTATCTGTTGAACGGCATCAGCCTTGGCAGCGTTTATGCGATTATTGCATTGGGATATACGATGGTTTACGGCATCGCGAAGATGCTGAACTTTGCGCATGGCGACGTTATCATGGTCGGAAGCTATGTGGCGTTTGTGGCGATTAACAATATGGGACTTCCTATTCCGATTGCGATACTGCTCTCGGTGGTGGTCTGTACGGTAATGGGCGTGGTGATTGAAGGAATTGCGTATCGTCCGCTCCGTCATGCGTCCAAACTGGCTGTGCTGATCACTGCAATCGGTGTCAGTTATTTTTTACAAAATATGGCGCTCTTGATTTTTGGCGCTAATACGAAGTCTTTTACCTCTGTGGTTCCGATTAAACCGCTTAGTCTGGCGGGAGGCCAGCTGAATATTTCAGGAGAGACGATTGTGACAATCCTGGCATGCGTTGTAATCATGGCTGGCCTGATGGCGTTTATAAAGTATTCCAAGGCGGGACATGCGATGCTGGCAGTGTCTGAGGATGACGGCGCGGCGCGTCTGATGGGAATTAATGTAAACAGGACTATCTCGCTGACCTTCGCGATCGGATCCGCGCTGGCTGCTATTGCAGGAGTGCTGCTTTGCTCTGCGTATCCGTCCCTGACTCCGTATACCGGTTCCATGCCGGGTATTAAAGCCTTCGTGGCGGCCGTGTTTGGTGGTATCGGTTCCATACCCGGAGCATTTGTGGGAGGCGTTTTGCTGGGCATCATCGAGATCCTGGCAAGAGCATACATCTCTTCTCAGCTGTCGGACGCGATCGTCTTTTCTGTACTGATCATCGTGCTGGTGGTACGGCCTACCGGTCTGATGGGAAAAGAAATCCAGGAAAAGGTGTAAGCGGAGGTGAGAGAGATGAAAAAGATGTCGAAAACAGCCAGGAGCAACCTGATTACTTATGGAATTGTAATCCTGGCATATGTCGGATGTGAGATATGGATGAGATTTGGGAATATGTCCAGTCTGATGAAAGGTCTTTTAGTGCCTCTCTGTGTATACGCGATTCTGGCGGTATCCCTGAATCTGACGGTGGGTATCCTGGGAGAGTTGAGCCTGGGACATGCAGGATTTATGTGTGTAGGAGCATTCGCCAGCGCCGCGTTTACCAAATGTATGGAACAGGCGATTCCGGTTCCTACGGTCCGTTTTATCATCGCTGTGCTGATCGGCGTAGTCTGTGCAGGTATCTGCGGGATCCTGGTAGGCATTCCGGTGCTTCGTCTGAGAGGAGATTATCTGGCAATTGTGACGCTGGCATTCGGCGAGATTATCAAAAACCTGGTAAACGCAATTTATCTGGGAGTTGACAGCAACGGATTCCATCTTTCCATGAAAAGTATGCTTGCGCTGAATATGGAAGCGGATGGGATGGTCATAATCAACGGTGCGCAGGGAATTACCGGGGCGCCGTCCGACTCGAACTTTACTCTGGGCATTATTATGCTGCTGATCACTCTTTTTATCGTGTTGAATCTGATCAATTCCAGAGCAGGCCGTGCGATTATGGCGATTCGCGACAACCGGATTGCGGCGGAGTCTATCGGCATTAATATTACGAAATATAAGATTATGGCTTTCAGCATTTCAGCCGCTATGGCAGGCGCGGCGGGGGTTCTGTATGCCCATAACCTGACTACGCTTACAGCGCTTCCGAAAAACTTCGGATACAACATGTCCATCACAATCCTTGTATTTGTTGTGCTGGGCGGTATTGGAAGTATCCGCGGTTCCATGATATCGGCAGTGATCCTGACGATGCTTCCGGAGATGCTTCGTTCTCTGGACGAGTACCGAATGCTGATCTATGCAATTGTGTTGATCGCAGCTATGATCCTGACCTGGAGCCCGAAGGCGATCGAACTGAGGGAACGGTATTCTCCGCTGAAACTGCTGCGAAGAAAAGAGAAGGAGGTGCAGTAACATGTCTATGCTGGAAGTAAAAAACCTTGGTATCTCTTTTGGAGGACTTCGCGCGGTTGATGATTTCAACCTGACGATTGAAAAAGGAGAGCTTTACGGACTGATTGGTCCCAACGGAGCCGGAAAGACCACTGTTTTCAATATGCTGACGGGAGTATATAAGCCTACAGATGGAAAGATCCTTCTGGACGGAGAAGATGTGACTGGTAAAAGGACTATTGAACTGAATAAAGAAGGAATCGCAAGAACATTTCAGAATATCCGTCTTTTTTCAGATCTGTCTGTGCTGGACAATGTAAAAGTGGCGCTTCACAATCAGAAAGAATATACTTATTCTACTTTGACAGGGATACTGCGTCTGCCCCGGTACTATCGACTGGAAAAGGAGATGGATGCCCGTGCCATGGAGCTTCTGGAAGTTTTCGGTCTGGATAAAGAGGCGGATTATAAGGCTTCTAATTTACCTTATGGAAAACAGAGAGAGCTGGAGATTGCCAGAGCTATGGCGACGAATCCCAAGCTTCTGCTGCTGGATGAGCCGGCCGCTGGCATGAACCCGAATGAGACGCAAAGCCTGATGAATACGATCCGGTTTGTGCGGGATAAATTTGACATGACGATCCTTCTGATCGAACATGATATGAAACTGGTATCCGGTATCTGCGAGAGACTGACGGTATTGAACTTCGGTCAGATTCTTGCCAGCGGAGACACCGCGGAGGTCCTGAAAGATCCGAAGGTGATCACCGCATATCTGGGAGAATAGGAGGGACGCGAAGATGGCTATGCTTGAGATCAAAGACCTGAGCGTCTATTATGGCGTAATTCAGGCGTTAAAAGGGATTTCTTTCGAAGTCAACGAAGGAGAAGTTATCGCATTGATCGGCGCGAACGGAGCCGGAAAGACAACGACGCTCCATACGATTTCCGGGCTGATCGCACCGAAGGGCGGCAGCGTGATTTTTGAAGGACAGGATATTACAAAGACTCCGGCACATAAGATTGTGTCTATGGGTATGGCGCATGTGCCTGAAGGCCGGAGAGTTTTCGCTTCTTTAAGCGTGCTCCAGAATCTGCGGCTGGGCGCATATACAAGAAACAGCAAGGAAGAGATAGAAGAAAGTCTTCAGAAAGTTTATAAGAGATTTCCGAGACTGGAAGAAAGAAAGAACCAGCCGGCGGGAACACTTTCGGGAGGGGAACAGCAGATGCTTGCCATGGGACGCGCGCTGATGTCTAATCCCCGTATTATTTTGATGGATGAGCCCTCCATGGGCCTTTCCCCCATTCTGGTAAATGAGATTTTTGACATTATCAAAGAGGTCAGCGCCAGCGGAACGACAGTGCTGCTGGTGGAACAGAACGCGAAAAAAGCGCTCTCCATCGCAGACAGAGGTTATGTGCTGGAGACGGGGCGGATTGTGCTGGAAGGTAAAGCAGAAGAGCTTTTGAATAATAAATCCGTACAGTCGGCGTATTTGGGCGAATAATGCAAAGGGCGCACAAAAACAAAGGCTCAATTATGTGAGAATGAACAATTGCCAAGTGGAATATTTACGGTAAAATAAAAATGTAACCGTTAGATGTAACAAATAGTATAGTATTGAGGTGGTAGAAATGAAAATGCAGAAAATGGAAATCACGAGAAGGATGTATGAAGTGGGAGCTCTCGCAGTAGTAAGAGCAGAGACCCTGGAGAGGGCCAGCGAGATTGCAGAAGGCTGCATCAAAGGCGGCGTTCCTGTAATGGAGATGAGCTTCACGCTGAACAATGCAGGCGAGATTATTAAAGGCCTGAGAGAAAAATACGGCGACGACCTGATCGTGGGAGCCGGTACGGTACTGGATGCCGAGACTGCAAGACATGCGGTTCTCTGCGGCGCTCAGTTTATCATTGCTCCGAACTATGATGAAGGCGTGGCAAAGGTGTGCAACCGTTATCAGATCCCGTATGCTCCGGGATGCACAAGTGTAACAGAGGCAGTGAACGCTCTGAGCATGGGAGCGGCTTTCATCAAGGCATTTCCAATTTCTGATTTTTATGGTCCGAAGCTGGCGAAAGTCTTCAAGACTCCGATCCCGACCATGCCGATCATGGCAAGCGGCGGAATTAATCTGGACAATCTGGAGACCTGGCTGGAGAGCGGTGCGGATGTATGCGGATTCGGCGGCTTGCTGACCAAAGGAACCTCTGAAGATATCGCTGCCAATGCTAAGAAGATCCATGATATCATCGCGGCATACAGACAGAAATAAGTTTATACAAAGACAAAAGGCTTGTGGGCGGATGTTACAATCCGCCCGCTTTTTTTATGGGTTATATAAAACAAAATGACGGCTCGAGCAAAAATACACCCTAAAATATAAATAAAAAATACCTAATCAGAAATTAATTATAAAATATCTGTTAAATAATTTGTACAAAAACATAAAAATGCCCCTCTTTTTTGGGTCAGACGAACATAGGAAAGGGGACTCCCTTTTGATAAGATATCATTAAAAGGAGGAACGAGATATGAGTATTGTATTAACTCGAGTAGATTTCCGTCTGATCCACGGACAGGTGATCACCAGATGGCTGACCCAGTGCCAGATCAACGAAATCGTAACAATCGACACCGCTCTGAGCAAGGATGAGTTCATGCAGGACGTGTTCAAAATGGCAGCTCCAAAAGGAGTAAAGATCAAAATCCTTGACATTGATACGGCGGTAAAACAGCAGCAGGAAGGCGCGTTCGAGGCGAACCGTGTCTTAGTTCTGTTCAAGAGCGTGAAAGAACTGAGCGATGCATGCAAAGCCGGGCTGAAGCTGGAAGAAGTCCAGATCGGCGGACTGGGAGGCGGACCAGGCAGAAAAGCAGTCAATAATGCGATCACGCTTGACCGCGCAGACGCGGATATGCTGCTGGATCTGGAAAAAGACGGTATCAAGATCTATTTCCAGACCACACCGGATTATCCGTCCATGACATTGGATAAAGCGGTAGCAAAACTTTAATTACAGAGGGGGACTAAAGAAATGGATATGATAGTAAAAGCCGCATTGGTAGGCTTGCTCTACTGGATCTCCATGGGGCGGGCTCAGTACTATTTCTCATTTGCATTCCGTAAACCGGTAGTGCTTGGTGTGTTCATCGGTTTGGTATTTGGAGATGTACAGGCAGGTCTGCTCTACGGAGCAACAATCCAGCTTATGTGGATGGGCGGTATCGAGGCAGGAGGAAATATCCCGAGCGACCAGGGTCTGGCAACCTGTATCGCAGTGCCGGCGGCCATCATGGGCAACCTGGACGCAGGAGCAGCCGTAGCGCTGGCAGTGCCTTTCGGCGCGCTGGGCGTTTTGATTAACAATGTAAGACGTACGATCAACTCTTTCTACAACACGAAAGCTGACCAGTTCATTGAAAGAGGAGAGTACGACAAAGTATCCAAAATGTGCTTCATCCTTCCGTGGCTGACCAACGGAGTTCTTTATTTCACTCCGGTGTTCATCGCTACCTGGTTAGGAAATAACGTGGTACAGGCGTTTATCAACGCAGTGCCGCAGTGGGCGATGGACGGTCTGACCAATGCAGGAAATATGCTTCCGGCATTAGGTTTTGCACTGACGATCGTGGTAATGGGAAAACAGAAGTATCTGCCGTTCTTCGTGCTTGGATTCTTCCTGTATTCCATCCTGGGATTCTCGATGCTGACAGGCGCAGTACTGGCTATGTGCCTGGCAATGATCGCATCACTCTTTGTACAGACTGATGAGGAGGTAGGAGCATGAGCGAAGTAACGACGACGCAGGCAGCGACAGAGGAAAAGAAATCTGTGATCACAAAGCTGGACCTGCTGAAAGCATGGTTTAAATGGTGTACCGCCGTTGAGGTACCTGTAAGTTTCGACAGAATGCAGGCTCTTGCATTTGGTTATTCCATGAACAAGATCCTGAGAAAACTTTACAAAGACGATCCGGAAGAGCTGAAAAATGCCATGAGACGTCATCACTCTATGTTCAATACGAACTGTGACTGGGGCAGCATCATCCATGGTATCACGATCTCCCTGGAGGAGCAGCGTGCTGCCGGCGAGGATATCTCTCCGGAAGTGATCCAGTCTCTGAAACTTGGTCTTATGGGACCTCTGGCAGGTATCGGCGACAGCGTGGACCAGGGTATCGTGGCTACGATCCCTCTGGCAATCTTCGTCCCGATGGCTCTGAACGGAAGCGTCTGGGCGGCATTCATGCCGGGTCTCATTTATCTGGCATGGTCCTACGGCTGGTCCTGGTTCCTGTTCCAGAAAGGCTATTCGCTTGGTAGAAAAGCAGTGCTTGAGATCCTGCACTCCGGTATGATCAAGAAAGTAATCGACATCGCAAGTATCGTAGGTCTGTTCATGATCGGCTGTCTGTCGGCATCGTATGTGAAGGTGACAACGGCATTGACGTATGTGAATAACGATACGACCGTCGCGCTTCAGGATACTTTGGATGGCATTCTTCCTAATCTTCTGCCGTTCTGTGTAGTTATGGGCATGTATCTGTACATAACCAAACGCGGACCGAAGTATTTGAGACTGATGGTTTATACCATGGTTATCGCGATTATATTGACATTCTTTGGAATTCTCTAATCGAAATGAGTACGTGGGGCAAACCTGCAAAGGCGGGTTTGCCCCGCTGAATATAGGAGGATAGACTGATGAAAGTTTTGATTACCCCGAGAGGGTTCGCCAATTATGGCGTGGATATTGTAAAAGAGATGGAAGCAAAGGGACTTACGGTACATTATAACAATACCGGAAAACAGTATACGCCGGAACAGTTCCTGGAGCTGGCTAAAGATGCGGACGGTATCATTGTGGGCGTAGACGTGATGGACCGCGCTATGATGGAACAGTGCCCGAATCTGAAGGTTGTATGCAAATTTGGTGTAGGTACTGACAATATTGACCTGGATTACGCAAAAGAAAGAGGAATCTTTGTGGGAAGGACCGTGGGTTCCAACTCCAAAGCAGTGGCTGAGCATGTGATCGCGCTGATGTTTGCAGAGTCCAAAAACCTTTACACCAGTATCCGCGATGTGAAGAATCACGGATGGAACAAACCTACCGGCCGTGAGATCAGCGGCAAGACGCTGGGAATCATCGGATTCGGACAGATTGGCAAGCATCTGGCAGAGTTCGCAGTCGGACTGGGGATGAAAGTACTGGCGTACGATGTATTTGAGATCCCGGATGAAGTGGCAGAACAGTATCATGTAACGAAAGCAACTCAGGACGAAATCATCGAGAACAGCGATTTTATTTCCCTGCATGTGCCGCTGCTGGATTCCACCAGAGACATGATCTCTACGAATGAATTAAAGAGAATGAAAAAAGACGCGTGCCTGATTAACGCGGCCAGAGGCGGCATTGTCAATGAAAAGGCCCTGTATGAAGCGTTGGTAAATCATGAGATCCGTTCCGCATGCTTTGATGTATACAGCGAGGAACCGCCGAAAGCAGACGACCCGTTGGTTGCTCTGGACAACTTCCTGCTGACCCCTCATACCGCAGCGCGTTCGAAAGAATCTGAGAGAAGAACCTGCGAGATGTCTTCCCAGATCGTGATGGAACATCTGCTTGGCAAATAAGAAATAGTGTTTCTGGAGGAGAAAAATGGCAAAATTTAATATTGTAATCGCAACCCATGGAAGATTTGGTGAGGAGCTGGTTAAATCTGCAGAGATGATTACCGGAAAGATGGAGAATGTACAGGTACTTTCTCTGCTCCCGACCATGTCATTCGAAGATTTTATGAAACAGGCAGATGAGATACTTGCCAATACAGAGCAGCCCATGATCGTGCTGACCGACCTGTTTGGAGGAACTCCCTGCAACGTATTTACGGCGCTCAGCCGGAAATACCATCATGATGTGGTAAGCGGCGTAAACTTGTCCATGCTGATCGATCTGTATGTAAGTACGCTGAATATGGACGACAGCGAAGTAAATGTGGACGAGCTGGCAGAAAACTGCATCGCAACACTGAAAGAAAGCGGTGTGCACACCAATAAACGGTTGGATACTGAAGAGTAAGGAGACCTGCTTCCTGCTGTCCGATGAGCAGATAGACCCCTGAGAAAGACCTGTATACAAAAAAAATGAATTCTGCTATAATAATCAGATGAGCATTGATGTGTGGGAGTTCGTTCCGTAGAGAAGATACGGCAGAGGGGCAAAATGATTATTGACAGCGTTTTTAAAGAGTTTATCAATGTGGTGCGTGAAAACAAAAACTATACGATAGGGCTTCTGAACGGAGAAGGAGATGTGGTGGACTGCAGCGACGCCGCGCTGATCGGCGGGCACAGGGATATCAGCAGTCCGGATCCATATAACCTGTATTATCCTGTCAAAGCGAAAAATTTTGACTACGGATATCTGTGGCTGAATGGCAAAGACGAGAACCTGAGTCTGATGGGAAATCTGATCAGCGATTCTCTGAATATCCGTCTCACGTATGAAATTACACAGAGCACATTGAAACAAAATATCACGGAAGACGACAGGCTGGTGAAACTGCTGTTGGATGATGAATCGTTTGATATGAACCGCATTCTGGGTCTGATCGAGGAGATGGGATTTGATCAGACCCGGTCAAGGGTCGCGATTTATATTGTAAACGAACAGGGATTTGATAACCGTAAGATCGCGAAACTGAAGCTGATGCCGGAAGGAGAAGGGAACCTGTGTTCTCTGCTGAGCCGGTATGCGCTGCTGATCTTCAAGGCGGTTCCGGAGAATCTGGAAAATCAGCAGATGAAAAGCTATATTGGAAAGTTCCTGCGAATGTTGAAAGACCTGGATGTAACAGGGGATGGTTATTGGATCGGATCGGTTCAGAGAAAGCTCCGGAATTATAAGGAGAGTTATCGCCATTGTCTCTGGCTGAAGGACAATGAAAAGGAAAGCCGGGACAAGATCGTATGGTTTATGGATTTTCTGTATGACTATTTCATGTCGGAAATCAGACTGAACGATGTGCGGGATGTTTTTGACTATTATCATGACTTTGGCAAAGACACGGATATTGACGAGCTGATTCAGATTGCGGATTCTCTTCTGTCCAACAATTTTAATATTTCCCAGACTGCGGAAAGCCTGTATCTGCATAAAAATACTCTTGTATATAAATTAAAAAAATACGAAGAGTCATTCCATATTGATATCAGAGGAGATTTTAAGGGCAGGTTTTTATTTGTCCTGATTTCTGCGTCTCTGAAAGAGTATCGGAAAAGACGGCGGGTGGGTGAAGAGTTATGAGTATGAAGATTGTGCTGGCGCGTGTGGACAAGAGACTGCTGCACGCAACCGTTACATTGAACTGCGACCCCTTTTTGAATGCAGATTATGTGGCTGTTGTGGGGTCGGAATACGACAATGATCCCTTTATTGTCAGCGTTATGCAGTTATGTCTTCCTAAAACGATGAAGGTAAAGATCCTGACAGAAGAAGGTCTTCTGGATTTCCTGAACCAGAATGATTCTCCCAGGACGACGACAGTGCTTGTCATCTTTAAAGATCTGGCCAGTGTCCGGGAAAGCGTGAAGAGAGGATTTCATGTGGATGAGATCCAGATGCCCTATCCTACTCTCTCGGTGGCGTCTAAGAATCTGGCAGATTATTTTTCGGAAGAAGAACTGGCGGATATCGAGTATATTCAGAAGCAGAATATCCGGTTTTATTTTCAGACTACGCCGTTTCAGGCAAAGGACTATGGGAGTTTCTGCAAGTGATGGAGAATAATATGAGAGATAAGATTGAAGAGGTGGGAATCCACTTTTCCAGGAGAAGATCAAATCGCGATAAATACCGTTTCATGAACCGGCTGGTGAGCTGTCTGAAGGAGGCAGGATGCCGGATGGATATGATGGAAGCGGGGGATAAGCACAGTCAGAGTCATCATCTGGTGACGGGAGATCTGAATAAGAGCCGGAGAATCTTCCTTGCGGCCTATGACACCGGGAGTAAGATGCTGGTTCCGGGATATCGTTACATGCCGCTTGATTCCAAGCGGAATTTCCGGGGAGAAATGAAAAACATAGCGGCGTATTCTCTGCTGACGCTGATCATAGCGGTGCTGGCAGTGTATCTGACCAGAACGTTCTGGGGCGGAACCATGGCTGTACGCGCGTTGATTGTGGCGGCGGATATCATTGCGGTTCTGCTAGTGTTCCGATGGATGAAAAAACCGGATAATAAAGTCAATATGAACCGAAACAGCGGAGCAGTAGCAGTGCTGTATTCATGCGCGGAAAAGGCCAAAAACGGATGCTTCCTTTTCGTGGATAACGGCGTTGTGAGCAACCAGGGTTTCTATGAGATATCCGAACGATTGAAGGGCCAGGAGGCAGTGGTTCTGGACAGCGTGGCCGGAGACGGAGAGCTTTTTCTGGCTTGCAGGGAGCAGAATAAAAAGAAAGCCGAGGAAATGGCAAAGGCGTTTCCCTGCCGGATACGCATATGGCCTCTGACTGAGGAAGAATATAAAAATACTCTGTTGGAAGGTTTTCAGAATGGATATCTGCTTACTGCGGGAGAAGAAAGAAACGGAAAAATATATGTGCGGCATGCCCGCACTTCGGCAGATATGGATCTGAATATAGAGCGGATGGAACAAATCCGCGATGGGATTTTGAAACTGGTATAAAGTTGATAGAAAAAGACAGGGGAACGGCGCGGCAGCCGTTCCTTTTTTCGATTGGTTGACCAACCTGCGGGTTTCGGATATACTGGTAAGAGACCATAACAAGGAGGGCATCAATGATGGGGAAATGGTATGAAAGCGCGGTGTTCTATCATATGTATCCGCTGGGGATGCTGGGAGCGCCGAAACAGAATCAAGAAGGAGAAGTCAGGCACCGGTTTCCGGACCTGCTGCCCTGGGTGGATCACATCCGGGAATTGGGATGTACGGCAGTCTATATCGGACCGCTGTTTGAATCGACTTCCCACGGATATGATACCAGAGATTATAAGCTGGTAGACCGCCGCCTGGGGGACAACGAAGATTTTAAACAGTTTGTAAAGTACTGCCATGAAAACAATATACGTGTGGTGGTGGACGGTGTTTTCAACCATACGGGCAGAGAGTTCTGGGCGTTTCGCGATATTCAGCAGAACCGGGAACGGTCGCCGTACTGCGGCTGGTACCAGGAGTTGAATTTTCAGGGGGATACCTGCTATCATGACGGATTCTGGTACAAAGCCTGGAGAAACTGTTTTGAACTGGCTAACCTGAATCTGAGGGACCAGGGAGTACGCGAGTATCTGTTTGATGTGGTGCGTTTCTGGATTCAAGAATTCGGGATCGACGGAATCCGTCTGGACTGCGCGGATTGTCTGGATTTTGATTTCATGCGGGATCTGCGCAGGGTAACGGATGAAGCGAAAGAAGATTTCTGGCTCATGGGCGAAGTGATCCATGGGGATTACAGCCGCTGGACGGCGGACGGACTGCTTCATTCTGTGACCAATTATGAACTGCATAAGGGACTGTATTCCGGCCATAATGACCACAATTATTTTGAGATCGCCCATACGATCCGGCGCCAGTTTGATGCAAACGGAGGGATTTACCGCGGCCGCAGGTTATATTCTTTCGTGGACAACCATGATGTGGACCGGATCGCCAGCAAATTGAATGAGAAAAAGCATCTGCCGCTGGTATGGATGCTTCTGTATACGCTGCCCGGGATTCCGTCTATATATTATGGAAGCGAATGGGGGATCGAAGGAAGAAAAGAGGGGGCCAACGATGATCCCTTACGTCCGGCGCTGAACCTGAAAGAGATGCAGGCGGCTCCGCCGGTCAAGGAACTTCCCGCTCTTTTGAAGACGCTGGGGGATCTGAAAAAGAAATGTCCATGTCTGACGGACGGAGTGTACCGGGAGCTGTATCTTACAAACCGCCAGTATGCTTATGCGAGGATCCTGGACGGGACTGCGGCCGTGATAGCGGTGAACTGCGACGACGCGCCTGCACAGTTCAGTTTTCCCAATCCAGTTGGTAAAAATTGCTGTAAAGATGTATTTTTAGGGTGTGAAAAATCAGCAGAATGTGATAAAATAGCTGTATCATTAGACGAGAACTCGGGCAGTATTTTCCTGTTCGAATAAGAGGGGAAAGCTTATGGGTAAGAATGTAGAAAACGCAGCAGCTAAAGAGCGTCCGTGGTGTATGGTGACAGACATGGATCAGTATCTGTTCGGTCAGGGAACCCACTATGAGATCTACAAAAAGCTGGGTGCGCATCTGACGGAGTATGACGGAGAAAAGGGAGTCTATTTCGCCGTATGGGCCCCGCACGCGAAACGTGTGCGCGTGATCGGCGAGTTCAACCGCTGGGGGACCGACGGATATGAGATGACCCGCCTGGAACCGCTGGGAATCTATGAGGTGTTTGTGCCAGGTCTGAAAGAAGGCTGTATGTACAAATATCTGATTGAGACACAAAAAGGGGAATACCTTTATAAAGCGGATCCTTTTGCATTTTACGCAGAGAAGCGTCCGGGGAATGCGTCCCGTGTGGCAGACATTGATCATTTCACATGGAGCGATGAAAAGTGGATGGAAGCCAGAAAGAGCTGGAATGGCCCGGAAGAGCCCATGACGATCTATGAAGTGCATCCGGGATCCTGGAAACGCCATCCTCATGAAGAGGATGAAGACGGTTTTTACAATTACCGGGAGCTGGCGGTAGAGCTGACGAAATATGTGAAAGAGATGGGTTATACCCATGTGGAGCTGATGGGAATCGCCGAGCATCCCTTTGACGGTTCTTGGGGATACCAGGTGACCGGGTATTACGCGCCCACTTCCAGATATGGCACGCCGGCGGACTTTCAGTATATGATAGAATATATGCATAAACACAATATCGGCGTGATCCTGGACTGGGTACCGGCTCATTTCCCGAGAGACAGCTACGGTCTTGCGAATTTCGACGGCACGCCGCTGTTTGAGCATCCGGACAGCCGCAGGGGCGAGCATCCGGACTGGGGAACGAAGATTTTCAACTATGAAAAATCTGAAGTGCGCAATTTCCTGATCGCTAATGCGCTGTACTGGCTGGATCAGTATCACATCGACGGATTGCGGGTGGACGCGGTGGCCTCCATGCTGTATCTGGATTATGGAAAGAGAGACGGTCAGTGGCTTCCCAACAAGTATGGCGGAAAAGAAAATCTGGACGCGATCTGGTTTTTCCACCATCTGAATTCGGTCATTGCCGGCAGAAAAGACGGTTCCATGATTATTGCGGAAGAATCCACCGCATGGCCGGGTGTCACGAAAAGTGTGGAAGAAGACGGGCTGGGATTTACCTTTAAGTGGAATATGGGCTGGATGAACGATTTCCTGGAATATATGAAACTGGATCCGTATTTCCGGAAGGACAACCATAATAAAATGACCTTCGCCATGAGTTACGCGTACAGTGAAAATTATATTCTGGTGCTGTCCCATGACGAAGTGGTGCATCTGAAGTGTTCTATGCTGAATAAGATGCCGGGGTATCTGGTGGATAAATTTGCAAATCTGCGTGCCGGCTATGCGTTCATGTTCGGGCATCCGGGAAAGAAACTTTTGTTTATGGGTAATGAGTTTGCCCAGTTGAGAGAGTGGAGCGAGGCAAGAGAACTGGACTGGTACCTGCTGAAAGAAGATCTGCACAAAGAGATGCAGAATTTTGTAAAGGCGCTTCTGCATATGTATACCAAATACCGCTGCCTGTATGAATTGGACGACAGCTGGAAAGGCTTCCAGTGGATCAATGCAGACGACTGTTTCCGGAGTATTTTTAGTTTTGTCCGTTACAGCAAGACAAAAAGGAAGAGCCTGCTGTTTGTGATCAATTTTACTCCGATGGAGCGGTCTGATTACCGGGTGGGAGTTCCGAAGAAGAAAAAATATAAGCTGGTATTGGACGGCGATTCCCCGGAGTTCGGCGGCAACGGACGGGAGAAGCCACAGATCTATGAGGCTCAGAAAGGCGCGTGCGACGGCCAGAAATATTATCTGGACTATCCGCTGTCTCC
>CALWDO010000017.1 GCA_944376715.1 uncultured Lachnoclostridium sp. | reverse complement strand
CTTACCATGGCAAAGCAGTTGTCGGAGGAGGCTCTCCGTCAGGGGAAAACGGCGTATCTGCATATTAAAGTGGATACGGGCATGGGCCGGATCGGGTTCCCTGACGATGAGGCAAGCGCCGATACGGTAAAGGAGATCAGTCTCCTGCCGGGCGTGCAGATCGAAGGACTGTTCACTCATTTTGCGCGGGCAGACGAACGGGATAAGGAAGCCGCGCGGCAGCAGCTGGACCGTTATCTTCGGTTTTCGCGGATGCTGGAGGAGAGGGGGGTTAAGATTCCTCTTCGCCATTGTTCCAATACGGCCGGGATCTTTGATCTCAAAGAAGCCAATCTGGACGCGGTGCGCGCAGGTATCTCCATTTATGGCCTGTATCCTTCCGATGAGGTCAATAAATTTGCCGTATCCATTACTCCGGTGATGTCGCTGAAGAGTCATGTGGCGTTTATCAAAGAGGTGGAACCGGGAACGCCCATCAGTTACGGCGGTACTTTTGTGACGGACAAGAGGATGAAGATCGCCACCATACCGGTAGGCTATGGGGACGGCTATCCCAGGTCCCTGTCCAATAAGGGATGGGTGCTGATCCGGGGCAGGCGCGCTCCGATTACCGGCAGAGTCTGCATGGATCAGTTTATGGTGGATGTGACGGACATCCCCGACGTCCGGGAAGGCGATATGGTGACCCTGATAGGTTCCGAAGGTGGACACGAGATCACAATGGAATCACTGGGAGAATTGTCCGGACGTTTTAACTATGAGCTTGCCTGCGATATCGGGAAAAGAGTTCCCAGAAGATTCTGGAGAAATGGAAAGATAGAAGCGACGCAGGATTATTTTGAAGTAACCGGAATAGAACCTAATTAGTGTGGAAATACTCTGACTGAAAAGGCTAACAGATCGGAGTGAACAAGATGGTTATCAGACGCGGAGACGTATACTATGCGGATTTAAGACCGGTGATCGGCTCGGAACAAGGCGGAGTCCGGCCGGTTTTGATCATACAGAACGATGTGGGAAACCGGCACAGCCCGACTGTGATCTGTGCTGCTATCACATCCAGGATGAATAAGGCAAAGCTGCCTACGCATGTGGAACTGGACGCGGCGTCCCACCATATGGTGAAGGATTCGGTGATTTTGCTGGAGCAGCTTCGCACGATTGATAAAAAGAGGCTGAAAGACAAGGTCTGTCATCTGGACGCGTCTACGCTTGAAAAAATCGATTACGCTTTGAAAATCAGTCTGGAATTGGATACATAGGCTTGCCAAACCCTGATTCAGCGTGTTATATTACAAAAGAACGAAAGAAGGAAAAGGAGTGAATTTATGTCAGGACATTCCAAATTCGCAAATATAAAGCATAAAAAAGAGAAGAATGATGCAGCGAAGGGAAAGATTTTTACTATTATCGGACGCGAGATTGCGGTGGCAGTCAAGGAAGGCGGTCCGGATCCCAATAATAACAGCCGGCTGCGCGATGTAATCGCCAAGGCTAAAGCCAACAATATGCCCAACGATACCATTGAGCGCGGTATCAAGAGAGCGGCGGGCGACGCCGGATCTGTCAACTACGAGCGTGTTACATATGAAGGATATGGACCGGGAGGCATCGCGATCATTGTGGAGGCACTGACCGACAACAAGAACCGTACCGCTTCCAATGTGCGCAATGCATTCACGAAAGGAAACGGCAGTCTGGGAACCACAGGATGCGTCTCCTATATGTTCGACCAGAAGGGACAGATCATTGTTGACAGGGAAGAGTGCGATATGGATGCGGACGATCTGATGATGACGGCGCTGGACGCCGGAGCGGAGGATTTCTCGGAAGAAGAGGACAGCTTTGAGATTCTGACTTCCCCGGAAGATTTTTCAGCGGTGCGCGAAGCGCTGGAAAATCAGGGTATTCCTATGGCGGAGGCGGAGATCAAGATGATTCCGCAGAATTACGTGACATTATCTGATGAGAATGACATCAAGTTTTTGAACCGTACACTGGATCTTCTGGACGATGACGACGATGTTCAGGCGGTCTATCACAACTGGGATGAGTAAGAAAAGATGTTTAGAGAAGGAACATGTCCCAAATGCCATCAGGTGATCCAGGTTCCCGATGACAGGGAAAAAGTGATCTGCATGTACTGCGGAGAAGAGATCCGTGTGGATGAGGCATTGGGCGTCAAAGAAGAGGTTAAGGAGATAGACCGGGAGGCCTATCAGGAATATTTTGATAAGGCAAGGAATGAACTGGAGCAGGTGATCCGCACCTGCTACAATCCCATGGAGAATTTTAAGAAAAATCTCTATGAAAGCGAGTTTGAAGCGTATTATGCAGGGCGCAGAGAACTGTTTGAGGCGCTGGACCAGGTGTATCAGAATGATGAGCATCCGGAGGAAAGCCTGCAGAAACTGGCTGAGCATATGATCCGGACTGCGCAGGATGAACTTCAGGAGATCCGGTTCAAAGGACGCCGTACACAGCGCCAGCTGGACTACAATTTCCTGATCAGCGTTTATCTGGTGCCGTCCATGATGAAGTATCCGGCCGAGTTTTCGGAGCCCTTCGCGGACTGCCTGATTAAACAGTGGAACCGTACTTTCCAGACCAGTCTGGGAAAGGCTACTTATGACGATATCAATAAAGGTTTCCGCAGAAAGCTCTGTTATATTACTACAGCTGTGTGCGAGGGACTCGATAAAGGAACCGACTGTGCAGAACTCAGACTGTTAAAGGCATATCGGGATCAGTACATGGAGGCGACTCCGGAGGGACGCGCCATGGTGGACGAATACTATGATATTGCGCCTACGATTGTCAAACGGATCGAAAAGGAAGCGGACAGCCGGAAGATTTATCAGGGACTGTACGAAGACTATCTGGTACCATGCATTCATATGATACAGGACGGACAGTATGAGGCGTGCAGGGATACTTATGAAGAAATGGTTCTGGAACTGAAGAACCGGTACATGAATTAGCGCTAAGGACGCCGTGAAGGCTGCTCCGGGCGAAACAGCAGAAAGAAGGGACGTACACATGAAGAAACCATTCAGACCGGATACCATCTGCGTGCAGGGCGGATGGAAACCGAAAAACGGAGAACCCAGAGTGCTTCCGATCTATCAGAGCACCACATTTAAATACGACACCTCGGAAGAGATGGGGGCTTTGTTTGATCTGGCAGCAGAGGGATATTTCTATACCCGTCTGCAGAATCCTACCAACGACGCGGTTGCGGCGAAGATTGCCGAACTGGAAGGCGGCGTGGCGGCGATGCTGACCTCTTCCGGTCAGGCTGCGAATTTCTATACCATCGCCAATCTGTGCCAGGCAGGAGATCATATCGTGTGTTCTGCCAAAGTGTATGGAGGAACGTTTAATCTGTACGCGGCGACGATTCACAAGATGGGTATTGAATGTACCTTTGTAGATCCGGATGCGCCGGCAGAAGAGATCGAAAAGGCTTTCCGTCCCAATACTAAAGCAGTAGTAGGGGAGACGATTGCCAATCCGGCGCTGGTGGTATTGGATATCCGGAAATTTGCGGATCTGGCCCATGCGCACGGTGTGCCGCTGATCGTGGACAATACTTTTGCCACGCCGATTAACTGCCGCCCGTTTGAATTTGGGGCTGATATCGTGACACATTCCACTACGAAATATATGGACGGGCATGCGATGGCAGTAGGCGGATGCATCGTGGACAGCGGTAATTTTGACTGGGACGCTCATGCAGAGAAATTCCCGGGACTGACCACTCCGGACGAGACTTATCATGGCGTAATCTATACGAAACAGTTCGGAAAAAAGGCGTTTATCACGAAAGCCACGGCCCAGCTCATGAGAGATCTGGGAAGTATTCCATCTCCGATGAACTCTTTCCTGCTGAATGTGGGACTGGAGACGCTGCCGCTGCGGGTGGAAAAGCATTGCAGCAACGCGAAGAAAGTGGCAGAATTCCTGAAGAACCATCCCAAGGTGGAATTTGTCAACTGTGCGATGCTGGAAGGGGACCAGTACTATGAACTGGCTCAGAAATATATGCCGAACGGTACCTGCGGCGTACTTTCTTTCGGACTGAAGGGCACGAAAGAGGACGCGGTACGGTTCATGGACAGCCTGAAGCTCTGCGCCATTGTTACCCATGTGGCGGATGCACGGACCTGTGTGCTGCATCCGGCAAGCCATACGCACAGGCAGATGAATGACGAACAGCTTAAGGAAGCCGGTGTGACTCCGGGCATGATCCGTCTGTCTGTGGGGATCGAGAATCCACAGGACATCATAGATGATCTGGAGCAGGCTCTGGAGCAGGTATAAGGGAACCAAAAGAGAATAAACGGCCGGCCTTTTGTCCATACTGATACCAGTATGGAAGAAAGGCTGGTTTTTTTATGGCAGAACAGGATACTTTGGAAAAATACGGGCAGCCGGAGGAATTATTGCCGGATCCGAAGAAATCGCATATACAGATTCTGACGGTGATCGGAGAGATCGAAGGGCATGAATGCCTGGCCGCAAACAGTAAAACGACAAAATATGAACATGTAATTCCCATGCTGGCGGCAGTGGAAGAAAATCCGCAGATTCACGGCCTTCTGGTGCTGATTAATACGGTGGGCGGCGACGTGGAGAGCGGACTCGCCATCGCGGAGATGATCGCGTCTCTGAGCAAGCCAACCGTGTCGCTGGTGCTCGGCGGGAGCCATTCCATCGGAGTGCCGCTGGCGGTGTCTACAGATTATTCTTTTATCGTGCCTACGGGAACGATGATGATTCATCCGGTCAGGATGACAGGGCTGATCATTGGCGTGGCGCAGACGTTCGACTATTTTCAGAAGATACAGGACCGGATCTGCAGTTTTATCGTAGAGCACAGCCGCGTGCGGATGGACCGGCTGATGAAACTGATGCTGGAGACCGGAGAACTGACTAAAGATGTGGGAAGCGTGCTGGTGGGGAAACAGGCGGTCCAGGAGGGAATCATAGATGAAGTGGGCGGAATCCGGGAAGCATTCCAGATGCTGCGCCAGATGATCGCAGAGCGCTGAGGTGAAGCTCTCCCTCACCGGCGCGGATCAAAACGGGGAGGAAAAGATATATGAACAAATTACAGGGACTGGCGCCGGAGGGCGTATGGCGTTATTTTGAGGAACTGTGCGGGATTCCCCACGGTTCCCACAACGAAAAGGCGGTCAGCGATTACTGCGTCCGCTTCGCGGAAGAGAGAGGATTTACGGTATACCAGGATGAGGCCTGGAATGTGGTGATCATCAAAGAGGCTTCTGCCGGGTATGAGGATGCGGAACCCTTGATTATCCAGGGACATCTGGACATGGTATGCGTCAAAAAAGAGGAGAGTCCCATTGATTTTGAAAAAGACGGCCTGGATCTGAGAACGGAAGGAGACTGGGTATATGCGGAAGGGACCACGCTGGGCGGCGACGACGGCATTGCCGTGGCGTACGCGCTGGCTCTTCTGGATGACGACCGTATCCCCCATCCCAGACTGGAAGTGATCTTTACCACCTGCGAAGAGGTGGGCATGGAAGGCGCTGCGGCGCTGGATGTATCCATGCTGAAAGGGCATACGGTACTGAATCTGGATTCGGAAGAAGAAGGGATACTGCTTGCGGGCTGCGCGGGCGGCAGCCGCATGGAGATACGGCTTCCTGCAAGGAGGGAGCATACAGAAGGAAAGGCGGCAGAGCTGACACTGACCGGTCTGCAGGGCGGACATTCCGGCACAGAGATTGATAAAGGACGTGGGAATGCCAACGTACTGCTTGCCAGAGTGCTCAGCGCTCTGCGGGGAGAAGTGCATTACTGGATCGTATCTTTGGACGGCGGAGAGAAAGACAATGCGATTCCCACATGGAGCAGGGCAGAACTGCTCGTTCCCTTTGAGGAAACCTATAAACTGGAAGAGATCTGTGCCGTATGCGGGGAAGAACTGAAAAAGGAGTACGCCCTTACGGATCCGGAGCTCCAGGTGCAGCTTCAGTACGGTGATGAAACGGGAGAAGACGCTTTTGACGAGAAAAGCACGGAAGCATCTCTGGCGCTTCTTCTGGCGCTTCCGGATGGGGTGCAGGCCATGAGCAGGGATATCCCGGGACTGGTGGAGACCTCTTTGAATCTGGGAATCATGCGGACTGACGAGCATGGATTGTCCCTTTCTTACGCGCTGCGCAGTTCTGTGGAGACAGAAAAAAGGTATCTGACGAGGAAAATGGAGATCCTGACGGAATATATGGGCGGCACTGCGGAAACGGGCGGCATCTACCCTGCCTGGGAATATCGCAAAGACTCCGGACTGCGGGAAGATATGGTGCGCATCTATGAAAAGATGTTCGGGAAGAGACCGGAGATCCAGGTGATCCATGCCGGCCTGGAGTGCGGCATTCTGGCCGCCAAGATTCCGGATCTGGACTGCGTATCCATGGGTCCCGAGATCCGGGATATCCATACGACGGAAGAACGCATGAGCATTTCTTCTGTGGAGCGGATGTGGGCGTATATACTGGAGATTGTAAAGACGAAGAGATAATTAAAATTCCCGTAGAGGACTCTCGGTTTTAGAGGATCCGCTGCGGGATTTTTGAAAACTTTTAACTTAGATTTCCTGTTTCTGAAGAGCTGCCAACTGCTTTTTCAGAGCCTCGATTTCCTGCTGCTGTATATCCAGTTTTTGATTCATTGATTGGATTGTTTTATCCTTTGCATGGATCTCCTGATCTTTCTCAGAAAGCAGTTTCTGTTGCTCTTTTAATTCTTTCTGTTGTTCTTCAGATTTTTTCTGCTGCTCTTTCAATTTTTCCAGTTGTTCTTCCAGCTCTTTCTGCTGTTCTTCAATCATATAATGCACCGTATTCCGGTCCATGATCTTTAATGCTTCCGAAAACATATGCAGCACCTCCTCCGGCTTCTGGCGGAGCATGGCGATCTCTTTGTAGATATCTTCCAGCCACGGATATTCAGCCATCAGCCTTTCGGCGTCTTCTATGGTTTCTGTGGTCAGAAGAAACAGTCATGCAGTCTGTTCGCTTCTATTTTCAGAATAAGGTTTTTTTCGGAATACGTCAAGGATCTGAAATAGAAAAGCGGACATCAGCAAAAATACTGATGTCCGTCAATCTATTGGATCATAATTTGTTTCCGGATTCCGCGCGAAGCAGTGTATTTACTGAATCGGTTCAAAGTCAACCGCTCCGTGTTTGCACAGCGGGCATATGAAATCATCCGGAAGCACATCGCCTTCGTAGATATATCCGCATACCTTGCAGACAAAACCTTTCTTGCCTTCGGTCTGAGGCTTCGGTTTTACGTTGTTCTGATAGTAGGTGTAGGTCATGGTATCCTTGTCGCTCATGACGCGCGCCTCTGCCACAGAGCAGATGAACATGCCGTGAGATCCCAGATCCACGTACTGTTCTACCTTCAGAGAAATAACAGCGTTGATGTATTTGGGAAGGATGCGCAGGCCGTTGTCCGAACGTACCTCTGCCCATCCTGCAAATTTGTCCGCTACACGGCCGCTCTGGAAACCGAAGTTCTGGAATACAGAGAACGGAGCTTCTACAGAGAGGCAGTTCACATTCATGATGCCGGTCTGTTTGATCACGTGATGGGAATAATTTGCCTTGTTAATATTGACAGCTACACGGTTGGGATTGTCGGATACCTGGGTAACTGTGTTGACAATCAGGCCGTTGTCCTTTTTACCGTCGTTGGAAGTAACCACGTACAGGCCGTATCCGATCCGGAACAGAGCGGTCAGGTCGTTCTTGTTGGCTGCTTCCGGAGACTGGGCGATATATTCGCGGCAAAGCTCGTCTGCCATAGCTTCCAGCTGGTCCTGCGTTTCGCTCTTCACAGCGGACATGATTCGGACGGTATTGTTCAGCCAGGAGATCTTCTTGCTGTCGGCGAACATGTTCTTCATAACTTTGGCTGCCAGCGGGGACCAGGAACCATTCTCAATCAGGCCGATGGTGCGGTTCTGATAATTACGCTCGGTCAAATGTTCGATGAAATCTCTCATGAACGGGAAGATGCCGGCATTGTAAGTGGTAGTAGCGAGTACCAGTTTGCCGTAACGGAAAGCATCCGCAACGGCCTTGGACATGTCGTCTCTTGCCAGGTCGTAGACTACAACTTTCGGACATCCCTTTGCTTTCAGTTTCTCTGCCAGAATCTCCACTGCTTTTTTTGTATGGCCATATACAGAAGTATAGGCGATCATGATGCCTTCTTCTTCCACTGCGTAGGAGGACCAGATATTGTATTTCTCCAGATAGTGGCCCAGGTTTTCAGTGAGGATCGGTCCATGCAGCGGGCAGATGATAGAGATATCCAGTCCGGATGCCGCCTTTAAGAGAGCCTGCACCTGAGCGCCGTATTTTCCAACGATGCCGATGTAATAGCGGCGGGATTCGTCGTCCCAGTCTTCCTCCGCATCCAGAGCGCCGAATTTGCCGAAGCCGTCTGCGGAGAACAGAACCTTTTCCGTGCTCTCATAAGTCACCATAACCTCCGGCCAGTGTACCATGGGCGCGTAGACAAAATTGAGCACGTGGCTGCCCAGAGACAGGGAACCTCCGTTTTCTGCGACCAGTTTGCGGTTCTCAATATCCATATCGAAGAAGTTGTCCATCATGGCAAATGCTTTCTCCGTGGATACTACAACGGTGTCCGGATAAGTATTTACAAAATTCTGGATATTTGCCGCATGATCCGGCTCCATATGCTGTACGACCAGATAATCCGGCTTGCGTCCGTTCAGGACATTGGCTACATTGTCCAGCCATTCGTGAGTGAAATTGATATCCACCGTGTCCATGACAGCGACCTTTTCGTCCAGGATCACATAGGAATTGTAAGACATACCATTGGGGACCACATACTGTCCTTCGAACAAGTCTACCTGATGGTCGTTGACACCCACATAGCGGATGCTTTCGGTAATGTTTGGCATAGATAGAAACCTCCGTTTTCTTAGTAAAGTTTTTATGATTTGCAAGTTCGTTATTATTATATCAAAAAGCATGGGAAGGGGAAAGATACAATTCATTTTTTTACACAGCCTAAAGAAAGGTGAAGTTTTCTTAAGAATTTCCAAAGATCCGCATTTTTGAAAAAAAGTATGTTATCTTATAGAAAGTCCGAAGGAGTCATCTTGACAGACAAACGAAAATATATTATTGTATTAGATGATTAAAACAATAATATATTGATACAAACCAGAATGAGGCAGAGAGAGGAGTGTATGGCGCTTTGGAGACGCTGGTGGAAGTACGGGACATGTGTAAGATATACAATCCCGGCGAGAATGAGGTGCGTGCTCTGGACCATGTGAGCCTGAAGATCAACAGGGGAGAATTTGTGGCGATCATCGGTCACTCGGGTTCCGGAAAGTCCACATTGATGAATATGCTGGGGTGTCTGGACGTTCCTACATCCGGAAGCTATTACCTGAACGGAAAAGATGTGTCCCATCTGACTGATGATGAACTGTCCGATATCCGGAATCTGGAGATCGGTTTCATCTTTCAGGGATTTAATCTGATCCCGAATCTGACGGCCAGGGAAAATGTGGAACTGCCGCTGATCTACCGGGGAGTCGGGAGGAAAGAAAGGGAGGCGCTGGCGCTGGACGCGCTGGAGACGGTGGGGCTGTCCCACCGGATTAATCACAAGCCCAATGAAATGTCCGGAGGACAGCAGCAGAGAGTGGCGATCGCCCGGGCGATTGCGGCCAGGCCGCCGGTGATTCTGGCGGATGAGCCCACAGGAAATCTGGATTCTCATTCCACCCAGGATATTATGAGCGTGCTGAAAGATCTGCATAAAAGCGGAAGGACAGTAATCCTGATCACGCATGACAATGATATCGCCGCTCAGGTAAAGAGGGTGATCCGGATTAAGGATGGAAGAATCGAAGCAGACTATATGAATGAAGGAGAAACGGAAGGGTATGAAAAAGTTCTTGAAAAATCATAAAAAAGAAGAGACCGAGATCATCGAGAACCAGGAAGGCCTGGAACTGGTCTCTCTGGAAGATACGGCGCCTGCTCTGAAGAAGGGCCGGAAGAAAAAGGAAAAAACAGTTCTGACTCCGGCACAGAAGAAAGAAAGAAGGAAAAAGATCATCATGGGCGCGGTGGCGGCCTGCCTGGCGCTTTTTATCATCAGCAGGATGCTTGCTCCGTCCCCGCTTCCGGTAGTGACGGTCCGCGGCGCGGAAACGGCGACCATTGAACAGACGGTGGACACCAGCGGTACAGTGCAGACAGAGGTAAAGAAAACCTATTTTTCCCCGCTCAGCGCGAAAGTGGGAGAGTGCCAGGTGAATGTGGGAGATACTGTGGCGGCAGGCGACGTATTGCTGACATATGACGCCGCGGATCTGGAGGAACGCAGGCAGGAAGCGTCGCTGCAGAATGATGAAGCATATTACAGCTATCAGGATACGGTGAACAAGAGCGCTGCGGAAGCGGCGGAGTACAGCCGTTCCAGCCATGACGTGGAGATCCTGGAGCAGCAGGTGGCGGACTGGAAAGCCAGCGTAAGCGCCCTGAGACAGTATGTGACGGATCTTGGATGCCATCTGAGAGATGCGCAGAAAGAAGGATGGGAAGACCGCTCCGCGGAGCTGCAGTCCATGATCGATCAGGCGAATAACGATCTGACGCAGAAACAGGAAGAACTGGCAGAGTTCGAGAGCAACCTGGCGGAGCAGAAATCTATCCAGTCGGCTTCCGAGGATGCGGTGCTTACAGCCAGCGCAAAGAAACAGGTGACGGCAACCAAAGATCTGGCAGCGCTGCAGGCGGATAAAGTAGAAAACGCTGTGGAGGAAGTAAAAGACGGTCTGAAGGCAGAGTTCGGCGGTGTGGTCACGGATATCAAGGCGGTAGAAGGCGGCGTCGCGGAAGAGAACGGCGAGCTTCTGACCGTGGAAAGCAACGAAGACGTCTGCGTGATCATTTCTCTGAACAAGAGTGATCTGGAGAAGGTAAAAGAAGGGCAGAAAGCAGTGATCACTGTAGTGGACAAAGAATATGAAGGCACTGTGACCAGAATCAGCAAATCTGCCACCAAGAATGATAAAGGCGCATCTGTGGTGGAAGGTGAGATACATATCGACAATCCGGACGCGGACATCTTCCTGGGAGTGGATGCGAAAGTGACGATCGAAGGCAATAAGGCGGAAAATGTGATCGCAGTGCCTATAGAAGCAGTAAATGTGGGCAAGGATGGCAGCTTTGTATATGTGGTCAACAACGGGGTGCTGGAGACCAGAACCGTGGAGACGGGTATTTCTTCTTCAGAACTGGTGGAGATCAAAAGCGGCCTGGACGGGACGGAACAAGTAGTCTTGAGTATCGGAACCGGTCTGGAAGAAGGAGCCCAGGTTACGGCAGTGGAGGGCTGACGCATGGGACAGCTTTGGGAATATTTGAAGATGGCGGTCAGTGACATCCGGATGAACCGGGGAAGATCGTTTCTCACCATGCTGGGTATCATCATCGGCGTTTCTTCGGTGATCCTGATCATGTCCATCGGGAATGGAGCCAAGACGGCGATGGAAGATGAACTGTCTTCTGTTGCCGGAGGACAGATTTATATTTATGCCAACAGCAATCTGGAAGGCGAGATTCCGGTGATCACAGAGGAGGATCGGGAGGCATTGCGCGGACTGGATCATGTAAAGGGGGCCAGCTCCGTCTACAGTATGCTGAATGCAGTTGAGACACCCAAAGGAAATTTTGAAGCACTGGTGGACTATGCCAATCCGGATTACCGGAATGCCACGAATCCTACCATGCTCTATGGTTCATGGTTTTCCTGGGACGACTATGACGCAGGTCAGGATGTGGCTGTGATCGCGGAGGAATCTGCGATTCAGATGTTCGGCACCGCGGATGTGGTAGGCATGACGTTTGAGATGGACGATGGAAGCGAGATCAAAGATATGCGGATTGTTGGCGTCAAACAGGCATTGGAAGGGACCTTTGTCTCAACCGGAACCGGAAGCTATCTGGACATCTCGGTTCCCTTAACTTCCGATTCTTACTGGGCGACGTACAATGATACGGATTCCGTGTATATATTTGGAGAGACCGGGTATACGACTCAGGTTGCGGAAGAAGCGATCCGGCTGCTGGAAAGCCGTCATGATATGGTGGGACAGGATGCGTTTCTGATGGAAGACTTTGACAGCCAGATGGCAGCGGTGTCTCAGGTGCTGGACATGATCACGATCTTTATTATGCTGGTGGCTGCGATTTCTCTGCTGGTAGGCGGCATTGGAGTCATGAATATCATGTTGGTGTCAGTGACGGAACGTACCCGTGAGATCGGTATCCGCAAAGCACTTGGGGCCAGAACAAAGTCGATTCTGATACAGTTTCTGGCGGAATCGGCGATTATTACCTGTATCGGCGGCCTGATAGGAATTACCCTGGGAATTGCCGGAGCGTACGGAATATGCTCGATTCCTATGGTAGGGTTCGCCCCTGCCGTCAGTGTGAGCGCTATCGTGGGAGCGACGCTCTTCTCATCGGCGGTAGGCATCTTTTTTGGAATCTATCCGGCTAAAAAGGCGGCCCGGATGAATCCTATTGAGGCGTTGAGAATGAATTAAATAAAGTGTACGGAAAAGGGATCTGTCCCGGCAGGAAAGTCGGACAGATCCCTTTTTGGGGCCTAATTCATATTTGCAAACCGTTCCACTGCCTTTGTGAAACTGGCGATGGTCTTATCGGCGTCACCATGCTCGATACCATCCCGGACGCAGTGCTTGATATGTCCTTCCAGGACGATCTGGCCTGCTCTGTGAAGCGCGGATTTTGCGGCATTTATCTGTGAAAGGATATCTTCACAGGGAATATCTTCATCAATCATGCGGTCGATGGCCTGTACCTGGCCGATGATCTTTTTCAGACGCCGGTGAAGATTGTCGGCATCCATGCATTGTTTCATATCTTCCACCTCCTGTGCATACCCTTGGGGGTATTTGTATTAATCATTATCTTTTAATTTTTTTCCTTTGTCAAGAATGAGATATTTTTTCACGGAAGATCACCTGCGCCTGTGTTGACAGAAAGAGGAAACCATGCGATAGTGAGTGAGAATGAAACAGTACGTTCAGGAGGATATATAAATGAACGGATGGGTACTGAAAGGGAAAGATCTGAGCAGATGGTACGAGGGAGACGGTGTGACCGTGAGAGCTTTGGATCAGGTTTCTTTTGAAATCCTGCCGGGAGAATTTATTGTAGTGCTGGGACCTTCCGGCTCGGGGAAAAGCACCATGCTGAATCTGATGGGCGGGATGGACCGTCCAAGTGAAGGAGAATTGTATTACAGAGAACAGAAGATATCGGATTTTACGTCGGAACAGCTTTCGGATTACCGAAAGGATGCGGTAGGATTTGTGTTTCAGTTCTTTCATCTGATTCCGACTCTGACTGCGAAAGAAAATGTAGAACTGGCGGCTAGTATTACGAAAGGGGCCCGCAGTGCTGGGGAGGTGTTGGAACTGGTAGGGCTTTCAGACCGGATGAAACATTTTCCTTCCCAGATGTCGGGCGGCGAACAACAGAGAGTCTCTATAGCCAGGGCGATTGTCAAAAATCCGGAGATTCTGCTCTGTGATGAACCTACAGGAGCTTTAGATTCCAGAAACAGTATTGCAGTAGTGAAGCTTTTGCTGGAAGTAAGGGAGCGGCTGGGATGTCCTGTCGTCACTATTACTCATAATGCGGAGATGGCAAGAGTAGCGGATCGGGTCTTTCATATGAAAGATGGAAAAATCGTACGTGTGGAAACGAATCGTTGTCCGGTTGCTGCGGAGGAACTGCAATGGTAAAACTGTTGTATCTTAAAATGGTACGGGATATGAGAAAAAGCCTTGCGGCCTATTTGATCTGTATTCTTGTGGTAGGTGTGGGATTCTGCGGATACTGTGTGCTTTCCGTGGCGGCAGATCATCTGACGGCGTCTCAGAAGGCGCTGTACGAGTCCAGCGCTTTTGCGGACGGATTTGCGGAGGTCCATGAAGCCCCCGCAGCCATGAGCCGCCGACTGGAACAGATACCGGGGATCGGACAGGCTGGCGGGAGAATCGTGAAAGAAGTCCGGCTGGCGGATACCGGAGATGAAGAAGCATATCTGCTGCTGATCTCTTATGAACCGGGAGGACTGGATGTGCCCATGTTGTTTCAGGGGTCGGACGCGCTTCAGGGGAAACGGCAGGCGGTAGTAGGGAATGCTTTTTTAAATGCCAGAGGATTAGAACCGGGGGACAAGCTTCGGATTTTGATTTCCGGAAAGGAAGTGGAACTGGAGATTACAGGGGGAGGCATATCTCCGGAGAATATTTATATTGTAAGAAATATCGCGGAAATGATTCCGGATCCGGAGACTTATGACGCGGCGTTCATACCTTACGATACGATGGCGGAGCTGTTCGGGATGGAAAATCTGGCCAATAATTTTGATTTTATTCTGTTACCGGGATATACGGTGGAAGATGTGAAAGAAGAGGTGGAAACGCTTCTGGATCCTTATGGATGCTATCGAGTTTATGGAAGAAAGGATCAGACTTCGGCTTCTATTATGGAATCAGAACTGGAGCAGCTGGACGCTATGGCGGCGGTGGTTCCGGTGCTTTTTCTGGCGGTAGCCGCCATCATTCTGTATATTACCATGCACAGAATGATGGATCAGCAGAGGATTCAGATCGGTACCATGCGTGCTATGGGAATTCCGCGGAAAATCATAGGGATTCATTATCTGGGATACGGAGCATTCATCGGGGTGCTGGGAGGCGCAGCGGGCGGTCTGCTGGGGAATGTATGCGCCCGCCCTTTAGTAGAGTATTACCGGACTTATTTCAATCTTCCGGAGGCGTCAGCCCCCATATCGATGAAGTATCTGCTTTTTGGAATTTTGCTGGCCGGAAGTTTTTGCGCGCTGGTGAGCTTTCAGGCATCCCGTCGGGTGGCGGCGTCAGCCCCGGCAGAAGCCATGCGCCCTCCTGCGCCGAAGAGCGCAAAGGCCACGGCGGCGGAACGGATTCCCGGATTTTTGAATCTGTTTACAGTTCCGGGAATTATGGCGGTCCGGGGTATTGGAAGAAATAAAAAAAGAAGTGTTCTTTCACTGATTGGAATTGCCTGCGCGTTTATGATCACCGCTACGCTGGTCTCCATGAATTCTCTGCTGGATGTGTATCTGCTGGATTATCTGCAGAAATTACAAAAGCAAGATTATACGGTATATTTTGAAGAACCTTTGAAAACGTCCCGTGTGACCGGGTCTGTACAGAGCAGCCTGATTGAGAGGGCGGAGCCTTTTGCGGAAGTGCCCGCTGTTTTGATGGGAGATGAGGCGGAGATGGATGTGACTGTACAGGCGATTCCCCGGGATTCAGAGCTCTGTCATCTGTATGATGAACAGGGAAGAACTCTTCACGTAGCTTCCGAGGGAGTGGTAATATCTGTTCATATGGCAAGAACTCTTGACGTAAAGGTGGGGGATCAGATTGATGTAAAGATCGCATATCCTCAGGAACGTATTTCCAGCGCAGCGGTGACAGGAATCCTGGAACAGTATCTGGGAACGACTGTCTATATGTCCTGTGAAGGGCTTGGGAAGATCAGCGAATACCGGGATGTATGCACCGGTTTGTTTTTGAAAACTGCGCAGGGAGCAGAAGAAGAGGTGCGAGAGCTGTTTGAAGAATCGCCGGTGGTGGCCGGAGTGCAGAGCCGGCAGATCCGTCTGCAGAAATGGGATACCATGATGCAAAGTTTTGAACTGATGATCGGGTGCATGGTTTTTTTAGGGATTCTGATCGGACTTTCTGTGCTGCATACCAGTGCGCTGATCAGTTTTGAGGAATTGAAAAGGGAATTGTCTACGATGATGATGCTGGGGCTCCGTCCAGGACAGTGTCTGGAAGTCCTGAGCGTAGGACAGTGGATTCTGACTGCGGGGGGAATTATCATAGGAATACCGCTGACTTTCGCGGCAAGCAGGGCAATATCGCTTACGATGACTACAGAAATGTACAGCATTCCGGATTTTGCGAGCGTGGATGCCCTGGCAGTGTCGGCGGTCCTGATGTTCGGGGCTGTGTTTGTCAGTTCCAGGCTGATGTTGGGGAAGCTGAGAAGGATTTCTCCGGTGGAGCTTTTGAAGGAACGGGAGTAAAGGAGATACGGATATGAAAAAGAAAGTAAAAATCGTGCTGGCATCGGTAATGACTGTGTGTATTTTGTCTGCAGGTCTGTGGTATCTGTTCCGCCCGGTCCGGGTGGAGACAGAGCCGGCAAAAGTAGGAGACCTGACGGAGACTTTTACGGTATCGGGAACGGCCACACCGGCCCGGAGCAGTTATATATGCGCTCCTCTGGCCGGTCAGGTGACAGGGATAAAACTGCGCAGCGGAGCTCGTGCGGAGGCGGGAGAAAATGTGATTCAGCTGGATGATTCGGAGGCCAGAGGTGAGTTGGAGGATCAGCTTGCGTCTCTGGAGCTTCAGAAGACCGGTGTGCTGAAAGACGGCAGCGCAGCAAGGGCAGAGATTGTGATGAACAGACAGCAGCTGGAGAACGAACTGGAGAAACTGAAGCTGGAGTATGAGCAGCTTTATGGAGAAAATGGTAACGCTGCAGAGCTGCTGGCTGCTGCACAGGAAAATTTTACCAGAGCAAATATTGCCTATTGGAGGGCGTATGATGAATATGCAGATTCTCACGATCCTTCTGAGAATGCGCAGCTGAGTTCTCTGGCAGCAGCAAGAGCGTCTGCGGAACAGGCACTGGCAGATGCTGAAAATGTTCAGATGGAGAGTACAAGAACATATTATGAGGATACGATTGCCTCTTATGAGAGCCAGCTGGGGATTCTGGATGGAAACGGAAGCGCGGTGTCTGCCGGTACAGAGGCGGCGGCAGATCAGCTGGACATTCAGATGGAACAGATCAGAAACAGACTGGATAAAGATGGAATAGAGGCTCCTTATGCAGGAACGGTGTGGGAGGTTCTGGTAGAAGAGGGCGACTACGTACAGGTAAACCAGCCGCTGTACCGGATCTATGAGACCGGGAATATGGAAGTGTCCGCGGACCTTCTGGACACGCAGGCATCGCTTTTGGAAGAGGGAGATCAGGCCACGCTCACCCTGGCAGATGGAACTGTGCTGGAAGGAAGTGTTTCTTTCGTGTCTGAGATCGCCACACAGGAACTGTCTGCGCTGGGAATCGAAGAGAGCCGGTGCGAGGTGATTCTGGAGGCGGATCTTCCGGAAGGAGTCGGCGCCGGTCAGGAAATCACGGTGGAATTTGAGGCTGTGAGAAAAGAACACGTTCTGCAGGTTCCGGTCTCCGCTGTTATGCCGGATGAGGATGGACAAGTGGGCGTTTATGTGGTACGGGGAAGGAAAGCCGTATACTGCGGAATCGAGACCGGCCTGCAGTGCGGCGGAAAGACAGAAGTGACCGGCGGACTGTCTGAAGGAGACCAGGTGATTGTCAATCCATATGAAGCAGAAGTGTCCGATGGAAAAGCGGTCGTCCCTGCATCTTATGATTATGGCGATGAAACAACGGGAAAATCCTATAAAGAAGACCGGTAAAATTTCTTTACCGGATTTTTCCCTTGTGCTATAATGTCCGGGAAAACAATAAGCAGTGCGTCAGATGGGAACAAAGGCGCGCACTGCGGGGATAAACCCTGCCGGTATGGTAAAGAGAGGTAAATTTGTGGCAGAACTTACACCAATGATGCAGCAGTACATGAAAACAAAAGAAGAGTACAAGGACTGCATTTTATTTTATCGCCTGGGCGATTTTTATGAGATGTTTTTCGACGATGCGAAGATCGCTTCAAAAGAGCTGGAATTGACGCTGACCGGAAAAAACTGCGGTCTGGAAGAGCGGGCTCCCATGTGCGGAATTCCCTATCACGCGGTGGAAGGGTATTTGAGCCGTCTGGTATCCAAAGGATATAAGGTGGCGATTTGTGAGCAGATGGAGGATCCTGCCCTGGCAAAAGGACTGGTACGCCGGGAAGTGGTGCGTATCGTGACGCCGGGGACTAATATCTGCGAACAATCTCTGGATGAAAGCAGAAATAATTATATTATGAGTATCGTCTATGTCAGCGACCGGTTCGGTATTTCTTTTGCGGATGTAACGACCGGCGATTATTTTGTCACGGAAGTGGATTCGGCGCGGAAACTGATGGACGAGATGTATAAATTCTCTCCCAGAGAAGTAGTGTGCAACGAAGCTCTGATGATGAGCGGCATTGACTTCCAGGACATGAAGGACCGTCTTGGATTCACCATGTATTCTCTGGAAAACTGGTATTTTGACGACGATCTCTGCAGACAGGGACTTCTGGATCATTTCCATGTAAAATCTCTGGAAGGGCTGGGCGTTTCCGATTTCGGCTGCGGGATCATAGCGGCCGGGGCGCTTCTGAGGTATCTGACCGAAACTCAGAAGACATCGCTGGAGCACCTGTCAAAGCTGATCCCCTATGTATCCGGAAACTATATGGTTATCGACAGTTCCAGCCGCAGAAATCTGGAACTGGTGGAGACCTTGAGGGAGAAACAGAAGAGAGGGTCTCTTCTCTGGGTGCTTGACAAGACCAGGACAGCCATGGGGGCCCGGACACTCAGAGGGTATCTGGAGCAGCCGCTGATCGACCGGGAGGAGATCGAGAGACGGCTGAACGCCATCGAAGAACTGAACAGTCAGATGATCACCAGGGAAGAGCTTCGGGAATATTTAAGCCCTATCTACGACCTGGAGAGACTGATCGGCAGGATCAGTTACCAGACTGCGAATCCCAGAGATCTGATCGCGTTCAAGACGTCTCTTCAGATGCTGCCGCCGATCCGTCTGCTGCTTCAGGAACTTAAGACGCCGCTGATGCGGGAGATCTGCGGAGAACTGGATACGCTGGAAGATCTGCAGGACCTTCTGGAACGGTCTATTCAGGAGGATCCTCCGGTGTCCGTGCGGGACGGAAATATTTTGAAAGACGGCTACAATGAAGATGTGGACAAGTTCCGGAAGGCGAAAACAGAGGGTAAATCCTGGCTGGCCCAGATCGAGACGAAAGAACGGGAGCGGACGGGGATCAAAAACCTGCGCATCAAATACAACAAGGTATTCGGCTATTATCTGGAAGTGACTAATTCTTATAAGGATCTGGTTCCTGAGGATTATATACGCAAGCAGACATTGACCAATGCGGAAAGATATATTACGCCGGAACTGAAAGAACTGGAGGACACGATCCTCGGAGCGGAAGAAAAACTGACCGCTCTGGAGTATGAGTTGTTCACGGGGATCAGGGACCGGATCGCGTCCGAAGTGGTCCGGATCCAGAAGACCGCCAAGGCGGTGGCGAAACTGGATGTGTTCGCTTCCCTGGCTTATGTGGCGGACCGGAATCACTATGTGAAGCCGAAGATTAACGAACGGGGCGTGATCGATATCCGAGGCGGACGCCATCCGGTGGTAGAGCAGATGCTTCCGGGACAGATGTTTATCTCCAACGATACCTATCTGGACAACGGCGCCAACCGGATCGCCGTGATCACCGGCCCCAATATGGCCGGAAAATCCACCTATATGAGACAGACTGCGCTGATCGTGCTGCTGGCTCAGGTGGGAAGTTTCGTACCGGCGGACAGTGCGGATATCGGTATTGTAGACCGTATCTTTACCCGCGTGGGCGCGTCGGACGATCTGGCAAGCGGGCAGAGCACCTTCATGGTGGAGATGAACGAAGTGTCCAATATTCTCCGGAATGCTACGCCGAAAAGTCTTTTGATTCTGGATGAGATCGGACGCGGCACGAGCACTTTTGACGGACTTGCCATCGCTTGGGCGGTGATCGAACATATTGCGGACAAACGGATCCTGGGAGCCAAGACTCTGTTTGCCACCCACTACCACGAGCTGACAGAGCTGGAAGGCACCATGGATGGAGTCAACAATTATTGCATTGCCGTTAAGGAGAAGGGCGACGACATTGTATTTCTGCGCAAGATTGTCAAAGGGGGAGCAGACAAGTCTTATGGTATTCAGGTGGCAAAGCTGGCCGGCGTTCCGGACAGCGTGATCGCGAGGGCAAAGGAACTGGTGGATGAATTAAGCCAGGCAGATATTTCTGCCAGAGCTAAGGATATTGCCTTGGAGAACCGGGCGAAAACGAAGCAGAAAAATAAACCGAAGAGATATGATGAGGTGGATCTGGAACAGATTTCCCTATTTGATACGGTGAAAGACGACGACGTGGTAAAGGAACTTCAGGAGCTGGATATTTCCAATATGACTCCAATGGACGCTCTGAATACACTTTACCGGTTACAGAATAAACTGAAGAACAGGTGGTGAGACTTTAAAAGCAGATGGGTAAGATCGCAGTACTGGATCAACAGACAATTGACAAGATCGCGGCGGGCGAGGTGGTAGAACGTCCGGCTTCGGTGGTAAAAGAACTGGTGGAAAATGCGGTGGATGCGGGAGCGTCCCAGGTGACGGTGGAAATCCGTGACGGCGGAGTTGGCATGATCCGGATCACAGACAACGGAAGCGGAATGGAGAAGGACGACATCCCGTTGGCTTTTCTGCGTCACTCTACAAGTAAGATCCGAAGCGCTGAGGATCTGC
The DNA here is from genome assembly GCA_944376715.1 of uncultured Lachnoclostridium sp. Taxonomy (GTDB): domain Bacteria; phylum Bacillota; class Clostridia; order Lachnospirales; family Lachnospiraceae; genus Hominiventricola. Next base: position 30,530 of record CALWDO010000017.1, on the reverse strand, counting down.
AGGGAGTACGGTCCCTGGGATTCCGGGGGGAGGCTCTTTCCAGTATTTCCGCAGTTGCCATGGTGGAACTGATCACAAAAACCAGGGAGCAGACGATGGGAAGCCGGTGCGTGATTGAAGGCGGAGTTCAGAAGAGTCTGGAAGAGATCGGGGCTCCGGACGGAACTACTTTTATTGTACGGAACCTTTTTTATAATACTCCGGCCAGAAAAAAATTCCTGAAATCAGACATGGCAGAAGCGGGAGCTGTTTATGAGATGATGACACATCTGGCTCTGTCGCATCCGGAGATTTCTTTCAGGGTGATCGTCGGCGGGCAGATGAAACTGCAGACACCGGGCAATGGGAAACTGGAAGACGTGATCTACCATGTATATGGAAGAGATGTGGCGCTGCGCCTGATTGAGGTTGATCGCGCGGAGGGACCGCTCAGAATCAGAGGTTTTATCGGAAAGCCGGAATTATCCAGGGGAAACCGTAATTATGAAAATTATTTTGTTAATGGAAGATTTGTCCGAAGCAAGATTGTGGCAAAGGGGATCGAGGACGGCTATAAAACTTTTATGATGCAGCACCGCTACCCGTTTGTGTGCCTGGATCTGCAGGTGGACGGGCGGCTTCTGGATGTGAATGTGCATCCGTCCAAAATGGAGATCCGTTTCAGCAACCAAAACCTGGTTTATGACCTTCTGCAAAGAACGGTGAAGGACACTCTGTCGGGAAAAGAGCTGATCCCGGAAGTGAAATTTGCCGAAGAGCCGAAGAGACAGGAAAGTGCCGCGCGGCCCTGGACGCCGGAATCCCAGAAAAAAGAAGAGAGAAAAGTCCCGCTGGAAAAGATGTGGAAGACTCCGGAACCTGTGAAAGAGCCGGTGACTCCTCAGGAAAAAAATCTGGAATATTTCATGGCTCAGATGCGCAAAAGAGTAGAAGAGCGGCATATGGTGCAGGAAGAGAATGGATACGGGGCTTCCGTGCAGGAAAGCCCCGCGCCGAAAATGCCTGTTCCGGAAACGCCGGTTTGGGAAAAGACTGTTTCACCGGAGCCGGCGCCGGTGAAAACGGCGCCAGAGCAGATGACGCTGTTCGACGGAAAAATGCTCTCAAAGGAAGCGGCGGTGCGCCATGAGATCATCGGCCAGGTATTCGATACCTATTGGCTGGTGCAGTATGCGGATAAATTATATATCATTGACCAGCACGCGGCTCATGAGAAAGTGCTTTATGAGCGCCTGATGAAGAACCTGAAAGAGCGCGCGTTTCAGCAGCAGATTCTTTCGCCTCCGATCATTCTGAATCTGAGCATGCAGGAAGAGGAACTTTTTCTGCGGTATCGGAGTTGTTTTGCGGAGATGGGATTCGAGATTGAAGAATTTGGGGACCGGGCGTACGCGGTGCGGGCAGTTCCGGCGGATCTGCCAGGTATGGCGCAGAATGAGATCCTGATGGAATTTCTGGACAGCCTGTCAGACATTACCGGAAATGTCAGCTCGGAATCTCTCATGGATCGTGTGGCGACCATGTCCTGCAAGGCGGCGGTGAAAGGGAATCACCGCATGTCCGCCGCAGAGGCGAAGGCGCTGATCGATGAACTTCTGACACTGGAGAATCCGTATAACTGCCCTCATGGCAGACCGACGATTATCTCCATGACCAAATACGAACTGGAAAAGAAATTTAAAAGGATTGTATAAAGAATGGAAAAAGAGCCGCTTATTATCCTGACCGGCCCGACGGCGGCGGGAAAGACAAAGCTGTCCATCGCTCTGGCCAAAGCAGTGGGCGGAGAGATCATATCCGCGGATTCTATGCAGGTTTATAAACATATGGATATCGGTTCCGCGAAAATCCGACCGGAAGAGATGCAGGGCGTGCGTCACTATCTGGTGGATGAACTGGAGCCATGGGAAGAATTTCATGTAGTCCGGTTCCAGCAGATGGCGAAAAGCGCCATGGAGCAGATCCGGAGTCATGGACATATTCCCATTTTGGTGGGAGGTACCGGATTTTATATCCAGGCAATCCTTTATGACATCGATTTTACCGAAAACGAGGCAAGTCCGTACCGACAGGAACTTGAGGCGCTGGCGCAGAGCCGGGGAGCTTCCTGGCTCCATGAGGAACTGAAAAAAGTGGATCCGGAATCTGCGGAGGCGATCCATGAACATAATGTGAAGAGGGTCATCCGCGCGCTGGAATTTTACCGGCTGACCGGGAAGAAGATCTCAGAACACAATGAAGAGCAGAGGGAGAAGGAGTCCCCGTACCGGTCTGCTTATTTTGTGCTGAATGAAGATCGGACCGTCCTGTACGACAGGATTGAAAAAAGAATTGACAAGATGCTTGAGAACGGCCTGGTGGATGAGGTGATGCGCCTGAAAGAGATGGGCTGCCGGCGGGGGATGGTATCCATGCAGGGGCTGGGCTACAAGGAGATTCTGGCGTACCTGGACGGAGAATATACTTTACCGGAAGCGGTGGAAATTCTGAAAAGAGATACGCGCCATTTTGCCAAGCGCCAGCTCACCTGGTTCCGCAGAGAACGGGATGTGATCTGGCTGAACAAAGAAGATTATGCGTGTGAGGAAGAGGCGATTCTCGCCCACATGCTGGAAATATTGCGAGAGAGGAAGATGATCCGATGAATCTGGAAGAAATGTATGAAAGCCTGGGTATCAGCCGCGAGGCCTGGTCCTACGGACAGAAGATGGAAGAAAGCCTGAAAGAAAGGTTTGCCGCCATCGATGAGACGGCGGAATATAATCAGCTGAAGGTGCTGGGCGCCATGCAGCGCTGCCGGGTCAGCGACATCCATTTTGCCGCCACCAGCGGTTACGGCTACAATGACCTGGGCAGAGATACGCTGGAGGAAGTGTACGCGGCCGCTTTTCACGCGGAGTCTGCGCTGGTGCGTCCCCAGATTACTTGCGGAACCCATGCGCTGGCAGTTGCCCTGGCGGCAAATCTGCGTCCGGGCGACGAGCTGCTGGCAGTTTCCGGAAAGCCATACGATACTCTGGAAGAAGTCATTGGTATCCGGCCCTCCAAAGGAAGTCTGGCAGAGTATGGTATCACATACCGGCAGGTGGATCTGCTGCCGGACAGCAGCTTTGACCTGGAAGGCATCCGGGCGGCGATCGGTGAACATACAAAAATGATTCATATCCAGAGATCGAAGGGATATCAGACCAGGAAAACTTTATCGGTGTCTGAAATCGGAGACGTGATCAGGTTCATAAAATCTATCCGACCCGATCTGATCTGCATGGTGGATAACTGCTACGGGGAATTTGTGGAGCGGATCGAGCCGACAGACGTGGGAGCCGACCTGTGCGTAGGCTCCCTGATCAAGAATCCGGGCGGCGGCCTGGCTCCCATAGGCGGTTATATCGTAGGAAAAGAGGAATATGTAGAAAACTGTGCCTACCGGCTGACATCACCGGGGCTGGGGAAGGAAGTGGGCGCGACGCTGGGCGTCATGCAGTCCTTCTATCAGGGATTTTTCCTGGCTCCTACAGTGACGGCGGGGGCGCTCAAAGGAGCCATTTTCGCTGCCAATGTCTACGAGAGACTTGGCTTTTCCGTACTGCCGGACGGCAGCGAAGACAGGCATGATATTATTCAGTCCATTACCTTTGGGACGCCGGAAGGCGTGATCGAGTTCTGCAAGGGGATCCAGGCGGCAGCCCCGGTGGACAGTTATGTGGAGCCGGAGCCCTGGGCCATGCCGGGATATGACAGCGATGTGATCATGGCGGCGGGCGCTTTTGTCCAGGGATCGTCCATAGAGCTGTCTGCCGACGGCCCGATTAAGCCGCCTTATGCAGTCTATTTCCAGGGAGGACTGACCTGGGAGCATGCAAAATTCGGCATTCTGAAATCCCTGCAGAAGCTGGTGGATGCGGGGATTGCGAAACTATGAAGCAAAGCGGGAAACAGATACTGGTAGCCGGCGGCGGCGCTTCCGGTCTCATGGCGGCCATAGCGGCCGCCCGGCGGGGCGCGAAAGTGACGCTGCTGGAAAAAAATAAACAGACAGGGAAAAAGCTGCTGGTCACAGGAAACGGCCGCTGCAATTTTACCAACCGGAACCAGGATATGAAAAATTACCGAAGCGGCTGTCCGGCTTTTGTGGAACAGGCGTTAAAAGGGTTTTCAATGGAGGATGCGGTGATGTTCTTTGAAGAACTGGGGATTCCGGCCAGGGACAGGGACGGATATCTTTATCCGGCGGACGGTCAGGCGTCGTCGGTGGCGTCGGCGCTCCGGCTGGAGGCAGAACGTCTGAAGGTCCGGAGCGGCTGCAATACGGAGATCCTTTCCGCAGAATACACAGGGAACCGTTTTCTGGTGAAGACAGCCGGATGGCAGTATGAAGGCGACGTTCTGATCCTGGCATGCGGTTCTTTGGCGGCTCCGGGGACAGGAGCCACCGGCGACGGTTACCGTCTGGCGGAAGGCTTCGGGCATACCGTGATCCCGCCTCTGCCCGCGCTTACCGGTCTGTATGCGGCAGAAAAGGACTGCGCGAAACTGGCAGGTATCCGTCAGGAGGCGAAAGTGGTTCTCCTGATCGACGGGGAGACATGTATAGAAGAGACCGGAGAGGTGCAGTTTACTTCCTATGGACTGTCCGGCATTCCTGTCTTTCAGGTGAGCCGGTATGTATCCCGGGCATTGAAGGAGGGGAGACGCTGCGAGATCTGCCTGAATCTGTGGGAAGGACGGGGAAGCGGACAGACCAGAAGGGTATTTGAAGAAAACAGAGAGTATACCGGGGAGCGCTCCGGCACAGACACGCTTTTGGGCGTCTTTCCGGAGAAATTATCCGGGGTGCTTCTGGAACGGGCGGGGATCAGCCGGAAAAAGAAGCGGAACCAGTGGACGCAGGAAGAAGAGTACCGGCTTATTAAGCAGGCGGAAGAACTGCGTTTTTCAGTGGTCCGCTGCCGCGGTTTTGAGCAGGCGCAGGTCTGTACAGGGGGCGTCCCGCTTACAGAACTGAAAGGGATCACCATGGAGTCTGCCTGTATGCCCGGACTTTATCTGGCGGGAGAACTGCTGGATGTGGACGGAGCATGCGGAGGTTATAATCTTCAATGGGCGTGGACCAGCGGATATCTGGCAGGCAGCGCCGCGGCGGAAGGAACAGGAACATTATGCTGAGAATCCAACAGTTGAAAATGAAGATTCCCCACACAGAACAGGAACTTCGGGAGAAGATCCTGAAAACGCTGAGAATCCGTCCGGATGATCTGATACGGTACGAGATCGTGAGGCAGTCGCTGGACGCCAGAGGGGATGAATTAAAATATGTCTATATTATAGACGCGGAAGTGAAGAAAGAAGCGGCCATACTGAAAAAACATCCAAAACAGGTGACAAAAGCACAGCGCGTCCGTTATCAGTTCCCCAAACCCGGGACAGAGCGGCTGGCGCACCGTCCGGTCATTATAGGGACAGGACCGGCGGGACTGTTCTGCGGCCTTGCGCTTGCCCGTGCCGGATATGCGCCGATCCTTCTGGAACGGGGGCAGGATGTGGAATCCCGTGCCAGAACGGTGGAGACATTCTGGAAACTGGGAGTGCTGGATCCCTGGTCGAACGTCCAGTTCGGAGAAGGAGGCGCCGGTACTTTTTCTGACGGAAAGCTGAATACTTTAGTTAAGGATACGTCCGGAAGAAACCGGAAGGTACTGGAGATCTTCGTGGAGGCAGGGGCTCCGGAGGAGATTCTGTATGTGCAGAAGCCCCATCTTGGAACAGATCTGCTCAGAGATATTGTGACATATATAAGGAAAGAGATCGTAAGTCTGGGCGGAGAGGTCCATTTCGGGACACAGGCGGCGGGACTGGACCTGGAAGACGGCCGGGTGAAAGGAATACAGATCCGCCGCAGGGATATGGAGAAAGAAGAGTATCTGGAAGCGGAACAGGTGGTACTGGCCATAGGGCACAGCGCCAGAGATACTTTTCAGATGCTCCATGATCTGGGCGTACCTATGGAAGCCAAGTCCTTTGCTGTGGGGGTTCGTATGGAACATCCGCAGGAACTGGTGAACAGGAGCCGGTACGGGGAACATTATCCGGATTGTCTGCCGGCTGCTTCCTACAAAGTAACGCGGAAAACGCAGAGCGGACGGGGCGTGTATTCCTTCTGTATGTGTCCGGGAGGATATGTGGTCAACGCTTCTTCGGAACCGGAGTGTCTGGCGGTGAACGGGATGAGTTATCACGCCAGGGACGGCAGAAATGCCAACAGCGCCATGATTGTTACGGTGACGCCGAATGATTTCGGGGAAGAAGGCGTGCTCGCGGGTGTGGAATTTCAGCGCAGGCTGGAGTCAGCCGCGTTCCGGGCAGGAAAGGGAAAGATCCCGGTGCAGCTGTTCGGGGATTTCTGTGCCAGTCAGGCTTCCTCTGCCCTGGGAGAAGTAGAACCGTGCATGAAAGGAAACTACCTGCTTTCTAATGTAAGAGAAATCTTTCCGGCTGAACTGTCTGCGGCGCTGGAAGAAGGGATCCGGGGCTGCGGGTCGCTGATTCGAGGATTTGACCGTCCGGATGCGGTCCTGTCCGGTGTGGAGAGCCGGACGTCTTCCCCGGTGAGAATCCTGCGGGGAGAAAATATGGAGAGCATCATCAAAGGAATTTATCCCTGCGGAGAGGGTGCGGGTTATGCAGGCGGGATCACGTCTGCGGCCATGGACGGATTAAAAATAGCAGAAGCGATTGCAAAAAGATATGCTCCATGGTATGATTAAATGAATCGCTTTTGGAGGTAAACCTACATATGAGGAGTGCAAAAAATGGCTGGACGCTGCTTTTGCTTGTGCTGGCCGGCGTTGTGCTTGGCGGATTTATCGGAAGTCTGACGGAAGGAATCTCAGGGCTTAGCTGGCTGAACTATGGACAGGCGTTTGGCATTGAGACGCCGATTATCCTGGATCTGGGCATTCTGGTACTTACATTTGGAATGACGATCCGGATCACGATCGCGAGTATTGTCGGGATCGTGCTGGCAATTCTGGTCTATCGCTGGATATAGGACGGGAAAAAGCAGATACTAAAGGAGATGCGGATAACCGACGGGGTGTCTGGAGGACAGGAACGGAGGTTGCCGAATATGAATGAACAGTGGAACAGTCTTCCGGAGGAAGACCGTCCATATGAGAAATGTGAGAGATACGGGGTGCAGGCACTGACGAACCGGGAACTTCTGGCCGTCATCCTGAGAACCGGGGCCAGAGGGCGAAGCGTCCTGGAACTGGCCGGAGAACTCCTTAAGACAGCGCCGGAGAAAGAAGGATTTACCGGCATCCGCCGGATGAGCCTTGACGAGCTTTCCTCTGTCAGAGGAATCGGAAGAGTCAAGGCGATTCAGCTGAAATGTGTACTGGAGATTGCGCGCCGGATGGCGAGGGAAGAAGCGGGGGAAGGCACCTTTTTCCGCAGCCCTGAGGAAGTGGCAGATTACTATATGGAGGATCTGCGCCATGAAGAGCAGGAAGTCCTGCTGCTTCTGATGCTGAATCAGAAGGGGCGTCTCCTGAAGGAAAAGTATGTATTCAAGGGAACTGTCAATGCTTCTATTGTCTCTCCCCGGGAGATCTTCCTTGAGGCGCTGGCCGCCAGGGCGGTACAGATCATTCTGCTGCACAATCATCCCAGCGGGGATGCCAGACCCAGCAGAGAAGACCTGAATGTAACAAAAAGGATTCAGGAAGCAGGAGAACTGCTGGGAATCCATTTAACAGACCATATTATCATCGGAGAGCATGCTTACGTGAGTCTCCGGGAAAAAAATTACCTGTAGTCGTTGCAGAGAAAGAGGGAAAATACCATGAACAATCATTGCTTTGGCTGTGATTTCGGATCTTATCATCTGAAAATCTATCATAAGGACGCGGACAGCTATCTGATGCAGCACAACATGGTGGCTGTGCAGGACAAAAAGACGATGCTGGCTTATGGGGACGAGGCGTATGCCATGTTCGAAAAAGCGCCTGCCAATATTCAAGTGTCCAGCCCTATGTCTTACGGCAATCTGGCGAGCATCAGTTATATGCAGGCATTTTTGAAGAGCCTGCTGGAAAAAAACACCAAGGGACAGCTTCGGGGGGCAGAGTTCTTCGTGGCGCTTCCTACAGATATGCAGGAACGCAGCTTTACGATGTTGATTCAGGATTCCAATATGAAGCCGAAGGCTGTTTATCTGGTAGATAAACCGGTAGCTGCCGGACTGGGACTTGATATCAATGTGAAAGAAGCGCAGGGAGTCATGGTTATCGATATAGGAGCCGAGACTACCGAGATCTCTGTTTTATCTCTCGGCGGCACCGTGATCAGCCGCCTGATCCAGACTGGAGGCCGTTCCATAGACGATGCGATTCAGGCTGCGATCCGGAAAGAATATAATTTTTATATCGGGAATAAGACGGCGGAAAATATCAAGAAAGAGCTGGCTTATGCGGTGGAACCGGAAGAGGGAAGCATGCAGATCTGCGGACGCAATATGGTGATCGGCCTGCCGCAGATGCTGGAGATTACCACAGAGTTCGTATATGAATCCATCAAAGAACAGCTGAATGTGATTATGGACGCGGTGAAGTCGATTCTGGAGAGGACTCCGCCGGAACTGGGCGTGGATATTATCCGCAACGGCATTTATCTGACCGGAGGATCGGCCAGGATCAGAAAACTGGATCAGCTGATCCAGGAACGATCCGGCATCCGTGTGACTGTAGATAATGAGCCGGAGCTGAGCGTGGCAAGAGGTCTGGCGAGAGTGATTAACGACAAGGAATTCCGTTCCCTGGCGTTCGTTACTAAAGAACAGAAATATGAATAACGGCGGGAGCTGTATAATATGAGACGAAGAGACCGGTTTAATATTCCCAGCAAGTATGTGCTGGCTGTACTGACGTTTCTGTGTATCGGGGCGATGTTCCTGTCATTCCTAACCGATTTCGACGGAGGACCGCTCAATACAGTCTCCAATTATATTTTGATTCCGGTGCAGAGAGGAATCAACGCGGCAGGAAGCTGGGCCAGGAGCCGGGTGGATGACCTGGAAGATCTGCGGGCAGTCAGAAGCGAAAACGAGGAGCTGCGTGCGCAGGTGGCGGAACTGACGCTGGAGAACAATACGCTTTTGCAGGAACGGTATGAACTGGAAGACCTGAGGGATCTGCTTGACCTGGAAGAAGAGTATTCGGACCTGAATACGATGGCTGCGAATGTGATTGGTAAAGACAGTGGAAACTGGTTCGACATGTTCATTATAGATAAAGGGTCCAATGACGGGATCCAGGTGGATATGAATGTGATCGCAGACGGCGGTCTGGTGGGAATCGTGACGAAAGTCGGGCCTGATTGGGCTCAGGTCCGGTCCATTATTGACGATATGAGCAATGTAAGCGCCATGATTCTGAAAAACTCAGATCTGTGTTATGTCCGCGGAGACCTGGAGATGATGACGGAAGGCACGCTTCAGCTGAATCAGCTGCGGGATGAGGACAATGAAGTGGAACATGGGGACAAGGTAGTTACCTCACACACCAGTGCGAAGTTCCACAAGGGGATACTGATTGGGTATGTGAATGAAATATCGATGGATGCCAATAATCTGACAAAATCCGGCAGCCTGACGCCGGCAGTGGATTTTGAGCATCTGACTACCGTGCTGGTTATTACCGATTTGAAGCAGCAGGTGGATGCGGAGGCAACAGAATCAGAATAAGACAGAAAGGAACAGATAGTATGAAGCGGAAAATTATTGTGGCTCTGATGATTTTGGTCAGTTTTCTTCTGCAGAGCACAGTGTTCAAAGCGTTGGCGATCGGTTCCATCAGTCCGAATCTGCTCGTAGTCCTGACCTCTTCCTTTGGGTTTATGAGAGGAAAGAAAGAAGGGCTCTGGGTAGGATTTTTCTGCGGCCTTCTGGAGGATATTTTCTACGGAAGGCTTTTAGGAATGCATGCGGTCATGTACATGTACATAGGGTATGTGAACGGGTATTTCAACCGTATCTTTTACGGTGAAGACATCAAGCTTCCTATTTTTCTGATCTCAGTCAGTGAACTGGCATATGGGCTTGGCACTTATGTGGTAATGTTCCTCATGAGGAGCCGTTTCGCGTTCTTCTACTATTTGACAAGGATCATTTTGCCTGAACTGGTTTATACGGTGATTTTGACGTTGGTGTTTTACCGGATTATTTATTCGGTAAACCGGAGCCTGGAGAAGAACAGCACCTGAAGGAGCGGATAATTTGTTTGACGACCTGAAAGAATCTTTTATAAATTTTGTCACATCGAGAGTATTTGTTTTATTGTTGGTATTCATGGCTTTTTTCGGTATCCTGCTTGTCAGGATCTTTTATCTGCAGATCATCCGGGGAGAGGAGTATGCGGAGAACTTTACTATGCAGATCCGCAAGGAAGTTAATATTCCCAGTACCAGAGGTAGAATCTACGACCGGAACGGAGAAGTGTTGGCGGATAATGTGCTTTCGTATTCGGTCACGATCGAAGATGACGGTTCGGAACAGAATACGCGTAAAAAAACAGAAACACTGAACAATACTATTGCAAAAGTCATTGAGATCGTAGAATCCCATGGGGACAGCGTGGTCAGTAATTTTGGTATTCTGTATGAAAACGGAGAGTATGTTTTCAGCCAGAGCGGTACGGCGCTGAATCGTTTTAAAGCAGATGTGTATGGGTATGCGACAATTGACGAGATGAGTCCGGAGGAGTATACTTCCACCGCCGACGAGATGATGACATATCTCTGCACAGAGAGATACAATATCTCCGAAGACTACACGCCGGAGGAACGGCTGAAACTGGTGACGATACGTTATGCCATGGCCCAGAATAATTATCAGAGGTATGTGGCTACTACGATTGCGGAGGATGTCAGCGACGAGACAGTTGCAGAGATCACCGAGAATCTGGACAGTCTGCAGGGCGTAAATATCTCCCAGAGCACGCTGAGAGTATATTCAGACGCGGAGTATTTCGCAAATATTATCGGATATAATGGAAGCGCGTCCCAGGAGGAACTGAACAGCCTGAATGAAAACGGCGGAGACTATGAGCTTAATGATATTGTAGGAAAAGCCGGCATCGAACAGTATATGGAGACAGAGCTGCAGGGTACAAGGGGCTACCAGATTATCTACGTGGACAGTATGGGAAACGTGCTGGAGGTAGAAGAGGAAGTGCAGCCTGAATCCGGTAATGACGTTTACCTTACGATTGACAAAGATCTGCAGATCGCAGTCTATGATATTATTGAACAGAGGCTGGCGGGCATTCTGGTATCCAAGATCCGCAACATGAAAGAATATAACGCGGGAGCGAACAGCTCGGCTTCTGATATTGTGATTCCGATTTATGATGTCTACTACGCGTTGATAGACAATCATGTGATCGATGCCGCTGACTTTTCCGATGAGAATGCTTCAGAGCTGGAGAAGTCCGTTTATCAGCGGATGCAGTCCCGGCTGGAGACGATGATCGGACAGATTATGTCGGAGCTTCGGTCAGATAACCCGACGGCATATCAGAATCTGAGCCGTGAGATGAAGAATTATATGAGCTACATCGTGTCGAATGTGCTGATGGGGGATGCTAATATTCTTATGAGCAGCGCTATCGACCGGGAAGATCCGACTTATCTGGCATGGACCAGGGATGAAGTTATCAGCCTGAAAGAATATCTGGAGTACGCCATATCCATGAACTGGGTGGACGTCTCCGGTTTGGAGGCAGAATCCTCATATCTGAGTTCCGAAGAAATCTATAATGTAGTGCTGGATTATATTTCGACAGAACTTGCAAATGATGTCGATTTCCAGAATATGCTGTATAAATATCTGCTTCTGGACGATGTAGTGTCGGGAAAAGAGATATGTTTGCTCTTGTATGACCAGGGGGTTCTGGAGTATGATGAGGAAACGATCCGGAGACTCGAAAACAATACTTATTCTGCGTACAATTTTATGATCGACAAGATCAGCAGCCTGGAAATTACACCGGCCCAACTGGCGCTGGAACCCTGCAGCGCCGGGTGTGTGATCGTGGATCCCAATACAGGGGATGTACTGGCGAATGTAAGCTATCCGGGATATGACAATAACCGTTTGACTAATACGATGGATTCGGCGTATTATGCAGAATTGAACCAGGATAATGCATCTCCGTTGTACAGCCGGGCGACGCAGGAACAGACGGCTCCGGGATCTACTTTCAAACCGGTGGTTGCGACCGCGGCATTGGAAGAAGGCGTGGTGACCCCTACAGAGATTATCCATGCCACCGGTGTGTTTACGGAGGCATATGGTTCTCCCACCTGCTGGATCTACAATCAGTATCATGGAAGCCATGGCAATATAAATATGGTGGATGCGATCCGGGTGTCCTGCAACTATTATTTTTACGAGATGGGCTTCCGTTTGGGCGGAGGCAGAACTACAGGATATTCTTCAGATCGTGCGCTTGCCATTCTGGCAGAGTATGCGGCAGAATTTGGACTGGATGCCACAAGCGGTATTGAGATTCCTGAAAATGATCCTCATCTGTCCGATACAGACGGAATCCGTTCTTCCATCGGACAGGGAACTCATCTGTTCAGCATTTCTCAATTGACCAGATATGCAGCGACCATTGCCAACCGAGGGACTGCATACAATCTGACCCTTCTTGATAAATTGACAGATTCGGAAGGAAACACTATTGAAGAATATTCCGCGTCAGTATATAATGAAATGGATATTGCAGATTCGACCTGGGACGTGATCCAGGAGGGCATGCATGAGGTGGCGCTGAATACAGACGCTTTTGCCGATCTGGATTTGAGCATTGCAGGAAAGACCGGTACGGCACAGCAGTCTACCAGTCATCCGAACCATGCGCTTTTTATGGGCTATGCGCCCTATGAAAATCCTGAGATCGCCATTACTATCCGTATTGCCAATGGTTATACCTCGGCAAATGCGGCGACTATGGCGGCGGATATTTTCAAGTATTACTTCAGCCTGGCGGAGGAAGATGAGATCCTGACGGGTACGGCGTCAGAGGCGACGACGGAAGTGATCAATGACTAGGGAGAAAGTTATGAAACAACAGACAGTTGTGATAAAAAGCAATAAATATGGAATTACTTTGTTTCTGGACAAGGATGTCTCCTTTCGGGAGCTGCTCGGCGATGTGGCGGAAAAGTTCAAGGCTTCATCCGGGTTTTTCAAGAATGCTAAGATGGCGCTTGCTTTTGAGGGCCGTTTCTTAAGCAGAGAGGAACAGATGGAGCTGATCCGTACGATCCAGGCCAATTCGGATGTGGAGATTATCTGTGTGCTGGAACAGGATTCGCTGAAAGAAGCCTACATGAAGCAGGCCCTGGAGGAGAGGGAAAAGACCTCGTCTGAAGACGGCCGTTTTTATAAAGGAACGCTTCGTTCCGGACAGGTATTGGAATCAGAGACCAGCATTATCGTGCTGGGAGATGTAAACCCTGGGGCCACAGTAGTATCAAAAGGAAATGTGGTGGTTCTGGGGACTCTGAAAGGAACCGTTCATGCAGGGGCGGCCGGGAATGAAAATGCGTTTGTGGCCGCTTTAAATATGAATCCCATGCAGATCCGCATTGCAGATGCAATCGCCCGCTCGGCTGACGGGCCGACGGTTTCCAGGGGAAATGGGACAGGTCCCATGATCGCCTACACAGAGGAAGGCAATATTTATATGGAACCGATTACGAAAGAAGTGATTAACGATATTCGAGTGGACTGACGCCGGAGTTTATCCGGAAAGACGGATACTTAGAAAATTGGAGGAAGTAAAATGAGTGAAGTAATTGTGATTACATCTGGAAAGGGAGGCGTCGGAAAGACGACGACTACCGCCAATGTAGGAACCGGCCTGGCAAAGCTGAATCAGAAAGTGGTTCTGATCGATACGGATATCGGCCTTAGGAACCTGGATGTGGTTATGGGCCTGGAGAACCGTATCGTTTACAATCTGGTAGATGTGGTGGAAGGAAACTGCAGGATCAAGCAGGCGCTGATCAAGGACAAGCGGTATCCGAATCTGTATCTGCTTCCTTCTGCGCAGACCAGGGACAAGACGGCAGTCAACCCGGAACAGATGATAAAGCTCATTGATGAACTGAGGGGTGAGTTTGATTACATACTGCTTGACTGTCCTGCGGGAATTGAGCAGGGATTCAAGAATGCGATTGCGGCAGCGGACCGGGCGTTGATTGTTACCACGCCGGAGGTTTCTGCGATCCGTGACGCGGACCGGATCATCGGGCTTCTGGAGGCAAATGAGATCAAGAAGACAGAGCTGATCGTGAACCGTATCCGCATGGATATGGTGGAGAGCGGCAATATGATGTCCATGGACGATGTGGTGGAGATTCTTGCCATTGACTTGATCGGCGCTGTGCCGGATGATGAGAATATTGTCATTTCCACTAATCAGGGAGAACCTTGTGTGGGAGATGATTCTCTGGCAGGAAAAGCTTTCATGAATATCTGCCGCCGTGTAATGGGTGAAGATGTTCCATTTTTGGATCTGAAGATTAAGAGCGGTTTTTTTGGAAAACTGAAAAAACTGTTCCGTTAAAGAAGGGGGAAGAATTATGGGATTTGCAGATTTCTTCCGCAGAAAAAGTTCTGGTGAAGTGGCAAAGGACCGCTTGAAACTTCTTTTGATTTCTGACAGAGCCAACTGCTCGCCGGAGGTCATGGAGGCAATTAAAAATGATATTATCAAAGTGATCACAAAATATATGGAGATAGACAGTGAAGGGCTGGATATCCAGATCACGCAGACAGAGTCCGAAGGAAAAAACGGAACTGTGCCGGTGCTCTGCGCAAATATACCGGTTAAGGACTTAAAGAAAAGATCATAGGAATCAGGTGAAACATGCTTAAACAATATCATCTGAGGGATTTCAGGCTGCGGCTGGTGATCTATGTGTTCGCCATCACGGTTCTGGGAATTCTGCTGGTGGGAAGCGCCGATGCAGAATATCAGAATCAGCAGATTTTGGGGATGGTTCTGGGGACAGGCGCCATGTTGGTGCTTGCCTTGATTGACTATCGGATATGGATGAATTTATACTGGGCGGTTTATGCGGTGAACCTGGTGTTGCTGCTTGCAGTGCACTTTTTCGGGGAGTCATCAGGAGGCGCCAAGCGCTGGCTGGATCTGGGCATCCGTTTCCAGCCGTCTGAGCTTACAAAGCTGGCGCTGATCCTGTTTTTTGCACATTTTTTTACTAAATACAGGGAAGAACTCAACAGCTGGAAAATGATATTGATATCGTTGATACTGGTGGGCATACCGCTGTTGCTGATATACAAGCAGCCCAATCTTTCGACTACGCTGATGATCGCAATGGTTTTCTGTATTCTGATCTTTGCAGGAGGTCTCAGCTATAAAATCGTGGGAGGAATTCTCGTGGTGCTGGTTCCTGCGGTACTGATCTTTTTTACTTTGATCATGCAGGAAGGGCAGACGATTCTGAGAGGGTATCAGCTGGATCGTATTATGGCGTGGCTGAATCCGGAAGCATATCCGGACATTGCATATCAGCAGCTGAATTCTATCATTGCCGTGGGATCCGGACAGCTTTACGGCAAAGGATTGTACAATACAGACCCGTCGTCGGTGAAAAACGGCAATTATATTATAGAGCCGCAGACGGATTTCATTTTTGCAGTGGCGGGTGAAGAACTGGGCTTTATCGGATGCGCGGCCATCATCCTTCTGCTTGCTTTGATTGTTATAGAATGTCTGATGATCGGCAAAAATGCAAGAGACCGGGAAGGTATGATTCTCTGCTGCGGTTTTGGGGGATTAATCGCATGTCAGAGCATGGTCAATATCTGTGTTGCTACCGGCCTTCTGCCGAATACAGGAGTGACGCTGCCGTTTGTCAGTTATGGACTTACGTCTTTAGTTGTGCTATATATGGGGATAGGGATAGTACTAAATGTAGGGCTTCAGCCTAAAAAATATTAACAGGGGGTTAAACGAATATGAATATTGGATTGGTTGCACATGATGCAAAAAAGGTACTAATGCAGAATTTCTGTATTGCCTACAGAGGAATTCTCTGCAGGCATGAGCTTTATGCGACAGGAACGACAGGACGCCTGATTGAAGAGGTGGCGAACCTGAATGTGCATAAATTTTTGGCAGGACATCTGGGAGGCGAGCAGCAGATGGGCGCGCAGATCGAGCATAACCAGATGGACCTTGTTATTTTTCTGAGAGATCCGCTTCAGCCCAAGAAACATGAGCCGGATGCGTACAATATGGTGACGCTTTGCGATATGCATAACATTCCTATCGCGACGAATCTGGCGACTGCGGAACTCCTGATAAAATCTGTGGAAAGAGGAGATCTGGAGTGGCGTGAAATGTACAAGTAAATTCAGCCGGATGCTGGTCATTCTGCTGTCTGTGCTGATAGCTGTATCCGCAGCAGGGTGCTCCAAAGGAGCGGTGCCGGAAGACGCGTTCCAGGCAGACCGTCCCGGATTAGGGGTGTCCGATTCAGGGGAAAGCGTCAGTATTTCTTATTTTGCGGAAGATTTATGCGTGGTAGATGAGAATGTGGAGTCGATTGAAGCGGATACTTCGGAATCGCTTTCGGCATGCTTCTTTGATCTGGACAGCAGAGAGGTGCTTTATGCAAAAAATGTGCACGAGCGCAGATATCCTGCCAGTACGACAAAGATCATGACTGCTCTGGTAGCTCTGGAACATGGAGATCTGGATGCGCAGGCCACAGTAAGCGAGACTGCGATAACATTTAATGAGAGCGGCGTGACTACGGCCGGTCTGAAAACAGGCGATATGCTTACGCTCAGGCAGCTTTTGTATGCGCTTCTGCTTCCTTCGGCCAATGATGCTGCCAACGTGATCGCGGAGCAGGTGGGCGGAAGCATCGAGGGATTCGTACAGATGATGAACGAGGAGGCTGCGCGTCTTGGCGCTACGAATACCCATTTCGTCAATCCGAACGGATTGCAGGATGAAGAACATTATACGACGGCATACGATCTGTATCTGATTTTTCAGGAAGCCCTGAAATATGACGATTTCCTGGAGATTTTAAAGACTCCTTCTTATGCGACGACATATCTGGCTGCAGACGGTTCCTCGGTGGAGGCGGAATGGGCCAGCTCCGATCAGTTTACAAAAGGAGATGTAACGGTTCCGGAAGGAGTAACGGCAGTGGGCGGAAAGACCGGGACTACTACGGCGGCTATGTCCTGCCTGGTGCAGCTGTTTGAAGATGCGGAAGATATCCGGTATGTGGGCATTATCCTGGGATGCAGCGAGAGGGCGGTTCTCTATCAGGAAATGCAGAGCTTTTTGTCTTCTTTGAACAATTAAACCTTGTATTCTGCCCCCCTGAATGGTATAATCTTACTAACAAGACAGGAACCTAAGGAGGGCATCGATATGGTACAAATTATTGCAGGAGTAAAGGGCGAGGGCAAGACAAAACGGATGCTGGATCATGTGCATGAGGCAGTGAAAACGGCGAAGGGCAATATTGTATATTTAGACAAATCCGCACAGAATATGCATGAGTTGGACAACAAAGTCCGCCTGATCAACGTTTCAGAGTATCCGATCCAGAATTCGGACCAGTTTATCGGATTCGTCTGCGGAATCTGTTCCCAGGATTATGACCTGGAAGAGATGTACCTGGATGGATTTTTAAAGATTGCAAAACTGGAAGGGGCAGATATCGCTCCCGTGCTTGACCAGTTAAACCATATCAGCGAGCAGTTCAAAGTGAAGATGGTATTGAGTATTTCTATGAGCCGGGATGCTCTTCCGGAATCCGTGAAATCTCAGGTCATCTAATCGGATATAAGATTACATAGAGAATAAAGCCCCACCTTCCGGTGGGGCTTTTCAAGTCAGGAGCCCGGAAGGAAGGAGGGATCACAGCACGTGGCGGCGTATCGAAAAAGGAAAAAAGTAATTAACGTCAGGAGCCGCAGACCGATCAATATTGATAAAGTGTTTTTCGGAGCGGTAGCGGTATATATATGCGTGGTCTGTTATATGGGGCTTACTTCCGAGCATATTGCAGGGTATGAAGTAGAGGCAGGAACACTGGCCGAAAATCACACTTATACAGGGTTTGCCGTGAGACCGGAGACAATCTATTACGCGGATACTTCCGGGTATGTAAGTTATTACGCTCGGGCGGGCGAACGCGTGTCGGGTTCCTCTCTGATATACACGATCGACGAGAGAGGAGAGACAAATGAGCTGATCCAGCAAAATGCGCAGGAGGCGGATCTTTCAGATGAAGATTATTCCGCTATACGCAGTGAGATCAGGAGCTATACAGAAGAATATAGCGATCTGGAGTTCGCAGATGTTTATGCGTTTCAGTCTTCCATAGAAAGTTCAGTTATGGATCTGCAGAATCAGAGCATGCTGGAAAGTCTGGAAGAAGCAGGGGAGGACGCCATGTTTTCCAGAGTCTATGCGGGAGGCATAGGTATTCTGGAGTATTACATGGATGGTTATGAAGCGATTACGGCGGACAGTGTGACCGAGGAGATGCTGGATGAAGATACTTACATGAGACAGGATCTGAAGAAAGATCTTGTTCAGGCGGATGAGCCGGTATATAAACTGTCCACATCAGAAAAATGGACCTTAATCGTACCGCTTACAGAGGAAGAGGCGTCACAGTACCAGGAAGATGGAACCGAATACATGGAGGTGGAATTTACCAGGGATCACACGACTGCATGGGCTGATTTTTCATTAATGCAGGTGGGGGCTGTCACATGCGCAAGGCTGGACTTTAATAATTCCATGGTCCGTTTTGCGGATCTGCGCTATGTAGAGGTCGAATTTCTGGTGGATGACGAGACCGGTCTCAAGATTCCTAATACAGCGATTGTTGAGAAAGATTTTTATCTGATCCCGAAAGAATTTCTGATGGAAGAGGGAGACGAACAGGGATTTTTAAAAGAAGTATATGACGAAAACGGACAGGCGTCTGCACAATTTGTAAATATGACGCTCTATTCAGAAGATGAGGAATATTATTATGTAGATCCCCGCGAGACGGATCCGGTGACCGGCGAAGAGAAGCTCCCGATTGGAAGCTATCTGATTTTGACAGATTCCCAGGACCGGTTCCAGGTAGGTATGACGGGTACGCTGCAGGGCGTCTACAATATTAATAAAGGATACACGCAGTTCCGGCAGATTAAAATACTGAGCCAGAACGAGGAGTATACATTGGTGGAAGAAGGAACCAGTTATGGCCTGACCGTATACGATCATATTGTACTGAACGGCGAAACAGTGGATGAAGACGAAATCATATATTAGGAGTTGATAAAATGGTTGCAGAGAATTACAGAGATGTGGACCGCAAAGTGGGAGAAGCCTGTGCACGGAGCGGGAGAAAACGCGAGGAAGTGACTCTGATCGCGGTGAGCAAGACAAAACCGGTGGAGATGATCCGGGAAGCCATGGATGCGGGTGCGGAAGTATTCGGAGAGAATAAAGTACAGGAATTGTGCGATAAATATGACCAGCTTCCCAAGACGCTTCACTGGCATCTGATCGGCCATCTGCAGAGAAATAAAGTAAAATATATCGTCGACAAAGTGGATTTGATTCATTCCGTGGATTCTCTGCGTCTGGCGGAAGAAATCAGCAAAGAGGCAGAAAAAAAACAGGTGGATGTAAATATCCTGATAGAAGTGAATGTGGCGCAGGAAGAGAGCAAATTCGGCGTAAGTGTGGAGGAGACGGAGAATTTGGTGAGAGAGATCGCAAAATTGCCTCATATCCATGTGCTCGGGCTGATGACAATCGCTCCGTATGTGACAGATCCGGAAGAAAATCGGCCAGTATTCCGTACTTTAAAGAAATTGGCAGTTGACATCAAAATGAAAAACATTGATAATGTAAGAATGGATGTGCTTTCCATGGGTATGACAGGTGATTATCAGGTAGCCATTGAAGAGGGAGCAACAATGGTGAGAGTCGGTACCGGAATCTTCGGGGAGCGCAATTATTCGGTGTAAAGGAGTGTCTGTATGAGTATTTTTGATAAGCTGATAGATACGATGCATATTGGCAGTGACGACGACTACGATGATTACGACGATGATTTCGATGATGATGACTTTGAAGAGGAGCGGCCAAAAAAGAGAAGTGTCTTCAAAAAGAAGGAGAAGGATTTTGACTATGATCTGGAAGACGATCTGGTCGAGGAATCCGGTAAAGTAAAACCGGTAAAACAGCAGGCAAAGATTAAGCCAATGCGGTCCAGGAAAGGCGGGAACGGAATGGAAGTGTGTGTATTCAAACCCACACAGTTTGAAGAGGCAAGGGAGATTACCGATACATTGCTGAATAACTGTACCGTGGTTCTGAACTTTGAAGGACTGGATGTGGAAGTCGCGCAGCGAATCATTGATTTCACATCAGGTTCCTGCTATGCTATCGGAGGAAATCTTCAGAAGGTTTCAAACTACATATTTATCGTAACGCCAAAGACAGTGGATATTTCCGGAGACTTCCAGGATATTCTGTCAGGTGCGTTTGATATCCCAACCATTTAGAGAGGAAAGAGGCAAAGGGCTGCCGCAAAAATTCAGGCTGTCAACATGGATTTTTGCGGCAGAATTTTGTTTTTGTGCAGAATATGAAGATAGAAGTAAATAAAGGCAAAAGCGGAGAATATGCTATATGCCTGGAACCGAATTTTGAAAATATCGTAAATGCTTTAGAACCCCTGGAGGCGGGAGACAGAAAGATCTGTATCGTGGCGGACAGTACCACAGCCGGACTGTACCTGGAATCCTTGAAAGAGTCCCTGGAAGGGCGCTGCAGACAGATCTCCGAGTTCGTCTTTCCGGCGGGGGAAGAACACAAGACGCTGGATACGGTCAGAAAACTGTATGAGCATCTGATTTTGAAAAAGTATGACCGTAAAGATCTGTTAGTGGCGCTGGGAGGCGGCGTGGTAGGGGACCTGACCGGATTCGCCGCGGCCACTTATCTGAGAGGAATCCGTTTTGTTCAGGTACCTACTACACTTTTATCCCAGGTGGATTCCAGCATAGGCGGGAAAACGGGTGTAGATTTTGACGCTTATAAGAACATGGTGGGCGCTTTCCATATGCCGAGCCTTGTGTATATGAATCTGGCCACGTTAAAAAGCCTGCCAAAGCGGCAGTTTGCTTCCGGAATGGGAGAGATCATCAAACACGGGCTGATCCAGGACAGCGCTTATTATCAGTGGCTGACAGAGCACGAACAGGAAATTGCCAACCGGGAATATGAAGCGCTGCTTTATATGGTATCTGGAAGCTGCCAGATCAAGAGACATGTGGTGGAGGAGGATCCCACGGAGCAGGGCATCCGGTCCTGGCTGAATTTTGGTCATACTGTAGGACATGCCATTGAAAAACTGAAGGATTTTTCCTTGTGTCATGGCGAGTGCGTGGCGATCGGAAGCGTAGCGGCAGCGTGGATTTCCTGGAAAAGAGGATACCTGACGGAACAGGAGTTTCTGCAGATTGAACAGGTGTTTCGGAAGTACCGTCTTCCGGTACGGGTCCAGGGATTAGAGCCGGATAAGATTCTGGAAACCACCAAACTGGATAAGAAAATGGAGGCAGGAAAGATCAAGTTTGTGCTTCTGAAAAAAATCGGAGAGGCTTTTGTGGCCAGAGATGTGGAGGATCAGGAGCTTTTAGGAGCTATCCGGTATGTCTGTGAGGAGAATATGAATGAATAAGTTTTTGTGCCGTCCGTGGGGAATCGTTCTGTCAGTACTGGTTCTGGTCGGCCTGGATCAATGGACGAAAGCCCTGGCAGTGCGTTTCCTGAAAGGAGCAGATCCGCTTGTGATCTGGGATGGAGTGTTTGAACTGCGGTATCTGGAAAACCGGGGAGCGGCTTTTGGCCTTTTCCAGGGACAGAGGGTCTATTTCCTTCTGGTAGGAGTCATCGTGTTCGCGGCATGCCTGTATTTATTTCTGCGTATGTCCAAAGACGCACGTTTCTGGCCCATACGTCTGGTTGCAGTCTGCATTCTGGCAGGAGCGTGGGGAAACATGATTGACCGTTTAAGATATGCGTATGTGGTGGATTTCTTCTATTTTAAACTGATCAATTTTCCCATTTTCAATGTGGCGGATATTTACGTGAGCGTGGGCACTGCTGTGCTGATTGTACTGCTGCTCTTTTATTATAAAGAGCCGGATCTGGAAGAAATGATGAGAAAGAAGCCGGTGAAAGAAAAATGAGCAGAATATGTCTGGAAGTAGAAAATGACACGGCAGGAGAGCGTCTGGATAAATATCTGAGCATCATGCTGCCGGATCAGTCCCGGTCTTATCTGCAGAAATTGATCAAGGACGGTCAGGTACTGGTGAACGGCGAAGGTGCGAAGCCTGGATTGAAACTGGATGAATCGGACGAAGTGACAGTAGAACTTCCGGAGTTGAAAGATCCGGAAATTCTGCCGGAAAATATCCCATTGGACATTTTGTATGAGGATGACAGTCTTTTGTTCGTAAATAAGCCGAAAGGAATGGTGGTCCATCCGGCGCCG
The DNA here is from genome assembly GCA_944376715.1 of uncultured Lachnoclostridium sp. Classification (GTDB taxonomy): domain Bacteria; phylum Bacillota; class Clostridia; order Lachnospirales; family Lachnospiraceae; genus Hominiventricola. The sequence continues at coordinate 7,886 of CALWDO010000017.1, read as the reverse complement.
GGACATTACACCGGCACATTGGTCAATGCGGTCATGTATCACTGCGGGGACGAACTGTCGGGGATCAACGGCGTATTGCGCCCGGGCATTGTCCATCGCATCGATAAAGATACAACCGGAGTCCTGGTGATCTGCAAGACCGATCAGGCGCACCGGTCAGTGGCAGAGCAGCTGAAGGTACATTCGATTACGCGGGTTTACCGTGCCATTGTCCACGGAGTCATCCGGGAAGAAGAAGGAACAGTGGATGCGCCGATCGGCAGGCATCCCGCGGACCGGAAACGGATGGCGGTCAATGAAAGGAACGGCAAACGTGCAGTAACCCATTATCGTGTGCTGCAGCGTTTTGAAAAATTCACCTATATTGAGTGTCGGCTGGAGACGGGAAGGACTCATCAGATCCGAGTGCATATGGCGTCCATTCATCATCCGCTGTTGGGAGATACGGTTTATGGTACAGGGAAATCCGTCAAAAATGTGGACGGCCAGGTACTGCATGCCATGGTCCTAGGCCTTATCCATCCGGTAACCGGGCAGTATCTGGAAGTGGAGGCCCCTTTGCCGGAATACTTCAGGAATCTGCTTGAAAGGTTGTAAAAAGGCTCTTTTCGTTTACTTTCCGGGGCTTCTGTGCTATAATAAACAAATCCGGGAGGGAAGGAATATGAGGACGTTTCAGTACACCATCAGGGAAGAACTGGGGATGCATGCGCGTCCTGCGGGATCGATTCTCCAGCTTGCCAGTGAATTTAAAAGTGATATTACCGTAACCAATAAAGGCAGGGAGGGAGATTTGAAGCACCTTCTTTCATTGATGGATCTGGATATCAGATACCAGGATACGGTGACGGTGACAGTCGACGGTCCGGATGAAGATATGGCAGCCGAAGAGATACAAAGTTTTTTTGAGGAGAATCTTTAAGACTGCATTTCATACAAGAATGAGAAAGGGCTGGTCCATGGGACGAGTCCTTTTTATGGGAAATTTCACAGTATATTTGACAGAAAGGGAAAGGCAGAATTATATATGAGTGGAAACCAGCCGACCGGGAGCAGGAAGAAAACTGCTTCTGCCGGGAGAAATACTAGAAAAAAAACTGGCACGCAGAGCAGAAAGACGGCAAAGCGGGAGAATGGCATATGGGATGAAGTCCTTCTGGTAGTTTTGCTGGTGGTTACCGTTTTTCTGTTCGTCAGCAACCTGGGAGCCGGAGGGGCTGTGGGCAATGAGCTGAGCGGTCTGATGTTTGGATGTTTTGGATTATTTGCTTATGTATTTCCAATTATTCTGATGCTTATGATCCTGTTTTCTTTAGCAAACCGTGAGAACTGGGTTGCTTCTGTAAAAATTGGCGGTACATTGGCAGCGTGTATTGATATCTGCGCGCTGCTGCATCTGCTGTCTTCCAAAGACAGGGAGCTGGAAGGCCTTGGACAGATATTTCAGTATTGCAGGGAGCACAGGACCGGCGGCGGCCTGGTAGGAGGAGGAATTTTCACCGCTCTGGAGAGCGCGTTTGGAACGGCCGGGGCGGTTTTGATTCTGCTGGGCGTACTGATCATCTGCGCTGTGGTTGTGACGGGATTTTCTTTCGTGGGCAGCATGTCAAAAGGCAGCCGGAAAGTGTACGACACAGCCAGACAGGACATGGAACGGCGCAGAGAAGATGCAAAGCTGCGCCGGGAACAGCGGGAGGAACAGAGAAGAGAACAGCGCATGGAGAAGAAAGTGAGCGGCGTATCCCGGGATCTGACGATTCCGAAGCCGGAAGATCCGGAAGTGATACCGGAGAGTGCTCCGGAGGAACCGACGTCCATGCCGATGCCGGAGGAGGCCGCAGTACCAGAACCGGCACATATGGATAAAGAACTCTCTTTTCCGGTGCATAAACCTCTTGCCCGAAAGAAAGCAGAAGAAACCTCGGAACCGTTTTCCGGCACGGGCGGGATCCGTGAGATTGAGTTTGACGAAGAGGATCTTTTAAAGAACGCTTTAAGCAAAAGGGAACTGGAGGAAGAAAAGGCCAGAGAACAGCAGAGAGAAAAAAAAGAAGCGGGCGACATTCCTGTTCCGGTACAGGAAAAAGCGGTCGAGGGAGCGGCAGAGTATCAGTTTCCTCCCCTTTCTCTGTTAAAAGGAGCAAAAAAAGATGCCAGGAAAAAGGACTCCGGCGCACGGCTGCAGGAAACCGCCAGGCACCTTCAGCAGATTCTGGAAGATTTTGGCGTCAATGCAACCGTTACAGATGCCAGCCAGGGACCGGCAGTGACACGGTATGAGGTGCAGCCGGCCCATGGAGTCAAGGTAAATAAAATCATCGCGCTGGCAGATGACATCAAATTAAATCTGGCGGTGCCGGACGTCCGGATCGAAGCTCCGATCCCGGGAAAAGCCGCGGTGGGAATTGAGGTACCAAATAAAGAAAATTCCGTGGTGCCGCTGCGGGAACTTCTGGAGTCGGCAGAATTTAAAAATCATCCTTCAAAAGTTGCTTTTGCGGTGGGAAAAGATATTGCGGGCAATATTATGGTATCAGACATAGCCAAGATGCCCCATCTTCTGATCGCAGGCGCTACGGGTTCCGGAAAATCGGTGTGTATCAACACTCTGATTATGAGTATTCTGTACAAGGCCAGACCGGATGAAGTAAAGCTGATCATGATTGACCCCAAGGTGGTAGAGTTAAGCGCATATAACGGAATCCCCCATCTCCTGATCCCTGTGGTGACAGATCCGAAGAAAGCCTCAGGAGCGCTGAACTGGGCTGTGGTGGAAATGATGGACCGGTATCAGAAATTCGCTGAATTAAATGTACGGAACATAGAGGGTTATAATAGTAAGATCGATTCGATCGCTGAGATAGAAGGCGGGGAACACCGGGAGAAGATGCCGCAGATCGTGATCATCGTGGACGAGCTGGCGGATCTGATGATGGTGGCTCCCGGAGAAGTGGAAGACGCCATCTGCCGTCTGGCGCAGCTTGCCAGGGCGGCGGGCATTCACCTGATTATTGCGACCCAGAGACCTTCCGTCAATGTGATTACCGGACTGATCAAAGCGAATATGCCGTCCAGGATAGCTTTTGCCGTATCTTCGGGAGTGGATTCCCGGACGATTCTGGATATGAACGGGGCAGAAAAGCTGCTTGGGAAAGGCGACATGTTATTCTCTCCATATGGACTGCCAAAGCCGCTGCGTGTGCAGGGGGCGTTTGTCTCAGATCAGGAAGTGGGCGCTGTGGTGGAATTTTTGAAAAACCAGAACAGCAGCCTGCCGGATCAGGAGAATGATATAGAAGAAAAGATGAAGCAGGTACAGGCTTCCATAGAAAGTGCTTCCGCGGCGTCGTCGGGAGGGGGAAACAGTGACCGGGATGTGCTTTTTGTGGATGCGGGGAAATTCATCATAGAGAAAGATAAGGCGTCCATCGGTATGCTGCAGAGATGGTTCAAGATAGGATTCAACCGCGCGGCCAGGATCATGGATCAGCTGGCGGAAGCAGGCGTGGTAGGAGAGGAAGAAGGTACAAAGCCGAGAAAAGTGCTGATGTCCATGGAAGAATTTGAACAGTACGTGGATGAGTATGTATAACGCATGGAAAGGATGCATTGTTTGACATGAAATGCCAGAAATGCGGAGCAGAGATTCCAGAAAACAAAATATACTGTGAAAAATGCGGCGCTCCGATCCAGATGGTACCGGACTATAATCCGGTAGATGATATTCGGATCGGAGAAGAAAAGAAGATACCAGTACCGGAGAAATTGGCCGAAACGGTGACAGAGGTGCTGCCTTCCAGAAAAAAGAGATATATTCTGGCGGGTATACTGGCCGCTTTTTTTGGCGTGTTGATCTATCAGACCGCATATCGTATTATCCTGAAACCGGTTCAGGAGACAGAGACGGAAGCCGTAGTCCTTCTGGAAGAGCCTGTCTTCAGTCTCCCTTCGGGAACATATTCTTATATGCCGACTTTGACGATCAGCCATCCCCAGCGGGAGGAAGGAATTATTTACTATACGACAGACGGATCGACGCCGAATGAGGACAGCCAGATCTTTAATGGTCCCATTGAAATCGGAGAAGGGAAAACGGTGGTGCGAGCGGTCTTTATCCGAAACGATGGAATGCAGAGCGAAGAAGCGGACGGAACTTATCTGGTGGAATTTGACTACCCGGAAGAACCGGTGTTCAGTGTGGAGAGCGGAGAATATCAGGGCAGCTTTTCCGTTATCATCACGGCGGAACCGGATTGTACCATCTATTACACGATGGACGGATCTGATCCGGATCAGAGCTCGTCTGTATACAGAGGTCCTGTCTTCATCCCATCCGGTCTGACGGTTCTTCGGGCTGTATCGGTAGATGAAGAGGGCGGCATGAGCGGCATCATGGAAGCAATCTACAAGGTGCAGGAAATCGCGCCTGCAGAGGAACCGGCTCAGGATGCGGCGCCTGCGGAGACTGTGCCAAATTCGTAAATTTGTGTTGAAATACCTGGCATTTTGGATTATCATAAAAAATGATGATTTGCAGCCGGAAACGGATTGCAGAAAGGATAGGAGGAAACATATGTTTAAGATTTTAGAGGCAGAGCAGCTTTCTGCAAATGTCTACAAACAGGTGATCCTTGCTCCGAGAGTAGCAAAATCTTGCGAGCCGGGACAATTTATCATTGTAAGGGTGGATGAAACCGGCGAGAGAATTCCGCTGACGATCTGCGACTATGACAGAGAGGCGGGGACGGTGACGATTGTGTTTCAGCCTATCGGTGTGTCTACATATAAACTGGTTGCTTTAAAAGCGGGCGATGAGATCGCTGATTTTGTCGGACCGCTGGGACATCCCTCTGAGCTGGTAACCGGTGATTTTGAAGAAGTGAAAAAGAAAAAAATCGTCTTTATTGCAGGCGGTGTGGGAACGGCTCCGGTATATCCGCAGGCCAAATGGCTCCATGAGCATGGAATCGAGTGCGATATTATCGTAGGCGCCAGGACCAAAGACCTCCTGATCCTGGAGGACGAGATGAGCAAGGTAGGCAACCTTCATCTCTGTACGGATGATGGAAGCTACGGATTCAAAGGCGTAGGAACTGCCATGCTTGAAAAGCTGGTAGAAGAAGGAAAGCATTTTGATCTCTGCGTGGCGATCGGACCTATGATCATGATGAAATTTGCCTGTCTCACCACGAAGAAGCTGGGCATACCTACCGTAGTCAGCATGAACCCGATCATGGTAGACGGTACAGGTATGTGCGGAGCCTGTCGTATTATGGTAGGCGATGAAGTGAAGTTTGCCTGTGTGGACGGTCCGGAATTTGACGGACATAAGATCGATTTTGATCAGGCGATGAAGAGAGCGGCTATGTACAAGACCGAAGAAGGAAGACGCCTTCTGAAATACCAGGAAGGAGCAACCCATCACGGCGGCTGCGGAAATTGCGGAGGTGACAAATAATGGCAGATGTATTAAAGAGAGTTCCGGTAAGAGAACAGGATCCGAAAGTCCGTGCGACAAACTTTGAAGAAGTATGTTATGGATATAATAAAGAAGAAGCAGTGGAAGAATCTCAGCGCTGCCTGGGCTGCAAAAAGCCTAAATGTGTGGAAGGATGTCCGGTTTCCATCAATATTCCTGCGTTTATCGAAGCAGTGAAGGAAGAAAAATTTGACGAGGCCTTTAAAGTCATCAGCGAGTCCTCCTCCCTGCCGGCTGTCTGCGGCCGCGTATGTCCGCAGGAGAGCCAGTGCGAAGGAAAATGTATCCGCGGTATTAAGGGAGATCCGGTATCCATCGGAAAGCTGGAACGTTTTGTGGCTGACTGGGCGAGAGAGAACGGCATCAAACCAGAAGCTCCGGCAGAAAAGAACGGCAAGAAGGTAGCTGTGATCGGTTCCGGCCCGGCAGGTCTGACCTGCGCCGGAGATCTGGCAAAACTGGGTTACGATGTGACGATCTTTGAAGCGCTGCACAAAGCGGGCGGCGTACTGGTGTATGGTATTCCGGAGTTCCGTCTTCCGAAAGACCGTGTGGTTGGACCGGAAGTGGAGAACGTGAAGTCCCTGGGAGTAAAGATCGAGACAGACGTGATCATCGGCAAGACCGTAAAGCTGGATGAACTTCTGGAGGATGAAGGCTTTGATGCCGTGTTCATCGGTTCCGGCGCAGGACTTCCGAAATTTATGGGAATTCCGGGTGAGCAGGCGAACGGAGTATGTTCTGCCAACGAATTCCTGACCAGAAATAATCTGATGAAGGCGTTCGATGAGAATTATGATACGCCGATTGTCCGCGGCAAGAAAGTCGTCGTCGTAGGAGGAGGCAACGTGGCTATGGACGCTGCGCGTACGGCGCTCCGTCTCGGTGCCGAGACCCACATTGTATACAGAAGAAGCGAGGAAGAGCTTCCGGCCCGTGTGGAAGAAGTGCACCACGCGAAAGAAGAGGGGATCATCTTCGACCTGCTGACCAATCCGGTGGAGATTCATGAGGATGAGAACGGATGGGTGAGCGGCATCACCTGTATCCGTATGGAACTTGGCGAGCCGGATGCATCCGGAAGGCGCCGCCCGGTAGAGATCCCGGGATCCGAGTTCCGCATCGACTGCGATACGGTAATTATGGCGCTGGGTACTTCACCGAACCCGCTGATCTCTTCCACAACCAAGGGACTGGAGATCAACCGCAGAAAATGTATCGTAGCATCTGAAGATACCGGAGCCACCTCCAAAGAGGGCGTATACGCCGGAGGAGATGCCGTGACCGGAGCGGCTACCGTGATCCTGGCCATGGGCGCAGGAAAAGCTGCCGCAAAAGGCATCCATGAGTATCTGAGCCAGAAATAATATCTATGATAAACCGGAGGCCGGCTGTGACTTCAATGAGTCACACCGGCCTCTGTTCAGATCTGTTTGTTTCCCGATATTCCCTTCCTTCAGTTTCAGAAAAGAAATTCCTGCCCTTCTATCATGATCCCCCTTACTTTCCGGACATCCACGGGCGGATTCAGCCAGTCCGTTCCGCCGTATATATCCATATAGAGGGGGTGTTCCAGCGGATTACCCTTCTGATCTGTAAACCGTACGTCTATTTCTGTCCCGCCGGAGTCCGGCAGTCCGTAAAGATTCAGATCCAGAACCAGAGGATTCAGCAATACCTTGCCGACGAGATCGCCGCTTTCCAGATCCATTCTCATAGAGGTGCCGACGTTCTGAATCTCCCATGTGAATACTATGGGCCGGGACAGAAGTTCTTCTCCGTTTATGGCGCCCGATGTGAATGACACAGCCAGACTGACTGTCATACCAGGATGAAATACCGCTTCCGGATAGGTTCGAAAATTGCCTGTTGCATATGTCCCGGTGGCCGTTTCGTAATTATAATGGCTGCTGCCGATTCCGGCCCATCCCATATACAGGTCTACACCTTCCAAGCCGACGTCTGTCCAGACAGGCGTTCCCTCGTACATTTCAAAATTCAGGCTGGGAGAACTTCTTTCTGAAGCATATTCTTCCGGAACTGTATACTCTATAAGAATAGTAAGGATCTGATCATATGTGATTGTCTGCAGCAATGTCGCTGAAAAACCGTCCTGTTCCGCCGTCTGATAGATATCCTGTATGCAGGAACCCGGGATTGCATCCGAAAGATCGGAACTTTCACGAAAATGTATTTCCCATCGAGGATCCGGCTCCGGTTCCTTTTTGCGGATATGGTAGAGCGTCACTGCACAGACGACCGCTATTACCAGGATGCCTGTCGGAATAAAAATCTTTTTCTTCATATTCTTCATAAGTATCCCCCTTCCGGAAATGCTCATGTACGGTAAAGAAGCAAGCAACCGAAAACAATAGATAGACCGCCAGCACTACACTATTCCGAACCA
>CALWDO010000016.1 GCA_944376715.1 uncultured Lachnoclostridium sp. | reverse complement strand
CCGGTCTGCCGGTCCGCCCTGTGGGGCAGGAACATCGTCGCAGAATACCGGTTCCATACTTTGACCGGGTGTAAATATATATACTCTTCATCTGAATAAATATCCAAAAAGAGCTGTGTCGTCTCCTGGATCCTGGCCACCGCCTCATAGGAGTGATTGCCTCTCAGAAGCGGAAACATGGCCACTGTATCCAATTTAAATAAGAAAGGACAGGTCACACGGAAAAAATTTCCCATCATCAGATCCGCCGCCCAGACCTCCTGAAGCTCCGAAAGGCAGTCAAACACGTAGAATGCATCGAATCCTTCTTTTTCGATGATCCTGTGCACCTTTACCGTAAACTGTTCAAATCCCTCTCCCGGATCCAGGCGATACCATTTTGCATCCTCTTCTTTCACCAGCGGTTCATGCCCGGCAAACCGAAAATAGATCAGATTCCTTCCGTCTTCCTTCGCCTGTCTCACGTATGGTTCCACGAAGAAGCGGAATTCCTCCATTCTGCTGACCTGAAGCACCACATTGTCACCCAGACGTATGCAGTCCAGCACCTGATCCATGGTCGGGATCCCGGATTTTACTCTGTCAAATGCTGCCATATACTTGATTCCCTCCCCCATTTCTTTTCTGCTTTCTATTATAAAGAGCGAAAAAAAGGACGGCAACGCCGCCCTCCTTTCTTTTCAAAAAACATAAAATTTACGGTTCCCGCCGGTGCAGTCCCGTCTCATCCAGTTCATAAACCGCCGTGCAGACTTCCCGGATATATTTCCGGTCATGGGACACGCTGATAATCGCCCCCGGGAAATCCTTCAGGACTTCCCGGATCACCGGGGCAGACAATGGGGAAAAGTTGCGCGTGGGCTCATCCAGGATCATCACGTCGCATTTCTGCAGGGACATTTTCAAAAGCAGCAGCTTCGCTTTCTGTCCTCCCGACAATTCCCGTATCGGGCGTTCCATCTCCTCTGCCGTATATTTCATACTGCCCAGATAAGTACTGATCCGGCTGCGTTCCTTCTTATCTCCGCTGACGACCAGGAAATCCACCGGAGCCGCGGCAGGATCCAGCAGGTCCTCATAATTCTGCGGCATATATCCGGTATGCAGATCCGGTCTTTCCAGCAGCCGCTTCGCGACCTCTCTCAACAGGGTGGATTTTCCCACGCCGTTTTTCCCGATAATGCACACCCGTTCCGGTCCTCTGACCTCCAGACGAATGTTTCTTGATAAGACATGTCCTCCTGCCGTCAGCTCCGGTTCTTCATAATCCAATACCCTCTTGCCGTCCGGCATCTTCATCTGTTCCCCGAACTTGACGAACATGGCGTCCTCCGTATCCGGCATTTCCGTGAAGGATTCCGCCTCCTTCCGGAAACGCCGCTCCTGGGCCTTGACCGAGCGCATCTTCTTTTTCATCAGATAACCGCTGTGGGGATCCTGGCGGCTGACTGACCGCAGACCATGCTCTACCTTTTGCTGGATCTGCCGGAAACGCTCCTGCTGTTTTGCGTACTCTCTGCGCTCATTCGCGGCCTGCTGTTCCTGCCTGTGAAGACCGGATAATCTGCGCTCCACGTAATCCCGGTAACCGCTCCGCTGCACAGTCACTCTGGGCACCGTCTTTCTTCTCACCAGTTCCAGATGAATGATCAGATTTGCCGTGTGTTCCAGCAGTACTTCGTCATGCGAGATATAGAGCACCGGTACCGGACTCTCCAGAATCAGCTTTTCCAGAAAATCCAGAGTGGGCAGGTCCAGGTCATTGGACGGTTCGTCCAGAAGCAGCACGTCCGGCTCTCCCAAAAGGATACAGGCGAGCTGCACTTTCACCTTCTCGCCGCCGGACAGGCTTCCCATCTTCTGATCCGAATAAAACAAACCCGGATCCAAACCCATTTTCCCAGCAGTACGCGCCAGTTCCCTGGGCGAACTTTCCAGGAAACCGGGCCGTCCCTGGCAGAAATCATATACACTCTGCTCTTTTTCTTCTTCTCTCAGCTCCTGGGGCAGATAACCCAGCCGCATCCCTTTTTTCGCGATCGTACCGGTATATTCCGCGTAGCCGTCAGTCAGTCTCTCGTCATAGATCAGCTTCAGGAGCGTGGATTTTCCATTCCCCTCCTCGCCGATCAATGCCGCCCGGTCTCCCGGATTCAGGCAGAGAGAAAAATCCTTGATCAACTCTCTTAAATCTTTTTTATGCGTTATCGTCAGATTCTGAATCTGTAACATCGAATCCCTCCCATCTGACTGTCCGCAAGATTCCCACACAAAAACTGCTTCCGGATTCTGTTCCGAAAGCAGTCTGCACGCAAAAGAGCCGCCCTGTTCTATGGCGTCAGCCAAAAACAGGGCAGATAAGGCGATACATCTGGCATCCGGCAGCAGAAACCCGGGCTGTCCTACAGACAGTCCTGTACAAATGTTTCTGTTCACACGAAGTCCAGATTATCTCCTCATCTTTTCACCCTTTTCTCTCCATATTTACAGTGAAATTCTTTCCACCGCATCTTTCGCCACTATAACATAATGCAGCCGGTATGACAAGCCGGTTCCCGAAAAAATTTCCGAATTCTTCTTGACCTGTACGCAGCGTACACGTATATACTGAGAACAGAACAGAGAAGGAGGAAACGAGATGTTAATCAATGAAGTGATCCAGCAGGTGGATTTAACCCGTCGGGCAGTCAAATTTTACGAGGAGAAAGGATTGTTGAAGCCTTCCAAGGATCCCAACGGATACCGCAATTATACGGAGGAAGATGTACGCCGCCTGAAAGAGATCTCCGTCTACCGGAAACTTGGTATCAGCATACCCGACATTAAAAAGATTCTGGAAGGAAAAGAAGAAAGACTCCTGGAACATATTTATGAAGAGAAAAAAGCGTCTCTGAACGAAGAAACAAAAGAACTGGAAGCCCTGAAGGAATTTATCGAGACACACAATGTAGAGACCGTCTATCAGGCCGTGGATTATCAGACAATCGGTCAGGCCATGCAGGATATGATCCCCGGTTATTTCGGTTACTATTTTATGCAACACTTCCAGCCGTATCTGCAGATACAGATCTCCACGCCCGAACAGCAGAAAGCCTACCGGACCATCCTGGATTTCTGGGACCGGACCCGGCTCCATCCTCCTCTTTTCATGACAGTCCTGACCTGGCCCATGTACCGTCTGACGCCCAGACCGGCGCTGGATCAGATGATGCGGAAAATAGACGGTCAGATCCGCATGTATCTGAATCCCACGGAAGAAGAATACGCCGCCCTGAAGAAAAAGGTTCTGCAGAATGTCCGTCTGAAAACAGGCCCCCTGAGATACCATCCGTCATTTATCGCCCAGCGGCGGTTTATGAAACAGATGAAAGACTGCGGCTATTACGACATCTTTCTCCCCGCCATGATGGAACTGTCTCCAAAATACAAAGAATACCGGGAAGCGCTCATGGACCTGAATGACCGGATCTGCCAGGATCTGGGATTGTATTATGACTCCAATTATAATCTTATACTGAAAAAGAGATCCTGACCTTACATCAGATATCTCTCTTCAAACCGCGCCATGGGCTTATTGAACCGTTTGGTAATCAGCCCTACGCAGAGAGCTGCGGCTACGGTTCCTTCCCGTACTCCCTCCAGATGCCCCAGCAGAAGCAGGCCGATCAGGACAGAAACGCAGACCAGCGTCACATCAAATACGACCTTCATATCGCCGAATTTAACCGGCAGTACCTTACAGACCGCCAGAACCACGCCTTCTCCGGCGTTGGTAATCAGGCGGGCTGTGATCTCCATACTCACGCCAAAAGCAAGCAGTACAATCCCCAGGATACAAAGAATCCACTGTTCCAGATAATTGTCGCAGGGAATCCCCTGAAGGACGACGCCCCCTACATCAATCATTACCCCGAACAGAAAGGACGCCGGGATCTGGAGCAGCTGGAACCATTCAAATCTTTTTCTCAGGATAAGGATCTGAATCAGCACAAATATACAGTTCATGATAACCGTAGTCGTTCCTACAGAAAGGCCGGAAATTGTCCCTGTCACGAAGGGCACGCTGGAAATAGGAGAAGTACCCAACGCCGCCTTAATAGAAAACGCCACGCCGATGGCCATCACCGACAATCCGGCGCACAAAAGGATCACGCGTGCCAGTATGTGGTTCAGATTTTTTTGTTCTTTCATAACTTATGTCCTCCTCAAGATGCATTGTCTGAAATCGCGCCGCACACTTTCATCAAAAGCTTTTTCAGCGTCTCCTGCTCTTCTTCTGTCAGCGCGGACATGACCGGCTCTTCGGCATGTTGGAAAATATGCGCCGTCTGTTTGGCAGCTTCCTTTCCCTTGTCCGTAAGAGACACAAAAAGAGAACGGCGGTTGCCTTCATGCTGTCTGCGGACAATCAGACCGGATTTCTCCATCCGCAGCAAGATACTCCCTACCGTCGTCTGTTCAATCTCACAGTAAGACGCGATCGTTTTCTGATCAGCTTCCTCATGTGTCCAAAGGAAATCCAATACCTTCGGCTGTCCTGCCGTAAGTCCAAGCTTTGAAGCTTCTGCCAGAATTTTTCTGGAAAGCATCAAATGCGATTTCATCAGCAAATAATGTAAACTCTCCATCGATGAGCTACCTCACTATAAGAATTCTTATAATAACAATGCTCATTATATAAAGTCCTTCCGGAAAAAGTCAAGAAAAACTTCAGACAAAGATGCTCTTCTGATACAAAACCTTTATAAAATTTAAGAAACAAAACCGGCCTTGCTGGTGTACAATAGATTTGTTATATCAGGAAAAATGAAAGGGAACGCCCTTTATGGAACAAAAGAAAAGACATATGGGAAAAGGCAAAAAGAATAAAAGACGGCAGAGAATCATCCGCGCCTGGACGGCCAGGATCCTGTTTCTGGCCGTATCGCTTTTGACGCTCTGCGCAATCGTACATGGCGTATTCTTTATCGGCCGATGGCTCCGGACAGAGGAGCCCGTATTTACAGGCGCCTCCCGGATTCTGTCAGGCACAGCATCTTCGGATTCCCTGACCATCGTAGTCGACGCCGATCACGGAGGCAAAGACCAGGGAACCAATTCCGGAGACGTACTGGAAAAAGATGTGAATCTGGCCGTGGCAAAACTCCTTGCCAAAGATCTGGAGAAGGCCGGCGCCCAGGTGATCATGACCAGAACAACAGATACCTATATAGGATTGGAAGAACGTGCCGAACTGGCAAATGATGCAGACGCAGATCTCTTTATCAGCGTCCACTGCAATTATTGCGAGGACGATGCCTCCGTACAGGGGCTGGAATGCTATTACAGCAAGGACAGCACAGGGGGACAGGTTCTGGCAGAAACGATCTCCGATCAGATGGACGCTACAGATCAAACGGTCAGCCGGGGCGCCAGGACAGCAGATTACAGAGTTCTTCTGCGCACAAAAATGCCCGCTGTCCTGATCGAACTGGGGTATTTTTCCAATTCTTCGGAATGCGGGAAACTGGCCACCTCCGAATATCAGTCCCTGCTGGCGGAGAATATTGCGGAAGCGGTCATGAATCGGATGGGGGAAATTTGACCCTCCCCCTCCACACCACGTAGCGTACCGTTCGATACTACGCGGTTCAATAGTTTACACGTACTTTTAGATAATGGGCAGTCATGGATGGATACGACATTCCCTTTATATTGGTAAAAGCTGTATCCAAGGTATTTCACCTTACCGGGAGGATGGAACGGGAATGGTACGGGGACTAAGGGGATGGGGGACAGCATCCGGAGGAGGGACCATAAAGCGGCCTGAAGATTGGCAGGGAGATCCATGAGATCTTCCTGTTTTTCTCTTTTGAGAACGGAATGTGCTGTAAAATCCGGCCGGAACCGGAAAAAGGCCGGGGCAAAGAACATCTGATGGATTTATAAATGCAACTATTGTTATAATGGAACCAAGACGAACAAAGGAGCGATTCGTATATGAAAAAAGAAAACAATTCTGTCCAATCATTTGAGAATAAAACAATCCGAACCGCGTGGAATGAAGAACAGGAAGAATGGTATTTTTCTGGGACTGATATTGTAGCAGCCTTAACAGATAGTGCCGATCCCAAACAGTACATAAAGAAAATGCGTTCCCGTGATCCAGAACTTAATTCGAGGTGGGGTACAATTTGTACCCTAACTGCCATGACTGCTTCTGACGGGAAACGGTATCGCACGAATGCTGCGAATTTACAGGGAATTTTCCGTATCATACAATCTATTCCATCACCCAAAGCAGAGCCTTTAAAACAATGGCTCGCCCAAGTAGGCAGTGAACGGATTGAGGAAACGATTGACCCAGAACTAACGATTGACCGCGCTCTGGAAACTTATGAAAAGAAAGGCTATACCCGCGAATGGATCAATCAAAGACTGCAAGCAATTCAAGTACGCAAAGAGTTGACAGATGAATGGAAAGATCGGGGCGTAAAGCAGGGAAAAGAGTTTGCAATCCTCACAGATGAAATCACTCGTGCGTGGGCGGGTATGAGTACACGCCAGTACAAAAAATTAAAAGGGTTGAAAAAAGAGAACCTCGCGATAATATGACAACAACAGAACTTGTCCTAAATATGCTGGCAGAAACTTCCACTACCGACATTTCCAAAGAGGAAAAACCGGAAAGCCGGTAATCTCTCCGAAAAACGCTGCACAGCTTAACCGGGTTGTTACGAACATGATTGAAGGAGCTGCAGAAATAGTTCCAGACGGAAAGGAGAAAAAGAACAACGACAATCAAGATTCATAACCGCATACATGGTCAACCGTCTGCGGAGACAGAGAGGTGAACGAAATGGAGAGAAAAGAAATCCTGAAAAACTTCCTTCAAAAAGTGGTGCTGCTGTGGATATTATGCGGGATTCCTTTTGGTATCGCAAAATGTTCCTCTGGCTGGTTCCCCGCAATTATGACATAGCCGGAACGGTGGGAATCTGGGCGGTCAACTTCATTGTAGGCGGACTGATCGGCGGCGTTGTTCTGATCTGGCGGCTGGCCTGCGCGGTATTCTATCTTTTCAAATATGGCTATGATTTTGCCACGGCATAAAAAATAAAATCACGGGCCATTCCGATACAGATGTAACAGGCATCTATCTAAAGACGGATCTGAAACGAAGAAAAGTACCATTTTTTTACTCTTTCTCTTTTCAAAATTTCTGATTACATGTTCTTTATTCTGTCGCACATAAATTCAGCCACCTCTCTGTCATGAGTGATAAAAAGATAAGACAGACCATGCTCCTCTTTCAGCTCCCTTAAAATCTGAAGGATCTGAGCCTGAACCGATACGTCCAGCATGGAAGTCGGCTCATCCAGGACCAGAACCTGCGGGTCTAAAAGCAAGGCCCGGCAAAGACTCAGCCGCTGGATCTCACCGCCGCTGACCTGATGGGGATAACGGGTAAGCAGCTCATCGGTCAGCTTCACCTGTGCCAGCAACTGCTGCAGACGTTCCCGGCCGGCGGCCCTGGTCTGCCTGCCTCCGTAGAAGGTCAGCGGCTCCAGAATGCTGTCGCCCAGACGCATGCGGGGATCAAAGAAGGATTCCGGACGCTGGGAAATAAGCTGTACCTTCTGGCGGAAACGCAGAAGTTCCCGGCTCCTCCGGTCTGTCACCGGGCTCCCTTCAAAGTATACCTGGCCGCTATCCGGCCGGATAAGCAACAGAAGAATACGGGCCAGCGTGCTTTTCCCACAGCCGGAAGGTCCCATAAGTCCCAGTGTCTCACCGCGGTGCAGCGCCAGTTCCACCTTGTCAAGAGCCCGGTAAGGGCGGCCGCCAAAACCGCTGCGAAAAGTCTTTGTAATAGATTTTCCTTCCAAAATAATATCAGACATATTGAAAACACCTCACAGTTTTCCCTGGCTCCGGCGAGCAAGCCGGCGGGCGCTCCTGATGACAGCGGGGAACCGCTATCGGACACCTTGGAGCAAATGGACAGCCCGGAAGACGTTCTCCTGCCTTTGGAGCCACACCAGGCATACTCTGAAAGCCGTTTTCCGGCAAAGCAGCCAGAAAGGACCGGGTATAGGGATGCAGGGGCTTTTCCAGAATACCGGAGCCAAGCTCCAGAACCTGCCCTGCATACATGACAGCCATGGTATCGCACAGGGAACGGGCCAGCGGCAGATCATGTGTGATGACCAGCATACTCTTTACTCCATGCTCACGCAATGATAAAAGGGTTTCCCTTACCTGAGAACGGAGATCACGGTCCAGTCCCTTCGTTGGCTCATCCGCCAGTATCCAGCGGGGCGAACATGCCGCTCCGGCCGCACAGAGGACACGCTGCTGCATACCGCCGCTCAGCTCGTGAGGATATGCGCGCAGAATCCGCTCCGGCTCTGGAAATCCAAACGCCGAGAGGAGTTCCCTGGCCTTCATCATCCGCTGCTTTCTTCCAAGCTTCAGGGGAAGAAGCGCCTCCTGAAGCTGAGCGCTTACGGTCCTTGCCGGATTCAGAGAATCCGAAGGACTCTGTGGAATCAGTCCGATTTCGGTTCCCAGCCGCTTTCGCGCCGTCTCAGGCGTCAAGGGGCTTCCATCCAGATACATTTCTCCTGCCACAGACGCATAGGGCGGAAGCAGCCCCAGAAGGGCCAGTCCCAAAACAGATTTTCCACATCCGCTCTCACCGATTAATCCGGTGATTTTTCCTTCCGGAAAATGAGTGCTTACACTGTCCACCGCACATACGTCTCCCTCCGGAAGGCGGAAGATGACGGAAAGTTCTTCTACCGTAATGCCGTTTATCCTCTGTTGTTCTGCAGCCCCAGTCATAGATTCTTCACCTCCCTGCTCCGAACATCAAACTGATCCCGCAGGGCATCACCCAGAAGATTCAAAGCCAGCAGCAGCAAAAAGATGCACAGGCCGGGAATCAGGATAAGATGCGGGGCGCTGCGATAATCCAGCCGGGCGTCGCTTATCATAACGCTCCAGTCCGGCGCAGGCGGCCGGATGCCAAGACCCAGATAGCTTAACGAGGCAATAGAAAGCACGCATCTTCCCACACGGGTAGTAAAAAGCACAATGATATTGGTAAACATATTCGGAAAAATGTGCTTCCATAAGATACAGGCAGATCTGGCTCCAAGGGAACGCAGCCCTTCTATATAGGGTTCTTCCCGGATACGCAGAGTCTCCGTCCGGACAATCCGGGAAAATCCGGCCCAGCTTGTGAAAAAGAGGGCCAGCAGAAGATTCGGGATCCCGGGCCCCAGAATCCCGGCAATCGCGACCATAAGACAGGTCCCCGGAATTCCCTGAAAAATATTGGCAAGAGCCGTAATGGCTGCATCCAGAAAGCCCCCGAAATATCCTCCCAGCATACCGAGCACCAGACCGAAAGTCATGGAAAGAGCCGTGGCAGTCAGAGCCAGCAGAATCGAAGTGCGGCCGCCGTAGAGAACCCGGCTCAGCATATCCCTCCCCAGAGCGTCCGTTCCCAGAGGATGCGCAGGAGAAAATCCCTGCAGCTTTACGCTCATGTCGATCGCATTCGGATCATACGGCGCAATGAGCGGAGCCAGCAGGCCAGAAAGCAGAATCAGCGCCAGCAGCCCTGCGGAAAAGACAAGTTTAAAAGAGCAGCGTTTCATATTCTCTTACCTCCCAGGCGTACTTTAGGATTCAGCAGCATACTGACCGTATCTACCAGAAGGGTGATCAGGACATAGATAAGACCTGTAAGCAGCACATAGCCCTGCAGGGCAGGATAGTCCCGGTTTGTAACTGCAGACAGCGCATAGCTTCCAATTCCCGGAAGCGCAAAGATGGACTCGACGATGATGGAGCCGCCCAGCATCCCTCCCAGGCTGTTTCCCAGCATGGCTGTCACGGGAACGATCGCATTCGGCAGGGCATTTTTCAGCACCAGGCGCCAGCGGCTGATCCCTCGGGCCATGGCCGCCGTGCAATATTGTTTCCCGAACTCCTCCAGAAGCGCCGAGCGCGTCAGGCGGGCCGCTGTCGCTGTACTGGCGCTGGAAAGGACAAGCGCAGGCATAATCATGTATCTTGGGCCGCCGTTTCCGCTGGTGGGAAGCCAGCCCAGAGTTTCAGCAAATAATAAAATCAACAGAAGGGCGAGCCAGAAAGCCGGCAGAGACAGCTGTGTATTGGTCAGCGCCCCGACGATGCGATCCGGAAGCCTTCCCTGCCAGGCAGCGGCTGTACAGCCAAGTGCTATTCCCAGGATAATCGTAAGCGTAATCGAGCAGGCGGCCAGCTTTAACGTCACGGGGATACGGCGTGCCAGCTCTTCTCCCACAGGATTTCTGGTACTGTAGGAAGTTCCAAGATCTCCGGTAAGGGCACGCCCCACCCAGCGCAGATACTGCACGGGGTAGGGCGCGTCCAGACCCATCTGCTCTTCCATCTCTGTAATCTGCTCGGGCGTCGGCTCATATCCGCCCTGGGATAAAGCCAGTTCTGCCGGGTTTCCGGGAGTGATGACTCCCAGTACAAAGGCCAGCAGTGAAACCCCGAACAATACCGGGAGAAGTGAAATCAGTTTTTGGATTAGATATTGTTTCATAGTGTTGGGTTCATCTGTTGTACCGGGTTATTCCGCCCATCCCACAAGAGGCAGCTCTATGCCGTAAAGCTTGGCTTCGTACCCGGTCAGCTTCGTGTTGTACGCCATCAGGGTCATATCATTAAACAAAGGAACGACAGGAAACTCCTGTGTGGAAATTTCCTGAATCCGGTTATAGCATTCCGTGCGCACGTCCATATCAAGAGCACTCTCTGCTTCCGCCATCAGGGCATCCACTTCATCACTCTGATATCCCAGACTGTAGTTCTGATTGAGATCCCCGCTTGTCAGCATGAAACGGCGGAAGATCGTTGCCGGCTCAGAATTGGAAAGTCCCTGCTGCATCCGCGCAATGCCATAATCCCCGGTCTTCATCTGTTCCTTCATATTGGTCATTTCCATGGGCATAAGCTCACAGTCAATTCCGATTTCAGAGAGCCAGGAAGCAATCAGCTCCGCTTCTCCCTTCTGCGCTGCTTCACTTCCGTTGTAGAGATAGGTTACGGTAACGCGTTCATCTCCCAATACCTCGGCAGCCAGCTCTTTCGCCTTTTCCATGTCCTCCTCTACCGGAAATTCCTTATAGAAAGGTGTCGAGTAATTTAGGATATTGGTGGTCGGCGTTCCAAAGCCGTCATAAATGTCTTCTGTAATCACAGAACGCTGAAGAGCCAGGCTTACAGCCTGCCGCATCCGCACATCATTGAAGGGGAACTGTGTTCCATTCAGGCAGAGAAAACGGATCATGGTAGACTTTGTGGTCGTGAGCGCAAAGTTACCGTCTCCCTCCAGCTCTACGGCCAGGGAAGTCGGGATCGCATTCAAATCAATCACACCCATGATTTCTCCGGACTTCAGAGCCGAAAAACGGGTATCCGCATCCGGAATCACACGCACTCGGATATTCTTTGCCTTTGCCGTCTCTCCCCAGTACTCATCAAAGCGCTCCAGAAGCACGTACTCATCAAGTACATTTTCTGTAATGCGGAATGGGCCGGTTCCGATGCAGATTCCGTTAAAATCACCGTTCTCATCAAAGCAGTTCGGACTGTAAATGGCGCTTCCGAAGTTTACCATGTTGTAAAGCTGCGTGGGCGCAGGCTGTGAAAAGGTCAGGCGGATAGTATAATCGTCCACCTTCTCATAATTCTCCAGATTCGGATAATGGGAGTCGATGTCAAGCGGGTAGAAAGAAGAACTCTTTACCCCCATCTTCATGCGGTCAAAATTGGCTATGACCGTATCTGCATTAAAGTCGCTTCCGTCATGGAACTTTACTCCCTGTCTCAGGTAGAAGGTCCACTGTTTTCCGTCTTCGCTCATTTCCCAGCTCTCTGCCAGGCATGGAACGGGCGCACCCGTGTCATCCTGCGTCACAAGCGGCTCCCACACATAAAGAATTTTGCTGCAGTAGTACCCGTCCTTCTCACCAGGGGCAAGGTTGCGGTATCCGGCCAGAACAATCTCGGCATCCGGATCCACAGCATCTGCCGTTTCTTCAGAAGCTGTACTCTCCTCATCTGCTGTTTCCGCAACAGTGGTGTCATTTTCTGTG
Source organism: uncultured Lachnoclostridium sp. (assembly GCA_944376715.1). Lineage (GTDB taxonomy): Bacteria > Bacillota > Clostridia > Lachnospirales > Lachnospiraceae > Hominiventricola. The sequence continues at coordinate 41,905 of CALWDO010000016.1, read as the reverse complement.
GTGTCTTCCGCACTCTGGCTGCCGCATCCTGCCATGCCAAGCACAAAAGCAAGAGCCAGCAGAAGCGCAAGAATGCGTTTCCTTACATCCTTCATATCATTGATTCCTCCTACTAATTCATTTTACAGGTCTCCAGACCAGAAACTGAGACTCAAAAGAATATTCGCAGATCCACTGCTGGTTTTCCCGGCGGTGATAAGGCGCAAGAACCTCCCATAATCGTTCTCTTGGACAGGGACTTAAGAGAAACTGTTCCGCCCGGCGTAAAACCGCTTCCCTGTCAGGGTAGCGGTAAACTCTGTAATTCGGAACATTCACAAGCTCTCCTCTGATTCTCAGAGAAGAAAGGACATCCGCCAAAGCCTCGCATCCCTGCCGGGTATAGTGAAGCTTTACCCCCATTTCTTCCAAAGCAGGAAGCCATGGAAACTCCGGCGGCCGGTTCATGCCAATCATACAGAGCTTTTGCGCTGTATCATTCATTTTCTGCAAAAACAATTCCGGTTCCATCAAACGGTACAGGCAGTTGTAACCAAACACCAGATCCCACTTTCCTGTTTCAGCAGTCTCCCAGGCAGAACAGAATGTCATCAGAGAGAGGCCTTCCTGCCTGGTTCTTTCCTTCAGGAAGCGGAGATTGTCTGGAGAAATGTCCACACAGGCTGTTTGAGCGAAGCTGCGGCACAACGGGAACGTGTAATTTCCCCATCCCGGACCGATTTCCAGAACAGAGGAGATCGAAAACGATGCCGCAATCTCGTACAGCTTTTCCCACACTGCATCTGCATAGCTGTCTCTCTGCGGTGCGCTGGATTTCATCCTGTCCCGCCAGAAAGCCCGTTCTTCCTGAACACTGCAGACACGTTCTGCAAGGGTTCCGTCAGGACGATGCAGATTCTTTCTCCACCTGTCTCCGGCAGAGGTGTGTAAAACAGCCATACCGTATCCCCTTTACTCCGATCAAAAAAGCCGTTTCTGTATGAACATACAGAAACGGCCCGTTTTTGCCATTACAAAAAAGCATGCTTCCCTCTAAATGCACGTAGAGACTATGAAACATTCCTGCAGGCAAGTCTTCTGGCTCAGGTTCATCGCTTTCACAGCCTTCCCAGGTTTTTAGTTCCCCAGTGACATTTTTGTGTCAGCTTCCCTTTACAGCGGCGGCTCCGCGTGGGATTTGCACCCACTTCCTTATTAAGTCTATCCTTTTCTGGAATAAACACCTGTGGAATACAGTATACATGTATTTTCAGATAATTGCAAGATAATTTATTCTTGAGTTTCCGCAGATTCCTGAAAAATTTCCGAATTCTTCTTGACCTGTACACACCGTACACGTATATACTGAAAACAGAACAGAGAAGGAGAGAACAAAATGTTAATCAATGCAAGAAAACCGAACTGGGGTCCAAATTCCCACCGACAGTAATTTGAGAGGAAAGCACATCATGCATTATTTTCATATCCGTCTTGTAGTTTTCGGTACATATCAGGAGATATCATATCCGGTCCGGCCACGCTGTCGCCGGTAGAAACACAATGCGCTCCTGTTTGTGACGCCAATTTAACAAACTGTGTCACAATCCCCTGACAATATCCAAGCAGACATAAAATTTCTGCCGTATAATCTTCCTCGATCAAATCCATTATATTTTCATTGCCAAAGTATTCGGCCACATACCGGCTTGTTTCCAGACAATGTTGAATTCGGGGGGAATTTTCCAGATTTACCGGAGAAAGTTTTTCCACTTCATCCAAATCATTTAAAACACCTTTTACTGTTACCGCCGGTTTATCGATGCAGAAAACACGTGAAACTTATTATCCGGATACGCCGATACAAGAGCTGTTTCTAAGGCACAGGGAAGAAACTCCCTTAAGCGTCATCGAAATGGAAGGGTTCCCAAAATCCTATTTTGAAAAACTGGTAAATGAAAATACCGGAAACTGAAGTGACTTCCAAAAATAGCCGCTACAGCTTCCGGTCATACAGTCCACAAAATTTCAGGTTTTAAACCTATCTTCGCACCGCTTCCACCAGCCGCATGACCTGTTCCGCAGTCTTTGCCATATTTTGACGGGCCCTCTGCGGCTCCATGGCTTCATCCAGTGTTACTACCTGGCGCAGTATGGGAAAATACGCGTCGATTCCTTTCTCATTACACGCCTCTGCTCCGTCTGCCACTGATCCTGCAAATGCGATCACCGCCGCCCCATGTTTCTTTGCCAAAGCGGCAATCCCAACCGGCGCTTTACCCATCGCAGTCTGATGATCCAGCCGTCCTTCCCCGGTAAATACCAGGTCCGCGCCTTTCATCGCCTCATTCATATCCACTGCTTCCAGCACCAGATCAATCCCCGGTCTCAGATCGGCTTTCAGATAAGCCATAAACGCGTATCCCAATCCGCCTGCCGCGCCTGCGCCTTCCATGTCGGCACAGTCTGCGCCCAGGCATCTTTTCGTCACTTCTGCAAAATGTCCCAGATCCTGATCCAGCTTCTCCTTCATCTCTTCCGTCACGCCCTTCTGAGGTCCGTAGATGAAAGTAGCGCCGTTTGGACCGCACAAAGGGTTGGTCACATCGCAGGCCACGCGGAAACTGCACTCTTCCAGTTCCGGCATGACATGGTCCGTCCGGATCCGAGCCACATCTTTCAGCGCGTCCGCGTCGATTCCTACAGAATTTTCCGACGCATCCAGGAACTCATACCCCAGCGCCGTCAGCATGCCAATCCCGCAGTCGTTGGTAGCGCTGCCGCCGATTCCGATGACGAAATCGCGGCACCCCAGTTTCACCGCATCGCGGATCATCTCGCCGACTCCATAGGTCGTAGCATGCAGCGGCTGTTTCTCTTTTCCAACCAGAGTGATACCCGCCGCGGCTGCCATCTCCAGCACTGCTGTTTTGCTTTCCCTGATCCAGCCATACGCGGCAGTCACCGGAGTATCCATCGGCCCATGCACTTCCACCTGCACCAGTTCTCCGCCCAGTCCTTCCGATAAAGCCTCTGTGGTGCCTTCCCCGCCGTCCGCCAGTGGTTTGACCAGAACCTGAGCATCCGGATCCGCCTTCAAGACGCCTTCTTTTATGGCGTTTCCCGCTTCCATAGAACTAAGGCTCCCCTTTAAAGAATCGATCGCAATCACTATTTTCATCCTATTACCCCGCCCGTCTGTTTTTATTATTGGTTTACCACATTCCTGGGTGCGCCGTCAATCACAGACTGTATGTTTTCGGCAGTTGTCTGCATGATCCTTTCCCTCGCCTCTTTCGTCGCCCAGGAAATATGCGGTGTGATGATACAGTTCTTTGCCTTCAGCAGCACGTTGTCCGGCTTAATCGGCTCTGTGGATACTACATCCACGGCTGCGGCAGCCACTTTCCCGCTCTCCAGCGCTTCATACAGATCCTGCTCCACGATCAGCGGCCCGCGGCTGTTATTGATGATAATCACGCCGTCTTTCATCTTCGCGATATTTTCTTTATTGATGATTCCTCGCGTAGACGGGAACAATGGACAATGCAGGAAAATAAAATCGGATTTTGCCAGCAGTTCGTCCAGTTCCACATATTCTGCCACCTGTTTTCCCGCTTCACTTGGATAAGAATCGTAAGCGATCACATGTACATTCATGGCATTTAATATTTTTGCGGTATTCACACCAATACGTCCAAGACCAATGATACCGGCCGTCTTACCGGACACTTCGATCATAGGGTAATGCCAATAGCACCAGTCGGGATTATTTGCCCATTCCCCCGCATGTACGGATTCATTGTGATGTCCAATATGGGAGCATACCTCCATCAGAAGACTTACGGCAAACTGACTCACATTATCGGTTCCGTACACCGGCACATTCATAACCGGGATTCCTCTGCTCTTAGCATATTCGCAGTCAATTACATTGTATCCTGTAGCAAGTACTGCGATCGCTTTCAGATTTGGGCACTGAACCATAGTCTCCCTGCTGACAGGCGTTTTATTTACCACTACAATCTCCGCATCTCCGATCCGTTTTGCGATTAATGGAGATTCTTCATAGGATGTCCTGTCATATACTGTCACTTCTCCCAACGCTTCCAATGGTGCCCAGCTGATATCCCCGGGATTTTCTGTATATCCGTCTAATACTACGATTTTCATTGTCTTGCTCCTTTCTAAACACATATTTCATTATTTACCTACGAAACGAATCCAGAATCGTTCATGACTTACATATTTCTCTGCAAGGGCATCATTCCAGTCTTTCAGATATTCTTCCTGCAGGCCCTTCTGTGCATATGTATCCCAGTCTTCCTCTCCATCCTCACTTCCTAAGAACCAAAGCACATAATAGTTTTCCCCGCTCTGTCCGCACCAGGTATCCCCTTCCTGTCTGTCCGGATCTGATAGCCATTCCCAATCCTTTGACTCATCATTCCCAAGTTCTGATGCCGTCATATCCAACAGTTCGTAACACTCTGTACCCGTCAGATCGTGTACCATATTCCGAAATTCTTGTTCGTCCGAAGCATTACATACCTCTTCGGCCAGCGCTTTATCCGTCCCTATGTATCCATATAGATAAGAATAAGTGCGGAATTCTTTTCTATGAGTCTCGAAATAACTGTGTAATTCTTCCTCCGTAGGTGCGAAACCGGCTATATACTCTTCTTCGTAAGCCTGAGCCGTATACTCCTGCTCTAAAACTTTCCTCAGCCCCGCTTCCTGAATACCGCCATAAACTTCCCGCAAATATTGATCCAGACTGGCGTATCCGGCTTCTGAAGCCCTCATTCTCCAATATTCCAGAGCACTTTCCGTATTATTCTGTATTACTGCCTCATCCACATTACCCTTTGACTGTGCTTCCTGATATTTTGCAGAAACATCTGAAATCTTCTGAAGCGCTCGCCCTAGCAAATAATCCCTCCAGCTCTCTCCTTTTTCGGACAATGGACACTGCTGCTCAGAAAGATTCAAATCTGTATCCAGGCCCAATATTTCTGTATACCCGGAAGCATTTCCGATAATGGAATAATAAGCCGTGTAATAGTACCATTCTACCTCTGCTACTGAATATGTCTCTTCTCCTACCTGATACGCCGCCGCCCGTTTCCATATATTCTGACGAAACAGGGAGCCTCCAATCACCAGAAGCAGGACAAGCGCCGCTGCTGCAATTGTCAATGCTATCATCAGTCCGTTTGTCCGTTTATCTGTTTTCTTTTTCAAAAAACCGCCCTCCCTGTTTCTCTCGGAATCATTCCTGTTTTCTTACAGTTTTAAGTTAAATATTCTGGCCGTATTTTTCCACATAACTTTTTCCAGATCATCTTCATTTTTAATAATTTGGCGGTATTTAGCCAATTCCACCGGAATCTGATCTAAATTATCCGATGAGAAGAGGATCTTATCACACCCGACCTCTTCAATCATATGTTTCACTGCATTTGTTCCGCACCAGCTAGGTTCCAAAAATACATTATCCAGTTTTTTTGCCAAAAGGCGCGCCTGCTGATTGAATGATTCAGATCCCGCGTGCGCCAAAATTACGGGAACATCAGGATGATCTTTCGCTCCCTGGTATACACTTGTGGGATCAGCAAAAGGGATTCCGTTGCCCGTATGGATCATAAGCGGCACTTTCAGATCCCGGCATACTTCATACACATAATAAGCGTCTTTGGAAGACGGATGGCACGCATGCGCTATTGACGTAATCTTGAGCGCTACAAAACCCAAATCTTGCACGCATCTTCTGGCCTCTTCATAATAATCCTCCGGATAAAAATGAGGATTGATGGAAGCCATTCCGAAAAATTTCTTGCGAGGCCACTGCTCTTTACAGAATTTTGCAATACGGTCATGAATATCCTGGTGGTCTTTAATATAAGGCCGCGGAATAAATGGCTGGATAATTCCTCCGTCAACCTGGAATTCATCATAATATTGAATCAATTCTTCTTCCGTATTTACCTCGTCAAATACCACATCTTCACCCAAATGTACATGTGCATCTAAAATCATCTGTTTCTGCTCCTTTCTGATGCATCAAGCCGTTTTATTCACTGTCTTTCTGTATTTCTTCTCTCTTCTGGAATTATTATCCGAAGCGCCAATCAGAAGTACAATAATAATTAACGCACCCTTTACTACGCTTTGCATACCTGCATCCGCGCCCATCAACTGCATACAAGAAATAATCAGATATAAAAACAATGATCCTACTAATGTCCCCGCCGCATTCGCTCTTCCTCCGGACATTAGAGTTCCACCTACAACGATACAGGCAATACTCTCCATCTGATAGTTATCTCCCATACCCAGATATGCTCCGGTCACGCGCGCGGAGATCAATGCGCCCGCAATTCCAGCCAGAACAGCTGCAGTAATATAAGTGATCATCTCAGTTTTGATAATCTTGACACCGGCCAAACGTGCCGCCTCCTGATTTTGCCCCATGGATAATAAACTCTTTCCATATGTAGTGCTTGTCAGCATAAAGTGAATCAGGGCAGCCAATAAGATAACCAGAACCACCATCACCGGAACCGTAGCAATCCGGAACGTGGCAATATTTTTCAAAATCGGCGGAATCGTAAATACATTGAACTGGTTATTAACCAGCATAGTTACCGTAACAATCATATAGTTCATTGCCATAGTTGCGATAATTGCAGGAATCTTCAGCCAGATCACCATAGCGCTGTTCAAAGTACCCACAATTACGCCTTCCAGCAATACTACCAGCAGCGCCGGAACAATCATGGAATTTTGTCCATTACAAATTCCCATACAAGTATAGGCGCCAAGCGTGATCATTCCCGGAATAGACAGATCGATAGCGCCTCTTCCTGTTGTAACTACCAGCATCTGCGCCAGGCCTGCAATAGCAAGGAAGGATGCCGTATATGCATTGTCTATCAGAGAACGAAGGCTGATTCCGCTGCCAAACAGCCCCATTAATATCCACAAAACGATACAGCCGATTCCGGCAAACAGCCAGCTGCCGTTTCTGCCCACAAAAGCTTTCAATTTCGGGTTTTTCATGCGGTCTTCCTCCTTCCCTTAAGTAAACGCAACGACAATATCAATATCAAAACCAAACCTTGAATTGAAGCCGTATAGTCTGTACTGACCCGGAACAGTCCCAGCAATACACTGATCATAGTCAGACTGACTGCGCCGCAGACAGCTCCAAAATGGCTGACCACTCCACCTGAGAAATATCCTCCTCCTATGATAACCGAGGCCACCGACAACATTGTATATGTATCGGAGGCAGATGCATCTGACGCATTATTGATCGCTGAGGTACATACGCCCGCCAGTAAAGCAAAAATTCCTGCCAGCAGATAGATAGACATATAAGCTTTGGCTCTGGACCATCCCGAGTTGATCATAGCATTTTCATTGTTTCCAAATCCTCTGAGAACTGTTCCATATCTGCTTCGATATATGAGAATTGCCACAATTAAAAAGACTACAAGCCAAAAACAAAGAGTATTCAAAATCGGTGTATTTGTATAGAAAATGGACCGAATCCAGGCAGGGCACGTTCCTCCGGGCATAGACTGAATAGAAAGAGCAATACCGCTCCACACAAAGGATGCTCCTAATGTCACTATGATGGCAGGAACATTCCTTTTGCATATCACATATCCCATTAACGGATATGCTGCAAGTACGACCAGCAGCGCAACTGCGCCCATTATTGGATTGTCAAATAGGAATGTACAACAAAGAACATTCACTAAACCGCAGAAATTTCCGACTCCTAAATCTACGTGGCTAAGTCCAATAATGAAAGTCTGGGATAAGGCGCACATTACCAGCGCCGCAAATCCAGTTACCATTAACTGTACTCCGTATGTGCTTAAAAGCAGTGGAGACCTGGTTGCACATACTCCATAGATCACAATCATAGCAATCAGAGCAAATAAAAAACCTGGCATCTGGAAATGCCGTTTTTCGTCTCCTGACTCATTTTTCTTTTCCTCACTCGTAAAAGAAAGGCTCATGATTTTCCCATGATCCACTGTATCGCCTTCAAATTTTCCTACTACACGCCCGCTATTCATTACCAGCAGTTTCGTGCAAAATTCCAACTCCGCATCATCGGAGGTTCTCCATATAACCAGTTTCCCGTTAGATGCTGCTTCCCGGAACAATTCATACAGCGCATTCTTTGTGGGCTGGTCAACACCTCTGGTCGGATCGTCCAACAGTATAATATCTGCATCGGCTACCAACGCTCTGGCAATCAAAACTTTCTGCTGGTTTCCTCCGGACAAACTTGTGATCAGAGCTTCTGGGCCATCACTTTTTATGTGCAGTTTATCATACCAGTATCCTACCGATTCTTCCAACCACTCTTTGCTCAGATGTCGAAGCAAACCGCCATGTGCCGCTTTTGTGATCACTTGATTGTCGGCAATGGACCAAAGCGGAAAGATTCCTTCTTTTTTCCGATCTCCGGCCACATAAGCAACCGTCCCTTTGATCTGCATGCCTGATATCTGTTTCCCCGCCTTTTTAAAAATCTCCTGTAAGAGATCCAGCTGCCCGTTTCCTTCCAGTCCCGTCAGCCCTAAAATCTGCCCTCCGTAAACCTCGAATTTTATATTATGAAGCGCCTGTGTCGTATATCCGTCGCATTTCACAAAAACGTCTTCATTGGGCTCTGGAGGTGTATATTCTCCGCATTCAGTGACCGCTTCCCCTGAACCGATCCCTTCTCCCATCAGCGCAACCATGTGCTCTTCGCTGGTTTCATGGATGCTTCCTTCCCATTTTTTATTACCGTTCTGCATGATATAGACTCTATTTGCAATTGTCATAATCTCATTTAAACGGTGGGATATGTAAATATAGGTCATCCCCTCTTTTGCGGTACGCATCAGGTAATCCTGCAGCTGTCCTGTCTGCTCTGCCGGAAGAGACGATGTCGGCTCATCCAGAATCATTAAACGCATATCCGGATCACACGTAGCTCTGGCGATTTCCACCATCTGCTGCTGAGCAATACTCAACTTATCAAGTCCTGCATTGACATCTATTCCGTGCTCAGGAAACACTTTATCCAACGCTTCTTTTGCCATTTGACGAGCTTTTTTTCTCCAATTTGATCCCTTCGCGCTTTGTGGTTGTTCCACATAAAAATTTTCATACACAGTCAGGTTCTTACATAAGGATAATTCCTGATGTACTACACGGATTCCCAATTTCCTGGCTGTCAGTGGGCTATAGGAGGATAAATCCACCTCTTTTCCCTCTACGTACAACTCGCCTTCGTCGCAATTGATAACTCCTGATAACGCCTTCGTCAACGTACTTTTCCCTGCTCCGTTTGCACCCACAAGAGCCAGGATATCTCCTTTATAAATGGAAATACTGATGTCATCCACTGCAACGGTAGGAAAATATACTTTGCGGAAGTGATCAGCCTGTATTAAAGGAATCCGGTCTTCTTGTTTTTCCTGCGCTCCCGTTGTCATCTCCAAATTGTTCCACCTCAATTCCAAATCATTTTTCTGCATATAATAATGGTGGCCGCCGCCTGATCATACTGGCAAGCAGCGGCCAACATTATACTTTTTAGGATTGAAACATATTTTCTATTATTTACTGTTGCAGAATGTTTTCTACCACATATTCGTAACTCATATACGGACTTGCAATTTCCCCGGCTTCCAAATCTGTATATTCGCCAATCTCATCTTGATTAATATAAATGAATGGCAGATACATATTCTGCGGTACATCTACTCCATTCAGGATAGCTACTGCCACCCACAAAGCGCCCGCTCCGCAAGACGGCGTAGAATTTACAGACATAGTTTCATAACCGCTTTTCGCCTGTTCTGCCCACCAGTTAATAAATTCTGCCGTATTGTCTCCTATCGTCAGCGGTACTTCCATACCCATAGACTCAAATGCATTAACTACGCCCATAGAATCGGCGCCGCAATGAGTAATGACAGCATCAATCTCCGGAAGAGACGAAATAATATTTAAAATACCCTCCTGTGTCACAGTTGCGTCTGCTTCCCCAAGAACTTCTGCCGCCACCGTCACATCCGGATACTGATCCAGCACATTCATAATTCCTTTATAAATGCCTTCATCCGGAGCGGCTCCTGACGGGCCTCGAACGATAATTACATTTCCTTCTCCACCGATTGCGTCTACCACGTACTGCGTCTTTGTCTCACCCATGCTGACCCAGTCATAATCCATTGTATAGGCGCCTTCCAGATCGATGATAGAATCGAATGCAACAATCACGATTCCCTGATCCATTGCCTGCTGAATCACGTCATTTAACGCAGTTGAAGAAGCGGCATTAATACATATAGCATCCACGCCTTCCAGGATAAAGGAATTGATCTGTGCAATCTGCGTATTCACAGTATTATCCCCATTCTGGATCTCATAATCTGCAATATACCCTTCGCTCTTTGCTTCTTCTGCTGCCTGCGTGAAGGAATCTACCATTTGTCGTCTCCAGGTATTTCCATAGAAAGAGTTTGAAAGACCAATTACGTAATCTCCTGCGGCCAGATCTGTCGTTCCTGCTGCTGCCCCATCAGCCGCTTCACTCTCCGCCGCATCAGTTTCTTCTGCAGCTGTCGTATCTTCCTGTGTCCCCTCTGTTGCAGACGTGTCCGTTTCTGTTGTGGTTTCTGTACTGCTTCCACAGGCAGCCGTGCACAGCGCCATTGCCGATGCCAGCAGCAAAGCCAGCAGTCTTTGTCTCAGTTTCATATTTTCTCCCCTTTTCATAATTATTTTGAAGCCTTGCAGGCCTTCAAGCAGTTTAGATCTGTGGATTGTCCGGATGAAGCATAGTCGCGATTACTTTGTCAAGCACTTCATCTTTCCAGATATCTTTCCAGTTATCCCTGAGCACAAGCCGATTCCCCAGCCCGATCGCCACTTTACACGCATCCGATACCGGAGGATTACCTGGAATATATCCCAGGAAGTTCGCGCACAAATTATATACATGTCCCGTCATAAACGATACTGCTGCATCCCGGTTAATGCCTCTTCTCACCGCTTCATCTACCGTTTCGGCCATAGCGTACAGGCAGGTAGCCCCCAACAGTTCTACCAGAGTCGGCTCCAGAAATGCAATCTGTTCGGAAGTCATTACATAAGCATGCTCGGCTGCGTACATGATCCTGGCAGTTTCCTGCATCAGGGCAAATACCTCATCATCGCCGCAGATCTTGCTCATAACAATGTCCTGTTTACCGCCCTCGCCGCCGAAACGGTCCATACGAGCCTCTTTCGTGTCCTGATCCAGGAAGAAAGACGGATGGCACGGATGTGCGACACCGAACGTGCAGTCATCTCTCAACGTTAATTCTTTCGCCACTGCTGCCGCAGGATCCAGAATCAAAAATCCGGTTCCCGGTTTTAACATCGGGACATACATAGCCGACAGCTTCTGAATCAGAGTATCCGGTACAGCAAAGATTACCACCTGCGCTTTTTCCAGCGCTTCTTCCACCGGCGTCACGTCCATGCCCCTTGCACGGATGCTTTCAATTCCTTTCGGCGCGTTCTCCACCAGCATCAGATCATATTTGTCAGGATTCTTCGCCAGATTTTTGCTGGTACGGGTGCCCATCTTTCCGCCTGCCCCGATCACTGCCACTCTTACTTTTTCCATTGATAATCGCCTCTTTCTTTATTTTACTTCAGTCCGTTCTTTACAGTGTTGGAAATATTTTCCGGAGAGAATCCGTAGTAATCCGCCAGTTCTTTAGCCGGACCGGATTCGCCAAACGTGGTAAGCCCGATCCTGGTTACTTTCTTCGGTTCATGTTCGCAGACCAGCTTACTGATATATGCTCCAAGACCACCATTAACATTGTGATCTTCCACTGTCACAATCCGGTCAAATGCAGAAATTACTTTCAGTAATTTTTCTGTATTCTTTCCATACAGAATGTTCACATCGCCTACCGTCACATGAATTCCCTCTTTTTCCAGCATCTCTGCCGCTGCCAGCACTCGATCCAGTACAAAACCGCTGGATAAAAGCAATGTGTCCTGCCCGTATTCTTTCAGCACCGTAATGCCGTCCATGGAAAACGGTACATCCAGATCAAATACATCCGCCTCTCTGCCGCTTCCTGCTCTCACATAGACCGGGCCTTCAATCTCCAATGCCTTTCTTACCGCATGATAAGTCTGTGCCGCGTCTGCCGGAGTAAATATCGTAAAATTAGGAATATTGGACAGGATTCCGAGATCTTCATAAAACTGATGTGTCACGCCCTCTCTTTCTCCCCCCAACAATCCTGAGTTAATTCCTACAAATTTTACATTCAGATCCGGATATGCCACAAAAGTTCTCATCTGTTCACAGGCACGCATGGTCATAAATCCCGCGTATGTACCGACCACCGGCTTCAGTCCGCAGGCTGCCAGTCCCGCAGCAGTATCTACCGCTCCCTGCTCGGCAATTCCAACTTCCACATACTGATCCGGATGCAGCTCCGCGAATTTTGTCGCTCGCATTGCTTTCAGCGAATCAGGAGAAACAAACATAATAGAATCATCCTGCGCTGCGGCATCAATCAATGCCTGGGCAAACGCTTCTCTCGTTCCTTTAAAACCTGCCATTATTCTGCACCTCCTAATTCTTTTAACGCCGTCTGATATTGCTCATCGCTGGGAACTCCTTTATGCCATGCGTTGTTATTTTCCATGAACGACAGTCCTTTTCCTTTAACACAATCACAGACAATCACGCTCGGTTTTCCAGCCGCCTTCTTAGCTTCCGCAATCGCCGCTTTGATCGCATCGATATCATGTCCGTTGATCTCCTGTGCATGCCATCCAAAAGCCTCAAACCGTTCTTTCAAATTGTTGCTGCCAATCGTATCTTCCACGCTGCCGCCGCTCTGCCAGCCGTTTTTATCGGCAAATACAATCAGATTGTCCAATTTATGCGCTGCCGCTGTGTTAATTCCTTCCCAGCACACACCTTCCTGTAATTCTCCATCTCCGACTATGGTGTACACATAGTAATCTTTCTTACGATACTTTCCGGCTATAGCCATACCGCAGGCAACTGCGATACCATTTCCAAGAGATCCGGAAGTCATATCTACGCCCTTCGTCTTTTGCATAGTCGGATGTCCCTGGAACATACTTCCCAGAGCACGAAGTTTGAAATCTTTTACTTTTTCCCCAAAATATCCCCGTTCAGACAATGCCGCATAATAGATCGGACACGCATGTCCTTTAGACAAGATAAAACGGTCTCTGTCCTCCCAATCCGGATTAGACGGATCCAATCTCATCTCATCAAAATAGAGCACTGCCATAATATCAGCAATGGACAGTGCAGGTCCCGGATGTCCATCCTTTCCCTTATAGACCATCTCAACCGCTGTCATACGCAGACGATCCGCCATCTGCTTCAGCTCTGCCGTGTTCATACCATACCCTCCTGTTCCTGTATTGCAAATTCATTAAACATCTGATGTTTGATATATATCACAAAACGTCTGATTTGTAAATAGTTTTCAAACAAAATAATTATTTGAAAATGTTTTTTGTGAAATTTGTATTTTATCACAGTGTTTTTATTGTGCAATATTTCCATAAAGATGTATATACACTTATTTGGCACAAAGAATCATCGTTTGACGTTTAACTTTTTCATGTTATAATAAGCACATATTTTAAATAGTATCGATTACATATAGAGGGAGAAATAGACATATGGAAGTAAATGAACTATTCCGCGCCAACAAGCGTGAATCTGCTGTTGATCTGGTGGTCAACAATATCAAACAGCTTTTAATAGAGAAAAAATTAAAGCCAGGCGACCGGCTCCCCAGTGAATTAGAGATCTCTGAAGGCATGAATGTAAGCCGCGGATCTGTGCGGGAAGCTATGAAAATACTGTCTGCGTTTGGTTTAGTAGATATTAAAATCGGAAATGGAACCTATGTTTGCGAAACTCCCGGGAATTCTCTGATGGATTCTCTTTTGTTCAGTTTCTTCGTTTCCAATCCTGATTTAGAAAATCTGTATGAATTCCGCCATGTATTTGAAATTGACGTACTGGAAATGATTTTAAAACACTATGATGAAAATGAGCCTGAGCGAATTGCTCTGGAAAACAATCTGAATAATCTGAAAGAAATGATGAAGACCGGAGCTACTCCTCAGGACCTGAAAGAAAACGATCTGGAATTCCACCGTCTGTTGGGAAGCTGCACAAAAAATCCTTTAATGGAACGCGTCTACGGTTTCGTCATAGATTTTATGGAACCGTCCATCATTGCCAGCCATAAAAATCAGAAAGGCGAGATCGTGTATCAAGTACATAAATCAATCCTTGATGTGATCAAAGCCAGAGACTATGACCGAATCGATCAGGTCGTCACTGACTCCGTTGATACCTGGTCTGTCCTGCAGCCAGATAACGACCTGCAAAACTAGATTTTCCCAAATAAAAAAAGCTGCCCGCCGGTCTTTTCAACCACCGGGCAGCTTTTTTATGCTTCCAGCTTCTCCAACAAATCCGAGATCACGCACCCTACTGTCTCATAGTGCAGAAAATCTGTTACATTCTGGTCCACCAGAATCTGCGCCTGCGCCGGAAAATCTTCATCCGCATCCCAGAACACCAGGCAAAGATGCATACAAGGGAAAGCCTCAAACTCATATCCCACGTCTCCCTGGGAGATCTTTTTCCCTCCCATTTTTTCACAGGCATTTTCCAGTTCCTGCATATGACCTGTATATCGGCGGGCAAACGGATCCAGCAACGGATCCGGTACACGGGTCCTCGATACAACCCCGTCTATGGTATGGCTGGGCACCCATTTCCCGGAGATCACCGGATGGTCTTTTGTAAAAAAGAACAAATGATAGATCGCCATCGATTCATTAAAATACAGCTCGGAAGTCCAGCCGTCTTCCTGTTTTTTCTCCAGACTCCCGTCTGCCAGCTTCAGCCGGTACGGCGTACGGAAATAATCCACATACAGATACTCCGGATCTGACTCCAGATGCAAGATCTCTTCCAATCGCGAAGGATCCAGCCCTGCAAACGCGTCCCGCCATTGCCTGCACACTTTTTCATACTCTGAAAACAATACGCCTCTGCTCTGAAAGGCATGGTAATTTACACTCATGTCAGTCTCTCCTTCTACCAACGTTCCCTGAAAGAAGACTCTTCTTTCAGTTCCATATCCTCGGATTTGATGTCTTCGATCCTGATGTATCTCTGCTCATACAGATATCCCAGCAATTCTCCGATCCGGGTCTGAGTTCCCTGAACTTCCATCTCTACGCTGCCGTCCGGCAGATTTCTCACCCACCCGGTCAGCCCCAAAAGCCTGGCTTTGCTGACGGCATGCCAGCGGAAGCCTACGCCCTGCACCCGTCCGTAGAAAAAAATATGTCTTCTTACCATTGGTTTTTCCTTTCGTAATTACCCAAGGTATGGGCATTTACACCTTATTTGATTGTATTATGCTTCGGTTAAAGCGAATTGTCAATGAAGTTATACAAAGGGGTGAATTTATGAGCGATTTAGGAAATAAAGAAATCATAGCAAAAAACATTCGGCACTATATGTCTTTATACAATGTAACTCAAACCGAAATCTGTAACACTCTGGGATTTAAGATGCCTACATTTTCAGACTGGATAAATGCCAGAACTTACCCTCGAATTGATAAAATCGAATTATTAGCTAATTATTTTGGTATTTCAAAATCTGACTTAGTAGAAGATCCTTCTTCCGAAACAAAAGAAAAAAAGGAGTTACGATAAAAGTATATGGGCATGTTGCCGCCGGAATTCCCATCGAAAGAACCGAAGATATTGTAGATACCGAGGAACTCACGCAAGAAATGGCTAAAACAGGAACATTCTTCGGGTTGAAAATTCACGGAAACAGCATGGAACCCCGAATGAAAGAAGGAGATACAATAATTATCCGTAAGCAGAGGGATGCGAAAACTGGTGATATCGTAATTGTAAGCGTAAATGGAACAGATGCAACATGCAAACGATTGAAAAAATATAGAGATGGTATAGAACTTATACCTATGAACCCAAGTTACGAACCGAAATTTTTCACTAATAAAGAAGTAGCAGAAATACCCGTTCGCATAATCGGTAAGGTAGTAGAGCTGCGTGCAAAATTTTAGTCTGAAATGATTCGCCATTCATGGCATTTTAAGAACTTAAAGACTTTTCCCTTAGCTCATTTCTTGGATTTTTGAGGGCGCACAAATTTATATAGAGAAAACCGGAATAGGGATTTTATACCACAGCACCTTGACAATATAATATATTTACCAGGGAAGCTGGAAAGGCGTGCAGTCATCCGTTCTATCCTGTAGAAAGGGTGAAAGCATATGAGTACATATGAAGAATTCATGGTCATTCTGACCGTGGCAACGCTCATTGTGGCAATTCTGAATTATAGAAAATAAGCAAGCCGCCTTGTCTCTTGGCCGGAGTAGGCAGCTTGCTTTTTAGTAACTGTTAACTTTGCACCAGAGCGGATAGGCTTCATCTATCTTCTGGCTTTCCTGTTAAGTATATTATATGTCCTAAACAAAACATTGTCAAACTAAACTATCTTCTTTAACAACAAAGATATGCAACACAAAAAAGAAAAAGCCCCTGAACAAGGGGCTCATAACATGGAGATAGCAGGACTCGAACCTGTGACCCTCTACACGTCAAGCAGATGCTCTCCCAGCTGAGCTATATCTCCATGCGCCGATTATAACATAACTTTTTCTCGTTTTCAACAGCCAACCAGGCAAAAAAAAGGTCTCATATCCCTATCTCAAATTCCGCCTTATATACATAAGTATCATAATCTCCGGCTTCCCGGTAATCCGTCACCTCCTTGCAGAACCGGTATTTTCCTTCCGGCAGTGTTCCATAGTACTTTTCCCAGTTTACCTCTTCTGCCTTTCCTCCGTTTTCTCCTATCAAAAGCGCAACGTCTTCCCAGACCATGCTTCCCTCCAGACGCGCCCAGCGTCCGTCCTCCAGTCGTTCCAGCCAGTATTCTTTTCCGTACTCAAGCTCGCCTGCAGGATTCCCTCCCTCTCTCGCAAACTGCATGGTAAGGCCCGTCGGCGTCACATCCCGGATCTCCAGACTCAGTCCCATCGGATCTTCGATCTCGAACAGCGCATATACCTGCTTTCCATTTTCCATTTCCTGTCCGCCCCGTATACCGCATCCGGTCAGACACACAACCGCTGCCAGCGCCGCCGCTCCTCTTTTCATCCATTTTTTCTTCATTTCATGTCCCCCTTTCCAACAGCAGTAATTTTGAAGCAAAAAAGAATCACCATCCTGCTTTATCATGAATGGTGATTTTTACATATAAAACGTATTTTTCGATTCAATTACTACACAAAATACTTATTTTTCCAGATATCTCATGATCCACCGTGCCACGCCGTCTTCGTCATTGGACTCCGTCACCTCGTCCGCCGCGGCCCGGACTTCTTCTGCCGCGTTCGCTACAGCGACTCCTGTACCGGCAAAACGGATCATATCGATGTCATTTTCGGCATTTCCGAAGGCGGCGATCTCCTCCCGGTCAATTCCCAGCATCTTTGCCAGTTCCCGAAGAGCCGGCCCTTTTCCGGCGTCTTTATTGGCCGTCTCCAGAAGCACGTCCGCAGATGTGGTTAGATAGATGCCTTTCACCTCTTCTTCCACCCTCTTACGGACAGCGGGTTTTCTTTCCTGTTCTTCCACCAGCAGATTCACGCTGTCCAGGCACTCGGCCTGCCGCAGAAAAGCGAAAATATCCTCCACCGGTCTTCTGGTACTCTGCACATACTGAGCATTGCGTCCGGTCCGGTTTAATCGGCCTGTATCTTCCACGTAATCTTGCTGGGAATAGGGAACTCCGTCAATGAATCCTTCCACCAGCAGCCCCTCCTCCCGGGCAATATCCAGAATCTTCATCACGGCTTCTTTTTCCAGAAACTTTGCCATTACACGCTTTCCGGTCTTTACTTCATAGATATTGGCTCCATTGGACGCGATGGCATACTCTGTAAACGGAAGGTCCGTCACCGCTTTCGGCAGAGCGGAAAACGCCCTCCCGCTGGCTACCACGATCTGTATTCCGTTCCGGTCTGCTTCTTCCAGAGCATGACGGGTGTATTCCGACAGATTTCCTCCTGTGCGCAGCGTTGTTTCATCTAAATCCAGCGCTACCAGCCGGATATTCTTTTCTGTTCTGTTTTCCATTCCTACATCCTCCAAAATACGACATTTGCCGCCAGATTCAGTATAGGCAAAATTTTTTCAAATTACAAGGTTTTCCGGCGGTTTTATTGACACCTGTGCGGACGCTTTGTTAAAATACCCATGGACCATTGTTATAAAATATTTCTTTTGAGAAAGGATTGAACATATGCCAAGATTAAATGAAAATTATCTGAACCTGAAAGAAAGCTATCTGTTTTCAGAGATCGCCCACCGCACGGCGGCCTATGCCAAAAAGAATCCGGAAAAGGGCGCCCGCATCATCCGTTTGGGAATCGGCGATGTAACCCGTCCTCTGGGAAAAGTAGTACTGGAAGCGCTCCATGAGGGTGTGGACGCCATGGGAAAAGCCGAGACTTTCCACGGATACGGCCCGGAGCAGGGTTATGCGGAAACCAGAAATGCTATCTCCGCCTACTATAAAAAGAACGGCATCGAAGTGGATCCGGGCGACATTTTCATCTCCGACGGAGCCAAAAGCGACACCGGAAATATCACCGACCTGTTCGGCCATGACAACGTGATCCTGATTCCGGATCCGGTTTATCCGGTCTATGTGGATTCCAATATCATGTGCGGCAATCAGGTCACCTATATCGCGGGAACTACGGAAAATAATTTCCTCCCCATGCCGGATCCGTCACAGCACGCGGATATCATCTATATCTGCTCGCCCAACAATCCTACCGGCGCATGCTACACCAAGGCCCAGTTAAAAGAATGGGTGGATTACGCCATCGCCAACCAGGCGGTTATCCTGTTCGACTCTGCTTACGAGGCCTTCGTATCCGAGCCGGATCTGCCCAGAAGTATCTACGCGGTGGAAGGCGCGAAAAAATGCGCGATCGAGTTCTGCTCTCTGTCCAAAACCGCGGGATTCACAGGTACCCGCTGCGGCTACACGGTTGTCCCGAAAGAACTGGTCTTCCAGGCGTCAAACGGACAGGAGATGTCTCTGAACGCCATGTGGAACCGCCGTCAGAGCACCAAGTTCAACGGCGTATCCTATATTGTGCAGAAAGGCGCGGAAGCCGTATTCTCCGAGGAAGGCATCCGTGAATGCCAGGAAAATATCGGATATTATAAGAAAAACGCGAAAGTGATCGCTGATACGCTGACCCGCCTGAACATCCGTTTCTTCGGCGGCATCAGCTCTCCTTATATCTGGTTTGAATGCCCGAACGGAATGGAATCCTGGGAATGCTTTGATTACCTGCTGGAAAATATCCAGGTAGTAGGCACCCCCGGCGCGGGATTCGGAGAAAGCGGAAAGAACTATTTCCGCCTGACTTCTTTCGGCACCTATGAAAACACCTCCGAAGCCATGAAACGTTTCGAGGAATTGTTTGCAGGAAAGAACTGATCTCTTCACCTGCGGAAGCGTTCATAAAACTGATCATAAAAGTCCCGGTTCCGGTCAAAGGGAAGCATGTAAAAACGTCTGAGCACGCTCATGCTCAGCTCCCTGATCTGTTCCGGGGCTTTCTCTGTCTCCTTCTGCAGATCTTTCAGATAATAATGCCAGTCGCGCACAAACTGTTCGTAACGTTTCAGGTCCGGCGTATCCAGCCATTTTCTGACTCTGACTTTCGTCTTTTTCCTCGGACATTCATGGACCTGCAGAAAGTACCGGAAATCTCCGTCCTCGTAGATCCTGCCCAGCGGAAACAGCCGGCAGATCCCGGGCCGGTATTCATGAATACTGCAGCGTCCTTCCGGATTCAGGAACGGGCATCGTTCCCCATCTCCCTCCATCTTCAGATTCGGCAGAATCACACCGTCCACAATATTCAGCTCTATCTGACGGTCCAGCAAAGATTCAAAATTTTTCCCGGTTGCCTCGCACAGCCGGAAGACATCCAGCGGATCCAGTGTGATGGAACTGCCCATCCCCGTGCAGCATGACGAACAGCCTTCACATCCGCCGCAGTCCGCCTTCACCAGATCATTGGAAGTATACAGCCTGCCGTCAGATACTTCTTTCATATCGATTTCCCGTTCCATACCGTTCACTCCTCTTCCCCGTTCAGGCTTTTTCTGCCCAGCCTCACGTCATTCAGATGTTCCGCCAGCTCTTCCGGCAGATAATCAAACAGATAATTGCCGCTGTTCGGAAAACGGTCCAGATACTCTGCCCGTATCTCCCTGCTGATGCGTTCTGTCTCTTCTTTCAGTTCTCTGGCAGACATGGTGCGGCATCCCTGACCGCGGATAATAATCTGTTCCAGACCGTCGGAAGTAGCCACAGTCACCTGATACTTTCTTCCGATCGTATGGGCCGTGCGCTCAATATACTGGTCCGCTGTCTCTGCTTCTTTCGTGTAAACCACATAAATATTGTGGTATTTCACCGTTTCCTCCACATGCCCCTCCACACGGTACGCGTCGAATACCAGTATGAGATTGCATTTTCGGAATCCCTGATAGTTGCACAGTACGTCCATGAGCTTTCCCCTGGCCCCGTCTATATTGGTCTTTGCCATCTCGTTCAGTTCGTCCCAGGCAAAAATCACGTTATAGCCGTCCACAAGAAGATACTCTTCCGGATTTTCTTTCGTCCCGGAAGATCTGCGCTTTCCCGGGACATATCCCGAATCATCTTTCTCCTCCGCTCCATAGACACGGACCCTGTCTTCCGCGCCGGGAAGCCTCCGCTTGGGAGCGCCAAAGGTACGCGCGAATATCTCTTCCAGCTCTTTTTCTTCTTCCGCGGTTCCAAACGGCGCGCGTTCTCTCCGGCGTGGGACCGTTTCTGACTCTGTCTCCCCTCCGTCTGCTCCGCTGTCTGTCAGATCCGCCAGATGCATATGTTCTTTTACTTCATACCAGGGTATGACCGTACCTGCGCCATGATAGCAGAATACGGAGTCCGGCGTATTTTCCACATCTGCCTCCGGATCATAGCCAATACTCCGGATCACCTCTTCCGCATCCCTGCAGGGCGCGTAGCCTCCGGGCAGGCAGGAAAGACGCCCTCTTCCTTTTGTATAGGAAGTGACTTCCTGCTGATAATTCCGCATGGCGGACACCGGCGCGGATCCGGATAAAACCGACATCTCTCCTTCCGTCTCCGGCTGTTCAAAAGACGCGTGCATCTTTTCCAGATCCGTCATGGCCCGTCCCACATTCTCCAGCGGTATCTCCAGGCGGAATTCATAATAAGGCTCCAACAGGACATTCTGCGCCTGCATCAGTCCCTGACGGACTGCGCGGTAAGTCGCCTGCCGGAAATCTCCTCCTTCTGTATGTTTCAGATGTGCTTTTCCGGAAATCAGCGTGATCCGTACATCCGTAAGCTCTGATCCGGTCAGCACGCCCACATGCGTCTTCTCTTCCAGATGGGTCAGTATCAGGCGCTGCCAGTTCCGGCTCAGCTGGTCCTCGCTGCAGGCCGAAGCAAACTGCAGGCCGCTGCCCGGCTCTCCCGGTTCCAGCAGGAGATGCACTTCCGCATAATGGCGCAAAGGCTCAAAATGGCCCACGCCTTCCACCGTATTTGCAATGGTTTCTTTATATACAATGCTGCCTTCTCCGAAATCCACCGACACGTCAAAGCGTTCCCGGATCATTGTCTTCAGCACATCCATCTGCACCTCTCCCATGAGCTGCGCCTGGATCTCTCTTCGTTTTTCATCCCACCGGATATGGAGTTCCGGTTCTTCTTCCTCCAATGTTCTTAACTTCCCTACCATCTGTACAGGATCGCATCCCCGGGGAAGCAGGATGCTGCAGGACAATACCGGCTCCAGAACCGGCAGGTTAGAACCTTCTTCCGCTCCCAGTCCTTCTCCCGGATAAGTATGGCCGAGCCCGGTCACGGCACAGACCGTACCGGCAGCGGCTTCGCCTGCCGTCTCATATCTGGAGCCGGAATAAAGCCGGATCTGGTTGACCTTTTCTTCCCACGCGTCTTCGCCCCGGCCTCCGCTCAGGAGATCCTTTACCTTCAGGGCTCCGCCGGTCACTTTCAGATAAGTCAGACGGTTTCCCTGTTCGTCCCGTCCGATCTTATATACTCTGGCGCCGAACTGTTCTCCATACTCCGGCGCAGTCATACAAATTTCCAGACCATGGAGGAATTCATCCACCCCTTCCAGCTTCAGCGCCGATCCAAACCAGCATGGAAACAGCTCTCTCCGGCAGATCAGCCGGTTAATCTCGTCCTGCGGGATCTCTCCGGTCCCCAGGTAGCTCTCCATCGCTTCTTCCCCGCAGACCGCTATATTCTCCAGAAAAGTCTCCCGGTCCTGCCCGGCGCTAAAATCCACGCACCGGTCATCCAGCAGCCGGCGCAGTTCTTCCAGAAGCTTTCCCCTGTCTGTTCCCTGCTGGTCCATCTTATTGACAAACAAAAATGTGGGCACCCGATACCGCTTCAGCAATTTCCAGAGCGTCCTGGTATGTCCCTGGACGCCGTCCGCTCCGCTGATCACCAGCACCGCGTAATCGATCACCTGCAGCGTCCGTTCCATCTCCGCGGAAAAATCCACATGCCCCGGCGTATCCAGAAGCGTCACCGACTTTTCCCCCAGACAGAGCCTTGCCTGTTTGGAAAAAATCGTAATTCCCCGGTTCCGCTCCAACTCATAGGTATCCAGGAACGCATCCCTGTTGTCCACGCGCCCCAGGCTGCGGATCGCGCCGCTGCGGTAGAGCATCGCTTCCGAGAGCGTAGTCTTGCCCGCGTCCACATGGGCGAGAATGCCGATGTTGACCGGCTGCTGCGCAGCCGGTCTGTTATTTTTATTATCAGACGTATTTCCCATAGAAATACCCCTTTCCGTTTTATGATCGTATATCCGTAATCATATCACAGAAAGGGGGATAAGTCGATAAAGCTTATCAATGCTTTTTATCAGCGCTTTTCTCTTGCTGTAAATAGAACATCATCTTCTGTGTCTCAATTTCAGCCCGGAGTTCCTCTTCCGTCGGAAGATAAAGCTTGTATTTAGACGCAAATAACTGTTCGTTCCCGTGCATAACAGAATATCGGGCAATATCCTCATCTGTATCCGCACACAATACAATTCCAATTGTAGGGTTATCACCTTCTCCTCTTTTTAATTCATCATACATCCGAATATACATATCCATCTGTCCCACATCCTGATGGGAGATCTTTTCCGTTTTCAGATCGATCAGCACAAAGCATTTAAGGATATAATTATAAAATACAAGATCAATATAATAGTCCTGCTTCTCCGTATGAATATGCTGCTGTCTGGCCACAAAAGCGTAACCTTTTCCTAACTCCATTAAAAATTTCTGCAGATTGGAAAGAATACTTTTTTCAAGATCACTTTCTGTATAATCTGTATCCGAAGAAAAACCTAAAAATTCAGCAATAACCGGATTTTTTATAAATTCCAGCCTATCCTGTTGGCGTGTAGCCGTCCGCTCTTTCATTTCCTTTTCAACAAGATCTTTTTTCTGTGTTTTCAACATACGGTAATAGTATTGAGACGATATATTTCTCTGTAACGTCCGCACACTCCACACCTGATTGGCAGCCTCTTTTTCGTACCAGTCACGGGCTCGTTTGTCATTGACCTGAAGTAAAATACGATAATGCGTCCATGAAAGAAGAGGTGAAGATTTTCCACTCACTGAGTGGAAAATTTCAGGATACTCTCTATAAAACGAATAAAAGTTATATAAATTCGTTTTTGTGAATCCCTTCCCATACTCAGAAGTAAGCGTTTTTGATAATTTAGAAATGATATTCGCTCCATACTCCGCTCGATCTTCTCCCAAAAAGACTTCCTCTGAGATCCGATAACCGATCAGCCAGTTTCTTTGCAGCAATATAGTATTTACAGCCCTATATGCGGTATCTCTTGAAGTTTCAATAATTTTCCGCATATCTTTTACTATATCGTCTGTTTTAGAAAAATTTTTCATGAACATATTCTGCTCAAAATCCGGTGATATATCCGCCATACACATCTCTCCTTTCCGTTTTATGATCGTATATCCGTAATCATATCACAGAAAGGGGGATAAGTCGATAAAGCTTATCAGCGCTTTTTATCTTATTGAACCGCTAATTCCAACGTCCCTGTATAGTGCTCCGCCACCACGGTAATATAGTTGCTTGCCGAGGGCAGATCAATTGTTCCGGAATATGAATCTTCCGTATCGCACAGGATCTCCGGCTCGTCTGCCCCTGTCTGCAGGATCAGTTTCAATGTTCCGCTTTCCGTATCCATATGACAGGAGATTTCTATTTCGTTTCCGCCGTCCCGTTCAAGCGCGGTGCCTCCGAAAAGGACCTCTTCGCCGGAAAAATCTTCATAGTTCGCTTCGTAAGTTCCCACATAGCTGTCTGTACCCGGACTGCGTTTCCCCTGCAGCTCCTTCTTATCTGTCAGCCCGGTATCGGGCAGTGCCTGCAATGCCTGATTGTATTGTTCAATGATTTCATCTTTCGAGCATGCTGTCATAGATATAAAGCAGCACATAATTAAAAATAAGAATATTATTTTTTTCAAAACCACTTTTCCTCCTATCTGCCCGGGTACCGTCTCCCGCGCCCTCTTTTCTTTTTCTTCTTAGCCGTCCCCGTTTTGCTGCCGGGATGAGAAAACAGCAGAAGCGCCATGGTCAGGGCAATGACCGCCGCCATCCCCAAAAACGCCAGCGGGATACTGGTGGCTTCTGTGGCGCCGTTATACTCCTGCATATCGAACCCGGCGAGAACCAGCGCCGCGGAAAAGGGATAGGCGGAGAGCATGAAACCGCTTTTAAAAAACAGGATGCAGTATCCGAGAAAGAAGGTCAGAAGCGATCCTCCAAGATAAGCGCCCCGCATCTGGCCGAATATCAGGATGACCGGCATGCACACCAGGCATGTGTTAAAAGCAGCCCCGATCACCTGCGCGCCCTGGCCTGCAAGAACCGCCGGGGATAATCCGTCCAGGCCTGCCGCGGTTCCGGTCAGAAGCGTCACAAATACGCTGTATACTCCAAATATCAGCGACAGGATTACGGTTATCGTCAGTTTTCCGCCCAGCAGTCCGGGATAAGAGACCGGAACCGTAAGCAGATTTTTCATGGTATCATTCGTGTTTTCCCGGTCTATGATCCATCCTCCGATCATCACAAGCGAGATGGGCAGAAAGATCTGGGTGTTTCCCCATATGACACTGTTGAAAAGACTTACAAAATTATAACCGGGGTCTCGAAGCTCGGGATTCATGACCAGTTGGGAACCGTATTGCACCACAGGGCAGAGAGCCAGGGCCACGATCCCTACCAGCAGGATCTGGCACCGCCGCAGCTTCCGCCATTCGCCTTTGATAATACTCCGCATGCTTCTCACCTCCTTAACAGCCCTGGCGCTTATAGACCCATGCGATCAAAGTCAAAAACAGCGCCGTTTCTATGCAGACTATGAAAAACGCCTGCGGGACGGTTACAAAATAAGGACTGATCCGCTCCACCAGCGCCGCCGTCTCCGCGCCGATCTTTGATGTATCAAAATACTGATAATACCAGCGAAAACTTAAGGGACCGGGCAGCAGCGTGCCCAGGTTGAATCCAAACGGCTGCATGATGAACGCATCATTCATACTGCAGATGTAATTGACCGTTGTATAAAAGAACGTGATGATCACAGAGATAATATAACTGCGGTTCAAAAATACCACCAGAAGGATACAGGGCAGCGACCCGGCCCACATCATGATCCCCTGACCGATGCCTACCCAGAAAAGCCTCCAGAATCCCACCGGTTCCCATCCTGCCGCCAGCACAATCACCAGGATGACCAGGCCGCCTGCCGCCATGAAAGCCGCCGCAAATAAGAACAGCAGGGCCATCTTCGCCAGTGCCAGATCAGACTTGTTCACAGGAACGGTAATCAAATTTTTCAGCGTGTCGTTGTCCTGCTCCTCAAAAAGCAGATTGGAAGCAAGCACCACCAGCGCGGGCATGAGCAGCATATACGCGCTCATCTGGAATAAAGAGGCCATCATCCTGTCCACCGCTTCCGCGCCGCTTGTAAACGCTTTGAAATCCGGCAGGAACAGCGCGCACCCCAGCGGGATCAGGGCCGAGACAGCCGCCGCCCCGAAGAACAGGGGCCTGCGTTTCAGCTTGGCAAATTCACATCGCAGCAGTCTAAGCAATACCCTCACCTCCCGTAACTTTTTTAAAGTAATCCTCCAGAGTATCCTCATAGAGATGCGCGTCGGATACGGTCAGCCCCTCGTCCACAAACAGGCGGACAGCCGTGCCCGCATCCAGCCGGGAATCCCGGACGGTCAGTTTCGTGGAACTGTCTATTTCCATATTCCGGATACCCATCCTGTCCTGAAGCAGTCCGGATGCCGCCGCCGCGTTGGACACTGTAAATCGAAAATATTTTCCATTCTTCTTCTCCAGTTCTTCCAGACTTTCTTCCTCCAGCAGAACGCCATGGTCGATAATGCCGATATCGTCGGCCAGCAGAGAGATCTCGGAAAGTATATGGCTGGAAATCAGGATGGTTTTTCCCGTGGCGTCGCACAGATTCCGTATGAAATCACGCACCTCCGCGATACCGATGGGGTCAAGCCCGTTGATCGGTTCGTCCAGTATCAGGAGCTCGGGATTGTGCATGACGGCCAGGGCAATCGCCAGACGCTGTTTCATGCCGAGAGAATACTGGGAAAACAATTTTTTGTCTTTATAAGGCAGATTGACCAGTTCCATGGCATTCTTGATATATTTCGGACCTTTCAACCCTCTCAGATCGGCAAAAATCCGCAGGTTTTCCGTCCCGGTCAGATTCGGATAAAACCCCGGCGATTCGATCAGGGAGCCGATACGGGGCAGGATCTTTTTCTCATTGCCGCGAAGCGGTTTGCCGAAGATTTTCACGTCTCCGGAAGTCGGCTCCGTCAGCCCCAGAAGCATCCGCATGGTTGTCGTTTTACCGGCTCCGTTCCGTCCCAGGAGCCCGTAGATACGCCCTTTTCTCACATGAAGAGACAATTTGGATACGCTGGTCTGCTCTCCATACTTTTTCGTGAGACCTCGGGTCTCGATGATATAATTGCTCATAATCAGATATCTCCTTTCGTGCTGCCTATAAGATAGCATCTCTGTTCTGAGATAACGCTGAGCCAACCTTGATTTATCTCTGAGATTTTCACCGAAGAATAGCCGAATGACATTGGGGAGGGTATAATACAGATAACAACGGATGATAAAGGGGAATGATTTATGGCAGATTATAGAATATTACTGGCCGATGATGACCGGGGGCTTCTGGAAATGCTTCTCTCTATTTTCCGGCGGGCAGGCTACCATGACCTTCTCACCGCCTCGTCAGGGCTCGAGGCGCTCCGCCTCTGGCGTGAAGAGCAGCCGGATCTGGTTGTCCTGGATGTGATGATGCCGGGTATGGACGGATTTTCTGTCCTGAGAGAGATACGCCGCGCAAGCCGTGTTCCCGTCCTGATGCTCACCGCCCGCGGCGAAGCCGAAGACCGCATTGAGGGATTGGAAAACGGCGCGGACGACTATCTTCCCAAGCCTTTTTTGCCGAAAGAACTGCTCCTGCGGGCAGGCGCCATCTTAAGCCGCGCCTACCCGGAGCGGAAAGAGCAGGTGGCGCTGGCCGGTTCCACCGTGGATATGGCGAATGCGGAAGTATGGAAAAATGGAGAACGAATATCATTGACGGCGAAAGAGCTGCAGCTCTTTGAAAAACTGTATGAAAACGCGGGGCGAATCGTCACTACAGGAGCCTTGTGCGAGACCATATGCGGAGAGTTCTGGCAAGGATACGAGACTACCCTTTCCACCCACATCCGGCACCTGAGAGAAAAGATAGAAGAAAACCCCTCCAGGCCGGTTTCTCTGGTGACAGTAAAAGGAATCGGTTACCGTCTCAATCTTAAGGAGGCCGCATCATGAATTCTGTACAGCGTTTCTTCCGACGTTATATTCTTTCCATGATCGGAATCATATTTTTATTCCTGGGTATCAATATCGCGCTCTTTTTTGCAGTCATGGTCATAGGGAGTATGAGCGGTTCCGGGACCTCTCTCTCTGTCCGGGATCTTTCAGACGGCGTAGTATGGCAGGACGGCGCCTGGACCGCCGACAGTGCCGCCCTTTCCATACTGCGGAAAAACGACGCGTGGGCCATGCTGCTGGATGAGAACGGGAATGTTGTCTGGCAGCAGGATCTGCCGGAAGATCTGCCGCGGTCTTATACCAGCGCGGACATTGCTTCCTTCAGCCGCTGGTATCTGGACAGTTATCCGGTAAAGATATGGGCGCGGGAGGACGGCAGCCTGATGGTAGCCGGTCTGCAGCCCCGGACCCTGGTAAAATTTTACTATTCTCTGGAATGGCCCTATATAGAAGTTATGGCAGGCGGAATCGCCGCAGTCTTCCTGTGCAATCTGTTTCTGATTATTTTTCTGATCCTGCGCAATACCCGCAAAGTAGAGAAAGCCTTGACTCCCATCTTACAGGGCATTCAGGATCTGAGCCGCGGCAAACCGCGGCATCTGGAAGAGCAGGGGGAACTGGCTGAAATCAGCAGGGGTCTGAACCGGGCAGCCGACTATATGAGCCGGAAAGATAATACAAGAGCCGAATGGATCCGCGGCGTGTCCCATGATATCCGCACGCCGCTTTCCATCGTACTGGGATATGCCAGCGAGCTGGAAGAAAACGATGTACTTCCGCAGGAAGCCAGGAAACAGGCCGGGATTATCCGCCTGGAAAGTGAAAAAATGAAAAGGCTGATCGATGATCTGAATCTGACCACCAAACTGGAATACGCGCTTCAGCCTGTCCAGGTCAAAAATGTCGATCTGGCAGAAACAGGCCGGCTGGCTGCCGGCGAGGCGCTTAACAGCGGTTTGCCGCAGCAGTATGAGATTGCATTTTCCGAGGCACGGCCGGGACGAAGCCTTCCTTTTTCCGGAGACAGCAGTCTTCTGCTGCGAATGCTGGATAATCTGATCCGAAACAGCGTGATTCACAATCCGCAGGGATGCAGGATCATCCTTTCTGCCGGAGAGGAAGACGGATATTATCTCTACACGGTATCGGACGACGGTATCGGGCTTTCTCCGGCGCTGCTTGCCGCGCTGAACCAGGGACAGGACATTTCCAGCACCCGAAACTGCGGCGGAAAATCTGAGCATGGACTGGGGTTAAAACTGGTGCGGCAGATCGTCCGCGCCCATCAGGGAAAGATACAGTTTTCTGATACTGTCCCTCACGGGCTGACTGTAAAAGTTTTCCTGCCTATAAAATCATGAAAGCTATGCCAGCTTTTTCACGTTCTCCATCACATTCCGATATGCCTCCCGTACCGCGAGAAAAAGGCCCTGCACATCGCCGTCTTTTTTCCCGCCGCGGGTGGCGTCGGACAGACGCGTACACGTTTCATAAAGCGGCGTAAGCTCCAGATTTCCCGCCACGCCTTTCAACGTATGGGCGGCGGCAAAGATCCCTTCATAGTCATTTTCTTCCATGGCTTTTTCCAGCGCCTCATAGTTCCTGTCATTCTCAAATTTTTTCAGCATCCGCGCAAGCAGCCCCTGATTTCCCATCATCCTGGACAATGCGGTCTGATAATCCGCTCCAATCTCTTTATAGAATTCTTCCGGCGTCATCTTTCTCTCCGATCCCGGACCATTTATCTGCGGTCCGTTTTCTTTCATCATATAACAGGCCGGGGAAACTTTCAAGCTCCCCCGGCCGTATCCGCCGTTCTGATTCTTTGTTATTCTCTCGCGGCCATCAGTTTGTTTCTTAACTCGTCTTCCAGCCTTGCCAGTTCCTGTTCTGCCGCCTGTCGTTTCTGTCTTCCTTCCTGCTGGATCCGAAGAGTCTCCTCAATCGTGGAGATCAGGTTCTCGTTTACTTTGCGCAGGGTATCGATTTCCACGATCCCGGCCTCCGATGCTCTTGCCGTCTCCACCGTATTGGATTTCAACAACTCTGAATTCTTTTTCAGAAGCTCGTTCGTCGTATTCATCACTTCTTTCTGCATCTTCAAGGTCTTTTCCTGACGGTACAGTCCCAATGCGATGACGATCTGGCCTTTCCATACAGGAATCGTGTTCATGACAGCCGTCTGAATACGTTCTACCAGCAGTTTGTCATTATTCTGGATCAGTTTGATCTGCGGCGCCGTCTGGATGGCAATCGTACGGCTCAGTTTGAGATCATACAGTTTTTTCTCAAATCTGCTCACCGTCTCCTCAAAGTCATTCACCAGCTGCGCCGCCATAGGATCATCCGAACGCTCTGCTTCCGCCCTGAGGCCCGGCAGCGTTTTTTCCCGCAGCTCGGTCAGTTTTTCTTCCCCTGCTTCAATATAGATCTGCAGTTCCCTGAAATATTCCAGGTTTTTTTCATACATGGTATCAAACATGCCAATATCTTTCAGCATGCTGACCCGGGCTTTTTCCAGTTCGCCTTCAATCCGGTCTATCTGAACTTCCACTTTCGCATAGCGTTCCCGGAATTTTTCCAGACTGTTCCGGGCGTTGCGTACAAACGGGATTTTATCCAGGATCCCTTCCCCGTCTCCCGGCTTCGTGATATCCATACCCTTCACCTGGATAACCAGATCGGATAAAAGGCCTCCCACATAACCGGTATCTTTACTGCGGACATTCCCCAGAACCGTATCCGCGAAATCCGAGAGGTTCCGCTGCGCGCCTACGCCGTACTGTATCACCGCCTGAGAATCCATCAAATCAATCGATTCCCGGATTTCACGGATCTTCTTCTGTTCCTCTTCCGTAAAAACAGGCATCTGCGATTTTACTTCTGTGAGTTCTCCCTGTTCCGTATCCGCAGTCTCCTGCTGTCCTCTGGCCCGCGCCAGATCTGCCAATGTAATCTCTGCCATTTTCTTCTCCTTTTCTACAGACTGTCTATGATCCGCCTCATGACCGGATAATCCGGCACCTGCATCACTCTGGTCACCTCCGGCGCCATTTCTTCTATTATTCCTTCAAAACTCTGGCTTGCCGCCCCGTAAGTGCTGGTCCGGAATCCATGCTTTTCCCATGCCAGCTTCTGGATGTCTCTGTCCAGCAGCGCCTCCGCTCCTGCGCGCCCGGCTTCGTCCAGCGCAATATATACGTGTGTGGACCATACGGTAGGAGACGGATAGATCATCACCAGATCATCCTTCATCTGTTCATAATCCTCCGGATTTTCCACCGCGAATTCCAGAAGCTGGCTCTCATATCCGGCGATCATCGGCTTCGCTCCCACTCCCATCCGCAGGAACTGATTGAACAGATCAGAAGACGACGTCTCCATATATCCCAGTCTGGCAAAGATCTCCTGAAGCTTCGGAATAACGTTTTCCACGGTAGTCTCGTCCACCGTCTCCCCGCCGTTTAGCACATTTGCCAGCAGCGCCGCGAACATATTGCCGGAATTGGATTTGGCAGGATCTGTCGTGTCCACAGAGACTTTCCCGTAGAGCTCCGGAACCCCCAGATCCGCCCAGGAAGTGTCTGCCATGATCAGATCTGTCAGCTTCACCATATCCGCATAATAGGCCCCCTCCTCTTCTTCCACGATGCCTTCCCTCATCAGCGCGTCCAGGACAAGCTGATGTGTATAAAGAACAATCGGCGTATTGAATATGATCTCATCCTGCACCGGCTGCCCTTTCTCGTCTTCATAATATGCCAGCGCCGTCTGGCTGGAAGGGAACAGATAGTCCATCCCCGTCTGATCGGCAGTCACCATATCCAGGGAGCCTGCTCTGGAATATTGAAATTCCAGATGGTACTCCCTTCTCAGGATCTCCGCCGCCTCTTCATCTTCAAAAAGCCCGATCTTCTCTCCGCCCAGATATCCGTCCAGCACGGTCACCCTGCTCTGGGAAGAATACAGATAGTATCCTCCGGAAGCCAGGATCACTACCGCAAGAAGAATGATTCCCAGTGCTCTGGATTTCATGTGATCCCCTCCATCTTTCGCATTTTTTCCAGCAGTTTGATCTCTGCGTCCATATCCAGCATTTCACTGCTCATCAGGCGCTGGAACTGTTGTTCAAAAGCACGGTTCAAAGTCTTGATCGCGCCTTTGGTGTCCTCTTTCAGACGCAGCGCTTCCTCTGTCTTCAGACTGCTCTCCTGCAGTTCCACATATTTCCCCAGCAGAGAAGACGCGGTATCCTGATAGTAGTCGATGAACCGTCTGGCCATGCCGATCTTCTCCGGATGTTTTTCCAGATACTTCAGGATGCGGGCCGCCGTCTCATGCAGCTGTTCCGACTGTTCCCGCAGTTCGGCGTCTTCGATCTGTTTCATGGATCTGCGTATATTCTCAAAGTCTTCTCTGGCTTCTTCCAGTTTCTTCTCCAGCTCCTCCCCGTTCTCCAGATCTTCCACAATGATCTTTCCGATTCTCCGTCTGGGGCGGCTCAGCAGATAAACGCCTTCAAACAGCAGCACCGCCAGAACGATGCAGAGGAAGAAATTCCAGTGAAGTCCCAGAAACGCCGCCAGGAAAAACACTGCCGCCGCCAGTCCTGACAATATGCTTCGTACCTCTTCTTTTCGCTTCATCTAGTTATATCCTTTCACGCTTCGGAAAGCCCCTATCAGATCTTCTCTTCCATCGAACACTCTGGCATTCGTAAGATTAGCCAGTTCTTCCAGCTGATCCTCTCTGGCGTCTCCGAACATAATAGAAAATACCGGGATATCGCTTCCGTAGTCCTGATATGCCTCCGCGAAATCCGAATATTCCATGCCGCCGTTGGATCTGCCGTCCGTCATCAGAATAATCGCAGGCGTATACTGGCTTGCGTCATAATCCTCTTCTATCATCTGCAGCCCCGTCAGCGCGGCGTCATAGATGTCTGTTCCGCCGGTACAATCCTCTGAGGCAACCGTTTCGTACAATTCCAGCAGATTCTCATCTGTGGAATCATTTACCACATAGATATTATTGATTTCATCGCTGAATGTAATTACGACATTTACTTCGCCCTGGTTTGCCTGAAGAAGGTTCTGGCGGGCGTAGTCCTGATCCAGGATCTGCTGCATAGCTTCCACCAGCTGACGGTTTCCTTCCCCGATCATGCTTCCGGAAAAATCCAGACAATACACGTTCAACGACGGTTTTTTAAATTCTGTCTGATACAGATTCAATGCCTTCAGCAGGACCTCCGAAGAGGGCATCACGATCGGTGAAAGGATCCGCTCCGTATCGATACCCCAGTCGCTGCGGAATACATCCAGATTTTCTTCCTTCACGCCTTCATAGCCGGTTCTGCGCCCGGTACGCTGAATCGCATTCTGAGCTTCGTCCGACAGCAGGTATTCCTGCACTTTCAGAAACGCTTCCTCTTTGCCGCTGTCGCCATGATCCACATACCCGAACGGCGAGTCCGCGATACTCAGTCCATCGTAGGGATAGACCGCGTACAAAGTTTCTTTTCCCTCTGCTTCCAGCTGCTGATTGGCGCTGATCATCAGGCACTCATAATTGACCATGGCGTCATAGTCGCCGTTCAGGAACATATCTTTCAGCCAGTCAGAACTTCCGGAACTTCGTTCAATACCGGACAGCAGTTCTGTAATTTCCTGTTTCAGTTCTTCATTATCCAGATCTTCCTCCGTCATACTGTCCTGTTTGCCCATCAGAGCGTACAGAAAACCGATATAGGCGCTGGCCCCGGAATTGGACTGGGTGGCGCTGGTCATACAGAATGACATCCGGCCGGAACGGATCGCCTCCAGGATTTCGTTTACCGACACGTCTCTGCCTTTAAATCCCAGTTCTTCCGCCAGGCTGTCACGGATCCCGAATACCACCGGCGTCATGGAGACAGACTCCGCATGTTTTACCAGATATCCCGTATCTCCCATGGAGATCCAAAGGCTGCTCGCAGGCCAGACCGCGTCATAATCTTCAGCGCCCTGCTGCAGTTCCCGCATGATATCCAGCGATCCCTTGTACTCGATCTCAATATCTACCTTCGTCTCAGACGCGCACTGCTCCAATATGGATGCCAGTTCCTGATTCTCTGAACCGGACAGGATCCGGATCGTCTCATGAGCGCCTCTCGTCCTGAAAGTCTGCCATGTCCCGGAGGACTCTTCAGCTTCGCTGCTTCCGCAGGCAGACAGCAGGCCCACGGTCAGCATCAGGCAGACAGACAACAGACAGATCTTCAGATATTTCGGCATATGATACCTCCCTTTTTCTCACACCGGTATGAAAAACAGGAGCATGCAGCAAACGCATGCCCCGACCGCTTTTGTTCTTATTATAACAGATGCTTCTGTCCGCTTCTATCATACCCGTCTGAAAATCAGGTAAAATTTATGTAAATATTGCTTAAACGGGATGATCTGTAGTACAATGGGATCGTTGCGCGAGGTGAAATCTATGAATGAGATAAGCGCGGGAACCGTCCCCGCAAGAAAAGACGGCAAAATAAAAAAGGCGTTTCTCGCCGCATTTCCCCATACCATCCCGATCTTTGCAGGATTCTGGTTTCTGGGGATTACATATGGAATCTATATGAATGTGTCCGGATTCAGCTTCTGGTACCCTATGCTGATGAGCCTGACCATCTTTGCAGGTTCTGTCGAATTTGTGGCCGTCAACATGCTGCTGGGCGCGTTCAACCCGCTTCAGGCGCTGGCCATGACTCTGATGATCAATGCCCGCCACCTGTTTTACGGGCTCTCCATGCTGGACCGGTACCGGGGAACCGGATGGAAGAAATTCTATCTGATCTTCGGCATGTGCGACGAGAGTTTTTCTATCAATTACTCTGCCCATATCCCGGACGGCGTGGACTCCGGATGGTTCATGTTCTTTGTGACACTGCTCAATCAGATCTACTGGTTTACGGGGGCTACCTTAGGCGGCATCTTCGGTTCCCTGATCACCTTCAACACAGAAGGGCTTGACTTTGTCATGACTGCCATGTTTGTAGTCATTTTCATGGATCAGTGGCTGAAAGAAGAACGGCATATCAGCTCGCTTTTAGGACTGGGGATCTCATTTCTCTGCCTGCTGGCATTTGGAGCCGATAACTTTATTATTCCATCTATGATCGCCATTTTAGGCGTTCTGACATTTCTCAGAAAGCCTCTTGAGAAAGGCGGTGAAATCTCATGACGCTGACGCAGCAGATCATCACGATCGCCATAGTCGTACTGGGTACCATGCTGACCCGCTTTCTGCCCTTCCTGCTGTTTCCGGCAGGAAAGCCTACGCCGAAATATGTCCGGTACCTGGGCAAAGTCCTCCCGCCCGCCGTATTCGGCATGCTGGTCATCTACTGCCTGAAAAATGTCAGTATCTTCACCGGTTCCCACGCCATTCCGGAGATGCTGTCCATCGCCCTCGTAGTGGCGCTCCATCTGTGGAAAAGGCAGATGCTCCTGTCTATCGCGGGCGGGACTGTGTGTTATATGCTGCTGGTGCAGCTGGTATTTTGATTAACGAAAACCCTCAGATGGCGGTCCGAGGGTTTTCTTATTCCTTTGCGGGGAATTACTATCCCCTTAAAATTTTATCCATTGCCTTCCCTTTTGCCAGTTCATCCACCAGCTTATCCAGATAGCGGATTTCTTTCATGAGCGGTTCTTCAATCTCTTCCACTCTGATTCCGCATATGACTCCTTTGATGAGTTCTCTTCGCGGATTTAATTCGGGCGCCTTCTGAAAAAAAGAAGCGTAATCCATATCCGAGACGGAAAGTGTTTTGATCGCATCCCGGTCATAACCGGTGAGCCAGGAAATGACTTCATCCACTTCTTCCTGCGTGCGCCCCTTTCTCACAGCTTTATTTACCAGCAGAGGGTAAACCGATGAAAATTTCATCCGATACACTTTTTCATTATCCATTTGTCTGACCTCTTTATCGGCAGTCTTTTACTGGAATTCTTTTCTCAGCACTTCTCTGGGCGGTTGGATCTCATTGGCCAGCGTGTGCTCCGTAAGTTCTGACAGAATCTTGAGTTTTTTATTCAGAAGCGGCCTCATACAGTTGGGAACATGCTCCTGGTGCGCTCTGTGAATCGCCACGCACTCCTTACAGTTCCCATGGTACCGGCACTCTTTCTGACAAGGGCAATGATCCTTGTTCTGATATTCCTTACGGAACTCAGCCGCGAATTCTTCCTGCAGACGCAGTCCTTCCGCACGGTTTCCCTTGTGAAATTCCTTCATGGCTTCGATCTCTTTTGGATTGTTTTCAATAATCACTTCTATCCCCTCCCGGTACTCTGTCCGTTCTGCGCTTTATAACCTTCGCCCCAGTCCTGCATGGCGTCGAGAATCGGCTTCAGGCTCCGTCCCAGCTCCGTCAGGCTGTATTCCACCCGCGGCGGCACTTCCGCATAGGTCTTCCGGCTGACAAGGCCGTTTTCTTCCATATCCCGCAGCTGTGCAGTCAATACCTTCTGCGACACATTGCCGATGGATTTTTTCAATTCTCCGAAACGTTTTGTTCCCGGCATCAGGTCCCGCAGTATGAGTACTTTCCATTTGTCGCCAATCAACATAAGCGTGGTCTCCACCGGACATGCCGGCAGTTCTTTGATTTGCTGCATAATCACCGTTCCTCTTATTCGTTACTTTTGGATACTTACTTTCCAAAATTCATCATGGAATAATGATAACATCAGGGAGGGAGAAATGCAATTTGAAAATCAGCAGATCTTATTCCCGTTTGCGGTCACTTTAAATTTCAGTCCCAGAAGTTCCGCAGCGCGTTTGCACATCAGCATCCGCTGCAGGAAAATCTCGAAATAATCCATCATAGAGCAGATATCTTCGTCCAGTTCGATCTCCAGCGTGATCACTTTTTTCCCGGCGTCTACCCGGAGATTGGAACTTAAAGCGGCGTAATTGACCCGGTCATGTTTGTCAAAGCTGGATTTAATCCGATTGCGCACCCGGTTGCGGCGTACATCTGTCTTGTCCGCCAGAATCAGTGCCGCCGACACCGGATCTACCGCGGATCCGCTTGACTCGTCATGCTGGCCGATGGCGCTGACGACTACCGCGATGTCCTCCGGCGGCATTCCCCATTCCCGGAGCATCTGAAACGCCATCAAAGCCCCCGTATGGGCATGGTCCGCCCGGTTGATGCTGTTGCCCATGTCGTGCATATATCCGGCGATCCTGGCCAATTCAACCGTATGATCGTCAAAATCCAGCTTCTGAAGGATTTTCCCGGCCGTTTCGGCTACTTTCGCCGCATGTTTCAGGGAGTGCTCTGTGTAGCCGAGCACTCCCAGTACATGATTTCCCTGTTCTATATAAGCATTTACCTCCTGCGTCTGCTTGATTTTTTTATAAGTAATCTTTTCCATCGTGTTTCTTCTCTTTCTGTCTTTATAGTCTTCGAACGGCGTCCATTGCCAGGTCCGACCGCTCGCATTCTTCCGTCGTCATAGTGATCTGCCAGCAGAGCGGGCTTCCTTTCATATATTCAGAAGCATAGCTGAGTCCGTTGGTCCTTTCATCCAGAAACGGCTTGTCGATCTGATTTGGATCCCCCAGCAAAATGATCTTGGTCCCTTTGCCGGCGCGCGTAATGATGCCTTTTACCTGGTTCGGCGTCATGTTCTGCGCTTCGTCAATAATCAGATAAGTATTCACAAAAGAGCGTCCCCTGATAAAATTCATGGCCTCTGTCTGAATGATGCCCCGGTTAAAGATCTCTTCTATTTTCCCCTGAAGCTCCCGCTCATCGCGGTACCGTTCCTGCTCATTGGAATCAATCAGCTGCTCCAGATTGTCAATGATGGGACGCATCAACGGAGATATCTTCTCCTGCTCATCTCCGGGCAGGAATCCGATATCCGAATCGAACTGGGCGTTGGGACGGCAGATCAGGATACGACGGTATTCTTTTGTAGGATTATTTACGATTTTTTCCAGTCCTACGGCCAGGGAATAAAATGTCTTCGCCGTACCGGCCATTCCTTTCACGATCACCAGCGGAGCGTCCTTTGCCGGCTGCATCAGCGCTTCCTGCAGAAAATACTGGCCTGCGTTCCGGGGCGATACTCCGTACGGTTCGCTCTTCTGGTATTCCAGCGGCACCACCTTTGTGCCCTTCACTCTTCCTAAATGAGTTTTTTTCAGTGACTGATCCGCTTTCAGGATCACGAATTCATTCTCCGTCAGTTCCGGACAGCTCCGGTTGCCTTCCTCGTCCGAGAGATACAGTTCACTGCAGAGCACGCCTTTTTTCTTAAATTCTTTAAACCGCTCTTCCGGCACATAGCACTGAATCCGTCCACAGTACTGCTCTTCTTCCGGGATCACCTGCTCCGTGCTGAAGTCTTCCGCTTCCAGTCCTATGATCTGCGCTTTGATCCGGAGCACCAGGTCTTTTGTCACCAATACGGGGGGAATCCCTTCCCGTTCAATCCCACGGCATACTTTCAGGATCCGGTTATCCGCCTTGTCTTCCGGCAGGC
Organism: uncultured Lachnoclostridium sp.; assembly: GCA_944376715.1. Taxonomy (GTDB): domain Bacteria; phylum Bacillota; class Clostridia; order Lachnospirales; family Lachnospiraceae; genus Hominiventricola. The sequence continues at coordinate 3,179 of CALWDO010000016.1, read as the reverse complement.
TTTCCGGCAGTTCCACATCCACGCAGTTCGCTTCCACCCGCAGAAATCCGCCGTTATCCAGCGGCACTCCCTGCAGAAGATCGCCCCGCCCGCGCAGTTTTTCCAGAAAACGGATAGCCCTTCTGGCATTTGCTCCCCGCTCTCCGTCCGCTTTTTTAAGTCCGTCCAGTTCCTCCAGGACCACCAGAGGCAGTACCACCTGATTTTCTTCAAAGCACTGCATGGCGTAAGGCGCCTGAATCAATACGTTCGTATCGATGACATAAGTTTTCACCATCTGTTATCTTCTCCTCGCCTTCTCTGAAAATACATCTATGATGTTATTTTACTTTAGCAGGGAGATATAGAATCTATCTGTGCAGAACGTAAAATACAGGTAAAATTTCCGTCATGCAAAAGAGGCCGCCTCACGGCAGTCTTTCCAGACATAAAAAGGAAATATGTCTTGCTATACACTGTACCTGTCATTATACTGGACAATAAGGAGGAAATCATTATGGCAGAATATTACCGGATCCAGCCGAAGCTCACCAGTATCACCGAAGATGAATTTAATTCTCAAGAGACCGGAATCCCAAAAGTAGCAGTGTTGTCTCCCAAAGAAGCTTCTGGAAATATGTTTCTGCAAAAATATCATCTGCAGAATCTCCATCTTTTCGGTCAGGCACATTTTTGTAAGGCAGAAACCCATATGGGATTTTTATGCGGTACTTTCGCGCTTCCCTCCCCTAAAGTCCATGAAAAAAACGGGCGTTTCAGCTATCTGCTGGCAGGCGGGAAACTTATTTTTCTGGAAGAAGGCAGCCACGTTTCAAAAATACTGCGCCGCCTGTCCGAATCTTTTGACGGCAGCCATGCAGGGCTTGGTCTTTTTCTGGCCGCATTTATGGAAACCCTGATCGAGCATGATCTGGAGCGCCTGATCAAAATTGAAAACGAACTGGCACATCTGGAAGATGATGTACTTTCCGGGAAACTGGATCAGTTTAATCAAAAACTGTCGGCATGCCGCAGGCAGATCCTGGTATATTCTCACTACTACCTGCAGCTGGCCGACATAGGCAGCATTCTTCAGCAGAACGGTTCCGATTTCTTCACGGACAGCGAATTAACAGCCCTGCGTCTGTTCAGCGAACGAATCGGACGCCTGCATGAAGAAGCGTTGATGCTAAGAGAATATTCCACACAAGTCCGGGAGGTATATCAGTCCCAGATTGATATACGGCAGAATAATATTATGAAAATCCTCACCGTTGTCACCACTGTCTTCATGCCGTTGACGTTAATCGCCGGATGGTACGGCATGAATTTTACCGCCATGCCGGAACTGAACTGGAAATACGGCTATGCGGCGGTAATCATTCTGAGTGCCGCCACGGTTTCTCTGTGTATTTATCTCTGTAAAAAGAAGCATTTTCTGTAATTTTATAAAGATCCGTCAATGCCCCTGACAAAAGATACTCTCTCCATCCTTGATTGTTTCCAGAACCCGGATCTTCCGGATCCGGTCCTTTGGAACCTCCAGCGGATTTTCTGACAAGATCACAAAATCCGCGCGCTTCCCCGGAGCGATGCTTCCTTTCTGATCCTCTTCAAAATACTGATAAGCCGCATTGACAGTTACCGCTTTCAACGCCTCCCAGACAGAAATCCTTTGATCCGCTCCTAAAATAATCCCGTTTTTAGTCCGACGGTTCACAGCGCACCATATGGTCTCCAGCATATCCGACAGAATTACCGGCGCGTCCTGATGAAAAGTAAAAGGCAGGCCGCATGCCAGAGCCGAGGCCGCCGCGCTGATCCGGGAAGCCCTTTCCAGTCCGAAGTTCTGTACATGTACATCTCCCCAGTACCAGGTGTGCGCGGTGAAAAAGGAAACAACCGCCCCCAGATCTCTCGCTTTCAGCATCTGATCCGGCCGCATAAACTGTCCATGAATAATCACAGGACGAAGCGTCCGTAAAACCGGATATTCCTGTTCCGCTGTTTCCAGACAGTTCAGGAACTGCTCCGCAGCCGCGTCCCCGTTGCAGTGAGCGATGATCTGCACCTTCCTTTTTCCTGCTTCTCTTAATGCATCCAATACTTCCATATCCGTCATCGTTCCATATCCACGGTAATCCTCATCTCCCTGGTAAGGTTCTGTCATCCAGGCTGTACGCCCTTGCGGAGAACCGTCCAGAAAAATCTTGATTCCGCCGATCCGCACATGGCTGTGATAGCCGGTCCCGTACATTCCTATCTGCTGCTCTGCGGCCGCTAACGTCTCTTTATCCGGATATACAGCCAGATCCAGCTTCAAAATACGGGCATTTAACAACAATTGATACAACGGAAGCATTTCGTCCACCAGCATACCTTCCTGAATGGTGGTGATTCCAAAAGAGGCATATTGTTCCTGTGCCATTTCATATGCATGAAGAAGTTCCTCCGGGCCGGGCATAGGCACTTTCTTCGCCGCATCAAAATAGGCGTTTTCTTCCAGATAACCGGTCAGTCCTTTCGTATCCTTCCCGATATACCCTCCCTCCGGAGATTCCGTATCCGTGGTAATCCCGACATGTCGGAGCGCCATCCGATTCATAAGTCCGGAATGTCCGGACTTGTGCTGGATCACCAGAGCATGCTCGGGAGCCAGACTTTCTATTTCATCCACAGTCAGATGTTTCCCGTCCGGCAGAAGATTATGGTCATAATCTCTCGCCTGCACCCATGAGCCGGGACGAATCTTTTCTCTCTGAATAAATTCCAGGATACGATTATGGATCTCCTCTACGGATCCGGCGCCGTCCAACGATACCTGTAAAAAACCCATGGCCACCTGTGTAAAATGGCTGTGCGCGTCTATGAATCCCGGAAGCATTGTCTTCCCGTCCAGATCCACCGGCTCAGCATCCGGAGCCATCCTTAACAGTTCTTCCTTTTTTCCAACGCCAATAACTTTTGCTCCGTCCGTCAGGACCGCCTCTGCCGGCATCCGGTCCTCCATAGTCAGGATTTTTCCTCCATGATATAATTTTTTCATTTTCATTTCCTTTCACTTTTTATTTTTATAAGGATTCCCCGGCAGGCGTCTTCTCAACCGCCTTGTTTCATTCGCTCGCTAGCGTAAAATTTTTGTAGGACACATAGAAAAGGGAACACCAGTTTTGTGTTATTATATTAGTCGACCAAAACCA
>CALWDO010000015.1 GCA_944376715.1 uncultured Lachnoclostridium sp. | reverse complement strand
TCCGAAGAACCTGGGAGTCAATATCAAGACGCTGCTGTATCAGGTGCCGGGCGGCATGCTGTCCAACCTGACCTCTCAGCTGAAAGAGCAGCATGCGGAAGACAAATTCTACGACGTGCTGGAAGAAGTGCCCCGCGTCCGGGAAGATCTGGGCCAGTGCCCGCTGGTAACGCCGTCTTCGCAGATCGTAGGCACCCAGGCTGTGTTCAATGTGCTTACAGGCGAGCGCTATAAGATGGTCACCAAGGAGACCAAAGATGTATTGCTCGGCAAGTACGGCAAGACCGTCAAGCCTTTTAATCCGGAAGTGCAGAAGAAATGTATCGGAGATGAGGAAGTCATCACCTGCCGTCCTGCCGATCTGATCGGCGACGAGCTTCCGAAACTGGAGTCAGAGATGGCGCAGTATAAGGAACAGGATGAAGACGTATTGTCCTATGCACTGTTCCCGCAGGTGGCGACAGAATTCTTTAAATACAGAGACGCGCAGAAAACGGGGGTCGATGCCAATGTGGCGGACACCAAAAACGGCGCTTATCCTGTCTGAAAGAAGGCAGCTGTATAAGTAAAAACGGGAGGATGCCTTTGCAGGCTGTTTATGGCCTGAAGGCACCCTCTTTTTATGGAAAGGGAAAAGCAGATGGCAACACTTGCGATCATAGGCGGCGGAGCCGCCGGAATGCTGGCTTCCGTCTTTGCCGCAAGACGGGGACTGGAAGTCCATCTATATGAAAAAAACGAAAAGACAGGGAAGAAATTATACATTACGGGGAAGGGCAGATGCAATCTGACCAATGCCTGTTCCATGGAGGATCTGTTGGAGAGCGTTAAAAGCAATCCCAAATTTTTGTACAGCGCTTTTTACGGGTTTACCAATCAGGACGCCATGGATTTTTTTGAGCAGGAAGGACTTAAGCTGAAAGTGGAACGCGGAGACCGGGTATTTCCGGCATCCGACCGGTCTGCAGATGTGCTCGACACACTGAGGCGTTCCATGAAGAAGGCAGGAGTCCATGTACATCTGAACAGTGAAGTGAAAAAGATCCGTCGGGAAGCGAACGGCAGTTTCGCGCTGGAATTCTCCGGAGGAATGGAAAAGGCGGCGGACGCCGTGTTTGTAGCGACTGGAGGCATTTCCTATGCGAGCACCGGTTCTACCGGAGACGGATACCGTTTTGCGGAGGACTTTGGCATGAAAATCGTGGATCCATGTCCTTCGCTGGTTCCTTTTAACGTGCGGGAAGAATATGTAAAAGAACTGCAGGGATTGTCTCTGAAAAATGTATCCATACAGATTGCGGACGGCAGGAAAATTCTGTATGAAGATTTTGGGGAGATGCTGTTCACGCATTTTGGCGTCAGCGGCCCCCTGATTCTTACGGCCAGCAGTGTCTGCGCAAGAAAACTGAAAGAAAAGGAACTGAAACTGACCCTGGATCTGAAACCGGCGCTGTCGGAAGAGCAGCTGGATGCCAGGATCCTGCGGGAGTTTGAGAATAACCGGAACAGGCAGTTCAAGAATGTCCTTCCGTCTTTCTTCCCCGCCAAGCTGGTCCCGGTGATGCAGAAACTGTCAGGGATCGCGGCGGATAAGAAGATCCATGAGATCACGAAGGAAGAAAGATTCAGGTTCCTGCGTCTGATGAAGGGGCTGGAGATGACAGTCACCGGCCTTCGGGGATATAATGAAGCGATCATTACCAAAGGAGGCGTGTCCGTCAGGGAGATCAATCCTTCTACTATGGAGTCAAAGAAAGTGCCGGGACTCTTTTTTATCGGGGAAGTGCTGGACCTGGACGCGGTGACCGGCGGATTCAATCTTCAGATCGCCTGGTCGACGGCGTATGCGGCGGCGAATGCCGTTAAAATGTGATTGCATAGAAAATGCAATTCGGATATAATGTATCGAAAAGAAAACAGGAACAGGTGAAAGGTATGAGTTATCAGATCGCGATCGACGGCCCGGCGGGAGCCGGGAAGAGCACTGTGGCCAGGGCAGTGGCAAAAAAACTTGGTTATATTTATGTGGACACCGGTGCCATGTACCGTGCCATGGCTCTGTATCTGCTTCGTCTCCACATTTCTTCGGCTGATGCGGACAGGATCAGCGAGGCCAGCCGTGATGCTGTGATCAATATTGCCTACGAGAACGGTGTGCAGCAGGTGTTTTTGAACGGAGAAAATGTCACCGCGTATCTGCGGACAGAAGAAGTAGGGAATATGGCGTCTGCTTCCTCCGTGAATCCTGATGTCCGCCGGAAACTGGTGGAACTGCAGCAGGATCTGGCTGCCCGGGAGAATGTGGTGATGGACGGCAGGGATATCGGTACCTGTGTGCTGCCGGATGCGGATGTGAAAGTATATCTGACTGCCACCCCTGCATGCAGGGCTAAGCGCCGGTACGACGAACTTACTGCAAAGGGTGAACGCTGCGATCTGGATGCGATAGAGACAGATATCAGAGAAAGGGATGAAAGGGACACCAACCGGGAATTTTCCCCGCTGCGTCAGGCAGATGACGCGGTGCTCATTGATTCCTCGGATCTGACTATAGAGCAGGTAATAGAAAGGATACTGGCTTTATGCAGGTAAAGACAGCAAAGAGCGCCGGTTTCTGCTTCGGGGTGCAGAGGGCGGTGGATACGGTATATGAGCAGGCGGACACAGGAAACAAACCGATCTATACGTATGGCCCGATTATTCACAATGAAGTGGTGGTCCGTGATCTGGAAGAAAAAGGGGTACACGTTTTAAACAGCCGGGAAGAACTGGAGCAGCTGACCGAGGGCACTGTCATTATCCGCTCCCATGGAGTAGGAAAAGACATCTACGATCTGATCCGGGGCAAAGGACTGGTGTGCGTGGACGCTACCTGCCCCTTTGTGAAGAAGATTCATCGTATTGTGGAAAAGGAAAGCGCGGCCGGAAGGCATATTATCATCATCGGGAACGACAGACATCCGGAAGTGGAAGGGATCAAAGGCTGGTGCCACAGCCCGGCTACGGTAATCGAAAATGTGCAGCAGGCGGAAGATTGCGAGCTTTCGGAGGGCTCTTCGGTCTGTATCGTTTCCCAGACGACATTTAACTACAAGAAATTTCAAGATTTAGTTGAAATTCTGGATAAAAAGAGGTATGATAGACTTGTTGTAAATACAATATGCAATGCGACGGAAGAGCGTCAGACAGAAGCCCGCCAGATTGCAGGAGAGGCAGACGCCATGATTGTAATTGGCGGCAGCCACAGTTCAAATACACAAAAGCTATTTGAAATTTGTAAAAAAGAGTGTGCGGATACTTTCTATATACAGACGGTTCATGATTTGGATTTAGGAGTATTACGATCTACTGGGCTTGTAGGTATTACAGCAGGGGCTTCCACCCCAAAGAAAATAATTGAGGAGGTTCAAAAACACGTGGCAGATTTAAGTTTTGAACAAATGCTGGAAGATTCATTAAAAACTATCAGAACAGGAGAAATCGTAGAGGGCACGGTCATTGATGTCAAAGAAGATGAGATCATCTTAAATATAGGTTACAAGTCCGACGGTATCGTATCCAGAAGCGAGTACACGAACGTACCGAATGCTGATCTTACTACGATGGTCCATGTGGGAGATACCATGGAAGTGAAGGTTCTGAAGGTGAATGACGGAGAGGGACAGGTTCAGCTGTCTTACCGCAGAGTAGCGGCAGAAAGAGGAAGCAAGCGTCTGGAAGAAGCCTTTGAGAATAAGGAAGTGCTGAAGGCAAAGGTATCTCAGGTTCTGGACGGCGGGCTGAGCGTAGTGGTAGATGAGACAAGAATTTTCATTCCGGCCAGCCTGGTATCTGATACGTATGAGAAAAATCTTGGAAAATATGCGGATCAGGAGATTGAATTTGTAATCACAGAGTTTAATCCCAAGAGAAGAAGAATCATCGGCGACCGCAGACAGCTCCTGGTGGCTAAGAAAGCAGAGATGCAGAAAGAACTGTTTGCCCGCATCCATGAAGGCGATGTGGTAGAAGGCACCGTGAAGAATGTGACAGATTTCGGAGCGTTCATCGATCTGGGAGGAGCAGACGGACTGCTTCATATTTCCGAGATGTCCTGGGGACGCGTAGAGCATCCTAAGAAACTGTTCAAAGTCGGTGACAAAGTAAAAGTCCTGATCAAGGAGATCAAGGATTCCAAGATCGCCCTGAGCATGAAGTTTGAAGATTCCAATCCGTGGCTCACAGCAGGTGAGAAATATGCGGTCGGCAACGTGGTAGAAGGTACCGTTGCCCGTATGACAGATTTTGGAGCGTTCGTAGAGCTGGAGCCGGGTGTGGATGCACTGCTTCATGTGTCTCAGATTTCCAAAGAACACGTAGACAAGCCATCCGATGTTCTGAAGATCGGTCAGGTGATCACTGCAAAAGTCGTTGACTTCAACGGCGAAGACAGAAAGATCAGCCTTAGCATGAAAGCGCTTGAGAACAACGCAGAGGAATCTGATCAGGCAGAAGAAACCGAAGAGTAATCAGGATAACTGAATAATAAAATTGTACAAGGAGGACATGCGGAGCAGATCCGTATGTCCTCCTGTTGGTTTTAAAGGTTCGTCCATTTTTTCACAAGCAGGAAGGAAATATATTATGGCATTGTTAACATTTAAAGGCGGCGTACATCCGTACGATGGAAAAGAACTGTCCAAAGACAGACCTATTACGCTCTGCCCGCCGAAAGGCGATCTGGTATATCCTCTTTCTCAACATATCGGAGCTCCGGCTCTTCCGGTGGTAAAGAAAGGTGACCGGGTACTGGCAGGTCAGAAAATCGCGGAGGCAGGGGGATTTGTATCCGCGCCCGTATATGCTTCTGTATCCGGGACTGTAAAAAGTATTGAATCTCACATGACCCCTTCGGGAAACAAGGTCGAATCCATCGTGGTGGAAGATGACGGGTTATATGAAGAGGCCCCGTCGTTCCCGGTAAAACCTCTGTCCGAAATGGACCGGGACGAGGTGCTTCAGCTGATTCGGGAGGCAGGCGTGGTCGGTCTTGGCGGGGCAGGATTTCCCACCCATGTGAAACTGTCTCCGAAGGAGCCGGATAAGATTGACACGATTCTGGTAAACTGCGCGGAGTGCGAGCCGTATCTGACTTCGGATTACCGGCTCATGATGGAACGGCCGGAGAAAATTATCGGCGGTCTGAAGGTAATCTTGAATATTTTTGACCGGGCGGCCGGATATATCTGCATTGAAGACAACAAGCCGGAGGCTGTGGAGATAATTCGGAAAGCGTGCAAGAATGAGTCACGTATCCAGGTAAAGGTATTAAAGACGAAATATCCGCAGGGAGCCGAGAGAATGCTGATCTATGCGGTGACAGGGAGAAAACTGAATTCCTCCATGCTTCCCGCGGATGTGGGATGCATTGTGGACAACTGCGATACGGTCTGTTCAATCTATGATGCGGTTGTTCTTGGCAGGCCGCTGCTTTCCAGGGTGGTGACGGTATCCGGCGACGGCGTCGTAAGCCCGGGAAATTTTGAGTGTAAAATAGGAACAAATGTGAATGTGGTTCTGGAAGCGGCAGGCGGACTGAAAGAAGGCGCGGAAAAAGTGATCGCCGGAGGGCCGATGATGGGAGTCGCCATGTACGACCTGGATGTGCCGACGGTAAAGACTACATCCGCGATCACCTGTTTCATGCATGATGATGTGAAATCATCGCCCGTGACCGCATGTATCAACTGCGGCCGGTGTGTGAAAGCATGCTCAGAAGGCCTGGTTCCCGCAAGACTGTCCCAGTTCGCGGAGAAGGGAGATCTGGAGTCTTTTGAAAAGTGGCACGGCATGGAATGCGTGGAATGCGGATGCTGCAGTTATGTTTGTCCGGCGAAAAGGCCGCTGGCGCAGATGATCCGCAATACAAGGCGCATAGCTATGGCAGAGCGCAAGAAACGAGGAGGAAAATAGAAGCTATGAACGACTTGAGAAATGTGTCATCATCTCCGCATGTGAGAGCGCAGGAGAGCAGTGCAGATTTGATGCGGTGGGTGCTTATCGCGCTTTTGCCCGCCTCTTTGTTTGGAATCTGGCATTTTGGCCCGAAAGCGTTGTTTTTAATCGTACTTACGGTGCTTGTCTGTGTGGCGGCGGAGTTTTTATATGAAAAGGGTATGCATAAACCAGTGACGGTTGCCGATGGCAGCGCGGCGGTGACAGGACTTTTGCTGGCGCTGAACCTGCCGGTAAGCGCGCCCTGGTGGCTGGCGGTTCTGGGCGGCGTTTTCGCCATTGTGGTGGTGAAGCAGCTGTTTGGAGGACTGGGTCAGAACTTTATGAACCCCGCTCTGGCGGCCAGATGTTTTCTGCTGATATCTTTTGCAGCCAGGATGACGGATTTTACATATGACGCGGTATCCGGCGCGACGCCTCTGGCAGCCATGCGGGCCGGAGAGAGCGTGGATCTTGTATCCATGTTCGTGGGAACCACAGCCGGAACCATCGGCGAGACGTCAGTGATCGCGATCCTGCTGGGGGCCCTGCTTCTGCTTTGGAAAAAAGTCATCAGCATAAGGATTCCGGGCATCTATCTGCTCACATTTGTGATTTTCATGGCGTTGTTCGGAGGGCACGGACTGGATCCTTCTTATCTTGCGGCTCAGGTCTGCGGAGGCGGTTTGATGCTGGGAGCCTGGTTTATGGCTACAGATTATGTAACAAGTCCTATCACGCCGGCCGGTCAGATTGTGTACGGCGTCTGTCTTGGGCTTCTGACAGGTGTGTTCCGATGTTTTGGCGCTTCGGCGGAAGGAGTCTCCTATGCGATAATTCTTTCCAACCTGCTGGTGCCGCTGATTGAACGGATCACGATTCCGGCGGCTTTCGGGATCGCGAGGATGAAAAGGGGGAAAAAGGCATGAATAAGATACTGAAAAACACCCTGATCCTGACGGCGATCACTGTGGTATCCGGATTGCTGTTGGGGTTTGTATATGAACTGACGAAGGAACCGATCGCGCTGCAGGAGGAGCTGGCAAAGACAGAAGCTTACGCGGAAGTTTTTCCGGAAGCGGATTCATTCCGTGAACTGGAGGATCTGGAAGGCGCCGCTGTATATCTGGCCTCCACGGAATACAGTATGGTAGAGATCAATGAAGTGGCGGAAGCGTGCGACGCATCCGGAAATGTTCTGGGGCATGTGTTCAATCTGACGACGCCGGAAGGTTACGGCGGGGATATCCAGCTGACAGTAGGAATTCAGAATGACAAGACGATCCTGGGCATTTCTTTTCTCTCTATCAGCGAGACTGCGGGGCTGGGCATGAATGCGAACACGGAAGAATGGAAGGCTCAATTCCGGGGAATCCAGGCAGATGAGATTACATATACGAAAACCGGAAAAAGCGCGGATAACGAGATCGATGCGATCAGCAGTGCGACAATCACCACTGGCGCGGTGACCGGAGCGGTCAACGCGGCGCTTGATCTGGCAGATTATTATGCGGAACAGGGGGTATAAGATATGAGTACGGCTATGGAACGTCTATGGAATGGGATGGTGAAGGAAAATCCCACTTTTGTACTGATGCTTGGCATGTGCCCTACGTTGGCAGTGACGACCAGCGCCATCAACGGAATTGGTATGGGGCTGACGACGATGGTAATTCTTGCGCTGTCAAATCTGATGATCTCCATGCTGCGGAAGATCATTCCGGACGGAGTCCGGGTACCGGCCTTTATCGTGGTAGTGGCGTCTTTTGTGACGATCGTGCAGTTTTTGCTGGAAGCGTATATTCCGTCTTTAAATGACAGTCTGGGACTTTATATACCGCTGATCGTTGTAAACTGTATTATCCTGGGACGCGCGGAAGCGTACGCGTCCAAAAATCCGCCCGCTGCGTCTCTCTTTGACGGGATCGGTATGGGACTCGGATTTACGATCGGTCTGACCAGCATCGGTATTATCCGTGAACTGATCGGTGTAGGAACGATCTTCGGTTTCCAGATACTGCCGGAATCCTATGAGCCGGTATCTATTTTCGTTATGGCCCCCGGGGCGTTCTTTGTACTGGCGTTTCTGACCGCGGTACAGAACCGGGTGAAGATGAATCTGGCGAAAAAAGGTAAGGACACTTCGAAGATTCAGAGCGGATGCGGCGGTGACTGTGCCGTCTGCGCGTCCGGATGCGGCAGTATGACAGGACAGGGAGGAACGAAAGAATGAAAGAATTGTTATTGATCGCCATCGGATCAGCGCTGGTCAACAATGTGGTATTGAGCCAGTTCCTGGGAATCTGCGCGTTTCTTGGCGTGTCCAAAAAGATCGATACGGCGGCCGGTATGGGCGGAGCCGTAGTATTTGTCATTACGCTGGCGTCTTTTGTGTCCAGTGTGCTCTATGAGTTTTTGCTGGTGCCCACTCATACAGAATATTTACAGACCATTGTCTTTATTCTGGTCATTGCCTGCCTGGTACAGTTTGTGGAGATGTTCCTGAAAAAGACGATGAAAGGATTGTATGAGGCGCTGGGCGTGTATCTGCCTCTGATCACCACCAACTGCGCGGTGCTGGGTGTGGCGCTGACCAATGTGCAGAGCGGATACGGAATTTTGACCAGCACGGTAAACGGCTTTGCCGTGGCGACCGGATTTCTGATCTCCATCGTTCTGATGGCGGGAATCCGCGGAAAACTGGAATACAGCGATATCCCGCAGACCCTTCAGGGATTCCCGATCGTACTGGTGACGGCCGGGCTGATGGCGATTGCGTTCTGCGGATTTTCCGGGATGATATAGGAGGCGTGCGATGAGTATTACAGGAATTATCATTGCCACCGTAATCGTCGGCGGCGTGGGCGTGTTTATCGGTCTGTTCCTGGGAGCGGCCGGTGAAAAATTCAAAGTAGAGACAGATGAGAGAGAGGAAGCGGTCCGGGAACTGCTTCCGGGCAATAACTGCGGAGGCTGCGGCTATGCAGGCTGCGACGCCATGGCCGCGGCGATCGTCGCCGGAGAGGCTCCGGTGAACGGATGTCCGGTGGGCGGAGCGCCGGTGGGCGAGAAAATCGCGGCTGTCATGGGTGTGGAAGCCGGAGAGACGAAGAAGATGACCGCGTTTGTCAAATGCGCGGGTACCTGCGGGATCGCTCCAAAGGCATATGCTTATTCGGGAGCGGACGACTGCCGTTTTGTGAGCATGATGCAGAATGGGGGCGACAAGGCCTGCACATATGGATGCCTGGGATATGGTTCCTGTGTGAAAGCCTGCGAGTTTGACGCGATCCATATCGAGGACGGCGTGGCCGTGGTAGATCCGGACGCCTGCAAGGCCTGCGGCCGGTGCGCGGCTGTCTGCCCCAAGAATCTGATCGAGATCATCCCGGCGGACGGCGTGTCAAAAGTGCGCTGCGCGTCCAAAGACAAAGGAAAAGACGTCATGAAGGTCTGCAAGGCAGGATGTATCGGATGTATGAAATGTACGAAGGTATGCGAAGCCGGCGCCATCACGGTAGAAGGCAGTCTGGCGCATATTGACTATGATAAATGTACCGGCTGCGGGAAATGTAAAGAAGAATGTCCCAGAAAGATTATTGAGTAATCCGGGAAGGCAGAGGGTTATAAAGATATGATCGGAACCATTGTGAACACCTGTACGATCCTGGCGGGAAGCGTGATCGGAAGTGTGCTGAAAAAAGGAATTCGAAAAGAACAGCAGAACGCTCTTTATACAGCCATGGGACTGGCTGCCACAGGGCTGGGCATCAATGCGGTAGTCCAGAATATGCCGAACAGCAGTTATCCGGTATTGTTTATCGTGAGCCTGGCCCTGGGAAGCCTTCTGGGAACGATGCTGGATATTGAGGGGCGTTTTAAAAAGCTGACGGACCGGCTGTCTGTGGGAGAACTCAGCCGGGGCCTGTCTACGGGGATTCTTTTGTTCTGTATCGGTACCCTTTCGATCCTGGGACCGATACAGAGCGCGCTTTATGGAGATCATACATATCTGTTCACCAATGCCACGCTGGATTTTGTGACTTCCATGGTATTGGCGTCCACCTATGGGATCGGGATGGCGCTGTCGGCGGGTGTGCTTTTCTGCTGGCAGGGCCTGATCTATGTATGCGCGCTGGCGCTGGGAAATTTCATGACGGCGGACATGATGACAGAGTTGTCCATCGTGGGAGGATTTCTGATCGCCAGCTCCGGACTCTCAATTCTGAATATCAAAGACTGCAAAACCATGAATATGCTGCCGTCCCTGGTGATACCTGTGGCGTTCTGCTGGGTGATGGGACTCTTCTGAGATCTTTTGAGGCGTATTTTCTATGATTTTAAACGGTTCAACAGGTGTGAAACTGCGAACATAAGTGTTTCATAATGCATAAAATCCAGGATGTTCTTGTCCACAAAGATCTGCAGGCTTGCGGGAAATTCCTCGTCAGACTCCCAGAAGCGCAGACAGACGGGAAGAAAGGGAAACAGATCCAGTTCATAGGCAACATCGCCTCTTTCGATCTTTTTTCCATGTAAAGCTTCACATGCGAGGGCAAGAGCATCTTTTTTTCCGTCAAAATATTCTCCGGCGTTCTGAAAAAAATTACTTCCTTTGGATAAGGATCCGCCCTTAACAGAAGATAAGCTGCCTATATTTACCCATTCATGGGAGAGACGGCAGTGTTCTTTGGAAGAGCAGAGCACGTCGTAGATGGTCATCGCTTCATTATAATCTGCATTTTTTTCGGTCCGGAAAGCGTCCTCAGACCAGGTTACTTTCCCGTTCAAACGGTCAATGCGGTATTTCCGGCATACAAAACAAATATAGAGATAGTTTTCGTCATGCTCCAGATTAAATTTCTGTATCATGGCGTTTTGATCGTATTTTAAAAATACGTAAGCCATGTCATTTTTCATTTTTTCGTAATTGTTCATATATTTCACCTCAATAATGCCATGCTCCCCGTCAGTTTATTAATTTTCTTTTTTGATCCGCAGATGGCGAGTCCCAGATACTGCAGATCGTTTTCCGGTGTTTCCGCCATCTTCTGGATAAATTCTTCATAAGTCCGGCAGCTTTGGGCCAGGTCGGAGAAATCTGCCACGGACAGATCCTGATATTCCGGAAGACAGAGGCTTTCGCGGAGATCCCGGATTTGTTCCGGGGATCCTTTGAGCACAGGAACGGGAAACTCGATGATCCCCGCATGCAGGAGGCCGTTCTGATCGGTCACGTCAGCGCCGACCGCCTCCGGATTTAGCTTTCCTATGGTGATGCCCAGGATGGCGGCCGTGTTGGCGATCAGCCCGGCGGGCAGTTCTTCGTCGATTACCAGAACGCATTTTTCAGTTTGTGTATTCATCGTATTTATCACTCCTATTTTTTGTTTTATATTCCGACAGAAGCAGTCCGGCCAGTGTCAGGAACATGCCGGCGCCGGTCATCCAGGTGAATGGTTCGTGAAGGATCAGGACGGAAGCGATCAGCGTGATGACCGGAACCATGTAAATATAAACGCTGGTCCGGACAGCGCCCAGACGTTTCACGGCAAAATTCCAGGTGACAAAGCAGAGTGCAGAAGCGCCCAGCCCCAGGAATAAAATATTCAAAAGATAGACCGGGTTCGTGAACCGGACCGGTTCCCATTGGAAGCCGAAGAAAAATAATGCCGGTACCATGAACAGGATGCCATAGAAGAATATGCGTCTGGTAGTCAGTATCGTGGAGTAGCCGTAACTGCCGATCTTTTTCGTCAGGATGGAATAGCATGCCCATAAAAAAGCCGCCAGAAGCGCCAGCAGGTCGCCGGTGGGGCCGAACTGCAGCGAGGAACCGTTGAAACTGATCAGGACGATTCCTGCCATGGCTACGGCAAAGCCCAGAAAAAATCCGGGGCTCAGCTTCTCATCCTGATGAAAGAACAGATGGGAGAGAAGCGCGGTGAAAAACGGGGCCACAGAAATGATCACGCCCACGTTGGAAGCCATCGTGTAAGTCAGAGCGATATTTTCCAGAAGGTAGTAGAGGCATACTCCGCAGAGTCCTGCGGCCGCGAAAGTAAGTTCCTGTCTTACTGTAGTGTTTTTCAGCCGGCGGGGGCAGACTGCCAGCAGCGCAAGAAGTCCCATGACAAAGCGGAAAAACAGGATCTCCACGGGAAGAAAGCCGGTGAGTAGTACTTTGGTGGAGATGAATGTGGTGCCCCAGATCATGATTGTCAGCAGAGCGGCCAGATGGCCGGCCGCAGGTCTATGTTCCATTTGATTGTCCTCCTGTACGGCAGAAAATGTCCCGGTAGACGCCGGGAGACAGCCCGATAAACTGGCTGAAATAGTTGGTAAAATGACTCTGATCGGAAAACCCGGTTCTTATGGCCGCCTCCACAGGGGAGACGCCCTGTTCCAGCAGTCTTCTGGCGGCGCCGATCCGGATATTCTCCAGATACCGGTATGGCGTGACGCCCTTGGAATGAGTAAACGACCGCAGCAGCGTGGACTTGCCGACTCCCGCGTGACGGCAGATTTCATCCAGAGAGAGACGCTCCGGGTAATGATATTCCATAAAGCTGCATGCTTTTTCGACTTCCTCCCTGCATTCAGGGATGATCTTTTCAAAAGGCTGCCCATATCGGTGAATCAGCAGCGACAGCAGCAGAAATAGCTGTTCTTCCTTGTAAAATTCCCGGTAAGAGGCCATCATTTTTTCATGAAGCGCACGCAGACAGCGGACGGCCTCCGAATCACGGATTACGGGCGGGGAAAATCCGGGCAGTGTCTGTCTGCCGGTAATTTCGACGGAAAGATTCTGCATGATTTCCTTGGAAATATTGATTCCCCGGTAGTCGAACGTCTTGCCGCCGGTCTGGACGCAGGCATGGTTGTCGCCCGGATTGAACAGAAGAATATCTCCCCGGCGGATGGCGTATTCCTGGTTTCGGCAGGAAAGGCGGCGTTCGCCGTTTTCTACAAATCCAATTACATAGTATTCGTGAAAATGATTGGGGAAAGGCTGCATGATTCCCTGAAAATGAAAAGCTTCCATATGCAGTTCTTCATCATATACTATGGTTTTTAAGGTTTTTTTCATATACACTCCCTCCGGACCTTCCTATTGTAGCACCTGCGGGACAGAAATGCTTGTAAAATATCTTCATTTTTAATCATATTCCGAAAATCGAACATACGGTTGCAGTTTTTCCTCCTCCGTGGTATGATTTTAAGGAATTGAAAAGGACAAGGACGAAGGATATGATTGCATTTTTGAGAGGCACGGTGGCTGATCTGACAGACGGCAGCGTGGTATTGGATGTAAATGGCGTGGGATATGAGGTACTGGTGCCGGGACAGCTGATCGACATGCTGGAAGGCATCGGGCAGGAGCTGAAGTTATATACATATATGCAGGTGAGAGAGGATGCGGTGACGCTTTTCGGTTTTCTGACCAGAGATGATCTGCAGATGTATAAGATGCTGATCGGAGTCAGCGGCGTGGGACCAAAAGCGGGGCTTAGTATTCTTTCCTCACTGGGCGCGGACGACCTGCGTTTCGCGATTCTGGCGGACGACGCCAGGAAGATCGCAAAGACGCCGGGGATTGGGGCGAAAACGGCTCAGAAGATTATCCTGGAACTGAAGGATAAGCTGGATGTGGAAGAAGCCTTTGAGAAGAAGCTTGCTTCCGAACAGATCAGACCGGAAACGTCTGCTCTGGCTGGAACCGGAGCGGTACAGGATGCGGTAGAGGCTTTGACCGCTCTGGGGTACGGAAGTACAGAGGCCCTGAAGGCAGTACGGCAGGTGAAAGCGACGGAAGACATGGACGCGGAAGCGATCCTCAGGGAAGCATTGAAGCGGATGGCTTTCTGATAGAGAGAAAGATATGGGCAGGGAGAGAGAGGACATGGAAAAGCGCAGAATTATCACCACGGAGGCGGCGGAAGAAGACATCCGCATCGAAGGAAGTCTCCGGCCCAGAAGTCTGGATGAATATATCGGACAGGAAAAGGCAAAAAGCAATCTGAAGATTTATATAGAGGCGGCCAGGACCAGAGGAGAGCCGCTTGATCATGTGCTGTTTTACGGCCCTCCGGGTCTTGGAAAGACGACTTTGGCAGGGATCATTGCCAATGAAATGGGTACGCATATGAAGGTGACCAGCGGACCCGCGATTGAAAAGCCGGGGGAGATGGCTGCGATTCTGAATAATCTGCAGGAGGGAGACGTCCTTTTTGTGGATGAGATCCATCGTCTGAACCGGCAGGTGGAGGAAGTGCTGTATCCGGCGATGGAGGATTATGCCATCGATATCATGATCGGGAAAGGTCCGTCGGCCAGAAGTATCCGGCTGGACCTGCCGAAGTTTACTCTGGTTGGCGCCACTACCAGGGCAGGGCTTCTGACTGCCCCGCTGAGAGATCGTTTTGGCGTAGTACACCATCTGGAATATTATACTGTGGAGGAGCTGACCACGATCATCCGCCGGTCGGCGGTGGTCCTGGGAGTGGAGATCGATGAAAAAGGAGCGGCGGAGCTGGCCAGACGTTCCAGAGGCACGCCGCGTCTTGCCAACCGTCTTCTGAAGAGAGTGCGCGATTTCGCGCAGGTAAAATACGACGGCAGGATCACAGAGGATGTGGCCATGTTCGCGCTGGATCTTCTGGAAGTAGACCGTCATGGACTGGATCAGTCCGACCGTATGATTCTGCGCACGATTATCGAAAAATTCGCAGGAGGTCCGGTGGGGCTGGATACGCTGGCGGCAGCCCTTGGAGAGGATGCGGGGACGCTGGAAGACGTCTATGAACCGTACCTTTTACAGAACGGATTTCTCAACCGGACGGCGCGGGGACGGGTGGCGACGGAAGAGGCCTATCGTCATTTAGGGATTGCTTTTCCGGGCTAAACCGGTATAATATACATAGAAACGGTCCGGAAGGGCCAGACCCGGAACGGAAGGAAAAGGGATGATATGGCAAAGAAAAATACGGCCGATGTACTGATAGGCGGCAAGATATATACGATCAGCGGATATGAGAGTACCGCGTATCTGCAGAAGGTTGCCTCTTATCTGAATGAGATGGAAGAACAGGTATCCGGTATGGAAGGATACCGCCGTTTGAGTTCGGAGGAGAAGCAGCTTTTGAAGAATATGAATCTGGCGGACGCCTATTTTAAAGCCAGCGATGCCAGAGAGCAGCTGGAAAGAGAGATCGAGCAGAAGGACAAGGAGATCTATGGCCTGAAGCACGATCTGATCGACGCCGAGATGGATAAAGAAAAGCTCCAGAAGCAGATCCGGGATCTGGAAGTCCGTCTGAAGGATGAGGAGAAAAGGCAGAGCCGCCTGGCTCAGTCCGCGGCGAACCGGAAGCTGAACAGACCGGAACAGAAATTATAAATAGATATTACAGCAGGCCAGCTCTTTTATGCGCTGGCCTGTGATGTTCGTGCAGAAGGATGAGAATATGGAAGAGAGAGGACTGGAACTCCTGGCTCCGGCGGGATCTTTAGATAGTCTGAAAGCGGCCGTTCAGGCAGGAGCGGACGCTGTTTATATGGGAGGAAACCGTTTCGGCGCGCGCGCCTATGCGGAGAATCCGGAAGGGGAAGCGCTTCTGGAGGCGATTGATTATGCTCATTTATATGGAGTAAAGCTGTATCTGACCGTCAATACACTTCTGAAGGACGCGGAGCTGGAACAGGAATTATATGAGTATCTGAGACCCTGCTATGAGCGGGGCGTGGACGCGGTTCTGGTTCAGGATATGGGTGTGCTGTCCGCTATCCGCGAATGGTTTCCGGATCTTCCCGTGCATGCCAGTACACAGATGAACCTGTGCGGGCCGGGAAGCGTCCGCCTGCTTAAAGAGGCCGGGGTCAGCCGTGCGGTGCTGGCCCGGGAGTTGTCTCTCCAGGAGATTGCCCGGATACATCAGGAGACCGACATGGAGCTGGAAACCTTTGTACATGGCGCCCTTTGTTATTGTTATTCAGGCCAGTGTCTGTTCAGCAGTATCCTGGGAGGCAGAAGCGGAAACCGGGGACGCTGCGCCCAGCCATGCCGTCTGTCCTACGAGGCGCTGGATCACGGAAAGTCGGTTTCCGGAAAAACGGGAAAGCCGCTGCTTAGTCCTAAAGATATCTGTACGCTGGATCTGATTCCCCGGATCGCCGAAGCGGGAGTATATTCTCTGAAGATCGAAGGACGCATGAAGCGGCCTGAATATGCGGCCGGAGTGGTGCGTATCTACCGGAAGTATATAGGCCGTTATCTGAAAGACGGGAAGGAAGGATACCAGGTAGACGAGGCTGACCGGAGGGAGCTTCTGCTTCTGTTTAACCGGGACGGGTTTTCAAAGGGCTATTATGGACAGCACAACGGGAAAAATATGATGGCGCTTTCTGACCGGCCGGCGAAAGATGCAGAGAAGAAAGCATATGAAGAATTGATCGGCCGGCTTCGGGCGGATTATGTGGAAACAGAGAAAAAGATTCCGGTCAGAGGGACGCTTCTTGCCAGAGAAGGGATGCCGCTGTCCCTGTGTGTCCGGGGCTATGGGACGGAGATAAAAGCGGAGGGAGAGATACCTCAGGTTCCCAAAACCCGGCCGATGGAGGAAGAGCAGATACGCAGACCGCTTATGAAGACCGGAAATACTCCGTTTGTCTGGGAGAATCTGCAGATTTGTATGGAGGGATCGCTTTTTATCCCGGTGCAGGAACTGAACCGGATCCGGAGAGAAGCATTGTCCGGATATGAAGAAGCGCTTCTGGCACGCGGAAGAAGACCGGGGGAGAAAGCCCGGGAATATATAAAGCCTCTCCGAAGTCCGGTCCCGGCAGAACGGACGCTGCTCCATATTTCCGTGGAAACGGAAGAACAGCTGGGAGCAGTGCTTTCTATGGCAGAAGATCTGAAACGGGACGGGATCCCGCTTATGGCGGTTTTCCTGGAGCAGGAAACCATGGAAGAGCGTATGTCGGAACTGACAGAGAGAGTACGCGGGCAAGGTCTGGAGGCGTGGACCGCTCTGCCGTATATCTTCCGTATGCAGACGGAGAACCGTTTTTATAAGCATCCGGAACTTTGGAACGGGGCGGATACAGACGGGTTTCTGGTCAGAAATCCGGAAGAGTATATGTTCTTGAAAGAGAACGGGATGGACGGCAGGATCATCCTGGACCACAATGTATATACATGGAACCGGCGCAGCCGCCGGTTCTGGAAGAAGCAGGGCGTATGGATGTTTACAGATCCGCTGGAACTGAACGTGGGAGAGCTGAGAGCTGTTTCCGGAGAAGACAGTGTCCGTATGATATATGGGAGATATCCTATGATGGTTACGGCGGGATGCCTGCACCGGACTCTGGACCGGTGCGGGAAAAGGCCGGAGACCTGGATGCTGAGAGACCGCTATGCAAAAGAGTTCCCGGTGAAAAATTACTGCAGGGACTGCTATAATATTATATATAACAGCCAGCCGCTCTGTCTTTTTGACCTGGAAGAAAAAATGAGAGGGACCGGCGCGCTGAGGATCGACTTTACTACAGAGAGAAAAGAACAGGTGTTAAAAGTCCTGGATGCATGGAGAAAGCGGGACAGATTGGATGCGGAGATTACAAGAGGACATTTTAAACGGGGCGTAGAGTAGGAGTAGACCATGGTAAATATCATTACCGATCTTGCAAAATATGTCATGATAATACTGCTGGCAGTTTATACGCTGCTGGGATTCCGGCTTGTGCGCAAGCCGCAGGAAGAAAAACGCGCTGCTCTCTGGACGCAGGATTTTCTCTTGTTCGCGCTGCAGTTCACAGGAAACGCGGTTCTGTTCCTGAATACGGAGAATGAAGAGCTCCTGTATTTCTACGGCATGCAGCTTCTGGCTTTTCTGATCTTCCTGCTGCTGCAGAGGATCGTGTATCCCAGATCTGACAAACTGTTGAATCATAATCTGCTCTTACTGCTCAGCGTGGGGCTTCTTATGCTGTCGAGACTTTCCTTCGACCGGGCGCAGAGACAGTTCCAGATCGCTGTACTGGCCGGGGGACTTACTTTTTTGATCCCGTGGATCATCCGGAAGGCAGGCCGGCTTCGGGAACTGTACTGGGTCTACGGGGCGGGAGGACTGCTTACGTTAATTGCCGTGCTGATTCTGGGAAATACGGCCTTTGGAGCCAGACTGTCGCTGACAATCTATGATGTGACGATACAGCCTTCTGAATTTGTGAAGATTCTGTTTGTCTTTTTCGTGGCGGGCATGCTCTATGAAACGCAGGATCTGAAAAGAGTCGCGATCACTACCTGCGCGGCCGCGGCCCATGTGCTGGTGCTGGTTCTGTCCAGAGATCTGGGCGGCGCTCTGATATTTTTTGTGACTTATCTGGTCATGCTGTATGTGGCGACGAAGCAGCCCCTGTATTTTCTGGCGGGCCTGGGAGCCGGATGCGTGGCGGCATTTGCGGCATGGCGCCTGTTTTCCCATGTCCAGGCAAGGGTGCTGGCCTGGAGCAACCCTTTTGCGGTGATCGAAGAGGAAGGGTATCAGATCGCCCAGTCTCTCTTTGCCATCGGCACGGGAGGCTGGTTCGGTATGGGGCTGGGGCAGGGTATGCCAAATAAGATTCCTGTGGTGGAAGAAGACTTTATCTTTTCCGCCATCGCCGAAGAGATGGGGATCCTGTTTGCGGTGCTGCTGGTATTTGTTTATCTGTGCTGTTTTTATATGATTCTGAACATTGCCATGTGTCTGAAGGACGCTTATTATAAGCTGGTGGCGTTGGGACTGGGGACACTGCTGATCTTTCAGGTGTTCCTTTCCATCGGAGGTGTGATCAAATTCATACCGTCCACAGGAGTGACCCTTCCTTTCATCAGTTACGGAGGAAGTTCCCTTCTGAGCATGTTTGCAGTATGGGCGATCGTACAGGGCATGTATCTGAAACGCGGCGATGAGGTGGCTGAAAATGAAAAAGAAAAAGGGCAAATCAAAAAGAAATAACCGGGAATATACAAATGTGCTCTGGATCATCACAGGCGTATTTGCGCTGATGATAGGATACCTGGCCTGGTTTCAGATTATGGAAAGCCGTGATGTGATCAATAATCCGTACAATGCCAGGCTGGATACTCTTGAGGAGAAAGTAATCCGCGGAAATATTCTGGCCTCTGACGGGCAGATCCTGGCATATACCAGGGTGGATTCAGACGGGACAGAGAGCAGGATCTATCCCTTTGACTGCACTTTTTCCCATGTGCTGGGATACGCGGACTATGGAAAGACCGGGATCGAGAGCCTGGGAAATTTCCAGCTGCTCACATCCAATGCTTATTTCATTGAACGTTTTATCAATGAACTGCAGGGCGAAAAGAATATCGGCGACAGCCTGGTGACTACGCTGGATGTGGATCTGCAGACCGCTGCCCATGACGCTTTAAGTACCAGAAAAGGAGCTGTGGTGGTAATCGAGCCGTCCACCGGAAATGTGCGCGCGCTGGTGTCCAAGCCGGATTATGATCCGGGCACGGTGGCGGAAAACTGGACGGAGCTGAGCACCTCAAAGGACAGTATCCTTCTGAATCGGGCCATGCAGGGACTTTATCCGCCGGGCTCCATATTTAAAACAGTTACGCTTCTGGAATATCTGCGGGAGCACAATATGAACGAAGCCTTTTCCTTCAACTGTACCGGCAGCGTCAGCGTGGGAAACTCTTCCATCAGCTGTTATCATGGAAACGCCCATGGAAAGCTGGATCTGGAAGAGGCGTTTGCCGAGTCCTGCAACAGCGCGTTTGCTGAGATAGGAAGAGATCTGGATGTGGAGGAATTCCAGGGATTGGCTTCTCAGCTTTTGTTTAATTCCGATCTGCCGCTCTCCTTTCCGTACAGCAAAAGTTCTTTCTCTCTGAAGGAAGATGATACGGACGCCATAAAAATGATGACGGCTATCGGACAAGGCGATACGCTGGTAACCCCTATGCATATGGCCATGCTGGTATCCGCCATTGCCAATGACGGAGTGCTGATGGTTCCCCGTTTCCTGGACCGGACGGAGAATTATACCGGACAGCTGGTAGAGCGCTATTCTACGGAGACTTACGGGGCGCTGATGACGCAGGAAGAGGCGCAGCTCCTGCAGGAGTATATGAGAGCGGTCGTGGAGGAAGGTACGGCGTCGGCGCTTCAGAGCGATTCCTATACGGTGGCAGGCAAGACAGGCACCGCGGAATACAGCAGCGATAAGAGTAAAAGCCACGCGTGGTTTATCGGATACGCGTCTGGCAGCAAACCGGATCTGGCGGTCTGCGTGCTGGTGGAAGAAGCGGGATCCGGCGGCGAATATGCGGTGCCGATCGCGAAAAGAATATTTGACGCATATTATGAGGAGTAAGGAGCAGTTATGGGACTTCCTGTTACATTTATAGAAAATATGAGAGAGATCCTGGGAGAAGAAGGGCTGGCCGAATATCTGGAGAGTTTTGAAAAACCTAAGTTTACCGGGCTTCGGGTAAATACATCCAAGATTTCCGTGGATGAGTTTCTGCGCATCAGTCCGTTTAAGCTGCGCAGAGTGCCGTGGACAGAGAACGGCTTCTATTATACGGAGGAGGACGCGCCGACGCGTCATCCATATTATTATGCGGGGCTGTATTATATCCAGGAGCCCAGCGCCATGGCTCCGGCGGCTGTCCTGCCGGTGGAGAGAGGGGAGCGGGTACTGGATCTGTGCGCGGCTCCCGGAGGAAAAGCCACCGAACTGGGCGCGAAGCTGAATCATACCGGGCTTCTGGTAGCCAACGACGCCAGCGCTTCCAGGACAAAAGCGCTTCTCAAGAATCTGGAAGTATTCGGGATCCCGAATCTTCTGGTAACCAGCGAAATGGGGGACCGGCTGGACAGATACTTTCACGGGTATTTTGATAAGATTTTAATTGACGCGCCGTGCTCGGGCGAGGGAATGTTCCGCAAGCAGGCCCATATGATCCCGGCGTGGGAGAAACAGGGACCGGAAGTATTCGCGAATATGCAGCGGGAGATCCTGCGCCAGGCGGCAGAGCTGCTGAAGCCGGGCGGAACGATGCTCTATTCTACCTGTACTTTTTCAAAGCTGGAGAATGAAGGCAGTATAGACGGATTTCTGGCGGAACATCCGGAATTTACACTGGAAGAGATCCCCCGGCAGGAAGGTTTCTGCCCCGGCATGCCGGAACTGGTGGGCAGCCGCTTCCCCCTGGAGAGATGTGTGCGCCTGTTCCCTCACAAGATAGACGGGGAAGGCCATTTCCTGGCTCTTCTGAAAAAAGCAGGAGAGAAGATTCCGAATGTGCCGGAACCGGCCGGCCGGCCCGGCAGGATTCCCGCAGAACTGGAGACATTTTTGCAGGATGTGTCGATGCCCATGGAGCAGGCCAGAATTGTGGTCAAAGATACGAAGGTATTTCTCATGCCGGAAGGCGTGGGACTTTGCCCGGGACTTCGGTTCCTGCGTTCCGGCCTGTATCTTGGAGAACTTTTGAAGAAACGGTTCGAGCCCAGCCAGGCGTTTGCCATGGCGTTGAAAAAAGAGGAATATGCTTCTGTGATCGATCTTCCGGCAGAAGACGAGCGGGTAATCCGTTATCTGAAGGGGGAGACGCTGGAGATTGAAGACGGTGAGAGTACCCGGCAGGAAGGCTGGCAGCTGGTCTGCGTGGATGGCTATCCGCTGGGCTGGGGGAAGCTGATCCGGGGGACTTTGCGCAATAAATATTTCTCCGGATGGAGGATGAACGCATGATGCGGCTGGACAGATATCTGTGCGAGACCGGCTTTGGTACCAGAAGCCAGGTGAAAGCCCTGCTGAAAAAAGGGCTGGTGCAGGTAGACGGAGAGATAGTAAAAAAACCGGAACTGAAGATCGACGAGAACCGGGCGCAGGTATTCTGCGGCGGAGCGGCTGCGGTTTATCAGAAGTATGTCTATCTGATGATGAACAAACCGCCGGGAGTACTTTCCGCTACGGAGGACCGCCGCCAGAAAACAGTTCTGGATCTGGTGGAAGGACCTGTCCCGGACGGGCTTTTTCCCGTGGGCAGGCTGGATAAGGATACAGAGGGGCTGCTTCTCCTGACCAATGACGGGGAACTGGCGCACAGACTGTTGTCGCCCAAAAAGCATGTGGATAAAATCTACGAGGCAAAGGTGGAAGGAAGAGTGACAGAAGAACATGTCCGCCGGTTTGAGGAAGGACTGGATATCGGAGAGAAGAAACTCACGCTTCCTGCGGCGCTTGAGATCCTGTCATCCGGGGAAGAAAGCCGCGTGCGCGTCACGATCAGGGAAGGGAAATTCCATCAGATCAAAAGGATGTTTGAAGCGGTGGGGTGCCGGGTTCTGTGGCTCAAGAGATTATCCATGGGGAGCCTTCGGCTGGACGGGAGCCTGGAGCCGGGAGAATATCGGACGCTGAAACCGGAAGAGATAGAGCGTTTGAAGGAGCAGACGTAGATGAGAGAAGATTTTCTGCCCGTAAATCGGGCGGACATGGAGAAACTCCATATAGAACAGCTGGATTTTGTATATATATCGGGGGACGCCTATGTGGATCATCCGTCTTTTGGCACGGCGATTATCAGCCGGCTGCTGCAGGCACACGGGTACACGGTAGGGATCATTCCCCAGCCGGATTACCGGGATGCCAAAAGCATCGCTGTTCTGGGCAGACCGCGTCTGGCATTTCTGGTATCTGCCGGGAACATGGATTCTATGGTGAATCACTATACTGTGGCGAAAAAGCATCGAAAGACAGACTCTTACTCTCCGGGCGGAGAGATGGGACACCGGCCGGACCGGGCGGTGATCGTCTACTGCAATCTGATTCGCCGAATGTATAAGGATGTGCCGGTGATCGCCGGAGGCATCGAAGCGTCTCTGCGCAGACTGGCCCATTATGATTACTGGTCGGATTCTCTGCGCCGCTCGATTCTTCTGGAGAGCGGAGCGGATCTGATCTCCTACGGGATGGGAGAACGGTCGATTCTGGCCATCGCAGAGGCGCTGGATGCGGGAATTGCGGTCCGGGATCTGACATATATCCCCGGAACCGTCTGTAAGGTCCGTTCTAAGGAGCAGACGAGAGACTGCGTCATGCTTCCGGATTACCGGGACATGCAGAAAAACCGCAGAAAATACGCCGAGAGCTTTTATATCCAGTACTGCAATACGGATCCGTTCCTGGGAAAACGTCTGGCGGAGCCCTATTCGGATCATTGTTTTGTGGTGCAGAATCCGGCGTCAAAACCTCTGTCCACAGAAGAGATGGACGACGTGTACGGACTTCCTTATCAGAGAACCTGGCATCCCATGTACGACGAGGCAGGAGGTATTCCCGCCCTGGCGGAAGTAAAATTCAGCCTGACCAGCTGCAGAGGGTGTTTCGGCGCCTGCTCGTTCTGCGCGCTGACCTTTCACCAGGGAAGAATCGTTCAGGCCAGAAGCCATGAATCCCTGCTTCACGAAGCCGGGATTATGACGGAAGAACCGGACTTTAAGGGATATATCCATGATGTGGGAGGTCCCACGGCGGATTTCCGGGGACCGGCCTGTGAGAAGCAGGGGACGAAAGGGGCCTGTCCCGGGCGTCAATGTCTGTTCCCGGAGCCTTGTCCCCATCTGAAGGCGGATCATGAAGATTATATCGCGCTGCTGCGGAAACTGAGAGCCTTGCCGAAGGTGAAGAAGGTCTTTATCCGCTCCGGCATCCGTTTCGACTATGTGCTGGCAGACAAAAAGAGCCGTTTTCTGGAAGAGCTTTGCCGTTACCATGTGAGCGGGCAGCTGAAAGTGGCGCCGGAGCATGTGTCGGATAAGGTGCTGGCCTGTCTGGGAAAACCGAAGCATGCGGTATATGAGGAATTTGCCTCGCGTTACCGGAAGATGAATGAAAAACTGGGAATGAAACAGTATCTGGTACCGTATCTCATGTCCTCCCATCCGGGAAGTACCATGAAAGAGGCGGTGGAACTGGCAGAATACTGCAGAGATCTGGGCTATATGCCCGAGCAGGTACAGGATTTCTACCCGACTCCGTCCACGATCTCTACCTGTATGTATTATACAGGTCTGGATCCCAGGAATATGAAACCGGTGTACGTGCCGAAGGATCCGCATGAAAAAGCCATGCAGAGGGCGCTGATCCAGTACCGGGACCCGAAGAACCGGCCTCTGGTGGAAGAAGCGCTGAAGAGGGCCGGCCGTACGGATCTGATCGGTTACGGCCCGAAATGTCTGCTCCGGCCTGCCGGGAACGGACAAAAAGCCGCCCCTCACGGGAAAAAGAAAGTGATCCGCAATATTCATCGCAGGAGCAGTAAAAAATGAAAAAGTTGCAAAAAGGAACTTACGGATATCTGAATCAGAATAAAAAAAGAGCCTGGCTTAAGGCGTTTTTGCTGCTTCTGGGGCCTTTTATCCTGTTGATCGCAGGGTGGGCGGCAAGCGGCACGCGCCTGGATGTGGTTACGGTGATCGCGGTGGTTCTGTGTCTTCCGGGCTGCAATCAGATTGTACACGCAATCGTCGCCAGCCGGTATCATTCCATAGACCGGACGTTATATGAGGAGACGGAAGAGGCCCGGGGCGCTTGTCCGGCGCTTTATGAAAATGTGCTGACCAGCTATGAAGAGACGTATTTTATAGACTGTCTGGTGATTTCAGGACGGGACGCGGTTGGATACACCAGCGATCCGAAGACCGATGCGAGCCGGGCGGGAGAACATATTAAAAAGACACTGAAGGCCAATTCCTATAAGCAGAATGTAAAAATCTTTACAGAGAAAAAGGCGTTCCTGGATCGGGTATCCGCGATTGCCGGACATGTGCCGGAGGAGGTTCCGTTTAAGGGAGACGACCGGTATCCGGGACTTTCCAGAGATGAGATTATACTGAGCCTGATTGCGGCGGTTTCTTTGTAAGGGCGGATGGATTATGAAACAGATATTGATACAGGATAACGACGCGGGACAGCGCCTGGATAAGTTGCTGGGAAGGTACTTAAAGGAAGCGCCGAAGAGCTTCCTGTACCGGATGCTGCGCAAGAAAAATATCACCCTGAACGGGAAAAAAGCGGACGGCAGCGAACGTCTCTCTCCCGGGGACGAAATCCGGGTGTTTTTCTCGGATGAGACCTGGGACAAGTTCGCCGGAAAGCAGGAAGATACCGGGAAGACAGAGTTTCCCCGGGCAGATCTGGATATTATCTACGAGGATGAACATGTGCTGCTGGTCAACAAGCCGCCCGGCATGCTCTCCCAGAAAGCAAAAGCCTCCGATATCTCTCTGAATGAATATGTGCTGGGGTACCTGCAGCGCAGAGGGCAGTGGAAAGAGTCAGATCCTTTTCGGCCTTCCGTCTGCAATCGTCTGGACCGGAATACCAGCGGAATCGTAGTCTGCGGAAAATCCCTGCCGGGGCTTCGGGTCATGTCCCAGGTCCTGCGGGACAGAAGCATTCACAAGTATTACCGCTGTCTGGTCAAAGGAACGCTGCAGGAAGAGCAGTATCTGGAAGGATATCTCTGGAAAGATCCGGCCGCCAACCGGGTGCGGATCCTGGAAAAGGAGCAGGATGGGGCGCAGTACATCGCCACAGAATACCGTCCGGTGGGGCAGGTCCGCGAAGACACGCTTCTGGAAGTATGTCTGATCACCGGAAGATCCCATCAGATCCGGGCACATCTGGCTTCCATCGGCCATCCGGTGGTGGGAGACACAAAATACGGAGATCCAAAGATCAACGCCAGGTACCGGAAAGAATATGGATTAAAGAGCCAGTTCCTGCATTCTTTCCGCCTGGAACTTCCAGAACTTCCGGCTCCGCTGGAAGCCCTGTCCGGCAGGGTGTTTGAAGCAGAGTTTCCTCCGGTTATGAGACGGATATTGGATAAGAAGGGAACATAAAAATATTATGTCAACATGGAGCACCAGAGGACTCCGGGGATCAACCCTGGAGGACATGATCAACCGAACAAACGACCGTTACCGGGAGCAGGGTCTTGCCCTGATCCAGAAAGTGCCCACGCCGATTACGCCGATCAAGATCGATAAGGAACACCGGCACATCACGCTGGCGTATTTTGACCAGAAGAGTACGGTGGACTATATTGGAGCGGTTCAAGGGATCCCGGTCTGCTTTGACGCCAAGGAATGCCATGAGAAGACTTTTCCGCTTCAAAACGTGCATGAGCATCAGGTGGCGTTTATGAGAGACTTTGAGAGCCAGGGAGGGAAGGCCTTCCTGATCATCCACTATACCTCTGAGCAGCGTTTCTATTACCTGCATATCCGTCAGCTTCTGAAGTTCTGGAAGAGAGCGGAGGAAGGCGGGCGGAAGAGTTTTCGTATGGAGGAGCTGGATCCGCGTTATTTCTTTGAATCATCCAAAGGATACCTGGTCCCGTATCTGGAACCTCTGAGCATGGATCTGGAGTCAGAAGTTGACAACTGAGGGGGCCATGGTATACAATACTGATGCTGACTTTTTTATAGTAGCACTTTACCATACAAAAGCATCAAGAGACAAGGAGACTGACAAGAATGTATAATCAGATTCTGCATACGCCGGAAGGCGTTCGGGATATTTATAACGGGGAATGCCGGAGAAAAAAATATATTCAGGAGTCGCTGTGCCGGGTACTGCAGAGTTACGGATATGAGGATATCCAGACGCCCACCTTTGAATTTTTCGACGTGTTCAGCCGGGAAGTAGGGACCGTGCCGTCCAGAGAATTATATAAGTTCTTTGACCGGGAAGGCCACACTCTGGTGCTTCGTCCGGATATTACCCCGTCCATCGCCAGGGCAGTGGCGAAATATTTCACAGAGGAGGATATGCCGGTTCGTCTGTGTTATATGGCGAATACATTTATCAATCATTCGGATTTTCAGGGCCGTCTGAAAGAGACGACGCAGATCGGCGCGGAGCTGATCGGGGACGGCAGCGTGGAAGCGGACGCGGAGATGATCGCCATGGTGATCGAATCATTGCTGTCGGTCGGTCTGGAAGAGTTCCAGGTCAGTGTGGGCCACGTGGGCTTTTTTAAAAGTCTTCTGAAAGAATCCCACCTGGATGAAGAGATGGAGCTGGAACTGCGGGAATATATCTCCAACAAAAATATATTTGGCGTGAGGGAACTTCTGGATCCTCTGCCGGTGGCAGCGGCGCTGAAGGAATCCTTTGCGGAGCTGCCGAATCTGTTCGGTTCCGCGGAAGTGCTGGAACGGGCAGAACGGTGCGCGGTGACAGAGGACGCCAAACATGCTGTGGAACGCCTGAAACGGATCTGGGATCTGGTATCCTGCTATGGATTTGAAAAATATCTGACTTTCGATCTGGGGGCTGTGAGCAAGTATAAATACTATACAGGCATTATTTTCCAGGCGTATACTTACGGAACCGGAGAACCGGTTGCCAAGGGAGGCCGCTATGACACGCTGATGGATCATTTTGGCAAGCCGGCGCCTGCCACCGGATTTGCGTTTGTGGTGGACCGGCTGATGAGCGCGCTGTCCCGACAGAAGATTGAAGTGGACGTGCAGATTCCCAGGGCGCTGATCATATACCGGGCTTCCCAGGCGGAAAAAGCCATTGCGAAAGCGAGAGAGCTCCGCGGGGAAGGAATCGCGGCGGAACTGGTACAGGAACGTATCGGCAGAGATTATGTGTCCTACGCGAAAAAAAACGGGATCCAGGATATAATCTTTATAGAAGGATAGAGGACTATATAGTATGAGATATTTGACGTTTGCCCTGTGTAAAGGGCGGCTGGCGAAAAAGACCATGGAGCTGCTGGAGAAAGTGGGCGTTACCTGCGAGGAGATGAAGGATCCGGACACCAGAAAGCTGATCTTTGTAAATGAAGAGAGAAAATTAAAATTTTTCCTGGCCAAGGGTCCTGATGTTCCCACTTATGTAGAGTATGGAGCGGCGGATATCGGAGTGGTAGGGAAGGATGTGATCCTGGAGGAAAACCGGAGGATGTATGAGGTTCTGGATCTGGGATACGGAAAATGCAGGATGTGCGTCTGCGGCCCGGAATCTGCCAGAGAACTGTTAAAGAAACAGGAACTGATCCGTGTGGCTACCAAGTATCCGCACATTGCCAAGAATTATTTTTACGATCAGAAGCATCAGACGGTGGAGATCATCAAACTGAACGGTTCCATAGAATTGGCGCCCATCGTAGGGTTGTCGGAAGTAATCGTGGATATCGTGGAGACCGGATCTACATTGAGGGAGAACGGACTGAAGGTTCTGGAAGAGATATGCCCGTTGTCCGCCCGTATGGTGGTAAATCAGGTGAGCATGAAGATGGAAAATGACCGGATCGGAAAACTGATCCAGGAATTAAAAGCAGTACTATAGGAGGCGGGTTATGCGGACAGTAAGACTGGATGATACAACAAAAAAGAATCTGCTGGACACTCTGCTAAAGAGAAGCCCCGGCAATTACGGACAATACAATGATACGGTCACAGAGATCGTGGAGCGGGTGCGCACGGAAGGAGATCAGGCTCTTTTCGAGCTGACCCGGAAATTTGACTGGGACGGGATCAGCGCGGCCAATGTGCAGGTGACGGAGGAAGAGTTTCAGGAGGCGTATGAGAAGATAGACGAAAGACTTCTTAGGACGATCCGGAAATCTCTGAAAAACATCCGGGATTATCATGAAAAACAGCGTCAGTACAGCTGGTTTGATTCCACGCCGGAAGGCACGATCCTGGGGCAGAAGGTGACGCCGCTTCGGGCAGCGGGCGTGTATGTGCCGGGCGGGAAGGCAGTGTATCCGTCTTCGGTGCTGATGAACATTGTCCCGGCAAAGATCGCCGGCGTCAGCCAGGTGATCATGGCCACGCCCTGCGGCAAAGACGGAAAGGTCAATCCGTCGGTTCTGGTCTCTGCGAAGGAGGCGGGAGCGGACGCCGTATACAAGATGGGCGGAGCCCAGGCGATCGCGGCCATGGCATTTGGCACGGAGAGCATCCCCAAAGTGGACAAGATCACAGGTCCGGGAAATATCTTTGTGGCTCTGGCGAAAAAGGCTGTATCCGGGTATGTGGGAATCGATTCCATCGCCGGTCCCAGCGAGATCCTGGTGCTGGCGGATGAGACTGCCAATCCCAGGTATGTGGCTGCGGATCTGCTTTCCCAGGCGGAGCATGACGAGATGGCCAGCGCGATCCTGGTAACCACCAGCGAAGACCTGGCCCGGAAAGTGTCCGCGGAAGTGGACGCGTTTGTAAAAGGGCTTTCCAGAAAAGAGATCATACAGAAATCCCTGGACAACTATGGATGGATCCTTCTGGCAGATTCTCTGGAGGACGCTGTGGATACGGTTAATCTGATTGCTTCCGAGCATCTGGAGATCGTGACGCGCAATCCCTTCGAGGTCATGACGAAGATCCGCAATGCGGGAGCTATTTTCCTGGGAGAATACAGCAGCGAACCGTTGGGCGATTATTACGCGGGTCCGAACCACATCCTTCCCACCAATGGGACGGCGAGATTTTTCTCGCCGGTATCGGTAGATGATTTTGTAAAAAAGTCCAGCATCATCTATTATTCCAGAGAAGCGCTTGAAAAAGCGCATGAAGATATAGAATATTTTGCAGAGCAGGAACAGCTCACGGCGCATGCCAATTCCATCCGCGTGCGTTTTGAAGAGCCGGGACAGGAGGAATAAGATGGAGAGGAAAGCGACGGTAGAGCGGAACACGAAAGAGACCAATATCAGCGTGACTTTGGATCTGGACGGAAGCGGTACGGCACAGCTGGATACGGGTATCGGTTTCTTTGATCATATGCTGGACGGGTTCGCCAGACACGGTTTTTTTGATTTGATCGTCAGTGCGGACGGAGATCTTGAAGTGGATTGTCACCATACGATTGAAGATACGGGGATCGTGCTTGGAAAAGCCATCAAAGAAGCGGCGGGAGATAAAAAAGGAATCCGGCGATACGGAAGCTGCATCCTGCCCATGGACGAAGCGCTGGTACTCTGCGCGGTGGATCTGTCCGGGAGACCCTACTATGTATCCAATGCGGAATTTCCGTCTCAGAAGATCGGAGATATGGATACGGAGATGGTAAAGGAATTTTTTTACGCCGTATCCTACAGCGCCGAGATGAATCTGCATTTTCAGGTGTTTGCAGGAAGCAACAGCCATCATATCTGCGAAGCGATGTTCAAGGCATTTGCGAAAGCGCTGGATATGGCGGTCTCTATAGATGAGAGAATTACAGGTGTATTATCAACGAAAGGCAGTTTGGAATGATGAAGAAAAAATATCTGGTTCCGGTGATGCCCCTGCGCGGAGGCAAAGTAAACGGACAGGACGGCGTTAAACTTGCGGAATTTTACAGTGACAACGGGGCGGATGCGATCCTTCTTTTTGATCTGGCCCAGTCCGATGAAGAGCATGAGCAGAATATCGGACTGATGAAGGAGATTACGCGCGCGGCAGAAATCCCGGTCTATGCGGGAGGACATATCCGCCGCACAGAGGATGTGAAGAAAATCCTGTATGCAGGATGTGATAAAGCAATCCTGAACTACGGACGGGAGAGCAATGTGGATATGACGGAGGAAGTCTCGAAACGGTTCGGCAAGGAAAAAATCGGCTTCTCGATCGCGGATGAGACGCAGCTTACGAAAGAGCTGGATGAAAAGGGAAGCCTGATCCTCTGGTCCGGGTCGGATACTCATTGTCCATATACAGGAGAGCTGCCGGTGATCAGCGTCAGTTCCGCTGCCACGAAAGATGCGGTCATCAATGTGCTTGCCAACAAGTGGGCGGCGGGAATTGCCAGCGTTTATTTTTCTACAGAAGTGGCGGATTTCATGGGCCTGAAAGAAGAAGCGGCAAAGCGGGGACTGGAGATGAACGTCCTGGAGAGCAGCATCCCGTGGAGCGAGATGAAGACAGACGCGGACGGACTGGTTCCGGTTATTGTCCAGGATTACCGCACGTCGGAAGTCCTGATGCTCGCCTATATGAACGAAGAAGCATTCCAGACTACCCTGCGTATCGGAAAGATGACCTACTGGAGCCGCAGCAGGAACGAACTCTGGACGAAAGGGATGACCAGCGGCCATTTCCAGTATGTAAAATCTTTGTCTATAGACTGTGACAACGACACGATCCTGGCCAGAGTCAGCCAGATCGGCGCGGCATGCCATACCGGAAACAGGACCTGCTTCTATCGTGATCTGGTGGAAAGGGAAAACGAGACCAAGAATCCGCTCCGGGTGCTGGAAGATGTCTACAATGTAATCCTGGACAGAAAAGTACATCCGAAAGAGGGATCTTATACCAACTATCTCTTTGACAAAGGAATCGACAAGATCCTGAAAAAGGTAGGGGAGGAAGCGACGGAACTGGTAATCGCCGCCAAGAATCCGGATCCGGAAGAGATCAAGTATGAGATGTCGGATCTTCTGTATCACGCTATGGTCCTGATGGCTGAAAAAGGCGTGACCTGGGAAGATATTACCAAAGAGCTGGCAAACCGCTAGAAACGAAAGGCATGTTTTCCTCCTCCGCATCATAAGATACAGCAGGAGGGATGACAGATGGGCGCATACAGAGAGCAGCTTCTCAGAGAGACATACGGCGGCAGGGGCGATCAGATCTACGGACATTCCGCGGAAGAAGCGCCGTCCCGGCCGCTTACTCTTTTTAAGTTAAAATTTACGATATGCCTGCTTTTATTTGCCGGATTTGCGTATCTGAGTTTTACAGGCGGAAGTATTTTCCACATAACAGCCGAACAGATCGTAGAAGCAGTTACAGACAATGAATTGCAGACGCAGTTATCCGAACTGTCCGAGTCATGGAACTGACTCTTTACGAACAGCTGTCCAGATGATACAATAGACAAAATAAACTGGAACACAGAGGATAAATGTATGGAATTATTGGAAAAAAGAATCCGGGAAGACGGGATTGTAAAAAAAGGAAATGTACTGAAAGTAGACAATTTCCTGAACCATCAGATGGACATTGATCTGTTTAATGAGATGGGAAAAGAATTTTACAGATTGTTTGAGGGCAAGACGATTAATAAGATTCTCACTATTGAGGCGTCGGGAATCGGGATTGCCTGTATAGTCGCCCAGTATTTTCATGTGCCGGTCGTCTTTGCGAAAAAGACCCAGAGCATTAACATTGACGGAGAAGTATACAGTACCAAGATCGAATCTTTCACTCATAAAAGAGTTTATGA
Source organism: uncultured Lachnoclostridium sp. (assembly GCA_944376715.1). Lineage (GTDB taxonomy): Bacteria > Bacillota > Clostridia > Lachnospirales > Lachnospiraceae > Hominiventricola. The sequence continues at coordinate 22,510 of CALWDO010000015.1, read as the reverse complement.
TGTGATTGTCTCCAAAAAATATCTGGGACCGGAGGACCATATTCTGATCATTGATGATTTTCTGGCTAATGGCTGTGCAGTAAACGGCCTGATCGATATTATCGAACATGCGGGCGCCACGATAGAAGGGATCGGGATCGCCATTGAGAAAGGGCAGCAGATCGGAGGACGCATGCTCAGGGAGAAAGGATACCAGGTAGAATCTCTGGCTATCATAGACAGTATGGATGATGAGACGGGAGAAATCCGTTTCAGACATGAAAAAGATAACACAAATAGATAAATCTTATGGTATTTTCCTGCTTTTATGGTATAATGGGCACGTAGTGCGAATTATACCATCGCGCATGCCGGTTTCTGCGTTCGCCGCAGAAAGCCGGGCGCATCCGCCGGAGGCATCATGTCTGCGGAGCAGACATGGTATAATGGGCACGTAGTGCTGGTGCGTATCCGCTGCGCGGATACAAAAGCATACATTCGGGGGAAATATCATGTTAACAAAAGAGGATACTATTAAAAGTATAGAAGAGCGCATAGGAGAGATTACATCTTCGGAGATATGCGCTCTTTTTTTGATTGAAATTGACGGAAAAGGACAGGAAGATCCAAAGGTTCTGGAGAGAATGTACAGTCTGCTGACGAGATCGTTTCGTGCTACAGATATCGTAGGATATATGGGAAAAAATCTTTTCGCAGCGTTTCTTACAGGAAACCTGACGGGAAAAGTCATAGAGGATAAGTCAGAAACACTGAGCGACGCTCTTTTGTTCGCCGAAGAGGATATCTCTATGAGGAATATTTCCAGTTATGTGGGAGCGTATGTGTTCCGCGAAGGTAAGGACAGTATGCTGGAAATCGTGCTTAGACGGGCAGAATATGCGCTGGAAATGGCGAAAAAGGAGGAACACCGCCGCTTCTTTATCTATGGGGCGGACGGGGTGTTCGCAGAGGATTTTCAAAGTTCCGGTTCTCCTATGTATTCCAAGTTGTTGACGGCTTATATTGACGAAGGCGTAAGAATCCTGGAAGCAGGGAAAGACCTGAAGGTGATTTTTACCAGTCCGGGATTTTACCGGAGGCTTTCTATTCCGGAAAATTATAATCATTCCGAGAGCGTCCGGATACATCCTTCGGATCAGGAAGCCTATGAACAGCTTGTGCGGTCCGCTGCAGAGAATGGCGGACCGGAAGAAGGAAACTACCGTGTGTCGGGAGACGGAATCCGCTGGATTGCATGCCGGGTTCGCCTTTTAAGAGTCAGTAGATCGGATCAGTCGGCGATTGTCCTGGAAATCTCGCACAATACCGCCGGGCTGCAGCAGTTGAAAGAACAATATGACGAAAAGCGGGAATGGCTGAGCTTTGTGGCGGATGAGACGGATGACCAGCTGTGGGAAGTAGATTTGAAGACCCGTACATTTCGATTGTTATATACAAAAAATCTTCTGGATGGAAGACAGACAGTCTATGAAAATTTTCCGGAATCTTTGATTCAGAATGGGCGGATCCATAAAGACAGCGCCGACAGATTCCGGGATTTTGCCGAGGAAATGTATGGCGGAAAACCGGAAGGACGGGCCAATTTCGTGATCCAGTACCGCCAGACCAGCTGCTACGGCTGGTCTTCCATGTCGTATCATTTGATGTTTGACGCAGAAGGGCGTCCGGAAAAAGCCATCGGTATCAAAGAGGATCTGTCGTATCTGCCAAACTGGCAGTCCAGATTTATTCAGCGGCGGATTATGCCGGCTGATCTGTACCCATACATGTACTGCTATCTTCAGGCAAATCTGACGCAGGATATACCTGAGAAACTGCAGCTGGAAGGAAAAGAGCAGATTCGTCTGATCCGGTACCAGACGTATACCGATATTATTGAACGCGGGATTTTCCGGCTTTTCTCCGCCAGCGCGGTAAAAAGACTGCAGCGCCGGTTTGACAGAAAGCATCTTTTGGCGGAGTATAAATTTGGAAAAAGATGGTTTTTTGACCAATGTCAGGTGATATGTTTTGAGGGGTCGGTTCAATGGGTTACAATGGGCGTAAATTTGTGTGAAGATCCGGAAAGCGGCGATGTGTGCCTGTTCCTTTATGCGTTGAATCAGAATAAACTCCGCAGGTGGGAATTAGAACTGGGAAGACCGGCGGTCAGGAATCCGGTGACCGGCATATACGATGAGAAGACATACGAAGAAATGGTCCGCCATCTGTTGAGAAAAGAGGTAAATACCGTCTGCGCGTTTATACTGATCCGGGTTGAAGGAGCCGAGGAACTGTTCGGGACGGAAGAGGACCGCAGAAAACCGGAAGATCTGATGACCGCGCTGCATACTTTTCTTGGAACGGACTGTGTGATCGGACAGGCGGAAGGATATTCTCTTTTAGTCTTCTGCCCGGAGGCGGTCTCGCGGAATCATATTCGAAAGAAGCTGGAAAATGCTTTTTCTTTTACCCGGATTTCACTGGGAGACATAAAAGAGATGATGTTTCTGCGGTTTGTGGCAGGCGCAGCCTATGATTCGGCAGAAAATATGGATTATGAAAAAGTGATGCAGGATGTATCCAAACTGTGTACCGTTTATACAGGAGAAGCGTCAGACGCCGTCTTTTTCGTGGATGAAGACGGTAAATACCGTTGGAGCAGCATGGAATTATATGATTGTCTGGATGAGAAAGACACTTATGTGCTGACTCCTGATCACATGATGACAGAAGAGTGCAAAGACGCGGCTCTGGCATGCATGGACTGGATGCTGAACGCGGACAGCGCAGATCATTCCATCGACGGCGTGCTGAAGAGGATCGGACGGTTCTATCAGGCGGACCGCGTCTACATATTGGTTCTTACGGAAGACGCCCGGATCGTCACGATGATAAACGAATGGGTAGGAGAGGGGAAATACAGCATCCAGCAGTCTATCTCCGGGAAACGTATAGAAAAATTTCCGGTGATTATGCGTGCCGCACATATGTCGGAACCTTTGATCCTGTCTTTGAAAAGCCAGGATCAAAAAGGAAACTGGCAGTATGTGATTTTCCCTATGGAAAAGGAGAAAGATATCATACAGTTGCTCTGTGTGGAGAATCCGCGCGCGCATATTGAACAGACGGCGTTTCTTGATCAGGTGATCCCGCATCTGAGCAGGGAACATAAACGGTTTCTGCAAAGAACAAGCGTGTCCCCAATAGACCGTCTGTTTGCTATTCCGAATATTCAGTCCTATCAGAACATGGTGTATTCCATAAACTCGGATACCTGCAGTTCAGCAGGCGTGATGACCGTAGATATTCCTGACTTTCAATCGGTGAAAGAACAGAGGGGATATGAATACGGAAACCGTTTTCTTCTGAAAGTATCGGAAGTTCTCTTGGATATTTTCGGAAAATCGCTGGTATTCCGGATCCGTGAAACGGAATTTGTCGCTCTGTGCAAGGACATCACCTATGAAACTTTTTTCAACAAGTGTACCCGGGTACAGCAATTGTTGGGGAGAAATTATTCCGGACAGTTCCGGGTAGGATGTATCTGGTCGGACGGTATCTTTAACGCCAAAGATCTGGTAGAACGGGCACGTTCGATCATGAGATGCGCCACCTCTTCTGAAATGTCTGATCCGTCATACAGGACAAGGGAAGTGATTTCTCCGGAAGAGGATTCGCCTTGGCTCAAAAAGCAGACTTCCGGGCGGTTTATGATCTATCTTCAACCCAAAGTAGACATGCGTTCTGAGAGATTGGTAGGAGCGGAGGCGCTGGTAAGAATTGCAGACGCACAGGGAAATTTGATGCCTCACGGACGGGTGATCGAAGAGATGGAGAATGAGGGGACGATCCAGGAACTGGACTATTTTGTATTTGACCAGGCTTTGTGCGCCATGAGCCAGTGGCTGCAGAAAGGCTATCCGTTGGTGCCCGTTTCCAGTAATTTTTCCAGAAATACCCTGTTAAATCCCTCCTCCCTGGCGTCGATTCTGGCAATCCTGAGCCGGTATCCGGATATACCGCAGGATATGGTCGAATTAGAGATTACCGAGACAGCGGGTGACTATGGGAACAAGGCGATCTCTGAATTAATACAAAGATTTGACGGATATGGGCTGCAGTTTTCTCTGGATGATTTTGGATCTTGCTATTCTAATCTGTCCATGCTGACGGACTTGCATTTTCATTCCGTAAAACTGGACCGGAGCATGATCCGGAATATTTCCGGAAATACCGCATCGAGGACTCTGGTCCGGGACATTGTGAAATTGTGCAAAGACAGTCAGATGCTCTGCATTGCAGAGGGAGTGGAAACAAAAGAACAGGCAGATTTGCTGTTGGAAGATGGATGCCTGTACGGACAGGGATATTATTATGGGAGACCTATGCCGCTGCAGGAGTTTGAAAAGAAATATTTTCAGATGAGATAACAAAGGAGGAAGCGTTATGGCGCAGAATAAAGAATCAGATCTGGCAGAGATGGAACTGCCAAGGGGGGACAATCTGTTTGTAGTAGGAATCGGAGCTTCGGCGGGCGGGCTGGAAGCCCTCCAGCAGTTTTTCCGCTTTATGCCGCCTAACAGCGGCCTAAGTTTTGTAGTGGTACAGCATCTGGCGCCGGATTATAAGAGTCTTATGGCGGATATCCTTGGAAAATACACGGATATGCCGGTGACGCAGGCGGAAGAGGGAGAACAGGTGGAACCTAACCAGGTATATTTGATCCCTCCGAAAAAGAACATTACTTTTCGGGGCGGAAGATTATATTTGAATGACTATGTACAGGGCCTGCTGAATCATCCCATTGACATTTTCTTTAATTCTCTCGCGGAAGAGAAAACAGAACATTCTATAGCGGTGATTTTATCCGGCACCGGATCCGACGGAACGAACGGAATCAAGACCATCAAAGAAAAAGGCGGCCTGACGATTGTCCAGACTCCGGAAAGCGCAAAGTTTGACGGAATGCCCAAGAGCGCCATCAGCACCGGGCTGGTGGACTATGTGCTTCCTCCAAAGGATATTGCCGGTGAGATCCTGCACTACTCCAAATATAGAACAATCATGGAACCGGAAGAGGCGAACGTGCTTTTTACTGACGAAGAGAGTTTCACGCATATCTATGCCGTGCTGAAAAAGGTGCGCGGGATCGATTTCACTCATTATAAACGGACGACCGTACTGCGCCGCATCGAAAGGCGCATGGTGGTGACGCACAGTGTAAGTCTGGCGGAATATGCCAAATATCTGGATGACAATCCCGAAGAAGTGAATGTGCTGGTGAAAGAGATCCTGATTGGGGTAACCAATTTCTTCCGCGATCCGCCTTTCTTTGAGAAGCTGAAACAAAGAGCGCTGTATCCTATTGTACAGAATGCGGAGGAGGGGGAACCAATCCGGGTCTGGAGCGCCGGATGTTCCACCGGCGAGGAAGCATATTCTCTGGCGATCCTGTTCCAGGAAATTCTGGAGGAACTTCATGTCAAACGGGATATTAAGATATTCGCCACGGATATCGATGTGCAGGCAATCGAACAGGCAGGGAAGGGCGTATTCTCCGAGAGTATTATCGATGACGTGACGCCGGAGCGTTTGGCGAAATATTTTATTAAGAGAAATGACCAGTATCATATCTCCAAGGAGATACGGCGCATGATCATTTTCGCGCCGCACAATATGCTGTCAGACCCGCCTTTCGGGAAGCTGGATCTGATCAGCTGCAGAAATGTGATGATTTATTTTCAGCCGGTGCTTCAGAGGGGATTGTTTGCGATCTTCCATTCGGCGCTGAAAAACGGCGGATATTTGTTCCTGGGAAAGAGCGAGACGGCAAACGAGTATTCCGACGTGTTCAAACCCGCATGCAGCGCAGAGAAAATATATATTCATAACAGCGCGGGGAAAATGGATAATCTGTCTACTCCGGTATTCAATATTCCCAGTTTCCAGCCGGTAACGCCGCGGCTGCATACCCTGGAAGGATCAAATTCCCCGGAATACGAGATGGAATCAGTTTATACACAGTTTATGGAAAAGTATATGCCGGCTTCCCTGATCATCAATGAGTCTAATAATGTGATTCATTTCTTCGGGAACTATATGGATTATGTATCGATCGCTCCCGGAAAAGCATCTTTTAATCTTTTCCATATTCTTAATAAAGATCTGAGCCTGGCAGCGTCCACGGCTCTGAACAGGTGCCGGACGGAGCATACCTCCGTGACTTATCTGGATGTCACCGTGGATACATCGTCGGAACGCCGGACGGTGGATCTGAGCGTTTATCCAATCACGGTTCCCGGAAAAGGGGAGAGCGGCCTGATTGCCATGTTGTTCCGGGAAAACAGGGACAGGACGGAAGAGGAAGACGGCATCCGCGAAAAATATGATATTGACAGTACGGCGGCGAGACGGATCACCGATCTGGAACAGGAACTTCAGGAATCCCAGAATGATCTGAAAAAAACCATCGGGGAACTGGAAACAGTGAACGAAGAACTGCAGGCTGCCAACGAGGAGCTGTTGACCGCCAATGAGGAGCTGCAGAGTTCCAATGAAGAGTTGCAGTCGGTTAATGAAGAACTGTATACGGTTAATACGGAATATCAGCAGAAAGTAGACGAACTGACACTGATGACCAATGATTTGTCCAACTTCCTGTCTTCTACAATGATCGGTATCCTGTTTGTGGATGAGAACCTGAATATCCGCAAATTTACGGAGTATGTGGGAAAAGAATTTCAGCTGATGGAACAGGACATCGGTCGTTCCATTCAGATCTTCGCGCACAGCTTTCCCTATGAGAAGATTGTGGAAGACGCGCAGAGTGTCCTGAAGACACTGACGCCTGTAGACAGGGAAGTGGTAGCTACGAACGGACAGTATTATACGCTGCGTATCGCTCCGTACCGTACGACAGAAAACAGCATTAAAGGCCTGGTTATCACGATCATTGACAGCCTGGGTACAGGATGCCATAAAAAAGGAGAATAATCTTATTGTCAGCGCATGCCTGATAGTGGTAAAATAATAACAGAAAATTCGTGAACATATATTCACAAGACAGAACGGGAGGTAAGCCATGGCGTATAATGGATTTGCGATTGACAAGTATCTGAATGCGGAAGAAGTGACCAGACAGCTGGACGAGCTGATCAAAAAACCGGTCTATTCCATCTGTCCGGATAAACTGGATGATTACGTGGAGAATTATTTTGAGAAAAAATGCGCGAAATCAAAAGAGATGATTGAAAAAGCCAAAGAGGTGATTCCCGGAGGGGTACAGCACAACCTGGCGTTCAACTATCCTTTTCCCATCGTGATCAATAAGGCGGAGGGCGCAAAGCTCTACGATATTGACGGGAACTGGTATTATGACCTGCTGCAGGCGGGCGGTCCTACGATCCTGGGCAGCAATCCGCCCGAGGTACGGGAGCGGGTCATTGATCTTCTGAACACCTGCGGACCTTCCACAGGTCTGTTCCACGAATATGAATATAAGCTGGCGAAGAAGATATCCGAGATGGTTCCTTCCGTACAGAAGTTCCGTATGCTGGGATCCGGTACCGAGGCATGTATGTGCGCGGCCAGAATTGCCAGATTAAAGACCGGCAAGAAGAATATATTGAAGATGGGCGGCGCCTACCACGGATGGTCGGATCAGCTGGCATACGGTATCCGTGTGCCTGGTACGAAAGGACTCATGTCCAAGGGAGTACCCGGATTTGTGTTCAAGCATACGGATGAATTTTTCCCCAATGACCTGGAAGACTTGGAAAGAAAACTGCAGAGAAACCGTCTTACCGGCGGGACGGCTGCCGTTTACATCGAGCCGGTAGGACCGGAGAGCGGAACCAGGCCGGTATCAAAACGCTTTATCAAAGGAGCAGAGTATCTGGCGCATAAATACGGAGCGCTTCTGATCTTTGACGAAGTGGTAACCGGATTCCGCATCGGGCCGGGAGGCGCGCAGAGTTACTTTGGCGTGGATCCGGATCTTACCATTTTCGGAAAGATCATCGCGGGAGGTTATCCGGGCGCAGGCGGAGTAGGAGGACATGACGACTGTATGGCCTATCTGGGGGCCGGGCTGGACTCTTCCGGAAAGAAAGTATCCAAGGCCATGTGCGGCGGTACGCTGGCGGCAACGCCGATCTCCTGTGTGGCAGGATACTATACGCTGTGCGAGATAGAGAGGACCAATGCCTGCGAGAAAGCCGGGCGTATGGGCGACCGGCTGACAAAAGGCCTGCAGAAGCTGATTGAAAAACACCATCTTCCGTTTGTAGCGTTCAATCAGGGTTCTATCTGCCATCTGGACAGCGTAGGAACCATGCATTTTGTAGTGGACTGGTCGAAGCCGTGGACAATTCCGGAAGTATTGAAACAGACCGGTATTCGCCAGAAGGAGATGGAACATATGGGAGCGGCTTATATGGCGGAAGGTATCGTGACTCTCGCCGGATCCAGGCTGTACACCAGCGCGGCATATACCGAAGAAATGATCGACGATGTGCTTGCCCGTTTTGACAGAGTCTTTGCGAATTGCGGACGCATCGACGTCTGAGTATGACCGGCATATATGAAGCAGGGGAGGAAAGGAAGATGGCTTATACAGAAGAAACTGCAAGAAATCTGGTGACAGAGTCCGCCAGGAAACTGCTCCGTACCGGCCTGGTGGCAAGGACATGGGGAAATATAAGCGCCAGAATATCGGCGACCCAGTTTGTCATCACTCCCAGCGGAATGGGATATGAGCATATGAGGCCGGAGGATCTGGTGACGGTAAACATCGAGGACTGTTCTTATGACGGTCCCAGGAAACCGTCCAGTGAAAAAGGAATCCACGCCGCTGTTTACAGCCTTCGTCCGGAAATAAATTTTATCATCCATACTCATCAGGAAGCGGCGTCTGTCTATGGAATAACAGGCATGGATTTGATGCCGGAGGATTCTGAACGGCTGGGAGACGTGGTTCCATGCGCGGAGTACGGCATGCCTTCCACCAGGAAGCTCAGAAACGCGGTTGTGGATGCGCTTCGTGCGTATCCGCAGACAAAAGCAATACTTATGAGATACCACGGCGCGCTTTGCATGGGAAAAGATGAAGAAGATGCTTTCTTTACCGCCGGAGAGCTGGAACGGATCTGTCGGGAGCAGATCGGGATCCTGGGGAAAAAGAACCGGGAACAGCTTTCCCAGGCTCATGATTATGGAAGAAGCATACGCAAAGGAAACAGATTCTGCCTGCAGCTGAACGGAGAGAAAAAAGTATTCCGTCTGAACAAGCTGCCGGACGACCTGCCGGAAGAGGCAGCTTTTCATGCGGAGATCTATCGGCATACAGATGCAAAATATGTTCTGTGGGATAACAGCAACGCAGTGCGCAGAGTAAGTCAGAGAGGAGAAGATTTTTCTCCTTATCTGGAAGATCTGATCCAGATCGCCGGGACTACGATCCGCTGTGCGGACAGCCATGATCCGGCCGGCGCGGCTAAAAAGCTTGCCGGCAGAAACGCAGTATTGATACAGGATGAGGGAGCGTTCTGCATCGGGAAGACAAGGGACGATGTGACGGCAGTGGCAGCCCTTCTGGAAAAAGGCTGCAGGGCAGCGTTGTTTGCAGAAAATTTTCCGGAGTGCAGGCCTCTGGGCAGACTGGACGGTCTGATCCAGAGAACTGTCTACGTAAAGAAATACTCCCGAAAGAAGGAGAAATAGTTTAGATGTATGAGAAGCTGACGGAAGCCAAACTCGCGGAGACTCTGGAGGCAGGGATTCATGAGTTTGCAGAGCGGGGTGTGGAGAAAGCCAGCATGGCGTCCATCGCCGGAAAAGCAGGCATCAGCGTAGGGGTACTGTATAAATACTATTCTGATAAAGACAGCTTTTTCCTGGCCTGCGTGCGCCGCAGCGTGGGCAGGCTGGAAGAGGCACTGAAAGAAGTGCTTGTCCGGGAGGATAAGGTATCGGGGTACGCGGATCAGGTGATCCGCATATTACAGAGACATGCGGCGGAGCACAGGGATGATATCCGCATGTATCACGAGATCACATCCATCAGAAACAGTCGTTTTGCGGCAGAGCTGGCGGAAGAGATCGAAAAGATAACGGCAGGACTTTATACAGACATCATAAGAAAAGCGCAGAAGAACGGGACTGTCAGAGAGGACATGGATCCCGGGATAGCTGCGTTTTTTTTCGATAATCTTCTGATGATGCTGCAGTTCGGGCTCTGCTGCGATTATTACAGGGAACGGTGGAAGCTGTACTGCGGCGGAAAACTGCCGGAAAATGATATGGTCAGGGAGCAGCTGTTAATGTTTCTGGAATCCGCATTCACGTTTTCCAGAGAGGATGTTTCCCATGAGGGAGGAAAATGAAGATATGATTTATGTACTGGCTTACGATATTGGGACTACAGGAGTAAAAACCTGCCTGTTTCGCGTTGATGATACGATTACGCTGCTGGAAGGCGTGAGCAGAGGATACCGGCTCTATATTCTGGAAAACGGCGGCGCTGAACAGGATGAGGAGGAATGGTGGCAGGCGGTCTGCCAGACGACAAAAGAACTGTTTGCCAAAACAGAGGTGAGGCCGGATGAAGTGGCGGGAATCTCATTCTGTTCCCAGATGCAGGGCCTGATACTGGTGGACAAGGACGGAAGACCAATCCGCCGCCCCATGAGCTATATGGACCAGAGGGCAAAGGAAGAGATCAAAAAAGGCCTGGCATACGGTCCCCAGATCGCCGGAGCCAATGTATTCCGGCTGCTGAAATGTCTGTTTATTACCGGAGCAGTGTCTACCAGCGTCAAGGATCCCATGTGGAAATATAAGTGGATCGAAAACCATGAACCGGAGAAATTCCGGCGGGCAGATAAGTGGCTGGATGTGAAAGAGTATTTTATCCGCCGCCTGACCGGAGAATGTGTCATGACGGAAGACTCGGCTTTTGCAACTCTGCTCTATGATACCAGAAAAGGAAAAGAGGGATGGAGCAGAAGCCTTTGCCGTATGTTCGGCATTCACATGGAACATCTGCCGCGCATCATCAAATCCTCCGATCAGGCAGGTACGTTGACTTTGCAGGCGGCAGAGGAACTGGGACTTCCGGCGGGGATTCCTGTTTTCGGAGGAGGAGGAGACGCTTCCCTGATCGGCGTGGGTTCCGGATGCGTAGGCGTGGGAGAGACTCATATCTACTGCGGTACCTCCGGATGGGTCGGTACAGTGACTGACCGGCAGCTGGTGGACGTTTCAGCCATGATCGCTGCGATTGTGGGAGCTCAGACCGGAAGATATAATTATTTCGCGGAAATGGAGACTGCCGGAAAGTGTTTGGAATGGGTCAAAGACCATCTGGCGCTGGACGAGATCGGAATCTATCTGAAAAAGACAGATGTGGCAGAAAGCCACGAGGCGGTCTACAGGAGCCTGTACGATTATATGACCGAGGTGGTAAGCAAAGTACCGGAAGGTTCCGGAGGCGTGATTTTCACGCCATGGCTGCACGGAAACCGCTGTCCTTTTGAAGATCCTGCCGCGGCGGGCATGTTTTTCGGTATTCGCCTGGAGACAGGAAAATCGGAGCTGATCCGTGCTGTGCTGGAAGGCATCTGCTACCATCTGCGCTGGATGCTGGAATGTGAAGAGAGAAAGGTGAAAACTTCTTCTGTGATCCGGTTTGTGGGCGGCGGAGCTTTATCCCCGGTGACGTCCCAGATTCTGGCCGATATAACGGGACGTACCATTGAGGTGGTAGAAAGTCCCCAGAATGTAGGCGCCGTAGGCGCGGCTGCCGTGGCCGCCGTGGGACTGGGCGCGATCGAAGATCTGGACCGGGTAAAAGATTTTATCCCCGTGTCCGGCCGTTTTGAGCCGGATCCGGGGAAAAAGAAAATCTATGATAAATATTTTGATATTTTCAAGGAACTGTATCAGAGCAACAAGAAGAATTACAGGAGGCTTTCCCTATGAGCAATGCTAAGCATAAAGAATTTTTGCGTTCACTGAAATTTCTTGTTTTTTCCATTTCAGCAGGCGTCATTGAGATCGTAGTCTTTTCTCTTCTCAATGAATTCACCGGCTGGAGTTACTGGCCCTGTTATCTGATGGCGCTGGTATTGTCTGTGCTGTGGAATTTTACTCTGAACCGCAGGTACACCTTCCAGTCTGCCAGCAACGTGCCGGTTGCCATGGTTAAAGTATTTGCGTTTTACTGTGTGTTTACGCCGGTTTCCACGGTACTGGGCAATTTCCTCGCGGAGGGCCTGCTTTGGAATGAGTACCTGGTAACGGTCATCAATATGGTGGCAAACTTTACACTGGAGTTCCTGTATGACAGATTCTATGTGTTCAGGGACAGCCTGGATACCAACGATCTGGCCCAAAAACATTAGTTGGACGTCTGGGGCGCGTCCTGTGCGGATCCCAGAGTGACGTTTACAGTCTGTTCCTGATACTGGCCGTTATTGGAGCGTTGAATCACGACTGCTACAGTTTCTCCGGCGGCATAATACTGTAAAGTGTCCTGTAATTGGTTCATGCTGAGAATGGAGCGTCCGTCAAATTCAGTGATAATGTCGCCTTTCTGCAGTCCGGCTTCTGCGGCGGGAGTATCTTCTACAACAGAGGTAAGGATCACGCCGCTGGGGATTCCGTAGAGTTCCGTTACCTGGCTGGGAACAGTCTCTCCCTCAATCCCCAGAAAGGAAGCTTCACTGGAATCTACCTTTTCCCGTGTTTTCAGGTTCATCAGCTCCTTCAGACTATCTTCTGCCTTGTCGATAGGGATGGCAAAACCTATATTATCTACAGAATCTCCGGTGGAAGTAGATTCGGATTTTGCTTCGTTGATGCCGATCAGTTCCCCATTCATATTCAGAAGGGCTCCGCCGCTGTTGCCCGGATTGATAGCGGCGTCTGTCTGGATCAGGCCTGTAGAATTGATGGTTATACCGCTTTCATAAGTAAGCGTCAAATCGCGGTTCAGGGCGCTGACGCAGCCTGTGGTCACGGATTGTCCGTAGCCAAGGGCATTTCCGATAGCGATTAACTGTGGCGATCTTGATGTTATTCAGGGTGTCTTCGGGGATGTCGGATAATTTGACTGCTACCACAGCAAGATCATTATTCACGTCGTCTCCTTTTACCTCACCTGCGACCGTATTTTCATCCATAAATCCTACGGAGAGACTGGTGGCTCCTTCTACCACATGATAATTCGTGGCGATCATAAGCTCGGTGTCGTTTTCACCGACAATAACGCCGGTACCTGCTCCCTGGACTTCATACTGCATGGTGCCGCCAAAAAAGCTCCGCATTTCTTCCACAGACATGGTAGATATCGTCACTACGGAAGGCATAGCGTTTTTGGTAACTTCCACAACGCTGTTTCCGCTGTCATCGTCAGAGGAGGTGATCTCTATGGTACTGGTCTGAGGGAGCTCCTCCTGGCTGTGGAGTTTATTGCCCAGCAAGTTTACGCCGTACATAACGCCTCCTGCAATCAGGCCGAATACAATTGCCATCACAACCAGTAATACCCATTTCTTTGCCATAGATATAGGCTGTTTTCCTTCACTGTTCATAATGTGCGCCTTCTTTCTTAGTAAAATATTGGATGTGCCAAAAAATTATAGAAGCAACTGCAGAGGTATACTTTCAGTCTTGTCTGCTATGATGTCAGATGGCTCATATGCGGGATTGCCATCTTTTCTGTGATGCCGGATGTCTCTATGATACTTCTGCGTTGACTTCTGTTTTTTCCCGCTTTATAATAATAAAATCTCGAAAATAAAATATAAAGAAACGATCGTGCCAAAAATTGGTAAAGTAGTGCCCACAACAGGAGAAAAGCTAAATTATGTGCTACAAAATCGTGGATATGGATGAAAATATGCTGGAGAATATCCAGTATCGGAAAGGAGAATTACCGGTAGTATTCCAGAGAAAATCTCTTGACGACTATCGGGAAGGAGAGCTGGCATGCCACTGGCATCCGGAATTTCAGTTCGGCCTGCTGCTGAAAGGAGAATTGGAATATAATCTGTTTCAGGATCCGTTCTCAAAAATATGTCGTATTATAAAGGCGGGCGACGGATTCTTTTTGTCGCCCGTTTTTGGAGATGTATATCATAAGATCATTCAGCCGGTTCTGCAGTCGCGGGTATTCGGTTTCTTTCTGTCGAAGGATGAGAGCGAAGAGGCTGTGATGCTGAATCTCTTTCGAGAATTCCAGAAACTGCGCCCGCAGGATGCGAATTATGAACTGAATTGTATGGAGTTAATCTGCAGAATCTGGAATGAATTGTTCAAAAAAATCAGCGTTCTTAAAGATTTTGTCTCAGGAGCGCATTCTGATATCGGCCAGGCCGCCAGAGCCTACCGGATGCTGACATTTATCCAGGAACATTACCGGGAACCGGTTACGGTGGATCAGATTGCCCGGGTGGGCGGGGTCAGCAGACGAGAGTGTTTCCGTTGTTTTCGTTCCGCAATCAATCAAACTCCCATGGAATATCTGAATCAGTTCAGGCTGTCTGTTGCGGCGCATCTGTTGATCGATGAAGATCAGCCCGTCGCCTGTGTCAGTGAATCCTGCGGTTTTGAGAATATAAGTTACTTTACGAAATTGTTTAAAAGAAGATATGGCGTGACGCCCAGCCAGTTTCGGAACAGGGAGAAAGGAGAGGAAAAATATGATTGAAATTGATGAGAAAAAATGTGTGGGATGCGGTCTTTGCGCCAAGGACTGTCCGGCGGCGAAGATATCGGTCCATGACGGAAAAGCGGTCTACACACCGGAATGTATTCAGTGCGGCCACTGCGTGGCTATCTGCCCGAAAGGAGCGGTAAGTATTCCAGAGTACGATATGGCGGATGTGGAGGAGTATGATGCAAAGACATTTACCGTCGCTTCGGAGAATTTCCTTCATGCGGTAAAATTCCGGAGAAGTATCCGTAATTTCCGTGATAAAAAGGTCGAAAAAGACTGTATGGAGCAGATCCTGCAGGCCGGAAGATATACCGCCACGGCGAAGAACAGGCAGGCCTGCCGTTTTATTGTGATCCAGGAGGAACTGGACCGGTTCAAGGACCTGCTCTGGGATCAGGTTCCGGAGATAGTGGAGAAGATGAAAGCGGAGATGCCCCATTATGCCGCGCTGTTTAAGTTCATGCACCGCAGACGGAGCAGGCATCCGGAAGAAGACGGATTATTTTTCAACACACCCGCATGTATCATGATCGCCGCGGATAACGCGCTGGACGGCGGGCTTGCGGCAGCCAATATTGAAAATATGGCGGTTGCCAAAGGACTGGGCGTCCTCTACAGCGGTTATCTGACCCGGATCATAAATGCATGTCCGGAATTGAAAGAATGGCTTGGAATCCCGGACACGCCTCTGGTCTGTTGTATGTTGATCGGATATCCGGCTGTATCCTATAAGAGGACAGCTCCCAGGAAAAAGGCGGATATTGTGTGGAGATAAGGAATATAGATATAAACATTAGAAGTTACTCCGTCCGCAACGCCGTCACCGGGTCGCTTTTGGCCGCTTTTCTGGAAGGAATCAGTCCGCCCAGAAGTGTGAGAAAGACGCTCAGCGCGATCAGGATGACTGCGTATCCGGCGGGCAGGAACGCGTTGATGTTGTCGGTGCCTGCCAGGTGATGGATCAACGCGTTGCCGGGGATCAGCAAAAGCAATGTCAGCCCGATGCCGATCAGTCCGGCGCACAGTCCGATGATGAAAGTCTCGGCGTTGAAAACCTGGGAAATATTTCCTTTGGAAGCGCCGATGGCCCGGAGAATCCCGATCTCTTTTTTTCGTTCCAGTACGCTGATGTAAGTGATTACCCCGATCATGATGGAGGATACCACCAGGGAGATGGCCACGAAGGCGATCAGCACATAACTGATGATATCGATGATATCTGTCACGGAAGACATCAGAGTACCTACCATGTCCGTATACGTGATCACCTGATCTTCCTTCCCTTCCGCCTCCATGCGGCTGTTGTATGCGCTCAGGATCTCGGTTACATGTTCTTTACTGTCAAAGTCAACCGGATAGATGCTGATTTCACTCGGGTTATCAAAATCCACATATCCCAGTGAAGCCAGATTGTTCTCCCGGGTGGCTCCTTGGGCGGAGCTCATGGAACGCAGCAGTTCGGCCAGTTCATCAGCGTTCATGTTTACAGAAAATACATTGGCAAAATCATCCGCCGAGATCTGGAACATCTGTGAAAGATTGTCTGCCAGCTTCGCCATGGCACTTTCCATGGAAGTCTGTATATTGGAGGAGATCTGATCCATGATCTGTCCCATAATCTGTTCCATTGCGGAAGAGATCTCGGTCTGAAGAGTATCTGCCAGTGTACCGGAGAAGGAACCCATGAGCTCCCCCATATAAGATTCCATGGAATCAGCCAGCTGTTCCTGCAGTCCGGAAGTATCTATCATATCCTCTATACCCTGGGACAGAACAGACTGTGCTTCCTTCGTACTCATATAATCTGAGAAATATTCTCCCATTTTAGAAGGATCAGGAAGTCCGTTGGATACGGCGTAATTCTGATAACCGGCCGCCAGATCCGCGGCCAGCTGTTCCAACTGTTCCGGTGTGATCACGATGGCATCAGTATCCGGAAATACAGCGTCCATCCATTCAGATATGATGGTCCGGGCCGTGTCGGTGCCCAGATATTCCATGAAATATAACTGTAATGTCTCTGTGTCCGAAAAAATATCCGATAACGGAACATCCGGATACGTTTCCTGACAATATGTTGCAAAACCCGTCATGACGCCGGTAAGAAGCGTATTGATATCTTCGTCAGTTACCGTCCCGATACCGTTTGCATCCAGAATCGCCTGCAGATGGTTGGAAAGGATCTGTCGGCCTTCTTCTGTCTGCAGAAAATTCAGGAAATCTTTGCTGAGACCGGAGTAATCAGCGTCCGGGTGCTCGGCGGTGTATTTCTCCCAGCCGGCCACAAGTCCGGATACCAGGGATTCCACCGTGTCCTTTGAAACATGAAAGTCAATGCTTTCAAGCAGGTCGGCCATATCAAACTCCGGAAATTCCGGAAGGTCTATCTGAAAGCTGCCCGGATCCATCAGTCCGGACAGATCCAGATCTCCCAGATCCAGGCTGCTCATATCCGGACTTTCCATACCGGACAAGTCCAGAGAATTAGTAAGTCCGTCCGTCAGATCGTCTTCATTGAAAGAAAACAGCTCTTTCAGCGCCTGCTCGTCGATGCTGAACAGGGACTCCATGTCAAAATCACTTTCTCCGCTTTCTGATCCGAATGGTTCATTGGTGAATACATTCGTGTCAGGATCTGCCAGCTGTTTCTGCACAATCTCACTTTCAGAGGAAACTTCCGCCACATGGCGGATTAAAGAAGAAGGATAAGCGATGCCTGCCTGAAGCAGGAGACCGTTTGCGTCTTCGGCCGGCTGTACAATTCCTACAATGGTAAGATCTTCACCATTTTCTACAAGATTCTGCATATAAGTATCGTCGTCTGTTTTATCTCTCCATACATCATACTCATCGTCATATTCATAATAGTCCGTACTGCTGACTAATTTGAAATTAATGCCAAGTATATCGTCATAGTGATATGTTCCTATATTCTCCGGTGTGTCGATGTCTTCTCCGTCAATAAACTGGCGCACCATATCGTCCAGCTCCACAGAATCCCGCAGTCCCAGCGTATACAGCATAAAATCACTGATGCTTCCGCCGGAGGTAAGCACCAGGACGCACTCATTATAATTTTCCGGCCAGTGACCGGCTTTTACTTCATACTGGTTCAGATAAAGATCTTCATTTTCCGGCATTTCATAAAATACATCAGTTCCCATCATAGAAGACATCATGCTGCTGGAGCTGACAGAAGATCCCAGGCCCAGGGCGGCGAAGGAACTGTCTGGATTTACCTGACGAAACCCTCCGTTTTCTTCCAGCCGGTAGATCTGGGGCATGACGTCGTAGGTATATTCAATGGCGCTGATGTATGGCTCGATTCCGCTTTCTTTGCTGTCCAGATAAGCCTTCAATGCTTTCAGGTCATTGGAGGTCATCGTGGAAAACAGATCTGTCACCATCTCCAGGACATGAATATCACCGGATTCGGCATCACTGTCTTTGGTATCTCCGGCCAGAACAGAAGAGAGATCGAAACCGGTGCTCTGGATCTCCAGCGGATATTGAGACAGCGTATCGTGCTCCACATTCTGAATATAGCCGTTCACTCCGTTGGAAAGAGACAGGATCAGAGCGATGCCGATTATGCCAATGGAACCCGCAAAGGCGGTGAGCAGCGTCCTGGCCTTTTTGGTTTTCAGATTGTTAAAGCTCAGGGAGAGGGCAGTGAAAAAAGACATAGAAGATTTTCCCATGTTTTTGTGTACCGCTTTGGAAGAACGGTCCGGCTGAAATGGATCAGAGTCGGAACGGATCTTTCCGTCTCTCAGATTTACGATACGGGTGGCATACTGTTTTGCCAGCTCCGGATTATGAGTAACCATAATGACAAGACGGTCCTTGGCTACTTCCTTCAGGAGATCCATGACCTGGATGCTGGTGGCGCTGTCCAGAGCGCCGGTTGGCTCGTCGGCCAGAAGGATATCCGGATCATTGACCAATGCGCGGGCGATGGCTACGCGCTGCATCTGTCCGCCGGACATCTGCCCGGGTTTTTTATGAAGCTGATTCCCCAGCCCCACCTGCTCCAGGGCTTTGACGGCCCGGCTGCGGCGTTCGTTTTTTCCGATCCCGGAGATCGTCAGCGCCAGTTCCACATTTGCCAGAACAGTCTGATGCGGGATCAGGTTATAACTCTGGAATACGAAACCGATCGTGTGATTTCGGTAGGAATCCCAATCCCGGTCTTTGTATTTTTTCGTTGAGATGCCGTTAATAATCAGATTGCCGGAATCATACCGGTCCAGTCCTCCGATAATATTCAAAAGAGTAGTTTTTCCGGAACCGCTGGGCCCCAATATGGCGACAAATTCATTATCGCGGAAATTCAGGCTGACATGATCCAGAGCCCTTTGTACCAGCCCGCCGGTTCTATATTCTTTACACAGGTCTTTGACTTGAAGCATTCTGCAACTCTCCTTAAATAATCTAAACCCCATTATAGTGAACGCCCGGATGTTTGGCAAGGGAGCGTTTCCTGCAAAAGGATTCTGGCGGAATTATCCAAAGTCTGATATGATATATTCAAAAGTAAAAACACAGGAGTGGATTTGGTTTGGAACTTCGAACACTAAGATATTTTCTTGTCGCGGCGCAGGAAGAAAACATTACCAGGGCTGCTGAGATTTTGCACATTACACAGCCGACTTTAAGCCGTCAAATGATGGATTTGGAAAGGGAGCTTGGTACGACGCTTATGCTTCGGGGGAAAAATGGGCTTACCTTGACGGATGACGGGCTTTTTTTCCGTCAGCGGGCAGAAGAGATTGTCGAGTTGGCGGATCGTCTGGAACAGGTTTTTGTAGAAAAGAATACGGACGTCAGCGGAGTAATTTCTATTGGCGCTACCGAAGCGATCGGGAGTCGTCTGCTTGCCAAACTGATCAAACGGTTCTCTGATAAATATCCGTTGGTCAGGTTTGATTTATATAATGAAATGGCAGATTACATTAAAGACCGTATGGATAAAGGGCTGATTGACGTAGGTCTGCTGCTGGAACCTGTCGATACTTCCAAATACGACTTTGTCCGTCTTTCCCAGAAAGAAACCTGGGGCGTACTCATGCGGGACGATCATCCATTAGCTGTGCAGGAGTTTATTACTCCGGATGAGATTGCCGAATATCCGTTGATTCTGCCTCTAAGGGAGAGAGTCCGTGCGGATATCCTGAATTGGTTGAAACGGGAAGAAAAGGACCTGCATATTCCGCTGAATTATACGCTTCTTTCCAATGCGGTACTGCTTGTAGAAGCAGGTCTGGGCTGCGCTTTTTGTCTGGATGGGGCTCTGGCTGTTCATAGCAGTCCGAATCTGCGTTTTATTCCTATCCATCCGGAACATACGACCCGCAGTGTTCTGGTATGGAAGAAAAATCATTTGTTCTCGCCGACGACTTCTTTATTTATACAGGAAATTAACTTGCTTCGGGCGAAAATGGAATAGATTTTATTATATGCTGCCTTATTATGAAGAGGTGAACTAAAATATTGTTTTTTTATTTATAATACGTAATACAATAGCGGCAATCTCTTTTGGCGATTTGTCCATTCCGGCAATCAGCCATTGCCGGAGAAGAAAATATGTGCCTCCTGCCAGAAATGTGTAAAATAATTCCTCACTTTCCGCATCGAGGTCTTTTAGAATTTTGACATCACAGATATCATGGTGAAGTGTTCGAAACATATCTGTCCACTCTTCATCCGAATTGTACCGGATAAAAAGCGTTACAAGTTCTGAATGATCCTGTAAATAGATAAGGATTTGTTCAAGATCTTGCTCCGTCTGGGGTTTTTTCATGGATTCACGCATCTCCTCAATGAATTCAGCCTGCATCTCATTTAAAATGTCTTTTGGAAGCTCATAATAACGGTAAAATGTTGTCCGGTTAATGCCTGATTCGTTGCAAAGTTCCACAATATTGATTTTATCCAGGGATTTTGTCTTTAACAGACGAAGCAATCCTTCCTTTAACATCCGTTTTGTAATAATTGTTCTCTGGTTATTTTTCAAAATATCAAATATCCTTTTATAATAAATATAGAAATTATGTTGTAAAAACAACACTTCTTCAAAAAGTTCGTAGAGTCCGAGGATAGGGATTTTTCTATGCCATACTTGTTTTACTACCTGGAATCCAACAGATTCAGGGCAAAAACGATACTGTCAACTCCAAGAAAGATCAGATACATTCCGATCAGATATCCCATGGAGAAGAAAGAAATAAATGGATCAAAAATCATCATAATGCCCAGAACCAACCCGATGATATTTACAAAAAGGGTAAAGTAATAATAGCCTGTTCCGGAAGTGGTGCGGATAAAAGGCAGATGAGCAAGCCTTGCGATACAATGAGCGATGAACCAAATGGGGAACAGGACAACCATTACCCATGTTCCGATTCCAAGATTAAATAAGATCAGAAGACCTGCGATGATACTTATGATACCTCCAATCAGTGACAGAACAGGGGATATTCCGATGCGTTCTTCCAGTTTGATATAAAAAATAATATCAATGATGCCGGTTATCAGTGCGACAATGCCATAAAGAAAAGTTACACCTCTTATTGCGGCAGAAGGATTGATAAAAGTAAATATTCCCAGGATGATAAGAAGAATTCCAAGGATAAGCTCACCCCAGCCAAGGGCTTTTCTGTTTTTCATGATCAATGACTCCTTTCTGAAAAATTGAACAGGTCAGTGGTCAGATGTGATGAGTCTGCACCACCGACCTGTTTTTGTATGTTTTTCCTGTCTTTTATGGATCAGCCGGATTTATGCAATTTTTGTGACTTTGTAATCCTGATCCTCCACCGCTTTCTTGAGAGCATCATCGCTGACATCAGCATTCAAGGTTACTACCGCTGTGCCGGCTGTATGGCTAACTTCCGCATTCTCTACTCCCTTGAGAGCTTCAAGGGCTTTCTTTACTGTAGACTCGCAGTGTCCACACATCATACCTTCAATAGTTATTGTTTTTGTCATAGTTTTGTCCTCCTTGTCGTTTTTCTTTGTTTTGATTTTTCTATCTTTACTGGTGTCATACATTTTGAACCAGTTAAGACGCAATGCATTACTTACCACGCAGAAGCTGGAAAGACTCATGGCTGCGGCTCCGAACATGGGATTTAACAGCCATCCGAAGAGCGGATACCATACGCCGGCAGCCAACGGGATACCGATGACGTTATAGATGAATGCCCAGAACAGGTTCTCGTGGATATTGCGCAGGGTCGCCCGGCTTAAACGGATTGCCGCTGCCACATCAGTCAGCCTGCTCTTCATAAGGACTACGTCTGCGGCATCAATGGCCTTCGCGGTGCGTTCATTGTCTCCGGTTAGCATGACCACATGGATGCCCATGTTCCGAAGCTCTTTAATGGCCTCAGGGCTGTCTTCTTTCACTACATCCGCTACTGCGATGATGCCGATCAGCTTACCGTCTCTGGTAAAGAACAGAGGGGTCTTTCCTTCTTCCGCCAGACGGTCGGCTGTTTTCTTTATCTCTTCTGAAATCTCAGTGTTCTGTACGATGAATTTCATGTTTCCGCCCCGAACCATGGAGCCATTTACTTTTCCGGAAAGGCCATTGCCCGGGACAGCCTGGAATTCATCCGCATCATATTTTGGCAGAGAAGTGCTTTCTTGAGCCTTTACAATGACAGCATGGGCAAGGGGATGCTCACTTTTCTGTTCCAACGCGTAAGCATAGCTTAAAAGTTCCTGTTCTGAAACGCCCTCTGCAGGGATCATATCCGTTACTTTTGGTTCTCCGCTGGTGATGGTTCCGGTCTTATCCAGTGC
>CALWDO010000014.1 GCA_944376715.1 uncultured Lachnoclostridium sp. | reverse complement strand
GGGGTTCTGTGCGTGCGTCTCTATGATGCGTTTCCCTGCGTCCGGCTGGACAAAGAGATACGGGAAGACCTGCTGGAAGAATTCACGGCGTGCTTCGGCGCTTTCGGGATACTGAAAGATAAGGACCGGGAGCTGGCCGAGGGGGCAGGCTGCGCGGTGGTGGAGCGCACGCTCTCCCGTCCGGACCGTCAGATGAAGCTTCGGATAGCGCAGGATGTACTGGGAGATCTGACAGAGCGTCTGCCGGAAGACGTGTCCATACATCAGATTACGGGCAGACAGCTTCCCACGGGGGCATTTCTGAGATATCTGCATAATATACGGGCAGAGCTGGAGCTGGGAAGCGCAGACCGGGAATGTCTGCTGAGAACGCCGGTCTCCGCCCGGCTGAATCTGCTGGCGGCAAACCGCACCTTCGCGGAGCTGAAACTTCCCGGGGCGCAGATGGAACTTCTGAAAAAATTGTGCGCCATGATCTCTTCCAGAGAAGAGGTGATGGAGCAGTGGGGATTCGGAGACAAATTTTCCTATGGGAACGGGATCTCGGTCCTGTTTTACGGCGCGCCGGGCACAGGAAAGACCATGGCGGCGCAGGTCCTGGCGGGTGAACTGGGGATGCCCCTTTATCGGGTGGATCTGTCCCAGCTCATCAGCAAATATATCGGGGAAACCCAGAAAAATATCGGCAGGGTCTTCGACGAAGCCGATAAATGCGACTGTATCCTGCTGTTTGACGAGGCGGATGCGATCTTTACCAAACGAAGCGACGTATCCGACGCGCAGGACCGCTATTCCAACGCGGAGACGGCTTACCTGCTGCAGCGGATCGAGCAGTACGGGGGCGTCTCCATCCTGGCGACGAACCTTTTGCAGAATTTTGACGATGCGTTCCGCAGGAGAATCTCCTATATGGTGCATTTCCCCATGCCGGATACGGATCTGAGGACAGAACTCTGGGAAGGGATCTTCCCGAAACATACGCCGGTATCTCCGGAGGTAGACTGCCGGATGCTGGCGCAGGCATTTGAACTGTCCGGAGCGTCGATCAAGAATGCGGCGATGCACGCGGCGCTTCTGGCGAGGGCGGAAGATACGTCCGTGGGGATGCGGCACATTCTGGACGGCATCCGCAATGAATATGGAAAACAAGGCAAGAATTTCAGTTCTTCCCAGAAAGAGCTGGCTGATGCATTTTTATAGAAGACAGGAGGCGCACGGATGAGGATCGGAAGTCGGATCAAAACATGGTGGCAGAAAGAGAGTACGAAGTACGCGGCGGCCGGGACGCTCCTGCTGGCGCTGGCCGGTGCGGCGCTGGCGCTGAGTGTGGGAAACGGGGTGAGAGCGGAAGAGATTACGCTTGGGGGAGAAAATTATAATTTTGATTTTGAGAATGGCGCATATTTGATTAAAACGCAAGCGGATTTAAGTGCTTTAAGAGGTGCTTCAGGAGGGGAGACTGAAAATAAAATATTTCGTCTGGAAAGTGACCTGACGGTCTCCTTTACCGGAACAGATGCGGCTGACGGGAGTTTTGCAGGAACCTTTGATGGCGATGGACATGTGCTGACGATAGAGAATGTTAATCTTGAAAGCACCAGTACAAGTGAAGAAGATGTATCGGAAGGTATTTTGTTCGGAACAATTGAAGGTGAGGCGATTGTACAGAATTTAATTATTAATATCACAGACAATGATGCATCATATACAAGGACTTCAATAGTAGAACATAGCGATACTCAGGCGGATACAGAGCTGACATATGGCGCAGAACCGTCAGCATCATACCAGGATGCGATATTGTCAAGCGTAAATACTAATCCAAATGAAAGCGAATTTGCAAAAAAATTAGATGCTTCGAAGTCGTGGTATGTGTTAAATGATGGAACACTTACGGATGAACGGCCTGAAGAAGGCAGGATCTATACAGAGTATAAAAGAGATGAAAAGGATCAAGAAGTAACGGAAACAGTTACATATAATCTTTCGGAACCGTCGACGGATTTTTTTGGAATCTTATGCGGGACACTTTCATCAGGGGCAACGGTATCAAAGGTGGAGGTGTGTGGCGAAAATCTGACAGTCATACAAAAAGCGTCTTCTGTTACCTATCAGGAAAGCAGAACAGGTTCGCGCTCCCAATATTTTTATTATGAGGTTACTCGGGGCACGGAAATGAAGGTGTCTGATGAAAGCGTAACTGCTACTAATGGTCAGGTAAAAGTTTATGCACCGGGTGAGCAAACAGTTAACATTAATACAGGTGACAATGAATTACAAATAACAGTGACGGCGCCAGAGTATGTCGATGCAGATGGAACAATAACGTACAATGTGGCAGTAAAAAACAATTCACAAGCACAAATTGACAATATTGTTTTGGGGGCTAGTGTAAACGGAGGGTACTGGACCGCCGTAGAAGGCGGCGATGATTATGATGTTTTTTCGCTTACGCAAGGTGAAACTAAGAAATTTAGATATTCTGTAAACGCTAACTCATCAGGAGATAATTTCAGTATTGTGTTTACGGCGGGTTGGGAACAAAATGTTCAATATTTACAAACAGTTTCTGTACCTACGCAATCAACGGAGGTAGGCAGTCTTGCGGTATCCGCAGTGAAGGATGACGTAAATAATAATACATTTACAGTCACTGTTGGAAATAACAGCGATCAGCAGATTTCAGGTATTAGTTTGACATCGGATATTAACGGAATGGATATAGAGGTTGATGGTGGAACGGTCACTATAGATGCTGGAAATTTTGAATTAGAAGGTAATGAATCTCAGACCTTTATATGTACTTATAGTCCACAATCATCAGAGACCGTAACTCCAGAATTTACTGTAAGTTATACTGAGTCAACCGATAAAACCACAAGTACCAGTCCCGTGAGTACGCAAGTGATTTCACCAGGAGGTTCAACAAGTGTATCTGGCAAAACTGGAGATTTAGAATGGACATTGTCTACAGGTCAAACAAATTATTTTGTGGGAGACCAGATTAATTATACGTTGACCCTTGAAAATACATGGACAAGTGCGGTTGGAAACGCTCAGACAGACAAGGAAATCGTTATTGCACAGGTTGAGCAGGGAATTACAGGGCCTATTTCGGGTACGGGAATTACAGGGACTATAACGTGGAATGTTTCTGAAGATCCCGCGTCAAATGGAACATTAAATGCAGGAGACAATATAGCGTTAACGGGGGCTTATACTGTGTCGACGTTAGGCAACGAAAATGTTCCGCTAACTTTGACTGCATCCACAGGAATGATTACTGGTGAATGTACAGATATTTATGGAAACACAAATAGTTATAAATATGTTGATTATGAGAGCTTGGACATTATAGAAGACCAGAAAGAAGAAGGGCAATATAGTGAACCTAATTACGGGAATGATGATCCACAGCCGACTAATTTAACTAAAAACTCCGGCAATAACCTTTACACCGGTGTTATCGCCGGTACCAGTTCCGGCAGCATCACAGAGGTGAAACAGAACCTTTCCTTAAATGGCACAGTAGACACTGCAGCGGAAAATGGCGCTTTGCTGGCTGTCGGCGGTATCATGGGCCAGGGCCAGAGCGGAGCAAAAGTTTCATATCTCTATATAATAAAATCTCCTTCTGCCACGGGCAGTTCCGGAACGGTAGTGGCGCTTCTGGGAGATAATGCCAATATTACATTGGAAAATTCCCTGATACTGGCGGAAGGCGCTTCAGGAGTTACATCAGAAAATCAGGTTTTTTACAACATCAACTCGGGATATCAGCTGGCAAATGCAGATGATGCCAATTGGAAGTCTTTCACTCATTATACAAGTAGTGGATCAGAAGAGACGGTATTGGATCTGTCATGGCTGGTCATTTCTGATGCTGAATTTGAAGATGAGGATGTAACAGTTGGTCAGGATGGGAATGGCAGCTTTACGGTGTCTGTTGCAGTTCCGAAAACCAATCAGAATCTGACATATTATGTTGCTTACGAGGCGAGAAAATCGATGTCGGAGTCGGCGGACCCTACGTTGTATGTTGCGGTTAATGATCCGGCCGGTTCTGAAGTTGAAGTGGAACTCGGCCGGAGCGGGTATTATACATTGCTGAATTTGTATTCAACGGATGGATTTTACCATTATATACAGGATATACCGGAAGAGAACCAAGCGACGGTTTTCCCATATAGCGATAACCCGGCTCAGAACCCATATGAAGCTGATAGCATTGAGTGGAATGTTGTGCGTATGGACGATGGCTCGGATGTCATTGAATTGACTTTTGAAACGGTAGTGAATGGAAGTATTTACTATCTTAATACAAATGGAATTCCAACAGAAGAATCTGAAACGGCAAATATAACAAATCAAACGGCTCAGCTTCCGTTTGATGCAGAGACGGTTCAATACTGGCTGACTCCGATGATTCAAGGATATATATATCCCACGATTTCGTCTCCCGCATATAATGCTGATTCCCGCGAACCTTTGCTGAAACCCGATGTGACAATTTCCGGAGGTTATCAGGAGGACGGGTCGAGGGAGGATTACCAGGGTCTGCAAGATGGAAATGTCTACGAAAGCGGAAGCGATCTGAGAGCGGATATCAGCGGAATGGAAGGATATACGCTGCGGTATCTATTCTCCACATCGGAACCGGTTGCCGATGAATGGGACATGACGGATGAAAGTCATAGTGGAAAGTACAGCGGACGTTATACCGGCGGTGATATTTCCGGTCTGATGGAAGGCAGCAGTGAATACGCCGGCAGTATGACACTCCCGGATTATGCTGAGACAACGACGGTATATTTGTATTTGCAGGTGTCAAAAGAGAATTATAATGATGCTGTTTACTGTTACGGACCGATTCAGGTCGGCCCGCGTACGCAGATCTCCGCGCAGGCGCTGATCCCGGAGACAGGGACGGTGCTGGAAGAGGGGGCGACCGTTGTGCCCGGGGATGTATTATCCCTCGGCAGCAACAGAGACGGCGTGACTCTCCAGTATGAGATCCGGTCCAGCGAGAGCGAAAGCCATACCTGGAGCGATTACAATGAGGCCGATAAGCCGCAGCTGGCTGCTTCCGGTTCGACCGTGTATGTCTACACCAGGGCAAGATATTCGGACAGCAGTTACAGCGCGGTTGCAGAATATACCTTTACAGCAGGGGACAGCTGCGACGGAATCCGGATATCGCCGAATACCGGTTCTTCCACCGAAGAGGGTACGCCGCCGGATGCGGGCGGCGCGTATTCGATCGACGCGGGCGAGGTGGTGAACCTGTCCTCTCAGACCTCCGGCGCGAGGATTATCTATCTGGCGTCCGGCGGGAGCTACGCACCGTTTACGATAGAGAGAGTGACAGACGCTTCGCTGGTCAGCGGGATGGCAGACGGCGGCGTGAGCGGCGGTTACACCTATTTCCAGAACAGCAGCAGATGGTACAGAGTGTCGTCCGATGAAGTGACCGTATATGACGAGGCCGACGGAGCGGTGATCCGCAATGAAGAGTCAGATGCACAGCTTGTCTATGTCTATGCGGTAAATCTGATGGAAGATATGGAACCGGGAGCGGTGACGACTTATGTATATAATGTCAATCCGCAGCAGCAGGTTTCCGCGCCGGAAGCGGCCCTGTCCACCTATTATCTGCCCGGCGGCGAAGATCTGGAACGGACGGAGATCGATATGGGAGCCTCTCTTTCGTTCTCCAGCGCGACGCAGGGAGCGGAGCTGTATTATTCCATCGGCAACAGCACAGGAGTGCCTGATACGCCGTATGATCCGAGCACAGGAATCATTGTGGAAGGCTCCTACAGCGAGACATTTACAGTACGTGTAATGGCGGTGCGGGACGGTATGCTGGACAGTGAGATCCGTACATTTGTCTACAATATCGCGGATAAGGACGCGGCGGATGCGCCTACTTCGGTTCCGACCACTTCGTCGGCGTCGCCTGCGCAGGTAGTGCCCGGCGAGAAGATCCTGCTGTCTACCCTGACCAGGGGCGCGTCCATCTATTATACGACGGATGGTACTTCTCCGCAGCTGGAAGAGCTGGAAGACGGCAGTTTCCAGATCGCGGAAGGTTCTTCGACCATGCTGTACGACGCTACCCAGGGCATCGTCATGCCGGAAGGCAGCAGCGGATATTTTACCATTACGGCGGTAGCGGCCAGGACAGGGCTCGTGCTGAGCAGCGAAGTACATCTGACATTTGCATATCCGGGAGATGTGATGGCGCCGTATGCCAGTGTCTCGTCCGGCAGCGTTTCCGCATCCACTTCTGTGGTGTTGCGGAACCGTACGGAAGACGCGGTGATCTATTATACCGTGGCATACGGAGGGGAAGAACCGGCGGATCCGACGGTGTCCAGCCCGGTGTTTGACGAAAGCCAGCCCTTTGTGATCACGCAGACGACCACGATCAAGGCGATTGCTGTCAAAGACGGCGTTGCCAGCGAGGTGGCGGAGTTTACTTATACTTTGATGGATACCCTGGGCGCGCCGACGGCGTCTATCGAGAGCGGCACAGTCGTATCTAGGGGAACCGTACTTCACCTTAGCGCGGCGTCCGGAGCGACGGTCTACTATACGATGGACGGCAGCGACCCGACAGATCTTAGCAACACGGCGGTGGTACAGGGAGATTCCCTGACGCTTAACGGCGCGGCGGGAGAGCAGATCACGATCATGGCAGTAGCGCGGCAGGAAGGGAAATCAGACAGCGAAGTGGCTACGTTTACTTATCAGTTCAGCGCGAACACAGGAGGCGTGACAGCGGATGTGCCGACAGGAAGCTCGGTATCCAATGGATCCAAGGTCAATCTGATGACGGATGTGACCGGAGCGACGATTTATTATACAACGGACGGCTCTTCTCCGGACGACAGCGGGATTGAAGGATCCACGGTGACGATCCAGGGAACTCCCGGGAGCACGTTTACGATCAAGGCGGTAGCCAGAGTGGACGGAGTATCCGGGACGGTAGTCTCCTTTATGTATCGTATCAAGGAAGTGCCCAACGCGCCGACAGCCTCTCCGTCCGGAGGAACGCTGACGATAGCGACACGGGTAATCCTCAGCTCCAACGGGGACCAGATCTATTATACTACAGACGGCACCACGCCGACGGAAAGCTCCAGTCTCTATACAGAGCCTATCCTGATCGACCGCACCACGAACCTGCGCGCGATCGCGGTTTCCGCAGACGGTGAAGTCAGTGAAGTGTCATCGTTCCAGTATACGGCGGCGTCGAAAGCCGCGGCGCCTACCGCTTCCAGGGAAGATGGCGCGGTACTGGATCCGGGCACTGTGGTATCTCTGTATACGGACACTGCCGACGCGGTGATCTACTACTCGACAGACGGCACGGAACCGACTCTGGACAATATGGAAAGTCTGCTGGAATATACGGAAGAGGGCATCGCGGTCAACCGGACTGTTACCGTCAAAGCGGTAGCGTACCGGGAAGACCTGCAGCTGTCCGATGTGTCTGAATTCTACTATGAAGTAGATACCATCCCGGCAGTAGAGATGAAACAGGCGGAGGCAGAGCGTTTGGCAGAGGAAGGACTGCACGATACGGACGCGTCCGGCCTTGCGCGCAGAGTGAATGCTTCTGATACTGCGGGCATGCGCCAGCTGGAGGAAGAAGAATATTATACCGTGGCTTCTTTTGCCAGGGACGCGGCGCCGGACAATGTGCGCCTGGTAACGGAAGTAATGGATTATTCAAATGCGGAACTGGACAATGTAAAACTGCTTTATGGCGACGATTACACGATACTGGCGTCCTATGACATCCGCCTGATGTCAGGAAGCACGGCGGTGCGCCCGGACGGAGATACAGAGATCGGCATCCCGATTCCGGAAGGATACGAAAACGCAGCGGTAATCATCGCCAGCATCGATGGAAACAATGCGGTCACACCGCTGGAGACAAGGCGGGAAGACGGAATGGTTTACGCGTATATGACGGACCAGAATCACTATGTACTGATCGGTCTGGAACATCCGGACGGAGCCGGCAGCGGATTCAATTATCTTCTGATCCTGGAGGTTGCCGCAGGGCTGACAGCCATTGCGGGCATAGCGTATTACATCAGCCGGAAAGTAAAAAAGTACCGCGAAAACCGATGAAAGACTACCCGAACGAGTAATGCCCCCCGGAAGGGATTGTGTTAGCATACCATATAGAGGAGAGCGCATATGAGCAGAAGGCAGAGAGTATGGAAAAAAATTCATAATGAGATAAGACAGATCAGAAAACCCTCGCTTCTGGGAGCAGGCGTTCTCTGCGCGTTGGCTGCCGCACTCCTTGCAGGGGGCAGCGTAAGGGCGGCGGTGTCAGTTTCCGGAATTTTGCGTATAAGCGATGTTGAAACAGATATGGATTGGGGAGAGGCTGAGCCGGATGATACGTTGGTATATTGGCATACTTTCGATGTTAAGTCGGATGAGTTTGAGATTGATAACAATTATGATTCTAATCATTCGGATTCCTCAGAGAATGTAAACCCTGAAAATCCGATTGCTGTATCTGTGGAAAGCTATAATTCTGAGATAATGTTCGATCCTGTCATTTCAGATCCGGAATTGAATTGGACTGTTACCGAAGATGGAGAAACAATTGAAAGCCCTAGTAGCTGGTCAAATTTCCGGGAGGCGTTTCCAGTTTTGTATAGAAATCAGGAAACCGGGATTGCTGAATCTATAACTTATTACCGGGTATCTACAGGTACACAAGAGACAAAAGATCTGGAAGACAGTCTGGCAGAATATTATGTTAATCATATGAGCGAATATGCCCAAAGGTATAGTGAGAACATAATGGCAGCGGTCGGGGGCGGAAACTACTGTCAGGATTTGCTGGAAAGTTTCGCACAAGAATATAATCTGGAACAGTATGACCAGGAGGAGGGTATTCCTCTGACCAGAGATGGAAAAGCGGTTTATCAGATAGAAATGCTCACGGTCAGCAATTTGAAGAGTCAGATATATGTCAATCCTTTCTTTGGTAGCAGGGGTACGTTTCGTCTGGACGGCCTTCTTGCCACCAGCCATACCTATACCTTTACTTACGGAACAGACGGGGAAGGCGCACCTGTGGCTTTGCAGGAACCGACCGTCTCCACCGCCAGCGGCGCAGAGATTGGATCTTCCGACAGTGGTCCTATATCCGGCGAAGAAGAGATCCTTCTCTCCACGACTGATACGGAAGGCGTCTATACCTTACAGTATGTATTAGCGAGTGGAGACAATTTGCCAGATGAAAATCTTGACTGGCAGGATTACAGCGGACCGTTTTCTCCCGGTAACAGCAGTCATTTATACATAAGAAGTTATCCGGCGGAGCAGGATGACGGCACCCAATATGTGCGAAGCAATACAAAATGCATTGAATTGACTTATCTAAGAACTGCTCCCGGTCCAGTGACTTCATCTCCGGTAGCAAATAATGAAGTTTCAGCGGGCGGAACTATCACCTTGACCGCTCCCACAGAGGCTTCCGGATCGAGCATCCTGTACGTGATCGGAAATACGGATCCGTCTCTGACAGAGATATCGGGGGGAGAAAGGAGCGGACTTGACACTGCATTATCATCGGCGGGAACGTCTTCCCCGGCCCTTGTGACAGTGAGAAGCGGCCAGTATTTGTATGTCAATGACCGCTGGTATCGTTGTCCGGCAGGTGCAGTCCTGGCTCCAGGCGGAAGCACCCCGGTAAATGTAGATGATCTGCGGCAGGAGGACCATCTGGATTCTGTCTATGCGCTGGCTGTCAAGGAAGGTTCGGAGATGGGAGGCTTTACAAAGTTTTCCTGGACGATGAAGCTGGATACGCCGGCGGAATCGGATGTGACCACGCAGAGCGGAGCCGCCATAACCGGAACGTTATCCCAGGATGAGCGGATCCTGCTGGAGAATACACAGTCGCAGCGCGGTTCCCTGCAGTATATATTAAGTGAAACACAGTTGGATGCGGACGCGCTCGGAACTGCGTCCTGGACGAATTACAGCGGTTCTGTTTCTTTGAGTTCTGTCAGCAGCAATCAGACAGCATACCTGTATGTCCGCTGCCATACGCTGGGGAACAACGGGTACACAGACAGCGACGCCTTAGAAGTGCGGCTCGGTTTTCTGGACTCTGAGACGGCGGGCACGGTCACGGCGTCTCCGGCGGGAGGGGCTTCCGTGGATGTGGGAGACAGTATAACCCTTACATCCTCCTCTGACAGCAGCCGGATCCTGTATGTGTTCGCGTCCCGGATGCCTACCCTGACAGTATTGACGGCAGAGGAGAGAAGCTCGCTCGGGCTGGACAGCCAGGTGACGGAAGATATGGGGATCGCCGCGGCAGACGGGCAGGCATATCTGAAACTGAACGATATATGGTACCGGTGCTCGGATTTATCGATCCAGCTCACTGACAGCGCCAGTCTGGCGGTGGCGGCGGACGAGAGCCTGCGCCAGGATACCGTGATCGTATTATACGCGATGGCAGTAGAAGAAGGGCATGAGCTGGGGAACTTTACATCGTTCCGTTACTATTACGGGATGAATAACCAGACGGCGGCGCCTACTTCTACGATCGCGACAAGCTCTGACAATGTAACCGAGATACAGATGGGCGAGACCATCGGACTGCTCTGCACGACTACAGGAAGCAGGATCTTTTATACTCTGGACGGCAGCGTTCCGGTCATTGATGCCAGCGGCAGCGATCTGGCCCCATCAGGAAGCACGAGAGAATACACGTCAGATTCTCCGATCATGGTGACGGAAGATTTTGCCACCTACGGCAGGACATTCACGATCACGGCGCAGGCGGTGACCTATACATCCTACAACGGCGGCGTGTACCGGGTAAATGAAGACAGCGAAGTGGTCCGTTTTACCTATCAGGTGAGCGATCAGGCAGCGGTAGAGACCGTGATGTCGGTACCCGCTACCAGCGCGGACAGCCCTGCGGAGGTGGAAGCAGGTTCTTCGATCCAGCTTTACTGTAATACAGACGGCGTACAAATCTATTATACGCTGGACGGAAGCGAGCCGGTCTTTGATGAAGATACCGGCGAGGTAGGGGAAAACACATATCTGTACACCAATGGCGTCACGGTGCCGGAACCGGGGGACAATACCATGTTCACGATCACGGCGGTGGCATACCGGGAAGGGCTGGCTACCAGTGCGCTTTCCCGGCTGGTGTTCCGTTACCCGTCTGCGGTTTCTATGCCGTATGCCACACCGACGTCCGGTTCGGTGACGGAGAACACAGAAGTAACGCTGCAGTGTTCCACAGAAGGCGCGATTATCTATTACGAGATTGCTTACGGGGACGATACGCCCGCGGATCCCACCACGGAGAGCAGCGTATTTGACAGCGGGAATCCGTTCCGGATCTCGCGCAGGACGACGATCAAGGCTTTCGCGGTCAGCAGGGGGATGGAGAGCGCGGTAGCTACCTTTACATACGATGTTTCTACAAAGCTCGCCACACCCACCCCGTCTGTAGACACAGGGACAACGGTTCCTTCAGGAACCAGGATCACGCTGGAAGCCGACAGCGGCGCCACAATCTATTATACTCTGGACGGCAGCGACCCCAAAGCCCCGGATAATACCAAAGTTCTGGTGGGAAGCAGCGTGGTGCTGTCCGGCGAGGCCGGCAATATGGTAGTCCTCAGGACTTATGCGTCCAGGACGGGCTACAGCGACAGTGAAGTGGGGACTTACAGCTACAATATCAGTTCCTATGACGGCGGTATCTACGCCGATGTGGAGAGCGGAAGCACTGTGAGAAACGGCGATGTGATCCATCTGAACACGGACGTTTCCGATGCGGTAATTTATTATACCACGGACGGATCCACACCCACAGAGAGCAGCGCTTCCGGAAATGCGGTCACCATTACCGGCGATCCCGGAGAGAACGTGATCGTTATGGCCATTGCCATAGCGGAAGGCACGGAGCGGTCGATCTCTTCGGCTACCTTCACCTACACGATCATGGACAAACTGGCCGCGCCTTCGGCGTCAGTGCCTGACGGGGCCGTGTTTACCTCGGAGGGAGAGGTGTCGCTGACGGCGGAGACCGGAAGGATCTATTATACGACGGATGGGACGGATCCCACCACAGCCAGCAATCTTTACCGCACGCCGATCCTGGTAGACGAGTCCATGACGCTGAAAGCCATCGCGGTGGCCGACGACTTTGAGCAGAGCGATGTGAGCACCTACACGTACGGTTTCGCGGATCAGGTAGCCACTCCGGTGGCGAATTACGCCAGCGGTGAACTGGAGGTGGGAACTACGGTGACGTTCTCCTGCGAAACGGAAGGGGCTACGATCTATTACCGCACCGACGGCGTGGATCCCGACCCGAGCCGCGTCCAGGAACTGGAAATGTATACGGGCCCCATCGCCGTGAGCCGGGCGACGACCTTCAAGGTGATCGCGGTCATGGATCACATGCAGGACAGCCGGATACTCACAGTGGGGTATACAGTGAGGGAGCCGGAAGCAGTGCTGGAGGAAGAGCCGGAGGAGACGCAGGTCATCACGGAGACGAGCGGACGGCTGCAGAGCCGCAGAAGCTTTTCTGATACAGAATCCGGGCCCAGTTTTTCAGGTATTGTGCTTCGTAATGCGGTCTACGGAGCGGTGGTGTCTGCCGAGGAAGAAGTCCTGCCGGAGAATGTGCAGCTGCAGGTGGAACGTACCCAGGTGACAGAATCCGTGGATAATATGGTCCGTCAGATGATCAGCGACAACTACGGCGTTGTGGCCGGTTATGACGTAACGCTTCTGGTTGACGGAGAGGAAGTCCAGCCGGACGGAGAGATCGAGATCGGTCTGCCGATCCCGGTGGATTATGAGAATTCCCTGATCCGGGTGATACACGTGCAGGAGGACGGATCCATAGAAGTTTTCGACACCAGGAGATCCGGAGGCGTGGCTTATGTGGTGACGGATCATCTGAGTGTTTACGCCATCGCTGCGCCGACGGATTTTCAGGAACAGACGGGGGATTTTCCATGGCTTCCGGTGATTTATACGGCAGCGGTGGTGCTGATCGGTACGGGAGTTTTCCTTTTATACCGGTCAAGAAAAATGAAGAGAGAGGGCAGAGAGCAGGATGAATAACCGGAGATATTATTCGTTTGAACGCAACAACTATTTCTACGGAAAGCTGCTGACGTCGAGGGATTTTGAAGACGAGCAGAATTATATGAACAATAAGCGGAGACTGATCAACCGTGTCCTGCATGGAGCCGGTATCGTCTATGGACTGGATGTGGTGGCCGTGGATGAATCTTCCGTCGTGATACAGTCCGGTCTGGCATTGGATTCCAGCGGCAGAGAGATCGTGGTGCCCAGTACCCAGGTGGTGAAGCTGTCCACGATCCGCGGCTACAGCGATCTGAAGACCAGCAGCGTCTGCCTGGGAATCGCTTACGCGGAAGAGAAGACAGAGCCGGTCTACGCGGTGATGAATA
Organism: uncultured Lachnoclostridium sp.; assembly: GCA_944376715.1. Classification (GTDB taxonomy): domain Bacteria; phylum Bacillota; class Clostridia; order Lachnospirales; family Lachnospiraceae; genus Hominiventricola. The sequence continues at coordinate 47,128 of CALWDO010000014.1, read as the reverse complement.
AGGACGCGGACGCGCAGGAACGCCAGTACAATCATCTGAAAGAAGGATATGAATTATTTTTGCAGGACAGCCGAGACTGCGTGCGGGAGCCTAAAAAAGAGGATGAGTATATCGCCTGGAAAGTGTTGTATCAGGACGACGATCTGCGCATCACGCAGTATCTGCCTACGTTTGCGGTACCGGGCATGCTGGTAAAAGCACGTACGGAGATTCACAAGACCAGCCATATGCCTTTTGTGTGCTCTTTCAGCTGCAAAGTGGATACGGACGGCATGATCCCCGGAGAGACACAGATCCGCGCGGATAATGTGAGCCAGGAGTACGGCGAGACGATGGTGCTGGAGCAGACCTTCCGTCCGGAGGAGTATATCTTTGGCAACGGAGATGTGTCCGTCCGCTTCAGCGGGATTACCGTCCAGAAATCGGGTGTGAAGGAAACGGCGCCGGATACTTCTATGGCATTGACTCCGGTATATGGGACCGCGCTGGAATATGTGCATAAGACCAGTTACAGAGGCAATCTGGATGTGGATCTGGACCGGAAATATGACGAAAAGCTCTGGATCGCCGGGATCCAGCTGATCCGCTCGGAACGTCATTCGATCATCGATCGTGTGGAGAGGGCTCCGTTTGATCAGTATGTATATAGCAGCGAGCAGCTGATGATATTGGAAAAGCTGGAAGAATTTCTGATTCCCCAGGACGGCTCGGCAGGCAGACCGCAGGTATATGTACAGGGAAACTCTGAGCGGAGCGCTGCCGCGGCACCGGAACGGCGCAGCAATTCCAGCGGCGTGTTCGAGATGTCTCTGGGATCCGGCGGCGAAGTGGGAAAGGTCTATTTTTCCGATGAGATCATGCACGGCCTGGGCAATGGACCGGTATATGTGGATATCGGCATCGAATACATCAGCCGGGACGTGAACGCTTCCGGAGACCGGGAATCCATTATCCTTGGCGACGGCAGTATCTTCGAGTCCGACAGTACGGTGACAGATGAAAAAATCTTCCAGGTGGATCAGGCGGTCAAGATCCTGCCCGACAGGGGAACCTTTATCGTCGGCGTGCGTCCCAGAGTAAAGATGGGACGGATCGGTCTGAGGATCCGCTGGTACGCGTTCAAACCGGAGGATCTGGAGCAGCGGGTATACGACCGCAGCGAACAGAAAGGCTGCATCATGATCCAGCCGGATACCATCGTGCTGCCGCCGAAGGGAAGCGTCCATATCAATCCGGTTTTCATCAATATGCCGGAAGAGGCGCTGAGCTACACGCTGCTGGATCCGGAGGGAGGAAAGATCGACAACACCGGTCTTTATACGGCGCCGGCACAGGAGGGAGTCTACGAGATCAAGGCCGCGGCTTTGAGCGATCCGGAGATCTTTACTCACGCGTTTATCATCGTTTCCCAGAAGAAGACGGAAGAATAGTTTTTAGAATGTGAATGAAAGCGGGTGGGACCCATGTTTCCTGCATTAAATATGGAGCTGGAGATAGTCCGGACGGTTCTGCAGAACGAGGTGAACGATATCTATGTCTGCACGGACCTTCTGAAGGACACCGGCGTATTTTACACCATGATCTCCATCCGGGACACCGGATGCCGCAAGATTATGGCAGAAAAACTGAATACCGACCGGATGTTTTTCTCCAACCGGGATTTTATCGGGTCCTTTGTCTATGAGAGCCGGCTGAATCTGGTCTTTCGATACTACCATGAGAATCTGCTGTCCCTGTTGGGCGGCGTATATCTGGCAGAGTTCACGGACTGTAAGAGAGCGGCGCTGAACCTGGCGGCCGCCTGTGCGGAGTGCGGAGCGGACCCGGATCTGGGCATGCTCCTGCTGGATGAAAGAAATATCAATGTGACGAGGGACGGAGATATTCAGTTTAATTACTTCCTGGACTTCGCGGAACTGAATCCCGGGATCGAGGAGGGCGCCTGGCTGAGAAAAGCGGCGGGGACAATCTTTGGGATCCTGGAGCTGAACTATAAGGGAAGATATGAATCGCCGGAAAGCTACCCGGATGATTTACGCGTGTTCTGGCTGAAGATGCAGACGACAGGATTCCCTTCCCTGGGCCATATCATCTCCACGATCCGCAGCATGGCGGACAAACCTGTGGAGATGAGGGGGATCCTCTGGTGGATACGGAGTCATTTCCGTCGGGCAAAAGGATTTCTGTTCCGTAATTCCATGACTGCGTTTATGACAGTGTTGGTGACGGTGACTTTGATCTACGCGGGCGTCCAGATCTATACGCGCGCAAGAGCCCGCAGGGCATATGAGAACAATGTCAGTTATAACGGGATCGAATACATAGGAAATGTCTATCTGGGCAATGAAGAATAATCCGAAAAAGTGAGGGCATAGATTAATGAGCAAGGTATTGAGAAGAATCATGCTGGCAGTGCTGGTGATTGCCGGGATCATTGCGGGATACCGGAGTATACAGGACAGTACCGTGCCCCTGGATTCTCTTCTGGCATTCAGTACGGCGGAGGACGGATATACAATCCTGAGCTGGTACGATGGCGATCATACGGTGATTGCCCATGTGGGCAGGAACGGCAGCGCGGACAAATCGATCCGTTTCCGTACGGAGAGCGGAGACTCCATGTACAATATCAAAGGTGTCGCCTCCGGCGGCAGATATACATATGTGCTTAGAAATCGTGTGAACCGCTATGACGGGACTCTGCAGGGACAGGAACTGATGGTAGTGGACTTCGGCGGATTCCGGGGAAAAACGCAGAAGGTATTTGAATTGACCGGCGAGGAAGGGTATGAATACGGATGGGTCAACGCGTCCGGCGATACGATTACACTGATCGCGGTGGACGAGTATGAGACAGAAGCGGTCCGTGAGAGCTATGAGTTCGGCACCGTGTTGGAAGACACGCTGTCATTGCGGAATACCCGGACGTATCCGCTGGCTGCAGGCGAAGGGATCTATAAGGCCATGGCCAACAGCACTGATCTGGTCTATATCTCTGATTCGGGAAAGATCTACCGGGCAGATGAAGAAAACGTGCAGGAAGTATATCCGGCCAGAACACTGGAGACACTCATGTATCCTACCTGGATCGCGTATGCGGAGAGCGGATATATCTATTTTCAGGAGCATGAGACAGGAAATGTGTCCCGGCTGAATCTGGAAAACGGCGAGGAAGAGACGGTTTTAAGCGGAAGCAGTCCTTTTTCGGGCTCCAGTCTCTATACGCCCAGAGATGTGGTGGCTATGTCCATGTCCAATCTGAATACTTTTTCGGCCCTGGTAAAGGATTCCCAGAGCGGATCCTTCCAGATCCTGGTATCCCAGGAAGGTTCGATGCATGTGATCCGGGCCGTGAAATATGGCTGGGTCTTTGTGGCGGGGAATTTCCTTGGAAACTGGTTTCTCTTTGCGGCGGCAGGCGAGATCCTGATCGGTCTTCTGGCGCTCTTTGCGGTCAGCATCCGCGGGGGGCATACGATCATGGAGCGTCTGGTCAGCGCGACAATACCGCTTCTGGTCCTGACCATGGCGCTGTTCGGGATGATCTCTTATCAATATTACCGGGGAGCGATCGAGGATAACTTCGTCAAGCAGGCGGTGGATGAAGGCAACATGCTGTCGGCGCTGTTTGGGCAGGAGTCGTTTAACGAGATCGAATATCCTTATGATTATTCCGGAGAGGCGTATACCTATCTGAGTCAGCAGCTGGCCACCAGAGATCTGTACAGCCGGGTTATCTATTATGAAAACGGCGAGCTGTATATCGGAGTGGACGCAGGCAGCCCCTGTTTCTATCCCTTCGATATCCTGATGAATACAGGGATTGAGGATCTGTACCGGCAGGCGGCCCTGACCGGCGAGGAAGTGACAGGGACGATCCGGGATCAGCTGGGAGAACGGCTGGTGTGCATCACGCCCGTGGGCGGTCTGTCCGGCGACACGGTATATCTGTTGGAGAGCGGCGTTTACACGTCGAATATCACCAGTTATACATCCACTTTTGTGAAAGATTTCGTCATCGTGTGTGTGGCGTTCCTGATCATTGTCATGGTGGTGCTGCTGATACTTTTCTATCAGATTCTGTTCCCTATAGGGGAGATCAAGAGAAACATGCAGCTTTTTGCCGACGGAGATCGCAGCATCCGGATCCATATGGCATCGGAGGACGAGCTGACGGGCATCGCCCAGGTGTTCAACAAGATGGCGGACGATATTGACGTACAGATCCTGAATCTGCAGCGGTTGAGCGAGACCTATTACCGATTTGTTCCCCCCAGTATTATCAGCCGTCTGGGACAGAACAATCTGGGGTCCCTGACGCTGGGAAGCAATGTGCGGGGAGATTTCGCAGTGCTGAATGTCCGGCTTTATCTGGAAGACACCACGGATCTGGAACGTACCGAAAAGCTCGTGAACCGTTTCTTCAATACGGTAAACCGGTTCGGCCAGCAGAGCGGCATTATCTCCATCGTGGACGACGCCAATCTGCAGAGCATGATGCTGATCTGCCAGAACGGCGTGGAGTCAGCCATTGTGACTGCCCTGACGGTGCTTGCCAGGATCGACGCCGACAATAAGCTGTATGGAGAGGAAGAGCAGCTGAATACTGTCTTCGTTCTGGATCAGACCGATGTATATTTCGGTATCTGCGGAGACGAGGAGCGTTACATACCGGTAGTGCTGGCGCCGGAATTTGAGAACCTTCTTTCTCATGGAGAGTTTCTCCGCCAGATGGGAAGCCGTTTCCTGATGACGGCGGCTGCCTACCGGAACGCGGCAGGCATAGATTCTTACGCGCATCGTTACATTGGTCATCTGACGGCGGAAGAGCTGGATGTGGGACTGTACGATATTTATGATGACCGGAGCGCGGATCAGATCCGGCTGATGAGACAGACACAGCATGTCTTTGATAAAGCCATGGATCTTTATGAAAAGGAATATTACTACGAAGCGAAAAACATGTTCGCCATGGTGCTGAGAGAGAATCAGCAGGATATGGCGGCCAGATATTACATCTTCCGTTGCGAGGCGCTTCAGAACAGAAAATAAGTAACCGGTTGGGGGAATCAGCAAGATGAATCCTTTTGGTTTTTTGGGAAATATCATAAGAAGCCTTTTTCGGGGCGTAAAGGGTTCTTTCGCCTTTAACCTGGTGGGAAGCGCTTTCTCCAGAATGCGTACTGCGGTGACGAGCCCGTTCCGCAGGATCATGAGGAGAGTCGGTCAGTTCTTCAATGTGAATATGATCACTGCGAAACTGATGGCGCCTATCACGAAGAAGGTCCGCAAGATCATGAGCGCGGAGGCAAAATCTCCCGAGGATTATTATACAGTCGGGCGGTTCTGGATCTCCAAGACACTGGTTTTTATTGTAATCTTGTGTGCCTGCGCGGCTGTATTCCTCTATTTCGGATGGCTCGCACCTGCTGTGGAAGATACTACTACCACAGAGAACCTGATCACCTCCGTGTATTACGACTATGACGATATGGATCTGGGAGAATACAGCGGAAAAGCGAATATCCGGGCGGCCAATGGAGAGGTGGTGTATACCGGGGATATCTCGGCAGGCGTATGCACCGGCAACGGAACGCTCTGGAACCAGGACGGTGTCCTGATCTATGAGGGGGCTTTCGCGAATAATAAATTTGAAGGCAACGGAACACTGTATTATTCCAGCGGATCTGTTCAATATACAGGAGAGTTTCAGGACAATAATTTCTCCGGCGCCGGCATCCTGTATTACCAGGACGGCAGCATCCAGTATGAAGGAAACTTTGAAAACGGCGTGTTTTCCGGAGAGGGAGTTCTCTACAATGAGGACGGAGTCATGATCTATGAAGGCAGCTTCCAGAGCGGACTCTATCACGGATCGGGCGTAAGTTATTACGACAGCGGCATCAAACGTTACGAGGGGGAGTTCTACATGGGACGCGCCCAGGGGCAGGGAACTTTGTATTCTTCGGCAGGCAGAACACTTTTTTCGGGTCCTTTCGCCAGAGATGAGATCCACTACGAAGCCCTGCTTGGCATGACACTGGAAGACGCGGAGGCTATGTTCCAGGAAACGCCGGTGGTTTATTTCAGCGACGGCGGTACCAGTTTTCTGTTTGAAACCGCGCAGGTGATTCTGAAGACAGACTGCCTGGTGGAACTGCGTATCAGTGAGGAGGCGACTTCCGGCAGCGGAGTCTGGTATATGCCGGATGAGGAGGGAGATACCCTGCCGGAAACGGAGGACAGCCAGCTGGATCCAACAGAGGAAGAAACGGATGCGTCGGAAGAAGACGCCGTGGCCGGTGCGCTGGAAGAACTGCGTCAGTCCATGGATGGAATGACAGCTGAAGAAGCGGAGGAACTGGAAAATCTTCCGGTGGATAATATATATCATATTTACTACTATCTGGCGACAGATGAATGGCAGAGAGAGGCGGATCTGGACAAGAGCGCAGTCACCATCACGGGAGTAACGACCTATCAGGCGGATACAGATGTGAGTTTCCTGGAAGAGTATGAGATGACCCCGGAGAACGGGGCGGCATCTCTGCAGGAATGCGTGGCGATTGAGAGAATCCGTCTGACAGAACCTACTGCATTCAGCAGCATCAACTATGAAGTGACGACTTTGAATCGGACTTATCTGCAGGTCAGCGGAATCAACCTGGCGAATGCGATCTATGAAGAGGTATATGATCTGGACGGAGTGAGATACCGTCTGTGTTATCAGATGGATACTCCGAACGAGCTGAAGTTTGTCACGGTAGAAAACTATTAAGAGAGGGGGTAGATAGGAATGGCAGATTTTTCCATCATCTCAGACGTAAGCAACGAAGTGTTGAAACTTCTGCGGGAAAATATTTGTCCGGAGCTCATTCAGTCGCAGGAGTCCATCACGCTGGCGGCGCCTACGGATAAAAATGCGGATTTCCAGCTGGGATTGTATCTGTACGATATCCAGGAGCTGAGAGAATATCAGCAGTTGGATCTGATCCGCATGAAAGGGAATCAGGCGCAGTATCCGCCGAAACCTTTGAATCTCTTTTTTGCGCTCTACATCAATACCAGATCGCAGCTGATGTCCAACGCGGAAAATGAACAGAGAATTCTGGGCCGGTCCATGCAGGTTCTGATGGATCATTCCATTTTGTATGGGACAGCGGACGAAGACGAGGCAGCCTCGTCCATCACGCTGCTGCCGCTCAGTTTTGAAGAGAAGACGAAGATCTGGTCTGTATTGTCTCTTCCGTATCAGTTGGGAGTTTATTTTAGTGTGGCGCCGGTGCTTCTGTCTTCGAGGCGTATCCGCAGCTTCAAGCGTGTGGTGGCGGCTGATTTTGATATAACACAGGAACGCGCCGCGGACGGGAGGCGGGGATGATTCGCCTGAAGATCGCGTTTGCTTTAAGGCTGGTGGATGATTTTTCCGGACAGTGCATCAGGGGAAGAAAATTCCTGTTTTTTTCCGGCGGCAGAGTGGTTCATCCGGTAGAAAAGGATGAGGGGCTTTATATTTTCCTGGAACCGCAGGAAAAGAAGAGCAGAATCCGGATTGAAGGCGGCGGTTATCACTCCTGCAATGTAATGATAGAGAGTGAGCTTCTGGATCCGGAAGAACCGGTGGCCGATGTAAGAATGTATGAATGTCCCGGGGGAGAATATTCCAGATCGCGCGGCTGGCTGACGGGGATTATCAGTGAACCGGCTGCGTTTCCGGCAGAAGTGTACGCAGAGAAGAACAGCCCCACAGGTCTTGCTTTTCGGGAATACCGGAATATTGAAGGAGAGCATTGGGTCTGGTTCCAGGGATTTACCAGAGAAAAGCTGACCGGAAAAGTCTTTTCACTGAACAGTAAAGGAGAGGATGCTCTGTTTGTACTTGGTGAAAAGCGAGGGATTAATGAATATCGGATCGAACCGATAGTCAGGCTGCCGGATGAGGTCAGCCCCGGGACACCGCTGATACGGGTCTACCGTTCCGTAACGGACAGAAACGGAGCATATTCTATCCCTGTGGATGCAGGGGAGGAAAATATCATAGGGGAAGTAAGAATACTTCAACATATATTACCATCTTAGAACGAGAGGAGGTCAAACGTGTCTATCATTGTAACGTCGGGAGCGCAGCTCATGTGCAGTTTTGGAATGGCGCCGTCTGCGCTGAATGTACTTCCGGCCGGAAAGGTTTTGTGCAGCAATATGCCCGCTGCCTGCATCATGGACAATGTGCCCATGGTAAACATCATGCCGTTTGGAATGTGCACTTCCCTGGCAAATCCGCAGGTGGCAGCCGCAACCGCAGCAGCTCTCGGAGTACTGACTCCGATGCCATGCATACCGGTGATTGCCGCGCCCTGGGCACCAGGCTCTCCAACCGTACTGGTGGGAGGAAAACCTGCAGTAAACAACACGTGTAAATGCATGTGTAACTGGGCCGGTGTGATACAGGTCGTATCACCGGGACCCGCGACTACAACTATGGTGCCATAGTGTAGAATAAAAATGTCAACCAAATGGAAAGGAGGATGGGTGAGAAGCATACGCTTCAAAACCAAACAAAAACATGGCAGAATATTTATCCCCAGGAGTATACGTAGAGGAATTTGAGTCCGGCATGAGACCGATGGAGGGTGTGAGTACCAGTACCGCAGGATTTATCGGTATGGCGGAAAAAGGAAAGACAGTAGGTACGCCGGAGTTCGTGACCAGCTTCGCGGATTTCAGCCGGAAATTCGGCGGATATCTGCCGGAGAACACCTACGGAGAATATCGTTATCTGGCTTATGCGGTAGAGCAGTTCTTCGCGAACGGAGGATCCCGCTGCTACGTAATGCGTACCGTGGCGTCCGATGCGGCCGTGGCGTCCGTATCAGCGAACGGCATCACGATCGCTGCAAAGAATCCCGGAAAATGGGGCAACGAGATCAAAGTGACCGCAGTGGCGGCGCCCAAGGGCAAGACGGCGGTCCTGGAGGCAACCGGCGATGATGCCACAGGCAAGGTTTATACGGTGGCAAATGGTTCCGCGTTTGCAGAAGGCGATACGATCGTGATCCGCAACAACGGAAAGGTGACCGGTTACAACAAGATCGCCATGGCACAGGGCAATACCATCACTCTGGCTGTGCCGGTGAAGGAAGACCTGGTAGACAAGAATCCGGTTCCGAAGAAAACAATCTCTGTATGTGAGATGAATGTGGAAGTAACCTACAGAGATGCGGTGGAGCTGTATGAAGGCGTTTCCCTGAATGTTTCTTCCGCATCTTATATCGCCAAAGTAATGGCGAAATCCGAACTGGTGGATGTGACCGCCGGCGAGACAAAAGACGCGGTGAATCCTCTGTCTGTATTTACGGCGGCCGCGGATCCGGAGAAGGCAGTGGTCTTCCTGGCAGGCGGTTCTGACGGAGGAAAGAAAGGCATCACCGACGATGTGTTCATGGGCGTGGACGGAGGTCCCGGCAGGAGAACCGGACTGGCAGCGTTCAAAGAGCTGAATAATGTGAGCATCATGGCGATCCCGGGTGTGACGAGTCCTGCAGTACAGCTGGCCCTGGTTGCGCACTGCGCCAATACCGGCGCAAGCTTCGCGGTCCTGGATGTGCCGCAGGAGCTGGTGAAACCACAGGATGTGCTGGCGCACAGGGAAAAGATCGATTCCGATTACGCGGCAATGTATCATCCGTGGATTCAGATCTATGACGCGCTGAACAAGAAACCGGCATACATTCCGCCTTCGGGAGCTGTCTGCGGTATCTACGCAAGAACAGACAATGAGCGCGGAGTACATAAGGCTCCGGCAAATGAAGTGGTATATAACTGCATCGGACTTTCCTGCCTGTACAACAAGGCAGAGCAGGATATCCTGAATCCGGCGGGCGTGAACCTGATCCGTGCGCTTCCCGGACAGGGAATCCGTGTATGGGGCGCAAGAACCTGCTCCAGCAACAGCCTGTGGAAATATGTCAACGTACGCCGTCTCTTCATTTATCTGGAAGAGAGCATCAAATCCCAGACCAACTGGGCAGTATTTGAGCCGAATGACGAAATGCTGTGGGCGAGAGTCGGAAGAACGATCCGCGCATTCCTGCGCGACATGTGGAGAAACGGAGCTCTGGTAGGAACTACGGAAGATCAGGCCTTCTTCGTTAATATCGGCAGAGATACCATGTCCCAGAACGATATCCTGAACGGCCGTCTGATCTGCGAGATCGGCGTGGCGCCCAGCCGCCCTGCTGAGTTCGTTATCTTCAGGATTACTCAGTTTATGGAAGAGTCATAAGGCTTATAGAAGAATAGTAAAGGAGGAACAGCAACGTGGCATATCCATTTAAAAAATATAACTATAAGGTCGAGATCGATGGCATCACCGAGGCGAGCTTTTCAGAGGTAAGCGGTTTTGACGCGAGTATCGACGTAATCGAGTACAGGACAGGCGATGAAGGCGTAAACTGGTCCAGAAAAATGAGCGGACTGACCAAATTCGGAAACGTAACTCTGAAATGGGGCATGACCAGCTCCATGAGTTTCTATGAGTGGGTAACCTCTATCTCTCAGGGAACTTCTCTGGGCGAGGATCATAACAAAGACGTGACGATCACCCTGTTTGACGATGACGGGGAGACCGCGCTGGCAGTGTGGAATCTTTACAACGCATGGCCGAGCAAATATACGGCTCCGGATTTTAACGCAAGCTCCAGTGAGATCGCGTTTGAGAGCGTGGAACTGGTGTATGAGTCCATGGACAGAGAAAGCTAAATAAGACCGGATTGACAGGGGAGGTGTCTGCGGCATGACGGCCGCAGGAATCCCTTGCGGCAGACGGAGGGCGGCGTCACAGACCCGCCCGGACCGCTGCCTGCAGGAAAAGGAGAATTTATGGAACTGATTACAGAATTTGAATTTGAACTTCCAAAAGGATATGTGGACGAGAACGGAGAGATCCATAAAAAAGGGGTTATGAGGCTGGCGACGGCGGCGGATGAGATCCTTCCGCTGAGGGATCCGAGAGTGGTGAACAACCCGGGTTATCTGACCATTATCCTGTTGTCCCGTGTGATCACTTCGCTGGGAACGCTGCAGCATATTCGTCCGGCGACTATTGAAAAATTGTTTTCCGCCGATCTGGCGTTCCTGCAGAATATGTACCAGACGATCAACTCCATGGACACTTTGACGGAGACCTGCGTGTGTCCCCACTGCGGCGAGAAATTTGAAAAACCGGTAAATTTTATGAGGGCGGAATAGCCGTGTATCCGGAGGATGAGCTGTATAAAGAGATTTCTTTCCTGGCTTATTATTTTCACTGGAGCTATGAAACCGTGATGCAGCTGGACCACCGGACCAGACGGAGATTCTGCGCGGAGATTTCGGAGATTCATAAGAAAGTATCCGGAAAACCGAAAAATATATTTGAAGTGTAACGGAGGCGGAGTTATGGCAAAATCATCCCAACAGAGCAAGAACAGAGAATTATACCGCCGGGGTTATAACTTTAATGTTTTCCTGGGCGGCATGAAGCAGGTTCCGTTCCGCAGGATATCCGGTCTGGAGATGACGCGCCCGACGGAAACTTTCGTGGAAGGCGGACGAAACTGGATGGTATACAGCGTGGGGGACTCGGTCCGCGAAGAAAAGATCCTGACGCTGGAGAGAGGGCTGCTGCAGAATGAGGACGAATTTACCCAATACTATCCGGGGCGCCGGATCCGGGGCGAGGTATCGATCTATGTGCTGGGGGCGGAAGGGGAGACGGTAAAATCCTATGAGCTGCAGGGATGCATGATCCGCAAGGCGTCATTGAGCGAGCTGAATGCGGAGAACAGCGGGATCATGTCGCTGACGCTGGAGATGACATACCAGACGCTGGAAGAAGACGGATATCAGAAGAGCGGTATGGATCCGGACGATTGGGACTGGTAATGAACAGCAGGACGGAGGCGTTGTGATAAATGAAGACTTTGAGCCGTTTTCTGGATTTCGCGGACAGCATCATAAAAAAACACAGCGGCTTCGGATACGACTATGAATCCGCACCGATGGTATATTTAGAAGAAGAGGATCCGGAACCGGAGGGGATTCGTGAGCAGAAACAATATGTGACGAATCTTTTTCAGGTTACAAATCTGAAAGAAGAAAATTACCTGTATCGGCAGAATCTGACTTTTTTGACGCAGATTCTGGAAAACCGGATCTATCAGCCGCTTTATCCTGGTCTGGAAAAGCAGATAGAAAGAGCGGTAAGAGAAGAGATGCCCGAAGCCCGGGAACGGGTGATACGGGATTTTAGCCGGGAAATCCGCACGCTCATGAAAGAGGGCGGGACAAGGCGGCTGGAGATATTGAAAGAACGGCTGCTTCCGGCACAGGAAGAAGAAAACAGTGAGCAGAAGGAACAGACAATTCTGTTTCGGAAACTTGAAAATATATATAACAGCAGTATTTATGCGACAACGGTTCAGCAGTATTATACGGATCGGTATCCGGAGAACCGGGTCTTGCAGCCGGGCGGACAGACCTGGTCTGTATTCCGGGAATCTGCGGGACAGTCTTTGGCGAAACGCCGGGAGAGAACAGAAATTGTACCAGAGGAGCCGGTGCATTTCAATTATCCGGAAGAGGAGTCTGCCGGACAGACCTATTTTCTGGAAAAAGCGCTGGTAGAGGCCAGAAGGCAGACCGGGAGCATAGAACAGAAAACTTCTTTTCTTTTTCAGGACGCAGGAAATGTTCTTCCCCGGCAGCGTACCGATTTCCTGTCCCTGGAATATCCTGAAGAAGCGCGGACGCAGGAATATGAACCAGAAGGCAGGGCGGCGGAAAAAGCGGGACAGGAGACGCTTTCTCTGTCAGATGCGGCTGCCCGTGCCGGGGTACAGAAAGAGATGCCGGTACAATTTGCCAATGTAGAAAGGGAGTTTACCTCTCAGCCGGGGAAACCGGCAGAATTTCCGGCAGCGCAGGAGCAGCAGAGCCGGGAAGGAAAGCCTGCATCTTTAGGACCGGCAGATGAAAAAGAAAGAAATGTCTGGGACGACGCCATAAGGCGAAGCCTGGATTTTACCAGAGAGGTGGAAGAAAAGGCAGAGCTAAAAAGAGAGCATGCAGACAGGGCGAAAGAAGTATCTGTCCGCGCAGATACAGACATCCCGATCGTCTATCTGGAAGAGACCGGGGACCGTTCTGACGCGGAAAGGACCCCGGAAAAACAGCCGCAGGCATCGCAGCCCCGCAGAGAGGAAACACCCTCGCGGCGGATGCCGGAAGACCCTGCGTCCGCACGTCAGATGCCACAGGATACCGTGTCTGCGCAGACAACGGCGCAGGATGCAAAGGCAGTGTACCGGACATCGGAGGGGCAGGAGAAAAGCGAATCCGCACTGCAGGATCATATACAGAAAAACAGGGAATTTACAGAATCGGTGACGGGACATACATCTGTCCGCGCAGATACGGACATTCCGATCGTCTATCTGGAAGAGACCGGGGACCGTTCCGATGCGGAAGGAACCCCGGAAAAACAGCTGCAGGCATCGCAGCCCCGCAGAGAGGAAATATCCGCGCGGCGGATGCCGGAAGACCCTGTGTCCGCGCGTCAGACGCCACAGGATACCGTGTCTGTGCAGACAACGGCGCAGGGGGCAAAGGCGGTGCACCGGACACCGGAAGAACAGGAGAAAAGCGAGTCTGCACTGCAGGATCATATACAGAGAAACAGGGAGTTTACAGAGTCGGTGACGAGGCATGCATCTGTCCGCGCAGATGCGGACATCCCGATCGTCTATCTGGAAGAGACCGGGGACCGTTCCGACGCGGAAGGAACCCCGGAAAAACAGCTGCAGGCATCGCAGCCCCGCAGAGAGGAAATATCCGCGCGGCGGATGCCGGAAGACCCTGTGTCCGCGCGTCAGACGCCACAGGATACCGTGTCTGTGCAGACAACGGCGCAGGGGGCAAAGGCGGTGCACCGGACACCGGAAGAACAGGAGAAAAGCGAGTCTGCACTGCAGGATCATATACAGAGAAACAGGGAGTTTACAGAGTCGGTGACGAGGCATGCGGATTTGATGCTTCATCTGAGCGCAGAGACTGGAAAGAAAGAAGGCGCTGTATTCCGGAGATTTGAGATGGCGCCGGCAGTACTGGAGTATACCCGGGATGAGACGGCGCAGAACCGCCGTGAGATTATCGAAACGGTCCTTCCGGAAATCCGGCAGGGAACCGTACCTGCGGAGCCGTCAGTCCTTTTGAAGCGGACTGTCCATGAAACCGCAGAACAGATGCTTCGGAGAGCGGATGTGTCTGCAGGGCACACAGGAGGAAACCCGGCGGCCAGGTCCGTGGCCCTGCAGCAGGCAGAAAAGGTGCTTGCGGATTATGCCGGAAATCGGGCAGGGGCTCCGGAGACAAAAGAAGCGCTTGAGACGATCCTGAGAGTTTATCAGGTACGAGTCCAGTCAGAAGAAATGATGGAACATCCAGGTCCCCTGACGGCGGAGAAAAGGGGTACGGGCGTCCGGATGAAATTTCCGGGTGAAGGCGTGACTTTGACGATGCGTCCGGAACCTGCCGCGATGGTTTTTGCCAGAGAAACAGACCCGAAGGAAACGCAGCAGGAAACCAGACGGCTGAAAAAAGAAGTGGAAGAGATCGTCACGGAGATCAGAACTGAGAAGGAAAAGACCGTGATACATCAGGAAAAACTGATGGAACGCCAGAAAGAGATCGTCAGGGAGGTCATTACGAACCACCCGTCTTTGCTGACAGAAGGGAAAAGCGGCATTCAGCTTGCCCGGCAGATGGAACGCGCGCTGAACCTGCAGCTGGATAAAAGCGTGGGCAGGATCGCGGACCAGGTTTACCGCAGACTAGAAGAACGACTGAAGACAGAGAGGGAAAGGAGAGGATTTCGGTAATGATTTCCAATGATGAGAGACGAAAACTGATTTGGGGAGACGGGACGCTGATCAAAGCGACTCTGACATATCCGGATCCTCTTGACAAAAACAAGAAGAAATCTATAGAGGTTCAGTTTAATCCTGCTGAGTATTCGATCAGCCGGGGCGTTAATTCCAGTGAAACGAACGGAAAAGGACAGAACGCAACGCCGGAACAGCAGCAGCAGGAGCAGGAAAGCCTGGCCACGATGCAGGTTAAGCTTCGTCTGGACACGACAACCTATGTAGAAGAAGACGATGAAGTTGAAAAATATCCGGATTATTTAAAAGATGAGAATGAACTGGCGGGGATCTGCAAAGATCTGTCCATGCTCACGAAGATCACTCCTGATTCTCATAAAAATGATCTGCTCTGCTTTTCATGGGGGACTATGGAATTTTACGGCATTGTGACTTCTTTGACGATTCAGTACCAGATGTTCAACCGAAACGGACAGCCGGTGAGGGCGAATATAGAGATGTCGATAAAAGGCGAAGAAAAAGAACTCCTGAATGATATCGGGGCAAATCCGCGCCAGTCCCCGGACCGCACAAAGTACCGCAGGATGAACCCCAGAGAGGAACTTTGGATGCTTGCGGACATGGAGTATGACGATGTGTCATGCTGGAAAGAGATCGCACGGGAAAATGGGATATTGAATCCCAGAAAAGTGGATTATACAAAACGTCTGAAGATCCCGGCGCTGTAGAAGCAGGAACGGAGGGCAGCATATGGATTTGATGAGCGTTACCGCCACCTATGCGGAACTGGAAAAGAAATACAATGGTTTTGTGTCTCCGGAGCTGGAGATTCAGGTGGGCAGCAGGAAACTGATATCGGGGGAAAAACTTCAGATCGGGGAACTGGAACTGGAGCTGACCAACGGATTCGAGGCCTCCGGGTGTACGTTCCTGGTGATCGGGGCTTATGAACCGAAACTGACAGACTATATCAGCGAGACAGACGTCCTGCAGCTGGGCGAGACCGTGGAGGTATCCTTGGGATATGTACGTCTGGAGTCGGTGTTTAAAGGATACATTAACCGGATCGAATACAGGTACGGTTCAGATGGCAGCGGCTTTGATATTTATGTGGAATGCATGGATCTGAAAGGGCTCCTGATGAAGACCCGGCGGATGGAGTTTTTTACCCAGAAAAGTGCGGACGCCGTAGTTTCGGCGGTTCTGGGAGAAACGCCGGCCAGCAGCTATCTGGCGGGAAAAGAGCTGGATCGATGTCCGGAAGAGGAAGTACCGCTGCGCAGCCACATGATGTCGGACTATGACCTGATTGTGGAGCAGGCCTCAAAGAACGGTTTTGAATTTTTTGTGCTGCAGGGAAAGGTGTATTTTCGAAAGCGCAGAAAAGTGACTTCTCCGATCATGAAGCTGGTTCCGGGAAAAGGGCTGCTCAATGCCCGTTTCACGATATCGGGACAGGAACTGGTAAAAAAGATCGAGGTGCGCAGCATCGATGCTTCCAGCGGGAAGCAGATCAGCGGAGAGGCATCGCCGGCAGGAACGTATGGCAGCGGTTCCGGCCCGAAAAAAATGATGGGAGATTCTCATCAGGTTTATTATGAGCCGGGCGTTAAGGACGCCGCGGAGGCCAAATTACGCGCTCAGACCCGCCTGGATGCGGGGCTTGCCCGTTTCGGACAGATGGACTGCGAATGTATCGGAATCCCGGAGCTGGCGCCGGGACGCTACGTGGAGCTGGATCAGCTGTCCTCGCGTATGAACCGGAAATATTATGTGACCTGTGTGCGGCATGTGGTGGACAGAAGCGGCTACCGTACATATTTGAAGGCGGAGGTGGACAGTCTGTGAATTCCATAACCGATTTGCTGCAGAAAGAAAATGAACGTTATGACAGCCAGACCGTCCCCGGATTCGTCCAGGGAACGGTGGTGGAAAACAATAATCCGGATTTCAAAGGAATGGTGAAAGTAGAATTCACTGTCTGGGAGACCGGGAAAAATATGTGCGAATGGGTGCGGCTGCTTTCCCCGTATACAGGAAAAGACTATGGGATGTACTGTGTTCCGGAGATCGATGAGACTGTACTGGTAGGGTTTATCGGCGGCAGTCTGAAACGGCCTTTCCTGCTGGGAAGTCTGTATCCGGAGGGGGCATCCATTGTAAATGACAGCTTTGACGATAAAAATTTAAAGAAGCATTTGAAAACCAAGGGCGGTCTGGATATCCTGATCCAGGAGGAGGAAGGGAAAGCAAATATCACACTGACCACGCCCAAAGGACATGTGATCACGGCGGACGATGAAAAGGAGAGCGTGCGCGTGGCTGATAAGGATGGAAAAAATTTTCTGGAACTGGATTATAAAAACGGCGGAGTGTCTGTGCAGGCAGATAAAAAGATCAGCCTGAAAGCAGGGAGCACAGAGCTGACCATGGATGGAAGCGGAGGAAATATCCAGCTGAAAGCTTCCAAAGTTTCTGTTTCAGCCGACAATGAGATCGGGCTGAAAGCAAACGCGTCTCTTAAGATGGAAGGGGCGCAGGTAGATCTGAAGGGACAGGCACAGGTAAACGTGCAGGCATCCGGTCCGCTGGCATTGAAGGGAGCCGTCGTACAGGTGAACTGATAGGAGCGCGGCAGTCGGAGATGAAAGGCGGGAAAGGTATGGACAGAACAAAAGCATTTTTGGGGAGAGGCTTCGCGTTTCCTCCCAGGATCGACCCGGCTACCGGGCAGTTTGTGATGGCGGAGAATGAAGAAGATATCCGCCAGTCGATCTATATTATTTTAATGACGCGGAAAAAAGAGAGGGCCATGCTGCCGGATTTCGGGTGTGCGGTTCACGAGTATCTGTTTGATGTGCCGGATTCTGCATTCGCAGTGCGGATCAGCCATGAAGTGGAGGACGCGCTGACCAAATATGAGCCGAGGATCCGAAATGTGAAAGTGGATGTGGACAGGCGGAGAACAGACAGGGGGGCTGTGTATCTGAATATTCATTACACGGTACGAGCAACCAACAATCCGAATAACCTGGTATTTCCGTATTATCTGGAAGAAGGGATCGGAGAACTGTAAGGCGGAAGAAAGGAGAGAGCGGAGATGATGGAGAATACATACGAAAAACTGCAGAGAACAATGAACTCCTATGTTCCGGAATTTGCCTATGAACACGGAGGGGATGATCCGGGTTCCGTCATGACCGATCTTTGCGGAAGTATGCTGGAAGAATGCCGGGAGAGATATGACAGGGTACTGGATAAGCATTATATTCAGTACCTGAATCTGTTTGAATCTTTATTAAAGGAGCCGGTCAGCGCTTCAAAAGGGTATGTGCAGTTCCGTCCGGTAACGGGGTATGAAGGTATGATCCTGGTTCCCAAAGGAACGAGAACCATGGCGGAAGCTCCGGAGACCGGAGATGTAATCTTTGAGACAGAGCACAGCCTGACGGTGACGGACGCGAATCCCGTTCTGGCGGCAGTGACGGACCGGGAGGAAGACCGGATCGTGGTTCACAGCTGCGGGCCGGAGGAACGTTCCCCTTTTACCGCTTTCAGTGTTCGGGGAGAGAACCGGGCAGAGCACCGGCTGTATCTGTGTTTTGACAGTCTGTTCGATGAAGTGCGCAGTCCGGAACTGAAGATATATATCAGAGCGGTCAGCGAAGGGGAACAGGAAGCTCTGCTGGATTTTCTGGTATCAGATCAGTTACGGTGGTCCATGCTGGAAGCAGGGGGGAAGGAGAAAGCGCTTCCGGATGTGAAAAAAGAAGAGGGGCATATTGCGGTAAGGATGGACGATTATATGCCCGGGAAAACGACTGTGGGGCAGAAAGAATGCTATTGTCTGATATTGACCTGTACCGGACAGATGCCGGACCTCTATGTGGATACGGTGAGCGTTGCCTTTGAAAAGGATAACGTGATTCCGGAAGAGGTCTATGTCAACGGCGTGGAGGAAAACGCGGGCGCTTTTTATCCTTTCGGAAAACCAATGGGACTTTACAGCGGATTCGCGTTTGACGATCCGGAGGTTCTGAGCAGAAAAGGGGCGAAGGTGCAGATTCGTTTCCGGTTGGATTACCGGGTGCATGAAGAAATTCTGGAGATGCCCGAGATCGACACAGAATACAAGGCGATCATGAAAAAACCGAAAAAGCCCTTGTCCATACGTCCGGCTGAAGTGGTCGCGGACTATGTATGCTGGGAATATCTGAGTGTGACCGGCTGGAAACGGCTGTTTAAAGAAGAACATCTGAACGCTTTGTTTAACGGGTCCCGAGAGGGCGAGGTGACGTTGGAGTTTGTCTGCCCTTCCGATATGGTGGATTATGATGCCGGAAGAAGAGAAGGCCGTATCCGGGCGAGGCTTCTGCAGGCAGAGAATATTTACCGGATGCCGGCCGTGTACCGCTGCCCGTTTGTTTCGGCCCTGAACCTTGCCTATTCGTACGCGGACGAAAAGCAGGGAGCGGATTATGCCCTGAGCAAAAATAATTTTGATGAAAGAGATGTGACAAAAGATCTGAGATATGGCGGAAACACGAATCTTTTCTGTCATACGGAACATGGGAAACGCACCATGTACCTGGGGTTTGACGCTCCGGTCTCGGGTACGCCGTTCAGCCTGTATTTTGATATCGAGAATTACAGCGACCGTCCGGTGGATTTCCAGGTAGAATACTGGTCCGATCATGGCTTCGCGCCCGTCCGGGTGTCGGATTATACGGGCGGTTTCTGCGGTTCCGGCAATATGCTGCTGGTAATACCGGGAGATATGGCGCGCAGATCCATGTTCGGAAAAGAAGGATATTTCCTGCGGTTTATAGATTACAATAAAGAAAATCCGGAATACGCGCTTCCGGTAATCCGCGGAATCTATCCGAATATGGCCAAAGTGGTCAACGTAAATACGGTGACTGAAGAATTTTATCTTGACAGCATGGAAGAAGCTCTGGATATCCAGTTGTCCCAGCAAAATCTTTTGCGTGCTTCAGTGGAAATCCTGGAGGATACGGAAGAGGGGCGCAGATGGGTTTCCTGGAAGCGTGCGCAGCGGGCATATGAAGGCGGAAGGACATTCCAGCTGGATATGGCGGACGGGGTGCTCCATTTCCGGAAAAATACGTTTGTGAATTTCCGCATACCGGAGGAAGGCCCCCAGATCCGGGTACATCACTGCAATTATACCGGAACAAAGGCGAATCTGCCTGCCGGTTCGATCAAAGTGCTGGGATCCGCGATCCGGTATATTTCTTCGGTAAACAACCCCTTCCCTACCTACGGCGGGTACGACGGATATACAGAGGAAAGCGTGAAACGTCTCGCAGGAGGGATGCTGCGTACCAGGAACCGGGCTGTGACTAACCGTGATCTGTTTGACATTATTTTTCAGGTTTCTTACGGGGTGCGGAAGGTGAAATGCTGCAATCATACGGATGCCGAAGGGAAAGACAGACCCGGCTGTGTGACCATTGCCGTCCTGATAGAAGAATATGAAAAAGGCGCGCATGTATTTTCGGAGATCAAGAAGGCGATCCGGGAGCGCCTGATGAGAGACAGTTCGCTGATTCCTTTGGGAAAAGAACTGGTATTGATCCAGCCTCACTTTATACGGTTCAGCGTGAGAGTGTGGCTGGAAAAGGAAGGTATAGATCATGCATATGATCTTCAGCAGAGGGCGCAGGACCTGATTCGGGAATTTCTGGATCCCCTGAAAGGCGGCATGGGAGGAGATGGCTGGGAGATCGGCGAGATGCCGAGAACTTCTCAGGTGACAGCCCGGCTGCGCGCGGGCATAGTCGGGTGCAGCGTGTCGCGGATCGTGATGACGGCATATGTGGAGGGAAAAGAAGTCCCGGTGAACGAAGAGTTTTACGGGAGAATGCAGGATCCGTTTCTCATGGCGGTAAATGGAGATCATATGGTATATATCGAGGTGAGTGAATGTTAAAAGTACCAAGACTGGATGATCTGAGCTATGAACAGATGATACAGAGGGCAGTAAGCCGCATACCGGCCATGACGGACCAGTGGACGGATTTCAATAATCATGATCCCGGGATAACGGTGCTGCAGGCTTATGCGTGGCTGACCGATATGTTGAATTATTATCTGAACGCGACGGGGGATGTGCATATTGAAAAGTATCTGAAGCTTTTGGGTATCGAACCGCTCCCTGCTCAGGCAGCCAGATGCTACCTGGCTGTGGAAGGAGAAGAGGGAGAGATCCGTATCCCGGCGGGGACGCGGTTCCTGGCAGGCGAGATCCCCTTCGAGTCAGAAGAAGAGTATATGGGGACAGGAAACAGGTTCTGCTCATTTATCAGTGAAACCGACGGCAGTGCGATGAACTTGACTGCATTTGCTGGAGCAGACGGAGAATATGCCCGGGCTTTCGCGCATTATTTCCATGATTCTTCGATATTGTATCTGGGATTTGAAAAGCCCCTGTCCGACGGGGATCGGTTATATATATGTATAAAAGCAGATGAGCGGCGAAATCCGTTTGATGAGGATTTCAGGCTGTGCAGTCTTCGGTGGCAGTTTTTCGGAGAAGCGGGCTGGACGGATCTGGATACAGAAGACGGCACCTGCGGTTTTCTGAAGAGCGGGATTGTCCGTGTGGGCGGGATCAGCGCCATGGAGCGTTTCCGTCACCCGGAAGGGATGGGAGAAGCATATTATATCCGCTGCATTCTGGAGGAAGATGCTTATGATGCTCTTCCGGGCATAGGGATGATTTATGTGAATCCTTTGGAAGTAGTACAGCAGAAAACGGTTTGTAAAGAAGGCGAGATCCTTCCGGAACTGCAGATCGGACGGACGGACGGCTGCGCCGGCCAGGAACTGCTGTTTGATTATCCGGACATCTGCCGTTTTTCCCTGGCGCTGGAGACCGGGGAAAAGCACTTTGACATATGGAAATACACGGAAGATCTGGATCAGGCGGGATATCGGGATCAGGTATTCACTTATGACAGAGATACTCAGTGCGTCCGGTTTGGAGATGGCATCCACGGGGCAGTACCGCCGCAGAACTGTCTGATTCATGTGACCGGACTGGTGTGTTCTATGTATGAAAAGGGTAATGCGATGGCCGGAAGTATCAGCGTTGCCGCGGATGCTGGGGACTCATCCTTCAGGGTCTGGAATCCGGAAGACGCGCATGGAGGAAAAGGCCGAGAGACAGTTCGCCAGATGGCTGCCCGCATGGAGGAAGAATTGTTTCATCAGCAGAGGATGGCTTCTGCAGAAGATTATAAGAGCGTGATCTTGAACACACCGGGATTGATGCTGGAAACTGCACATGTGATTCCTGGTACCGTGTATGGAGAGATTACAGGAAAGCTGCGCGGCGTCAATGAAGTGGTCGTGGTTGTAAAACCTTACAGCAGAGAGAAAAAGGCGGGGCTTTCAGACATATACCGGGCGCGGATTGAAACATACATGGAGCCTTTCCGGCTGCTGAACACGAAAGTAAGCATTGAGGAGCCTGCTTATGTAGGAATTACTGTGCACGGGAAGATACATCTGATCCGGGATACGCCCCGGGATCGGGAAAAGGTCATAGAGTGCCTGAAAGATATGATTGATTATGAACGAAAAGAACAACCGTTCGGAGCGACGATTTCCGGCGGAAAGCTTTTTATGAGACTGGAGGCGCTGGATGAGGTGGAACGGGTACAGGAGCTGACTCTGGAACGTACCGGAAGCGCGGCAGTGAAGAACGAAAGAGGAGACATTCTTCTGAGAGAAGACGCTCTCAGCTATCTGGAGGCTGCGGATCTGGGATTTTATTAAGCGGGACAAGGAGGAATACCGGCGATGGTGAAGACTGCAAAAAAAGTGAATATGTTTCGACTGGCTCTTCGGCGGGGCATAAAGTACCGGATGGAGCTTACGGACGACGATCGCCTCTGCGGGTCCGGAGGAGGATATTTTGCCTGGCTGGCGCCGGTGTTTGACTCTATGGATCAGGGAGGAACCTGGCACAGGCTCCGTCTTGCAGGGGTATTCGAGAACTGCAAATATGAAGTGCTGGCTGCGGCTGCCGATGCGGACCTCCGGGAAGAGATGGAAGACGGCGGCCTGACCTTCCCGCAGAAAGCCGAGATACTGAAACAATATTCCTGGATCCGCAGGGTCAATACGGACGATATGCTGCTGCATGAGCTGACAGGCAGATACCTCTGGGTGATGGTCAGCGTCTCCGGAGCGGCTGCGGACAGCCGTTTCTGTCTGGAAGGATTTCAGGCCGAATTTCCGTGGCAGAGTTTTTCCGAGTATCTGCCGGAGATTTATCAGGAAGAGGGAAGAAACTCTTTTTTTGAACGATATATGGCTGCCCTTCAGAGTATGTATGAAGATTTGGAGAAAGAAGTGGATCATATTCCGGAGTATCTGGATTATGAGCTGACTTCGGAGGAAAACCTGCATGCTTTTTCTGAATGGACGGGCGGATGGGCCAGAGACAGGGAGTTTACATCCGGACAGCTTCGGGAAGTGATCCGGAATCTGCAGAGGATCCAGAGCGGCCGGGGAACGAAGTCGGTGATGCGGGATATGGTATATCTGGTCACCGGACGGGAGGCAAGGATCATAGAATATTTCAAATGGCACGACTGGATGAAGAAAAGCAAAGGGCTGCTGGAAGAATATGAGCGCCTGTTCGGGAAGAGAGAAGATACATTTACCGTGCTTATTGATATGGCTGATCCTGGTATGGAAATATCCGAAGAAAAACTGCGTCGTTTCCTGCAAGATTTTACTCCGCTGGGCATGTGCTGCAACGTGGTATTTCTGGACTGGAACAGCCATATGGATACGCACTGTTATCTGGATCAGAACAGCTGCCTGTCTGTTCCGGAATTTGGGGATGCGGGCGGCGTAGTACTCAGTGAAAATTACATACTTGGCTGAAATAAGAGAGCGGCGGATATCCCGGGAATAAAAGGGATACGCCGCTTTTTGTGCAGGATGCATTATTTCGACGCAAAAATATGTTTTAGGCTAGATAAATTAGATATTATGTGTTATACTTCACAATGTATTAAATGGTTAAAAATCAATTACATAAGGAAGGTGAGCAATTGGAAAACTATACCAAGTATAAGTTGAAAGGGCGCGACGAACTGGCATCGGTGCTGACCGGTACGGACAACCTGTTCATCATCGCCTGTAACAAGTGCTTCAAAGAATTTGAGACCGTTGACGAACCAGATTGCGACGAATTTGAGAAAATTGTTTCAGAAGAAGGAAAAACAATCACAGGTAGTGCAAAGGTCGATTTTTTGTGCAACAAAGTCCAGACTGAGAGAAAATTGCAGGATATGATTCCGGAAGGCACGGAGCATGTTTTCGTGATTTCCTGCGGACTGGGCGTTCAGACTGTCGCGGACATGGTCAATGTTCCTGTATATGCAGCGGCAGATTCTCTGAACTATCGGGGACATCACGGTATGGCCCTGACGAAGAAGAGCTGTGACGCATGTGCTCAGTGCTATCTGAATGTCACAGGCGGTGTCTGTCCGATCGTAGACTGCTCCAAGAGTCTGGTTAACGGTCAGTGCGGCGGCGCGAAAAATGGGAAGTGTGAAGTGGACAGCAGCAAAGACTGCGCATGGGAGAAAATCTACAGAAGGCTGGAAAAGCAGGGACGCCTTGACGAGTTCCTGAATCAGCCGGTACAGATGAGAGATTATTCCAAGGCAGACCACAAGTTTGTGACAGAATATGTCAAATCCGTCCGTGAGAACCGGCTTGACGGTTATTATGGCGGCGTACATCCCACAGAGCGCAAAGAGTTTACCGAGCACCTTCCTTTGGAAAAATTCCCGGATCCGGAGACCGTAGTGATTCCGTTGTCCATGCATGCGGGCGCTCCGGCAAATCCTGTGGTACAGGTGGGCGACACCGTAAAAGTGGGCCAGGTGATCGGTGAGTCCGCAGGATTCATCAGCAGCCCGGTTCATTCCAGTGTCAGCGGTACCGTGACGGCTATCGAGAACCACGGACACGCTACAAGGGGCGAGTGCCTCTCCGTAGTGATCCGGTCAGACGGAAAGAATACGCTTCATGAGTCGGTGCAGCCGCATAAAGGACTGGACGACCTGACACCGGACGAGATTGTGGAGATTGTCCGCGACGCAGGTATCGTAGGCATGGGCGGCGCAGGATTTCCCACTTCTGTGAAACTGAAACCGGCTAAACCTGTAGACACGATCTTGCTGAACGGCTGCGAGTGCGAGCCTCTCCTGACCGCAGACCACCGGGTGCTTCTGGAGTTTGCGGACGATGTGATTTTCGGACTGAAAGCGATCTTAAAAGCGACAGGCGCTGAGAAAGGTCTGATCGTCATCGAAGACAACAAGCCGGATGCCATCGAATTGATGAAAGAAAAGACAGCCGGTTATGACAATATGGATGTGGTGGTTGCCAGAACCAAATATCCCCAGGGAGCTGAGAAGATGCTCATCAAGCGCGTGACGGGAAGAAAGGTTCCAAGCGGCGGACTGCCGGCAGATGTGGGATGCATTGTAAGCAATATCAGTACCACAAAGGCCATTTCCGACGCTATCCAGAAGGGGATGCCCCTGATTGAGCGCGTGGTGACCGTGACCGGTGAAAAACTGAAGAAGCCGGGCAATTACATAGTAAAGATCGGTACGAACACTAAAGACCTGATCGATTACTGCGGCGGTCTGACAGATGACGATGTCACGATCAAGGCAGGCGGACCGATGATGGGATTTGTTCTTTCTGATCTGAATGTGCCGATTATGAAAGGCTCTAACGGCATCATCGCAGTGGAGACCGATCATACGGTTGAGCAGCCCTGCATCAAGTGTGGACGTTGTATGGATGTATGTCCTATGGAACTTTCTCCTCTGTATTTCGCGAAATATGCGGATGAAGAGAACTGGCAGGGCATGAAGGACAAGAACGTTATGGACTGCGTGGAATGCAGATGCTGCGAATATATCTGCTCTTCCAAGATCCCGCTGGTTGCCAAGATCAAAGCCGGAAAAAATGCCGTAAGGGGGATGAAGTAATATGTTGATTACCCAGTTAAAAGCAAGAGATACGATCGCATCGCTGACAGAGGGAAAGAAAGTTTTTATCATTAACTGTCATGGGTGCAAAGAGGTGTATTTTCCGGAAAAAGAAGCCGCGGCGCTTCAGAAGGAACTGGCAGACGCCGGGAACGTGACCGGAATCATGACCACGGATTATATATGCAATCCTGAGAATATGGAGCTTCGGCTCAAAAAGCATATGGACGAGATCAATGCCGCTGATGCAGTACTGGTATTCTCCTGCGGCGTAGGAGTGCAGGCAGTCTCCGCATATCTGGAGGACAAGCCGGTCTACGCGGGCTGCGATACCTGCAGACTTCCGGGATTTCAGGGAGTGACTCCGTTGGAATATGACTGCGGTCAGTGCGGAGAATGTTACCTGAATCTGACCGGCGGGATCTGCCCGATCACGGCCTGTTCCAAGAGTCTGGTCAATGGCCAGTGCGGCGGCGCAAAGAATGGTATGTGTGAAGTGGACAATAATATGGAATGCGGCTGGGAACGCATATACAGACGCCTGAAGGAGATCGGACGTCTGGATGTGCTGAAATGCCCGACTCAGGTGCGCAATTACGCGACGGATAAAGAAGTGTCTCAACAGTAAACACAAAAAATATGATGATTAGGAGCAATGTATAATGAAGATTACAGAGTTATTTGAACGTGGTGAATTTGTGGTTTCTGCGGAAGTAGGACCGCCTAAAGGATTTCATGTTGAACATCTGCTGGAAGAGGCGAAGACTTATCTGAGTGGCGTTACAGCCGTGAACGTGACCGACAACCAGTCCTCCGTCATGCGTCTCGGCTCTCTGGCAATGTGCAAAGCTCTGAAAGACGAGGGGCTTACCCCGATCTATCAGCTGACCTGCCGTGACAGAAACCGTATTGCTCTTCAGTCAGATCTTCTGAGCGCAGCTATGTTCGGCATCGAGAACCTGCTGCTTCTGACCGGAGACCATACCAGTCTGGGAGACCATCCGCAGGCAAAACCGGTGTTTGACCTGGATTCTGTATCTCTGATCCACGCGGTAAAGCAGCTGGAAGAGGGCGTTGACCTGGGCGGAAATAAACTGGTTGGCGAACCGCCCAAATTCGCGAAGGGAGCAGTTGTATCTCCGTGCAGTGATTCCGTAGATGCTCAGCTGGCAAAGATGGAGAGAAAAGTTCGCGCGGGCGCGGAGTATTTCCAAACTCAGGCAGTATTCGAACCGGAGAAATTCATCAAATTTATGGAGAAGGCAAAACAGTTCGGCAAGCCGGTGCAGGTAGGCATCATCATTCCGAAATCCGCAGGTATGGCAAAGTTTATGAACGATAATGTGGCCGGTATCCATGTTCCGGACGAAATGATCGAAGAACTTAAGAAGGATAAAGAAAAGACCAAAGCAGGCATTACCGGCGTGGAGATTGCGGCACGTATTATCAAAGAGTGCAGACCTTACTGCCAGGGTGTACATATCATGGCGCTTGGATGGGAGTCCAAAGTACCGGAACTCCTGAAACAGGCCGGGATCTGAGAATGAAAATAATAGCCAGGTGTGAATGAAATATTTCGGCTTGGCTATTATTTGAAACTGCTTGCCAAATATCTCCCCAGGGGGTATAATACAGTCAAGAATGTCAAAAAATTAACATAATTTTTTGAGGAAAGGAGAGATTTGTCAATGCACGTAACGAATGAAGACCACAGCCATTGCGGCTGCTGCCATGATCACGGGCATGAGCATGAACATACGCATGATCATGAGCATGCACACGGAGAACAGCCAAAAGATGAAGATACGGCGGTTCTGGCGTATATGCTGGATCACAATAAACATCATGCGCAGGAGTTGGCTGTAATAGCGAAGCATTTGAGAGAACAGGGCAAAGAAGAGGCTGCTGCTCAGGTTGAGCGCGGTGTGGAAGATTTTGAGAAAGGCAATATGAGATTGTCCATTGCACTGTCTCTTTTGAAATAGGAGGTGAGCCTTATGTGTCTTGCGACAGTTTATGGAAAGAAACAGGACAGTGAAAGCATTTTGATCAAGAATGCCAGCCGCATTGATGTGGACGGTACGACGATCTGTATCAGAGACATCATGGGGCAGGAGATTACTGTGGAGGGCGCCATTACGATGGTTGACCTGGCGAATTCGGTTGTGAAGATCAACTGCGCCGAGTAAGTAATGATTATTGTATATGGGATGCAATAAAAACTATAAATAAAGGGGGGTGATGATGTTGAAAGTGTCAGAAGCCATGAATAACAAAAGGCTCCTCTCTTTCGGGGTGTCTCCGCCAAAGACATAAAAGAAAGGCAAAATTAAGATTTAGGAGATGACATTATGCCGAAGACGATTGCAGTGGCAGGCAAGGGAGGCGTGGGAAAGACGACGCTGACCGGCATGCTGATCCAGTATTTGATTGAAAAGAAAAAAGGCCCGATCCTGGCGGTCGATGCAGATGCGAATTCCAATCTGAATGAAGTGCTGGGAGTAGAAGTAGAAGAAACGCTGGGCGATATTCGTGAAGAAGTCGCAAAGGCGGAACTGTCAGATAATAATCCTATTCCGCCCGGAATGTCCAAGCAGGACTACATGGAGTACAGATTTGATTCAGCGCTGACGGAGGAAGATGATTATGATCTTCTGGTCATGGGACACACTCAGGGGAAAGGCTGCTACTGTTTTGTCAACGGTCTTTTGTCTGCTCAGGTTGCCAGACGTTCCAAGAATTATAAATATGTAGTGGTGGACAATGAGGCTGGTATGGAGCATATCAGCAGGGGCATTCTGCCAAACGTAGATATTGTGATTCTGGTCAGCGACTGTTCCCGCAGAGGGATTCAGGCAGTGGGGCGTATCGCCCGTCTGATTCCGGAATGCGGACTGAAGCCAGGAAAGGTTGGCCTGATTGTGAACCGTGCCCCGGGAGGGGTGCTTAACGAGGGTGTCCAGGAAGAGATCCAGAAACAGGGACTCGAACTTTTGGGAGTGGTTCCCCATGATGAAGGCGTGTATGAATATGACAGCGCCGGGACCCCAACGACCGAGCTTCCGCCGGAAAACCCGGTCAGACAGGCATTATACAAGATTATAGACAGTCTGGACCTGTGAGACAGGCTGCTTAAAAGGAGATTTATATGGGAGACTTTAAATTAACAACAGTAGAAGAGTTTGAAGCCGCTACTAACCGACTGCTTGAAACTGGCGCTAAGGTTGGCGCTGATGCGTGGCAGCTTCGTGTAAAGAACCAGACACCACATTGTAAGTTCGGTGAGCAGGGTATCTGCTGCCGTATCTGTTCTATGGGTCCGTGCCGTATTACTCCGAAAGCTCCGAGAGGAATCTGCGGATGCGACGCGCATGGTATCGTAGGACGTAATTATCTGAAATTTACTGCCGGCGGCGCAGCTACCCACTCCGATCACGGACGTGAGATCTGCCATACCCTGTATCACGCCGCTGCAGATGGCGCTTATAAAGTAAAAGATCCGGAAAAACTGATCCGTATTGCAAAAGAATGGAATATCGAGACAGAAGGAAAAGATATCTATGATCTGGCGCATGAAGTAGCTGAAACCGCTCTGATGGAATATGGTAAGCCTTTCGGATATCAGCGTTGGCTGAAACGTGCTCCGCAGCATACCCAGGATCTTTGGGAGAAGGCAGAGATCGCTCCGAGAGCAATCGACCGTGAGGTTGCTTGTTCTTTACATATGACTCATATGGGATGTTCTTCCAAGCCGGAAGCTCTGGTACGTCAGTCTCTGCGTGCGGGCCTCTGCGATGGATGGGGTGGTTCCATGTGCGGTACCGAGTTTTCCGACGTTCTGTTTGGAACTCCGAAGCCGATCGATACGGAAGCAAACCTGGGTGTTATGAACGCTGAGAACGTAAATATCGTAGTACACGGACATGATCCGTCTCTGTCTGAGATGGTCTGCGAATACGCGGATGATCCGGAGATGATCGCATACGCGAAATCCGTAGGAGCAAAAGGCATCACGGTATCCGGTGTATGCTGTACTTCCAATGAAGTGGCTATGCGCCGCGGTATCCCGATGGCAGGTAACTTCCTGCAGCAGGAAAATGTGGTTCTGACCGGTGCGTGCGAGGCAATTGTTGTAGACGTACAGTGTATCTTCCCGGCACTTGGGCCTCTGAGCAAATGTTTCCACACCAAATTCATCACCACTTCTCCGATCGCGCAGATGCCGGATTCCGAGTACATCCGTTTTGATGTAGGAACCGCCGCTGAGAAGGCAAAACAGATTGTGAAGCTTGCAATCGACAACTTCAAAAACAGAAAACCGGAGCTGGTATACATTCCGGATATGAAACAGAAGGCAACCGTAGGATATTCCGTAGAAGCAATTGTAAAGACACTGGACGGCGTGACCAACTCTCAGGTAGATGAGATGGGTACCACCAAACCGCTGATCGAGTGCATTACTTCCGGCGTTATCCGCGGCGCTGTGGCAATGGTAGGATGCAACAATCCGAAGATCCGTCCTGACTACGCGCATATTGAACTGATGAAGAAGCTGATTGCCAATGATATCATCGTTGTTGCATCCGGCTGTGCAGCTCAGGCTGCCGCGAAAGCAGGTCTGATGGACAAACGCGCGAAAGATTTCTGCGGTGCAGGTCTGAAACGTGTATGTGAGCTGGCCGACATTCCGCCGGTACTTCATATGGGATCCTGCGTGGATATCAGCCGTATGATGATTCTGGTTGCAACACTGGCAAAAGATTCCGGACTGAATATTTCTCAGCTGCCGGTAGTAGGATGCGCACCGGAATGGATGTCCGAGAAGGCAGTTTCCATCGGAAACTACGTGGTAGCTACCGGTATCGACACCTTCTTAGGCGTGGATCCGTATGTGAGCGGTTCTGATCAGATGGCTTACTGGCTGACAGAAGGAGTTCGTGACTGGGTAGAGGCGGCTTATACCGTTGAAACCGATATTGAGAAACTGGTTGACAAGATGATCGACCGTATTGAGGAGAAGAGAGCCGCTATCGGCATCTGATCCTGAAGAGATAAAAAGCATGACCGGAGGGTGACAACATTGAAGATTGCAATTACCGGAAAAGGCGGAGTCGGCAAGACTACATTTGCGGCCACGTTGGCCAGACTGTATGCGGCAGAAGGCAGGACAGTTCTGGCGGCGGATGTGGACCCGGATGCCAATCTGGGGCTGGCGCTGGGCTTCCCGGAAGAAATATTGGATTCCATTATTCCCATTTCCAAGATGCGGAAACTGGTGGAAGAACGTACAGGAGCCGGAGCGGATAATCAGTTCTATAAGCTGAATCCGAAGGTAGACGATATTCCGGATACTTACAGCAAGACCTACAACGGCGTCAAGCTGCTCCTGCTCGGTACGGTAGAGACCGGAGGGGGAGGCTGCGTATGTCCGGAGCATGTGATGCTCCGCCGTATCATCAGTCATCTGGTGCTTCGCAGCAACGATGTGGTAATCATGGATATGGAAGCCGGACTGGAACATCTGGGACGCGGCACCTGTGAATCCATGGAGCAGTTCATTGTTGTCATTGAACCGGGAGCAAGGAGCGTACAGACTTATAAGAATGTAAAACGTCTGGCAGAGGATCTGGGGATCCGGCAGGTGCGTGTGGTGGCGAATAAAGTCCGCAGCGCCGAGGACGAGGAGTTTGTCCGCTCTAAGATCCCGCCGGAAGATTTGCTTGGATTTATTCATTACAATACGGAAGTGATAGATGCGGACCGCCGGGGGCAGTCGCCTTTCGATGTGAGCGCGTCCGCTACCGAGGAGATCCGGAAGATTAAGGAGATTCTCGATCAATCGAATTAGAAATTGGAGGTACAATACCGTGACATTATTTGACAGAGTATTCAGCGGTAACGACGCAGTCTACGGCCTGACTGAGACTGCTATCGACAACGCAATCGCACAGTACGGCGAAGACCAGGCCATCGCTTTCCCGCATACCGCTTACAGCCTTCCCTGCTACTACGCAGTGACCGGCACAAAGGTATCCAACCTGGGAGAGCTGAAAGCAGCCCTGGGCGTGGTCAAGACCCTGATGACCAGAGAAAAGAGACTGAACGACGCATTCATGAGCGGTGTGGCTACGGCCCTCTGCGCGGAGTTCATCGAAGTCCTGAAATATATCAATAACGAGACCCCGTATGAAGAGCCCTGCAGCGGACATCTGCCGGATGCTACGATCCGTGAGCTGGGCGTGCCGCTGGTAACGGGAGATATCCCGGGCGTAGCGGTTATCCTGGGCGCTGCTCCGAGCAAGGAAGAAGCAGTGGATCTGGTAAAGAGCTACCAGGCGCAGGGTATCCTGGTAACGCTGGTAGGCGGCATCATCGACCAGTGTCAGGAAGCAGGCCTGAACATGGGCGGAGCAGTGCGTATCATCCCGCTGGGCAAAGACGTGACCAGCGTGATCCATGCAGTATCCGTTGCAATCCGTGCGGCCCTGATCTTCGGAAACATTACGCCGGGCGATGCAGGAAACCTGATGAAATACACCTTCGAGCGTGTACCGGCATTCGTAAATGCTTTCGCACCGCTGGATGATGTGATCGTGGCCTGTGGAGCAGGAGCCATCGCACTGGGATTCCCGGTTATCACCAACGAGACCGAGAACATCTTCCGCGTGCCGAAGAGCCTGATTGTACAGGAGGATGTGTCCAAATTCAACGCGACCTCTCTGGAAGCCCGCGACATCAAGATCAAGATCACGAAGATCGATATCCCGGTATCCTTCGCATCCGCATTCGAGGGCGAGATCATCCGCCGCGGAGACATGCAGGTAGAGTTCGACGGATCCAGGAAAGACTGCTTCGAGCTGGTATGCACGAAAGAGCTGACGGAAGTGGAAGACCACAAGTTCACGCTGATCGGACCGGACTTCGACCAGATGGAAGTGGGAAGCAAGCAGCAGATCGCGTATATCGTGGATGTGGCAGGAAAGAGCATGCAGGCAGATTTCGAGCCGGTATTTGAGCGTAAATTCCACAGCTACATCAACTGCATCGAGGGCGTGATGCATACGGGACAGCGTGACATGATCCGTATCCGTATCAGCAAGAACACCTACGAGGCAGGCTTCCGCGCGAAAGACCTGGCGGAAGTGCTGTATGTGAATATCAAGAACGAGTTTGACGCCGTAGTAGATAAATGCGCGGTAACGATCATCACCGATCCGGACGAATGTACGAAGCTGCGTCAGGAACTGGCGATCCCGGCATATAACCGCCGTGACGAGAGACTGACCTCCATGACCGACGAGTCCGTACCGGTATATTACAGCTGCATCATGTGCCAGGCATTCTCCCCGAGCCATGTATGCGTGGTAACACCGGAACGTCTGGGCCTGTGCGGAGCCGTATCATGGCTGGATGCGAAGGCAACCAACGAGCTGGATCCACAGGGACCGTGCCAGGTGATCACGAAGGAGAGAGTGATCGACGAGAGACTGGGCCGTTATGAAGATGTGGATGAAGCGGTACAGAAGTTCTCCCGCGGAGCAGTGGAGCATGTAACGCTGTACTCCATCATGGAAGACCCGATGACCTCCTGCGGATGCTTCGAGTGTATCTGCGGAATCGAGCCGTTCTCCAACGGAGTGGCGATCACGAACCGTGAGTACACCGGCATGACGCCGCTTGGAATGACCTTCGGAGAGCTGGCAAGCATGACGGGCGGCGGAGTACAGACTCCGGGCTTCATGGGACATGGAAAACAGTTCATCTCCTCCAAGAAGTTCATGAAGGCAGAAGGCGGAGTAGAGAGAATCGTATGGATGCCGAAGGAACTGAAGGACCAGGTGGCAGAGAAACTGAACAAGACGGCGAAAGAACTGTACGACATCGACAACTTCACAGATATGATCGGACACGAGACGATCGCGCCCGATCCGGAGCCGCCGCTTGCGCTCCTGACCGAAAAAGGACACCCCGCACTGGGCCTCGAGCCGATGATGTAAGCCCCTGGAAGCTGCGAAGCAGATTCCGGCGGGCCGCGTGAAACGCGGGACGGCAGGCCCCGAAAGGGGCAGGGGCTTAGCGACAGAAACGCTCCGCGTTTCTGGAGCCTAACTCGCATATTCCATTAGGGCAGCCTCATTTTGAGGCATGCCCTTTCGGAATGTATGCAGGAAAATGCTTCCCCGGATGCAGGTTTTATGTTATAATGCTATAGAAAGATTTTTAAGGAGGATATACCAATGCCATTCAATGGAAAATCAGGAAAATTTAATGCTTCCATCAATACAGTTGAAGTTGGCTGTGGCGAGAAAGCGATGAAGATTGGCGGCGAGAACGTATTCCCGTTCTATACGTTTGATGCTCCGATCGAGAATGCACCGAAGATTGGTGTCATGATCACCGACCTTGGCCTGGAAAATGAGCCGGCAGGCGTAAAGGCTTATTATGAAGGATGCACGACTCTTGGCGAGATTGCCAAGAAAGCGGCGGAGATGCCGGGCGCGGACTTTGTATGCCTGAAGCTGGAGGGAGGAGATCCCAACGGTGCAAACAAGTCTACGGAAGAGTGTATGGCAGCTGTGAAAGAGGTCGTTGACGCCATCGACGTACCGCTGGTTATTTCCGGCTGCAAGAATGTGGCAAGAGATACGGAACTTCTGCAGAAGGCTGCTGAAGTAGCTCAGGGCAAGAATGTAATCATTCTGGCCGCAAGAGAAGAGGATTACAAGACGGTTGCCGCAGCTGCAGGTCTGGCTTACAATCAGAAAGTCGGAGCAGAATCCGCAGACGATATCAACCTTGCAAAACAGTTAAACGTATTAATCTCCCAGCTGGGTGTAGCTCCGGCTAACATCGTTATGGATGTAGGAACCGCAGCAGTAGGATATGGTTTCGAGTATGTGGTATCCACTATGGACCGTGTAAAAGCGGCTGCACTCGGACAGAATGATACTCAGCTTCAGATGCCGATGATCACTCCGGTTGCTGACGAGGCATGGAATGTGAAAGAGGCTATGGCTACAGAAGAAGATATGCCGGAGTGGGGTCCTCAGGAAGACCGCGGTATCGGTATGGAAGTATCTACCGCAGCGTCAGTGCTGGCATGCGGCGCCAATGCCGTTATCCTGAAACATCCGGCTTCTGTTGCTACCATTTCTAAAATGATCAATGAGCTGATGTAATTCGCAGGGAGGAGGAAAATACGATGGCATTAAAAGGGTTAGATATTTTTAAAATGACACCAAAAACAAACTGCAAAGAGTGTGGAAGCCCGACCTGTATGGCATTCGCCATGAAAGTGGCTCAGGGCGCTGTAGACATTTCCAAATGTCCGCATATGTCCGAGGACGCTCTTGCAACCTTATCTGAGGCAACCGCTCCGCCTATGAAGACGATCAAGGTAGGTACCGGTGATGCTGAATATTCGCTGGGCGGCGAGACCGTACTGGCAAGACATGAGAAGACTTTCGTGAGCAAGACCAGATTCGCAGTTAATGTAACTCCGGATATGGATGTGGAAGCTGCACTGGCAGAGTCTTCTAAAGTAGATTATGACCGTATCGGAGAGCGTATGCATGCTGAGATGGTATATGTGGAGTATACCGGAGACGCTGCGGCATATACTGAGGCAGTGAAGAAAGCCAGCGGAAAGGGCAAAGTCCTTATTCTCGGATGTAAAGACGTGGAAGCTGCAAAGGCAGCCCTGGAAGTATGCAAGGCTGAAAAACCGATCCTGAACGGCGCGGACGCTTCCAACTATGCAGAGATGGTAGAAGTTGCCAAGGCTGCAGATGTGGTTCTGGGCGTATCCGGCGCAAGCCTGGACGAGCTGTACGATACTACCGCGGCAATCGAGAAACTCGGCTACAAGAACCTGGTTCTGGATACCACCGGAGCTACCGTAAAAGAAACTTTTGCTAACACAGTACAGATCAGACGTGCCTGCCTGGCTAAGAATCCGGACAGAACCTGCGGTTATCCGTCTATTGTAAACCTGAGCAAACTTGCTGCAGGCGATGAGAATATGCAGATTGCGCTGGCATCCGTATTTGTTCTGAAATACGGCTCCATCGTAGTGCTTGATAAGATGGATTACGCTACCGCACTTCCGCTCTTCGGCCTGAGACAGAACGTATTTACCGATCCTCAGAAGCCGATGAAAGTGGAGCCGGGTATCTACCCGATCAATGGCGGAGACGAGAACTCTCTGGTACTGACCACTGTAGACTTTGCTCTTACATATTTCGTAGTTTCCGGCGAGCTGGAGAGATCCGGTATGCCGTGCAACCTGGTAATCAGCGATGCCGGCGGACTTTCCGTTCTGACCGCATGGGCTGCAGGAAAACTTTCTTCTACCTCTATCGCAACCTTTATTCAGGAGAACGTAGAGCCTAAGATTAAGTGCAGAAAGCTTGTAATTCCGGGTAAAGTCGCTGTCCTGAAGGGTGACCTCGAGGCTAAGCTTCCGGGCTGGCAGATTATCGTTGCTCCGAACGAGGCAGTACAGCTTGTGAAATTCCTGAAAGATCTGAAAGCAAACGGCGAGATCTAAAAGAGAGCGGAGATTTATCCCGCATGTATGATCAGCGGCTGCCCTGTACGGACAGCCGCCTGAAATAAATAATCAAAAGGAGAAACACTACGATGGCAAAATTCGTAACGATTGGTGAGAGATTATCTACAACGGCTCCGGCTGTGAATAAGGCTTTTACCAACAGAGATCCCGAACCGATTATTCAGCGTGCAAAACAGCAGCTTGACGCAGGCGCTGTTTATCTTGATGTGAATATCGGACCGGCTGAGAATGATGGACCGGAACTGATGAAATGGGTGGTACAGCTGCTGCAGAGCGAATTCGACAATGTTCCGCTGGCTCTTGATACCGCAAACAAAGCAGCGATTGAAGCGGGTATCTCCGTTTACAACCGTGCAAAAGGAAAACCGATTGTAAACTCTGCAGATGCAGGCGGAAGAATCGAATACATCGACCTGGCAGCTGCAAATGATGCGATCGTTATCGCACTTTGCAACGCAGAAGGTATCGCAGCTGACAATGACGAGCGTATGACCTACTGCCAGACCATGCTGGAGAGAGGTATGGAGCTCGGTATGGATCCTCAGGATATGTGGTTTGATCCGCTGTTCCTGGTTATCAAGGGAATGCAGGACAAGCAGATGCAGATTCTGGAGTTCATCAAGATGCTGTCCGATATGGAACTGAATTCCACCGGCGGACTTTCCAATAACTCCAATGGTATGCCGAAGGCCATCCGTCCGATCATGGACTCCGCGATGGTTGCCATGGCTATGATGTGCGGTCTGACTTCCGCAATCGTAAACCCGAATGACCTTCGTCTGATGGAAACGATCAAGTCCTGTGATATCATCAAGAATAATACTCTGTACGCAGACTCTTATCTGGAGATCTAATATACAGCGACTGTATTACAATACTGCCAGTATGTTTGCTGGCAGTATTTTTTGTAAGCGCTGCCTGAATATAAATGGAGATTAAACACGATGCCAAATGTAATTTTTCGACATGAGGACGGCACATCTGTAAACGTGACAGTTGCCGCCGGAGAGATTCTTCTGGATGTGGCGCGCAAGGCGAATGTGGCTATCGATGCGCCCTGTTCAGGAAATGGGCTCTGCGGTAAATGCAGAGTAAAATATTTGAGCGGAGAGCTTGAAAGTGAGAAAACAAGGCATATTTCCGACGAGGAGTACGCAGACGGATGGCGGCTGGCATGCTTGTCAAAGGTAACAGGCGACGTGGAAATCCTGGTGCCGGACATTGCTTCTGCCTATAAGAGCCGGATGAAAGTGGCGGATTTAAGCTCCCGTGAGGAAGTGGCCATATTTGATAAAGCAAGAGAAGAAGTGGCGGCGTCCGGAATTGCATTCCAGAATATATTTTCTGTTATGGAATTGTCTATGGACAGACCAACGCTGCAGGATACTATGCCGGATAACGAACGTTTGATCCGCGCAATCCAGGAACATATTGAGGATAAGAAAGTGAAGCTGACCTATCAGGTGCTCAGAAAGCTTCCGGACGTGCTGAGGGAACAGAAGTTCCATGTGAGCGTCGTTCTGAAAGACCTGGGAGAGCAGGTTATGGTCTATGATATTTTGCCGGCAGGAGAGCAGAAGCTCTGCGCGGCGGCTATAGATATTGGCACTACAACAGTGTCCGGCGTGCTTCTGGACATGAGAGACGGAAAGATCCTGGCGAAGGCTTCCTCCGGAAACGGACAGATCCGCTATGGAGCGGATGTGATTAACCGGATTATCGAATCCAGAAAAGAAGGCGGCCAGGAAAAACTGCAGAAAGCAATCATAAAAGAAACGATCAATCCAATGCTTGATAATATGTGCCGTGCGGCTGAGATCCCGGCAGACCATATCTATCATATGTGCGTGGCTTCCAATACGACTATGAACCATCTGTTTGTGGGAGTAAATGCGGATCCTTTACGTATGGAACCATATATTCCGGCTTTCTTTGAGACGGATAATATCAGTGCCGGTGATCTGAGACTGCACGCGCATGCGGATGCGGATGTGATACTTGCGCCCAATATCGGAAGTTATGTAGGCGGAGATATTACAGCCGGTGTGCTGGTGAGCATGATCTGGAATAAGCCGGAATATAATCTGTTTATCGACCTGGGTACCAATGGTGAGATTGTGTTTGGAAATTCGGACTTCATGATGAGCTGCGCCTGCTCTGCAGGACCCGCGTTTGAAGGCGGCGATATCAGCTGCGGTATGCGTGCTACTGACGGAGCGATCGAAGCGTGCTCTATTGACGCGAAGACTATGGAGCCCACTTTCCATATTATTGGAGATAAAGGACAGAAGCCGGTGGGCCTTTGCGGATCCGGTATCATTGATGTGATAGCGGAATTGTTCCGGTGCGATATTATCAGTCCGAAAGGAAAATTCATCCGGGAAGGGAAGCGGGTGCGCAGGGACGAATACGGTATTGGCAGTTATGTGCTGGCTTTCAAGGAAGAGGCCGCGGGACATAAGGATGTGGTCATCAATGAAGTGGACATCGACAACTTTATCCGCGCCAAAGGAGCAATATTCTCTGCAATCTGCACTCTGCTGCGTTCCCTGGATTTCGACGTTTCCATGATTGAGAATGTCTATGTGGCTGGCGGAATCGGAAGCGGAATCAACATGAAAAATGCGGTGACGATCGGTATGTTCCCGGATGTGGAACTGGACAAATTCCATTATATAGGGAATTCGTCTCTGACAGGCGCCTATTGCATAACCATGTCTGAGGATGCGAGGAAGAAGGTACACGAGATAGCGCATAATATGACTTATCTGGAACTGAGCACAGATCCTGGCTATATGGATGAATTTGTGGCGGCGTGCTTTATTCCCCATACAGATACTTCTCTGTTCCCGAGCGTAAAGCAGGAGGAGATATAGATGGAGATTGAAAACCATAAAGAAGAAGTGCCCTTTGCCTATTACCTGGAAAAGTACAAATCCCTGGACCCTCAGGAAGCGGCACAAAGATTGAACATATTGTATGATGCAGAAAATCAAAAGTTTCGTTTCCGCTTCATGGGACATGAATATGAGGCGGATTATCCGGAATTTGCAGTGCGTGTGCTGGATGAAGAAGATGATGGAAAGAACCTTCTGATGCATCATCTTCCGGCACAGACTTTTATTCTGCGTTATCTGCTGGAAGGTCAGTTTATCAAGTCCAGCGGAAAATTTATCACATTCCGGGAGGTTCCTACTTACGGCGAACTTTATCTGCAGCCGTTTACGGGACGATGCATTAAAAGACTGACTTACGGTTTCGGCTATAAGCTGGATGTATTTGAACGGGCTATGGAACGTATCCCGGGGGCTGTAAAAATCCATGCAGCCGATACGGCATATGAATTTGAACTGGTCAACGGATATTATATGAGATTCCTGTTCTGGGCTGGAGACGAAGAGTTCCCGCCCTCCGCGCAGATCCTGTACAGCGATAATTTCCCGTATGGCTTCCATGCGGAGGATATGGTGGTTGCAGGGGATTTGTCGATCACGATTGTGAAAAATTTGTCATTATAGTACAGATTGTAGGATGCAGGGATGGACAAATCATTATATAATTGGTTACGTTCAAAGGAGCGAAGATCCTTTGTTAAAATTTAAACGAAAGCGCGGAGCGCAGATTCCCGAAGGATTTCGGGGATCGAGAAAGGAGTAATTCTTATGGGATTCAAATCCGACATTGAAATCGCACAGGAATGCGAAATGAGACCGATTACCGAGATTGCGGCGAAAGCCGGCATTGATGACAAGTATTTGGAGCAGTACGGAAAGTACAAAGCGAAAATCGATTATAATTTACTGAAAGAGACTGACGCGAAAGACGGCAAGCTGATTCTGGTGACCGCTATCAACCCGACTCCTGCAGGAGAAGGAAAAACCACCACTTCTGTAGGTCTTGCAGACGGTCTTTCCAAGATTGGAAAGAAAGTAGTCGTAGCTCTGCGTGAGCCGTCCCTGGGACCTGTATTCGGCGTAAAAGGAGGCGCTGCCGGCGGCGGATATGCCCAGGTAGTTCCTATGGAAGATATCAACCTTCATTTCACCGGTGACTTCCATGCGATCGGCGCAGCGAACAACCTGCTGGCGGCTATGATCGACAATCACATTTTCCAGGGCAACGCGCTGAACATCGACCCGAGGAAAATCACCTGGAGAAGATGTGTGGATATGAACGACCGTCAGCTCCGCAACATCGTGGACGGACTTGGCGGAAGAACCAACGGCACGCCGAGAGAGGACGGATATGATATCACGGTTGCTTCCGAGATCATGGCAGTGCTTTGCCTGGCTAGCGATATCAGCGACCTGAAGAAGAGACTTGCAAGAATTATCGTTGGATATACATATGGAAAAGCTTCCGAGCAGAAACCGGTAACCGCAGGAGATCTGCACGCAGAAGGCGCTATGGCAGCTCTTTTGAAAGATGCCCTGAAACCGAACCTGGTACAGACTCTGGAAGGCACTCCGGCTATCGTACACGGCGGACCGTTTGCAAACATCGCTCACGGCTGCAACTCCGTAACCGCTACCCGTATGGCTCTGAAACTGGCTGACTATACGGTAACCGAGGCAGGCTTCGGCGCTGACTTGGGCGCTGAGAAGTTCCTGGACATCAAGTGCCGTATGGCAGGTCTGAAACCGAACGCAGTGGTTATCGTAGCTACCGTACGTGCTCTGAAGTACAACGGCGGCGTTCCGAAGGCAGATCTGAACAATGAGAACCTGGAGGCTCTGGAGAAAGGTCTTCCGAACCTGCTGAAGCATGTAAGCAACATCACCAACGTCTACAAACTGCCCTGCGTGGTTGCGATCAACGAATTCCCGACCGATACCCAGGCAGAAGTAGAACTGGTAGAGAGAAAATGTAAAGAGCTGGGCGTAAACGTAGTTCTTTCCCAGGTATGGGCAAAAGGCGGAGAAGGCGGCGTAGCTCTGGCAGAAGAAGTAGTTCGTCTCTGCGATCAGCCGAATGATTCCTTCACTTATGCTTATGATCTGGACGGAACCATCGAAGACAAGCTGAATCAGATCGTTCAGAAAGTATACGGCGGCAAGAGAGTTGTTCTGACGGCAAACGCTCAGAAACAGGCAGCAGAGCTGACGGCTCTCGGATTTGACAAGTGCCCGATCTGCGTGGCTAAGACGCAGTACAGCCTGACGGATGATCAGACCAAGCTGGGCGCTCCGACCGACTTTGAAGTAACCGTGCGTAACCTGAAAATTTCTGCGGGCGCCGGCTTCATCGTAGCTCTGACCGGAGAGATCATGACCATGCCGGGTCTGCCGAAAGTTCCGGCCGCAGAGAAGATCGACGTGGACGAGAACGGAAAGATCACAGGTCTGTTCTAATTATAAATAATAGGATCATAAAAAAATACATGCGGCAAGCAGGGAACATATGTCCCCTGCTCGCTGTCGTGCATGGAGGATATTTATGGGATTTACAAAAAACACATGTGAAGAATTCGTGGATGTTCTGGCATCCAAAGCGCCGGTACCAGGCGGCGGCGGCGCATCTGCGCTGGTGGGAGCCATCGGTATGGCGCTGGGCAATATGGTAGGCAGCCTGACCGTTGGAAAAAAGAAATATGCGGATGTGGAAGCCGATATCATTGCCCTGAAAGAAAAGGCGACTGCCCTGCAGGCGGACTTCCTTCGTCTGGTAGACGCGGACGCAGAGGCGTTTGAGCCGTTGTCCAGGGCATACGGCATGCCAAAAGAGACAGAGGAGCAGAAGGCCGAAAAGGCAAGAGTGATGGCGATCGTGCTCAAAGACGCCTGCGCGGTTCCCATGGAGATCATGGAGAAATGCTGCGAGGCTATCGATGTGATCGAGGAGTTTGCCGCTAAAGGTTCTGCGCTGGCGATTTCCGACGCGGGAGTAGGCGTGGTATTCTGTAAGGCAGCGCTTTTAGGAGCGTCCCTGAATGTATATATCAATACCAAATCCATGGCGGATAAAGAGTATGCGGCTTCCCTGAATGAAAAAGCGGATAAGATGATTGCAGATTACAGTAAGAAGGCAGACGAGATTTTTGCTGCAGTCAATGCAAGATTAAGATAGGAGATTTACGGATATGGCAAGACAGTTATTAGGAAAAGAAGTGACTGCCGCTCTGAATGAGAGAATCAAAGCGGATGTGGCAGCGTTAAACGCAAAAGGAGTAAAACCGACGCTGGGCATTATCCGCGTGGGCGAGAGACCGGATGATCTTTCTTATGAAAGAGGCGCAACCAAGCGCTGCGAGACTCTCGGAGTAGAATACAAAAAATATCTGCTTCCGGCTGATGTGAGCCAGGAAGAGCTTCTGAAAGTGATCGATGAGGTGAACAAAGACGACAATATTCACGGTGTCCTGATGTTCCGTCCGCTTCCGAAGCACATCGATCAGACCGTGGTGGAGAACGCCCTGTGCGCAGAGAAGGATGTGGACTGCCAGACAGACGCATCCCTGGGCGGCGTGTTTACCGGAAAGAAAGTAGGATTCCCGCCCTGTACACCGCAGGCATGTAT
The DNA here is from genome assembly GCA_944376715.1 of uncultured Lachnoclostridium sp. GTDB lineage: Bacteria > Bacillota > Clostridia > Lachnospirales > Lachnospiraceae > Hominiventricola. Next base: position 4,067 of record CALWDO010000014.1, on the reverse strand, counting down.
GGAGATCCTGGATCATTACGGAATTGACTGCACCGGCAAAAAGGCAGTGGTGATCGGACGTTCTCTGGTGGTTGGAAAACCGGCAGCCATGATGCTGATCAAAAAGAATGCGACAGTAACTGTCTGCCATACGAGAACCGTGGATATGCCTTCTGTGACGAGGGAAGCTGATATCCTGGTGGTGGCGGCCGGCCGCGCAGGCGTGGTAGGCGCTGATTATGTATCTCCGGGCCAGATCGTTATCGATGTGGGCATCAATGTGAACGAAGAAGGAAAGCTCTGCGGAGACGTGGATTACGCGGCAGTGGAGCCTATCGTGGAAGCGATCACGCCGGTACCGGGCGGCGTGGGAAGCGTAACCACTTCTGTCCTGGTGGGACATGTGGTAGAAGCAGCCATGAGAAAATTCGGATAAATCCATAAATATTACAAGAGGTCCGCGGCCATTGGTAAAACGGCTGGCGGGCCTCTTTGCGTATTGCAGCTGATTGACAGACGAAGATTTTTTTCGTACAATTTGTATCATGATAACAGATGATGAGGTGAACAAATGAGGATCAGCATGCAGATATTGGCCGACCGGCTGCATCAGAATTATCCGGATTTTTCAGCGGGAAAGATGGCAGATGAGATGAATCTGAAAAGGCCGCTCCTGTACCAGAGCGGTATGGAATTAAAAAAGAATAAAGTATATGTGGCCAGAGAAGCCGATATGACGGAAACACTGCTGGAAGAGCACGGAGACAATCTGCTTCTGGTCGTAGGCATGCGGTACTGCCCGGAGAATAATCAGATTCCTGGAGTCTGTTTTTTTTCAGATACGATCCATTCGGAGGTTCTCTTTAATACGGTACAGCGTATTTTTGATACCTACGACGCGTGGGACGAAAAGATGCAGAGTCTGGCGATGACGGAGCGCACACTGAAAACATTGCTGGACGGCTCTCATCGGATCTTTCATAATCCCATCATGGTCTGCACTATGGACGGATTCGTCATCGATTACAGCAGTCTGATGGATATGATGCCGGAATTTCAGGAGATCCTGCATCATAATCAGGTGACCGTGTACCCCGGGAAAGGACTCGGCGACGGGAACCCTTATGTGCAGCATTATTTTGATCCGGTAACCAAAAAGAATAATCTGTTCGTGGACATTTGCGATATGAACCGGCATGTATACCGGATCATTATTGTGGAAGCTTCCCGGAAACTGAAATTTTATGACGAATATCTGCTTTTGCATCTGGCGAAATATGTACACCAGATGCTGGAAAAATACACGGTGGCTCAATCCGACATCAGCTATACGCTGGATCGTCTGCTCTCCAATGTTCTCACGGATGAAGGCATGGAGCATGTGCCGCTGGAGCCTCGTTTTGAGAATTTTCACTGGAAAAAAGAGCACACTTATTTCTGCATGAATATCTATATGTCCATGGTGGACCGGCAGAATCTCACAGTGCTTCGTTTTATCTGCAACCGGATCGAAAGTCTGATCAAAGGGAGCTGCGCTTTTTTCCTGGAAGGAAGCATTGTAGTATATACCAATCTGGCGCATTTCGGCCAACCCATGGAAGAAGCGGTGAATCTGATCGCCGGTTTTCTGCGCAGCAGTTATCTGAAAGCGGGGATCAGTTATGAGTTTGAGGGCCTGAGTTCCCTGAAACAGTACTATCTTCAGGCAAAGATCGCTTTGGAGGAAGGAATGAAAAGATATCCTCTGCGTTGGGTAAACCGTTTTGAGGATATTGCCCTGGATTACCTGCTGGGAAAATGTACAGAGAAGCTGGGGCCGGAAGCGGTGTGCAGCAGGGCGGTTCTGGAGCTGCGCAAATATGATGAGGAGCACAAGACAGAATATTTTGAGACGCTGAAAGTATATATTTCCAGCCAGATGAACGCGGTCAGAGCCGCCAAGGCATTGTTTATCCACCGCAGTACGTTTTTATACCGGATGTCTCATATCAAGGAACTGGTTTCTCTGGATCTGGAAGATCCGGACCAGCTTTTGTATCTGCTGCTTACTTATAAACTTTTGGAAAATGCGGAGCAGCGGGAATAGCATTATGAAAGCTCTTCCTGCAGCTGCTCCCATTGTTCGTACAGACCTTCCAGCTCTGCCTGGATGGATTCTTTTTCTTTTGAGAGTTTGGTCACTTCCGCCACATTGGTGAATACTTCTTCCTGCTCCAGAGATGTGTCGATCTCTTTGTCGCGGGTCTCCAGCTCTTCAATCCGGCTTTCTGTGCGCTTCAGATCGTTTTGAAGCTTGCGCAGCTTTGCCTGCTGTTCTTTCTGCTGCTGCCAGTCCAGTTTGGCTTCGGAGGCGGCAGCGGGCTTCTCGGAAATAGAAGAGGGGGTCTCTACTGTTTCCAGTTCTTCTTTCTTCTCCACGTAATAATCATAATTTCCCACGTAATTAGTCAGTTTGCGGCCGGAAAGATCCAGGATACGGGTGGCTGTGGCATTGATAAAATACCGGTCGTGGGAGACGAACAGCACCGTGCCTGTATAACGGTTCAGAGCCTGCTCCAGGATCTCTTTGGAGACGATATCCAGGTGGTTGGTAGGTTCGTCCAGGATCAGGAAATTTGCTTCTGAAAGCATCAGCTTGGCCAGGGAGACGCGCCCGCGCTCTCCGCCGGAAAGATCCCCGATCCGTTTGAACACGTCGTCTCCGGTGAACAAAAAGGCGGCGAGCACATTGCGGATGGCAGTATTGTTCAGCGAGGGATAATCGTCGGAGATCTCTTCGAAAATGGTTTTTTCCATATGAAGCACGTGATGCTCCTGATCGTAGTATCCTATATGCACCCGGGAACCAAGCCGGATCTCTCCGGCATCGGCAGGGATTACCCCGTTGATGATCTTCAGGATCGTGGTTTTGCCGGTTCCGTTGCTGCCGATCAGCGCGACCCGTTCTCCCCGCTTGATGTCGAAATCCAGTCCGGAGAAAAGTTCCTGGGAGGGGAATGCCTTGGAAAGTCCCCGGACGGTCAGCACATCGTTGCCGCTGATGGTCTGCGGCTCCAGTTCGATGCGCATGTCTGCTTTCGCTTCCGTGGGCTTTTCCAGTACATCCATTTTTTCCAGCATTTTTTCCCTGCTTTCGGCCCGGCGGATGGATTTTTCCCGGTTAAAGGATTTAAGCCGCGCGATTACCTCTTCCTGATGCCGGATCTCTTTTTGCTGGTTTAACCATGCCTGCATGCGGGCTTCCCGAAGCTGTGCTTTCTTCTGCGCATAGTCCGTGTAGTTCCCCATAAACGTGGTGACTTCGCCCTGATCGATCTCAATGATTTTGGTCACCACCCGGTTCAGAAAATAGCGGTCATGGGAGACAATGATGACGGCGCCCTGATAATTCATTAAAAACGTTTCCAGCCAGGTGATGGATCCCATATCCAGATGGTTGGTAGGCTCGTCCAGAAGAATGATATCCGGGCGGGATAAGAGGAGTTTGCCCAGAGCGACGCGGGTTTTCTGTCCTCCCGACAGAGTATCTACCTGTTTGCCGAATTCTTCCTCTGTGAATCCGAGTCCTTTCAGGACACCGGTAATCTCGCTTTTCCAGGCATAGCCGTTCTGCTGCTCGAATTCATGGCTCATGCGCGCGTAGCTGTCCATCAACTCCTGAAGCCGTTCTCCGCCGGCCTGTTTCATATCCTGTTCAGCCTGGCGCATGCGGGCTTCCAGATCCAGGATATTCTGTTTTACAGTCAGAAGTTCCTCAAAGATGGTGTTGCTGCTTGCCATATCCTGGTGCTGCGCCAGATAACCGATGGTTTTCCCCTTGGCGATGATGACCTGTCCGCTATCGGCGGGAAGTTCTCCCATGATGATTTTCAGCAGCGTGGATTTTCCGGCCCCGTTGATGCCGATAACAGCCGCTTTCTCATATTCTTCTACATGAAAAGAGGCGTTCTTCAATACCTGGTGATCCCCGAACGCCTTATTAATATTCTGACATGCCAGTATCATGTGATTTCTCCTTTTCTATCTATCCTATCTGATGCTAACAGGAATCGGTGAAAAAGGCAATATTTGTTTGACAAAAAAATGAC
>CALWDO010000013.1 GCA_944376715.1 uncultured Lachnoclostridium sp. | reverse complement strand
AGAGATTTATTTCTTTACTGGAGAATCATCCGTGGTTTGAGGTGACGACCATCGCTGCCAGCGAACGTTCCGCAGGAAAGACTTACGAAGAGGCGGTGGGCGGCCGTTGGAAAATGGATACGCCTATGCCGGAAGCGGTAAAGAAGATCGTAGTCATGAATGTAAATGAAGTGGAAAAAGTGGCGGCGGAAGTGGATTTCGTATTCAGCGCCGTGGATATGAGCAAAGATGAGATCCGCGCCATCGAGGAAGCATATGCGAAGACGGAGACGCCGGTAGTGTCCAACAACAGCGCCCATCGCTGGACGCCGGATGTGCCGATGGTTGTCCCGGAGATCAACCCGGAGCATTTCGATGTGATCGAGTTCCAGAAGAAACGTCTCGGCACTACCAGAGGATTTATCGCTGTGAAGCCGAACTGCTCTATCCAGAGTTATGCGCCGGTGCTGACAGCGTGGAAAGAGTTCGAGCCCTATGAAGTGGTAGCCACCACTTATCAGGCGATCTCCGGCGCGGGCAAGACCTTTAAGGACTGGCCGGAGATGGTAGAGAACCTGATTCCTTACATCGCCGGAGAGGAAGAGAAGTCCGAACAGGAGCCGCTGCGTCTGTGGGGACATATTGAAAACGGCGTGATCGTGAAAGCGGAGGAACCGAAGATCACCTGCCAGTGTGTGCGCGTGTCTGTGCTGAACGGCCATACGGCGGCGGTATTTGTAAAATTCCGCAAGAAACCTACAAAGGAAGAGCTGATCGACCGTCTGGTGAATTTCCGCGGATTCCCGCAGGAAGCCGGACTGCCCAGCGCTCCGAAGCAGTTTATCCGTTATATGGAAGAAGACAACCGTCCGCAGGTGAAGGCAGACGTGGATTACGAGAACGGTATGGGCGTCTCCGTGGGACGTCTGCGCGAGGACAGCATCTATGACTGGAAATTCATCGGACTTTCCCATAATACCGTGCGCGGCGCGGCAGGCGGGGCTGTGCTCTGCGCGGAGACGCTGAAAGCGAAAGGTTACATCACGAAGAAATAATAGATTCCCGTTGCCGGTATGGAGATCTGCCAGAGATTTCCATATCGGCATTTTTTACTCCTTGACATCCGGCGCGCAATGGGATAGGATAGGGACAGGGAATCGAACAAAAGTTCGTATTGTGAAATCTGTAAAAATAAAAGGAGACATTTATGGGTAAAGAGGATAAATTAAAGGCATTGGACGCGGCGCTGAGTCAGATTGAAAAACAGTATGGAAAGGGTTCCGTGATGAAACTGGGAGACACCAGCCATATGCAGGTGGAGACGGTGCCCACGGGATCTTTGAGCCTGGATATCGCGCTGGGAGCGGGCGGAGTACCCAAGGGCCGCGTGGTAGAGATCTACGGACCGGAATCCTCCGGTAAGACGACGGTAGCTTTACATATGGTGGCAGAAGTGCAGAAAAGGGGCGGTATTGCCGGATTTATCGACGCGGAGCACGCGCTGGATCCGGTGTACGCGAAGAATATCGGCGTGGATATTGACAATCTCTATATCTCTCAGCCGGATAACGGCGAACAGGCGCTGGAGATCACGGAGACGATGGTGCGTTCCGGAGCCATTGATATCGTGATTGTGGACTCGGTGGCAGCGCTGGTGCCGAAGGCGGAGATTGACGGCGACATGGGCGATTCCCATGTGGGTCTTCAGGCCCGTCTGATGTCCCAGGCGCTCCGGAAGCTGACCGCGGTGATCAGCAAGTCCAACTGCGTGGTGATCTTTATCAACCAGCTCCGTGAAAAAGTAGGCGTTATGTTCGGCAATCCGGAGACGACTACCGGAGGCCGCGCGCTGAAGTTCTATTCTTCTGTCCGTCTGGACGTCCGCAGGATCGAGGCGCTGAAGCAGGGCGGCGAAGTGGTAGGCAACCGTACCCGTGTCAAAGTGGTGAAGAATAAGATCGCGCCGCCTTTCCGGGAGGCGGAGTTCGATATCATGTTCGGCAAGGGAATCTCCAGAGAAGGGGATATTCTGGATCTGGCGGCAGACTGCGGCGTGATTGTGAAGAGCGGAGCATGGTACGCATACAACGACGCCAAGATCGGACAGGGCCGGGAGAACGCGAAGCAGTATCTGAAAGAGAATCCGCAAATCTGCGAAGAAGTGGAAAGGAAAGTAAGAGAGCATTATGGATTACCGGTATCGCCGGCAGAGGAAGGACAGTCAGAATCCGGACAGCCGGGGTCAGGAGAGCCCGGACAGCCGGTTGAGAAGGGCAAAGCTTAAAGCACTCCGTTTGCTGGAGAGCTCTGACCGTACGGAGAGCCAGCTTACGGACCGGCTTTTGAGAGCCGGATTTGAACGGGAAGAGGCGGCTGCGGCTGTGGAGTATGTGAAGAGCTTTGGATATCTGGATGATGAGCGTTATGTGCGCAATTATCTGGAGAATGGCAGCCGGAAGAAGAGCAGGAACCTTCTGGTCCAGGAGCTCAAGTATCGCGCCGGGGCTTCTGAAGAACTGATTCAGAAAGTTTCTGAAGAATTGGAACCGGCAGACGAGAAGGAGCTGATCCGGGATTTTCTCGAGAAAAAAGGCTACGATCGGGAAAATTGTGATGAAAAGCAGAAGAGACGGCTGCTGTCGGCGCTTCTGCGCAGGGGATTCCGGACAGGCGATATTTTGTCGGTGATGGGAGAAGACATACAGGATACACCTTGAATTGTTGCTGAATTATTGCACAAAAGAGTCCACGTTAGACTTGACATAATTGTAAAAACAGTTTAAAATTTAGTTATTGTGTATGTATAATGTACAATGAAAACTTAATAAGGAGGTGCTCCTGTATATGGTTGAGATTATTGTGGCCGTGGCGGTTACACTCGTCCTGACAGCTGCAGTGGTCTGGCCCTGTGCGATCGGCTATCGCAAGAAGGTCGTAGAGGCTAAGATCGGAAATGCAGAAGACAGAGCGAGAGAGATCATAGATGAAGCTTTGAAGACAGCAGAGACGAAGAAGCGTGAAGCGCTGCTGGAAGCAAAAGAAGAGTCCATGAAGACCAAGAACGAGCTGGATAAAGAGACCAAAGAGCGCAGAGCGGAGCTCCAGCGTTATGAACGCCGTGTACTTTCGAAGGAAGAAGCTTTGGATAAGAAGACGGAAGCCATCGAACGGCGGGAAGCGGGATTTACTGCACGTGAAGAACAGCTTGCGAAAAAGCGTGCGGAAGTGGAAGCGCTGTCTGCGAAGCGGTTACAGGAACTGGAGAGAATCTCAGGCCTTACCTCCGAACAAGCAAAAGAATATCTTTTAAAAACAGTTGAAGACGATGTAAAACATGAAACTGCCAAGCTGGTCAAGGAATTGGAAAGCAGGGCAAAAGAGGAAGCGAACAAGAAGGCAAAGGAATATATTGTGAATGCCATTCAGAAATGTGCGGCAGACCATGTGGCCGAGACCACGATTTCTGTGGTTCAGCTTCCAAATGACGAGATGAAAGGACGCATTATAGGGCGAGAGGGCAGGAATATCCGTACTCTTGAAACCCTGACCGGCGTAGATCTGATCATAGACGATACGCCGGAAGCTGTGATTCTGTCAGCATTCGATCCCATTCGCCGGGAGGTGGCGCGGATTGCGCTGGAAAAACTCATCGTGGATGGGCGTATTCATCCGGCCAGGATCGAAGAGATGGTAGAAAAAGCCCAGAAAGAAGTAGATACGATGATTCGGGAAGAAGGGGAAGCTGCGACGCTGGAAGTGGGCGTTCACGGTATTCACCCAGAACTCGTGCGTCTGCTTGGACGTATGAAGTTCCGTACCAGCTACGGACAGAATGCTTTGAAGCATTCTATTGAAGTAGCTCATTTGTCGGGCTTATTAGCGGGGGAGATTGGCGTCGATGTCCGTTTGGCCAAGAGAGCCGGACTTTTACATGATATTGGTAAATCCATTGACCATGAGATGGAAGGTTCCCATATTCAGATTGGCGTGGATTTATGTAAAAAGTATAAGGAATCTCCGATTGTCATTAATGCTGTGGAGGCCCATCATGGGGATGTGGAACCCACATCTTTAATCGCCTGTATTGTACAGGCCGCAGATACTATATCGGCGGCCAGACCAGGTGCGAGAAGAGAGACGCTGGAGACTTATACAAACAGATTAAAACAACTGGAAGATATTGCAAACTCCTACAAAGGAGTAGAGAAATCTTTTGCTGTTCAGGCAGGCAGAGAGATTCGGGTTATGGTAGTTCCGGATCAGGTGGACGACGCGCAGATGGTATTGCTTGCGCGTGATATTTCCAAGCAGATTGAAGCTGAATTGGAATACCCTGGTCAGATCAAGGTCAATGTGATTCGCGAGAGCAGAGCGACGGAATATGCAAAATAATAACGAATAGAAAAGATAACAAAGGGGATGTCGTGAAAACGGCATCCTTTTTTAGTAGGAACAGGAGGTACATACAGGTTGGCGAAGATAGGTTTTATAGGTATGGGGAATATGGGAAGTGCGATTCTTCATGGTCTGATGAAAGAATTTCCGAAGGAGGATCTGATCTTTACTGCGAAAACTGAGGAAACAAAACGGCGGGTTTACGAGGAGACCGGAGTCATGTACGCAGATTCAAACGCGGAGTGCGCGAATCGGTGTAAATATCTGATTCTGGCGGTGAAGCCCCAGTTTTATGAGGAAGTGCTGAAAGCTATCCGATATATGGTGACGCCGGAGCATGTGGTGATCTCCCTGGCGCCGGGGAAAACCATCGAGCAGCTGAAACTGAGCCTGGGCAATGATAAACGTATCGCCCGCGCCATGCCGAATACTCCGGCTATGATCGGGGAAGGGATGACGGGCATCAGCTGCATACAGGAAGAATACGCGCCCCAGGAGCTGGATATGCTGAAAAGGATTTTCGCATCCTGCGGTGAGGTGGAACTGGTGGACGAAAGGCTGATGGACGCGGTGGTATGCGCCAGCGGCAGTTCCCCTGCATATGTTTATATGTTTATTGAAGCGCTGGCGGACGGCGCGGTGAGATGCGGCATGCCCCGGAAGCAGGCATATGTATTTGCGGCTCAGGCGGTTAAAGGAGCGGCGGCTATGGTGCTGGAATCAGGAGAACATCCGGGGGTCCTGAAAGATAAGGTATGCTCTCCGGCAGGCACGACGATAGAAGGCGTGGCGGCGCTGGAGGAGTACGGAATGAGAAACGCGGTGCTGAAAGCGTCGGAAGCCGTTTACAAAAAATGTACCCGGATCTGATATATCGTTTCCTCCCTGTTCATATAATAAGCAGGGAGGAACATTATGGGAGAGTCTGTTTTCGGTAAATATAAGGCGCGCCCGGCAGGGTATCTGCTGTTCTTTTTTTGCGGGATCCTGGCAGGGATAACGGTGGTGCAGATGCAGAAAAGCGCTGCGCTGGCAGGAATTTTCAGCGAATATTTCCTGAACCAGTACGCAAATCTGCGGATTGATTCGGGAAAATTATTGAATTATGTGGGAAGATACCGATGCGGCCAGTATTTTCTGGTAATCTGCTGCGGAGTGCTGCCCATGGCTCCGGCAATTTTTGCCGGGCTGGTATTTTTGCTGGGGATGGCATGGGGAACGGCGCTCAGTATCTCTGCCATCCGTCTGGGACTGGCAGGTATCCTGATCTGCGCGGCGGGGATTTTTCCGCAGCTTTTCTTTTACCTTCCTGCTTTTGGCTGGGTATTGTTGTGGACGATGTATGGCGGAAAGAACCGGAAGAGATACCTGTGCCTGGTGATGGCGGGATTCCTTTTCCTGTTGTTCGGAATCGGGACGGAAGCGGGCGTCAATCCGCTTATTTTACAGCAGATTCTCAGGAAAATATTCTGAAATTATTGAAATTTCGGCCGTTCTCAGCTATACTTGTACCGCAGCGCACACGGAGGGACGTTAAAAATGTGTGCGCATACGGAGGATTCCCCGGGCGGGGGATTCTTTTTACAGACGAGGGTATGTTATGGACTATGAGATACAGTGTTTTGTAAGTTATCTGGGAGAAGTCAGGAAGGCTTCTCATAATACGGTGCTGTCCTATCACAGCGACCTGACAAAGATGGCGGCATACGCAAAGGAAAAAGGTGCGGAGAGTATCGATGAGATCACGGCCACAATTCTGAACTCCTATGTACTGGATCTGGAGCGGTGCGGTATGGCGTCGTCCACGATTTCCAGGTATGTGGCCTCGATGAAGGCTTTTTTTGAATATCTGGTGCGGGAACACCGGATCCAGGAGGATCCGGCTCTGCAGTTGAAAGCGCCCAGGGTAGAAAGGCAGCTCCCGGATATCCTGACGGTTCAGGAGATGGAGCGGCTTCTGGACCAGCCGGTGACGGATGGGCCCAAGGGAAGCAGGGACAAAGCCATGCTGGAGCTTCTGTATGCCACCGGACTTCGGGTCAGCGAGCTGGTCCACCTGAAAACGGGAGATGTGAACCTGAATTTCGGATGGGTGATCTGCAGGGAGAATGACCGGGAACGCATGATTCCGTTCGGAAAGAAAGCAGGACAGGCGCTGCGGCAGTATATGGAAAAGGGACGGGATGCGTTCCTGAAAAAGGAAGACAGCGATTTTCTCTTCCTGAACTGTTCCGGCATGCCCATGAGCCGTCAGGGATTCTGGAAGGTTCTGAAGAGTTATGCGGCTAAGGCCGGTATCGAGAAAGATATTACGCCCAGGATGTTTCGACATTCCTGCGCAGCTCATATGGCTGCGGGCGGCGCACAGTTACAGACCATCCGGGAGATGCTGGGGCATTCGGATCTGGCTGCCACGCAGATTTACGCCGGATTTCAGCCGGGGATGAGGAAAGAATACAGCAAAGCGCATCCGAGAGGATGACAGATGACATGCAAAGGCGCATGGATCCGGAGGATCCGTGCGCTTTTTTGACGGGAGGAGACTATGGAAGAACACAGGAAACTCATATCGACAAAGGCGGATACGCTGTTCGCGCTCCGGAGCCTGGTCCATGAATCTGCCATTGAGGAAATGTATATTTTGTATATCAGAGATTATCAGAAGGACAAGCAGGCGGTATGCAGGGAGATTATGGAACAGTTCAAAGGACGGCGCATTGTGGTGCGCAGTTCCTCTTCCGCAGAGGATTCCTTTCAGCGTTCCAATGCGGGACATTATAAAAGCATACTGGACGTGGATTCATCCAGTATGGATGAGATTATCCGGGCCGTGGATGCGGTGATTGAATCTTATGCCAGAGATATCCGGCAGGTGGAGAATGAACAGGTGCTGATCCAGTGCCAGGCCAGAAATGTACGGTACGGAGGAGTCGTTTTTACCAGAGATATCCAGAATCATCGGCCCTATTATCTGATTAACTACGATGAGACCGGATCGACGGACAGCGTGACCAGCGGGTCGGCAGGCAAGATGATGAAAGTGATCCGCAATGTGGACGAAAACCGTCTGCATACTCCGTGGAGAGAACTGCTGCGGGCAGTAAGAGAACTGGAACAGATCATGGACGGTCTGGCTTTGGACATTGAATTTGCCATTGACCAGGATAACCGGGTGATTCTTTTCCAGATGCGGCCGTTGGTGGCCAGCTATAAACAGGCGGGGGCTTATGACGATCAGGCGTTCTTCCGGCTCCTGCAGGATGCGGGGGCTATGTATGACCGCCACCGCAATGTGGTGACCGGTACGCCGATGATGCTGTCGGATATGGCTTTCTGGAATCCGTCCGAGATCATCGGTACCAATCCGCGGCCGCTGGATTATTCCCTGTATCGGGCTATTATCACGCGCCGGGCGTGGAACCAGGGGATCGCGGCCATCGGTTTTCGGAAGCTGGATCAGGATCTTATGCACCAGATCGGGAATAAGCCTTATATTTGCCTGGAATATTCTTTCTATTCTCTGATTCCTCAAAAGGTGGATGAACCGCTGGCGCTGCGGCTGGTGAAGTATTACCAGGAAGCGTTGAAGCGAAATCTGACTGCCCATGACAAGATTGAGTTTGAGATCGTATTTTCCACTTATGACTTCGGCACAGAAGAACGGACGAAATGCCTGCTGGATTATGGATTTACGGAGAAAGAACGCCGCTGCCTGACGGAGAGTTTGAAAGAAGTAACCGAGTACGCGATCCTGCACTTTGATGAAATCCTGGAGGAAGACCTGGATGCTTTGAAAAGTCTGGAAGAGATTCGGGAGAATGAGGAAGCCCGGTTGGCGAATCAGGAGACATCTGTGCACCAGATTCTGGCGTCGGTGCAGAATCTGCTGACAGCGCTTCAGCTCTACGGCACGCCCCAGTTTGCCCGTCAGGCCAGGATGGCCTTCATGGCCAGGGCATTCCTGAGAAGCTTTACGGAGTGCGGCCCTGTCTCGGAACCGGGCGCCAGCTGGTTTTCCGCGGAAGATGTGGATGCGTTTATGCAGTCGATCTCCACGGTGGCCACGGAATTTGAGAGAGATTTTCAGGATTTTTCCATGGACCGCATGACCAGGGCAGAATTTAACCGGAAATACGGTCATCTGCGGGTGGGAACCTATGATATACGGACGGAGCGTTACGATCAGATGAATTTTCGGCCGGGTCCATCCAGACGCCGTCATAGAGCGGAAGGGCGCCCGGACGCCCTGGAACTGTCCAGAGTGCAGCAGGCTTTGGATGAACATGGTTTTTCAGCCGAGGCAGGACAGTTGATCCATTTTATACGGAGCGCGGTGCGCCAGAGAGAGTATTTTAAATTTGAATTTACGAAGTCTCTGAGCCTTATTTTGGAGCTTCTGGTGCGTACGGGCAATGTACTGGAGATCGCCCGTCAGGATCTTTCCTGGCTGAAGATTGAGGATTTCAAGATTCCCCAGTATATGATCGCGGACGAATTAAAGGATCGCCTCGAGACGCTGATCCAGAGAAGACACGTGAAGTATCAGCAGTTCCGGGAGCTTTCGCTTCCTGAGGTGATCGTGGACCGCACCAGCCTGGATGTGGTCGAAGTATATGAGGCAAGGCCGAACTTTATCACGACGAAAAAAGTGGAAGGGGAAGTAGTTCTGCTGGAGGAGGAGCCGGACGCGGATATTCATGACAAAATCGTGGTGGTGCCCAAGGCGGATCCGGGATATGAATGGGTGTTTGCCAAAGGGATCAAAGGATTTATCACCTGTTACGGAGGCGCGGCTTCCCATATGGCGATCCGCTGCGCGGAGTTTGAGATACCTGCGGCCATCGGATGCGGGGAAAAGATCTACGACTATGTGGCGTCCTTAAGCTACCTGACCATGGACTGTAAGAGCGGCAAGATCGAGGAGGGTATCCAGTACCGGAATTTAAGCGCGCTGATTACCCAGAGAGAAGGCGTAAACCAGTACGGCGATCCGGTGGATATTCTGGAATCCGGATATGTGAGGTTCTATGAACTGCTGGGATTTATTCCGAAAGCCGTATCGAATTTTACTAAAAATGTGGAGATGCTGTTTAATAAAAAAAGGGATCTTCTGATTGTGGTGGGAGGGGGTTCTCTGCCGCCGGAGATGTACGACCGGCCTCATGAAGATGATCTGCAGCCCCACCGTGACCGTATGGAGGAGCAGGTGATCCATTACTGCGTGGCGCATGGGATCCCGATTATCGCGACCTGCCGTGGAATGCAGTATATCAACGTCATGTTCGGAGGAAAGCTCCGTTATCATCCGGATCTGCCTGTTGAGAGGCAGCGGGGAGTAGACCATCAGGTGTGGCTGGTAAAGGAAGAGCGGAATATCTGGGTGAATAATTATCATGACGACTGTATCTTTGAAGCGGATCTGGCGCCCTGCTTTGAGCCGCTGGCGCTGGACCGGGAGAACGGGATCGTGGAGGCGTACGGATCGGACGAGATGAAGATTCTGGCGCTCCAGTGGCATCCGGAACGGCGGTTTGAGACTGCCAATGCTTACGAGGAGACGCGTAAGATCATGCTGAACTTTATTCAGAAATATGTGAGATAATATAAAGCGGGGACCAGGCTGATGCTGCCTGATCCCCGCTCCGTATGTATCAGCATTTTTCTGCGATTTCATAGAGAAGACGCTCGGTCTTCTCCCAGCCCAGACACGGGTCTGTAATGGATTTGCCGTACACTTTATCGTGAATGCCCTGAGAGCCGTCCTCGATATAGCTTTCGATCATCAACCCCTTGACCAGTTTGTGAATGTCGGGATTGTACTGGCGGCTGTGCAGGACCTCTTTGGTGATCCGGATCTGTTCCAGATACTGTTTGTTGGAATTTGAATGGTTCGTGTCTACCACGCAGGCGGGGTTTTTCAGATTCTTTTCCTGATACAGATGCAGCAGCAGGAGAAGGTCTTCATAGTGGTAGTTGGGAAGCGTCGCGCCCCGTTTGTTGACCGCGCCCCGCAGAACGGTATGGGCAAGCGGATTGCCGTCGGTGTTGACGTCCCATCCGCGGTAGATAAAGTTGTGCGCATGCTGGGCTGCTACTACGGAGTTCAGCATGACGGTCATGTCGCCGCTGGTGGGATTCTTCATGCCTGCCGGTACGTCGAAGCCGCTGACAGTCAGGCGGTGCTGCTGGTCCTCTACGGATCTGGCTCCTACGGCCACATAGGAGAGCAGATCGGACAGATACCACCAGTTTTCCGGATAGAGCATCTCATCGGCTGCGGTCAGTCCGGTCTCTTCGATATTGCGGATATGCAGCTTGCGGATGGCGACGAGTCCGGCCAGCAGGTCGGGAGCCGCCTCCGGATCCGGCTGATGAACCATTCCTTTATAACCTTCCCCGGTGGTGCGGGGTTTGTTGGTGTAAATACGCGGTATAATAATACATTTATCTTTGATCTTTTCCTGGACGGGCACCAGTCTGTGGAGGTAATCCATAACGGCGGTTTCATTATCTGCCGAGCAGGGGCCGACAATGATCAGGAAACGGTCGTCTGCTCCGGTGATCACGTCCCGGATCTCTTTATCTCTCTGTGCTTTTATGGCTGCGCATTTTTCCGAAAGCGGATACATGGATTTGATCTCTTTCGGGATGGGCAGTTTTTTGTTGAATGTGAATCCCATAATGTCTCCTTTCGTCTCCTTCGGCCGGGACATACGCTTATCCCTGACAATTTCCTATTATAGTATAAGTTTTTCGCGTTGTAAATGTCAATCGGAGCGTCTTTGGAAGCGGAATATTTTCCAGATTCCGCCCAGGAGCAGCAGAAGGAAATAAGCCGCGGCCATCAGGCAGATGCTGAAGATCAGCATAAACAGTTCGCCGCCCAGACGCAGGACGGGACATAAATGTTTCACCAGCTCTACACCTCCCATAGACAGAATCAGGGCGCCCAGCGGTTTCAGAACCAGACTGTCCAGACCGATGGAGGGGATTACATGGCGCGACACGGCCAGAATTCCCAGAAAACTTAGTATAAGCTGGCTGGCCAGGATTCCTATCAAGACGCCCTGGATTCCCAGAGACGGTACCAGGAGGACGATGAAAAGAATACGGACGCCGTTTCCCGCCAGCTGGTTAAAAAAGGTGACTCCGGTTTCTCCCAGCCCGTGCAGAATACTGTTCAGGTTGCCGGTCAGATACAGGAAGGGACAGATCCATGCCAGAGTGACCAGAAAGCGGCCCGCCAGTGTCTCCTGGAAAAACAGCTCGCCCAGTTCCTGCCCGTACCGGAGGAAGAGTCCCATGCAGAAGATCCCGATGGTCAGTCCGAATTGCAGGGTATACTCTATGGTAAGAGAAATCTTTTTCTGATCTCCGCGCGCCTGCTCTTCCGAGACCGCAGGAAGCAGCATGGAAGATACGGAAGCGGTCAATGCGTTGGGAAACATGAGAAAAGACATGGACATTCCTGTCAGGATACCATAGAGACTCAGCGCGTCCGCGGTGTCAAGTCCGGATTTGCGAAGACAAAGAGGGATCAGAGCCGCTTCCAGACTCTGGAGCAGAGCGAGTGTCAGACGGTTTCCGGTGAGCGGCAGCGCCATGGAAAGCAGTGTCTGACATTTCTTCAGATACCTGGATACCGGACGCAGGTTCGGTCGTTTCGGAGATACAAAGGTGAGCATCAGCAGAGAAGAGGCTGCTTCTCCTGCCAAAAGTCCGAAAACCGCCAGGGCGGGAGTGATCTCTTTTCCCTGCTGGATGCTGATGCCGCACAGGAGCCAGACTGTGCCGATGCGCGCGGCCTGTTCCAGAAACTGGGCGATAGCGGGTATGACAGTCTCTTTCCGCCCCAGACAATAACCGGAGAAACATCCGTGGAAAGCGGCCAGAGGGATTGCGGCGGCCAGAATCTGAAGAAGGATTTCGCAGCGGGGTTCATGCAGCAGCCGGACGGAGATGGGAGCCGCTCCCAGCCAGAGGACCGCTCCGGTCAGAAAGGAAGCGGCAAGGGAGAGGGAAACGCCGGCGTACAGGAAAGATGCACCTTCTTCTTTTCTTGATGCTGTAAAACGGGAAATGGCCGTTTCGATGCCGGATGCGGTCAGGGCATGACATACGGAAAAAACCGGAAAAATCAGCTGATAGATGCCCATTCCTTCCGCACCGAGGGCTTGTGCCAGGAATATCTTATAGAAGAAACCCAGAAATCTGCACAATAGATTCGCAAAGGCCAGAATCAAGGTTCCCTTGACAAATTGAGTGGATGATTTCATAGAAGTCCTGCGATGGCTTTTGTTTTTAAATATATTCGTCCCGGGTACTTGACAGAACCATGGACTGGTGGTATGATCTGACCATAAAACCTAGCAAAATACTAGGAATTAAGGGTGGACAGGATGAAATTATCTACAAAAGGACGTTACGGGCTGCGGGCAATGATCGATCTGGCCCAGTATGGCGGGGGAGAACCTGTATCGCTGGCCAGTATTGCAGCCAGGCAGAACATATCGGAAAATTATCTGGAACAACTGATCGCCAGACTCCGGAAAGCGGGGCTGGTGGAAGGGTTTCGCGGAGCTGGAGGAGGATATCTGCTGAAGCGCCCCGCGGAAGAGATCTCGGTGGGCGATATTCTGCGGGCGCTGGAGGGAAGTTTAAGCCCGGTAGAATGTCCGGGCCTTCTCGGGAACGGCGGCTGCAGCGGGGAAGACCTGTGTGTGGCAAAATATGTCTGGAAAAAGATTAACGAAAGCGTGAACCGCACAGTGGATGAGATGAAGTTAAGCGATCTGGCGGAAGAAAGCCGGAGAGTGCGGGAGGCGAAAAAAGACCTGCAGGTGCATGGAATAGAAGAGGAGTGATTAGAACATGATTTATTTAGATAATGCAGCAACGACAAAGACGGCGCCGGAAGTGGTGGAGGCTATGCTCCCATATTTCTCGGAATTATACGGGAATCCGTCCAGCGTATACCAGTTTTCCCAGAAGAGCAAGGAGGCCATCGCGGCCAGCCGGGAGACCATTGCCGGAGCGCTGGGAGCGAAGCCGGAGGAGATCTATTTTACTGCCGGCGGTACGGAGGCCGACAACTGGGCCATCAAGGCGACGGCGGAGGCGTACCGCGCGAAGGGCAACCATATTATCACATCGAAGATTGAGCACCATGCGGTGCTGCATACCTGCCAGTGGCTGGAGAAACACGGATTTGAAGTGACTTATCTGGATGTGGATGAGTCCGGGATTGTGAAGCTGGACCAGCTGAAGAGGGCTGTCCGGCCGGAAACGATCCTGATCAGCATCATGTTTGCCAATAATGAGATCGGAACCATCCAGCCGGTGAAAGAGATCGGGCAGATCGCCAGAGAGCATGGGATCCTGTTTCATACGGACGCGGTACAGGCGTTTGGACAGATTCCTATTCAGGTGGATGAACTGGGGATTGACATGCTCAGCTCCAGCGGGCACAAGCTGAACGGTCCCAAAGGAATCGGTTTTCTCTATATCCGCAAAGGGGTGAAGATCCGCAGCTTTATCCACGGCGGAGCTCAGGAGAGAAAACGCCGTGCCGGTACGGAGAATGTGCCGGGGATCGTGGGATACGGCGCGGCAGTGGAACGCGCGGTGCGTACTATGGAAGAAAGGACGGAAAAAGAGAGAAGACTGCGGGATCATCTGATCGACCGTGTACTTCAGGAAGTGCCTTATACCAGATTGAACGGGCACCGGACCAGACGTCTGCCGAACAATGCGAATTTCAGTTTTCAGTTTGTGGAGGGAGAGTCTCTCCTGATCATGCTCGATATGGAAGGGATCTGCGGTTCCAGCGGCTCCGCCTGCACATCCGGCTCTCTGGATCCTTCTCATGTGTTGCTGGCCATCGGTCTGCCTCATGAGATCGCCCACGGTTCGCTCCGTCTGACCCTCAGCGAGGAGACGACAGAGGAAGAACTGGACTATGTGGTAGAAACGATCAAAAAGATTGTGGAGAAGCTAAGAGGCATGTCTCCGCTCTATGAAGACTTTGTGCGCCGGCAGTAGACTGCCGGCCGCATATGACAAAGATAAAGAAAGGAAAGACGATATGTACAGCGATAAAGTAATGGACCATTTTCAGAATCCCAGAAATGTGGGTGAAATTGAGAACGCCAGCGGCGTGGGAACCGTAGGAAACGCAAAATGCGGAGATATCATGAGAATTTATCTGGATATTGACGAGAACCAGATTATTCAGGATGTAAAATTTAAGACCTTCGGCTGCGGAGCGGCCATCGCCACCAGCAGTATGGCTACGGAACTGGTAAAGGGAAAGAATATCCATGAGGCGCTGCAGGTGACAAACAAAGCAGTTATGGAAGCTCTTGACGGGCTGCCTCCGGTCAAGGTACACTGTTCTTTACTGGCGGAGGAAGCGATTCATGCGGCGCTCTGGGATTATGCGGAAAAGCATGGGATCAAGATCGAGGGTCTTGAAAAGCCGAAGTCAGATATTCACGAGGGTGAAGAAGAGGAAAGCGAAGAGTATTAAAATGAAGAGAAAGAAAGTAGTGGTAGGTATGTCCGGAGGAGTGGATTCCTCTGTGGCGGCCTGGCTGCTCCTGCAGCAGGGATATGAGGTATGGGGAGTGACCATGCAGATCTGGCAGGACGAGGAGCCGGAACAGGTGGAAGAGAACGGGGGATGCTGCGGACTCAGCGCCGTGGAGGATGCAAGACGCGTGGCGTCGCGCCTGGAGATTCCCCATTATGTGATGAATTTCAAAAAAGATTTCCAGGAAAAAGTGATCGACTATTTTATGGACGAGTATCTGCATGGACGCACGCCGAATCCGTGTATTGCCTGCAACCGGTATGTAAAATGGGAGTCTTTGCTGAGACGGAGCATGGAGATTGGAGCAGATTATATCGCCACCGGCCACTACGCCAGGATCGACCTTCTGCCAAACGGGAGGTACGCCCTGAAAATGTCAAAGACGGCTGCCAAGGATCAGACATATGCTCTGTACAATCTGACCCAGGAACAGCTTTCCCGCACGCTGATGCCGGTGGGAGAATATTCCAAAGACGAAATCCGGAGGTTCGCGGAGGATCTGGGGCTGCCTGTGGCGCATAAGCCGGACAGCCAGGAAATCTGTTTTGTGCCGGATAAGGATTACGCACGCTTTATTGAAGAGCATGCGGGAGTGAAGATCCCGGAAGGCAATTTCGTGTGGACAGACGGGACCGTAATTGGGAAGCATAAAGGGATCACCCATTATACTGTGGGCCAGCGCAAAGGGCTGGGACTGTCCATGGGACGACCTGTGGTAGTGCTGGAGATCCGTCCGGAGACCAATGAAGTGGTGATCGGAGAAACAGAAGATGTATTTTCGGACAGGCTCAGGGCTGACCGCCTGAACTGGATGGCTGTAGAAGCGCCGGAGAGCGAGATGCGGTGTCTGGCGAAGATCCGCTATAACCATGCGGGGGCCATGTGCACAGTCCGGCGTGTGGGAAAAGATGAGGTGGAATGCATTTTTGATGAACCGGTCCGTGCGGTCACGCCGGGCCAGGCAGTCGTCTTTTACAACGGCGACTACGTGGCAGGCGGAGGCACGATTCTGGGCTCCTGTTAGAGACAGACGGAAAGCCGGAAGCTACAGGGGAAGCTCCTGGGGCTTGCGGCGATGGAAAATATAATAGCTGGTAAATCCGCACTCTCTTGCGAGAGCGGCCGCCCGGTCGAACTGATAACCCAGGAAAAGCGGGTCGTGGGCGTCGGAGCCGAATGTGATGATTTTGCCGCCCAGTTCCCGGTAGCGTTTGATGATTGCCCTGCAGGGGTTGGGTTCTTCCAGTCCGTGGCGGTATCCTCCGGTGTTGATCTCCAGCCCGATATCATGACGGACCAGCGTGCGCAGGATCTCGTCCAGTATCTCCCGGTACCGGTCGTAAGAATAAAAACGGTTCTGGTTGGGACCGTAGCGTACCACATAGTCCAGATGGCCGAAGGTGTCAAAGTTGGTATAGGCGCTCAGATTCTGCAGGGCGCACTGGAAATATTCCAGGTATGCCTCCGATTCATCCCTGCCCTCAAAATAAGACGGAAAGTAGGGATCGCGGTTGTTTACCAGGTGAATGGAACCGATCACAAAGTCGAAAGGATAAGAAAAGATCAGGCTGTGGTGCCGTTCGCTCAGATAGGGGCGCAGACCCAGTTCCACGCCGATGCACAGATCGATCTGATCCTGATATTTTTCTTTCAGAGGCTGCAGCCTGCGGAAATATTCGCGCGGGTCAAATTCAAAGCAGACGTCCCCGTCCGTATAGTCGTAGTCCATGTGGTCGGTGAGGCACAGATGCTGAAGACCCTGGCCGATGGCCTGCTCGATCACGGTTTCCGGAGAAACGCTGCTGTCTCCTGAAAAAGAAGTGTGTACATGATAGTCAGATAAGATTTTCAAAGTTTCCTCCTGCGTAAAAAACAGTGCCATACCACCCGGGGCGCGGACAGCAGGAACTGTTTGTTTCTTCCTTTCCATCATATGGGATATTCCCGCGAAAGTAAAGAAAAAAAATAGGGATTCTTTGACATTGGGTATTGATATTTTTGGACAAATTAGGTAGAATATGTAATGGTTGATGATCTTTTAACAATCATGGTAAGAGTTATAAGGTCAAAAATTTATTATTCAACTTTTTAGGAGGAATTGAAACATGGCAGTAAAAGTAGCAATCAATGGTTTCGGACGTATTGGCCGTCTGGCATTCAGACAGATGTTCGGTGCTGAGGGATACGAGGTAGTTGCAATCAACGACCTGACTTCCCCGAAGATGCTTGCACACCTGCTGAAGTATGACTCTTCTCAGGGTAAATACGCACTGGCAGACACCGTATCCGCAACGGACGATTCCATTATCGTTGATGGAAAAGAGATTAAGATCTATGCAAAAGCTAACGCTGCAGAGCTTCCGTGGGGAGAGATCGGCGTAGATGTAGTTCTGGAGTGTACCGGATTCTACACCTCCAAAGAAAAAGCATCTGCACATCTTACCGCAGGCGCTAAGAAAGTGGTTATCTCCGCTCCGGCTGGCAACGATCTGCCGACCATCGTATACAATGTAAACCATGAGACTCTGACCAAAGAGGATACTATTATTTCCGCAGCTTCCTGCACCACCAACTGCCTGGCTCCGATGGCTAAGGCTCTGAACGACCTGGCTCCGATCGAGTCCGGTATCATGTGCACGATCCACGCTTACACCGGAGATCAGATGATCCTCGACGGACCGCAGAGAAAAGGCGATCTGAGAAGATCCCGTGCAGGCGCAGTAAATATCGTTCCGAACAGCACCGGCGCTGCAAAAGCTATCGGTCTTGTTATTCCGGAACTGAACGGCAAACTGATCGGCGCTGCTCAGCGTGTACCGACCCCGACCGGTTCCACCACGCTTCTGTTCGCAGTTCTGAGCAAGAAAGTAACCAAAGAAGAGATCAACGCAGCTATGAAAGCAGCAGGAACCGAGTCCTTCGGATACACCGAGGATGAGATCGTATCCAGCGATATCGTTGGTATGAGATACGGCTCCCTGTTCGATGCAACTCAGACCATGGTTGCTGATCTTCCGGACGGAAAAGTTCAGGTTGAGGTTGTTTCCTGGTATGACAACGAGAACTCCTACGTTTCTCAGATGGTTCGTACCATTAAATACTTCGCAGAGCTTGGCTAATCATAAGCAAAGACCTTTAAGGGTCCGGTCTTCAGGACCGGATCCTTTTTTGTATCGCAAAGAACGGTGTTCTCTGCGATACAAAAAACGAATATCATTTAGGAGGGATAGAACTATGGCACTGAATAAAAAGACCGTAGATGACATTAACGCAAAAGGTAAACGCGTGCTTGTAAGATGCGATTTTAATGTTCCGCTGAAAAATGGCGAGATCACGGACGACACCCGTATTGTGGCTGCTCTTCCGACTATCAAGAAACTGATAGGCGACGGCGCAAAGGTGATCCTCTGCTCTCATCTGGGCAAAGTGAAAAACGGCCCGAACGAGGGTGAGTCTCTGGCTCCGGTTGCAAAACGCCTGTCCGAAAAACTGGGCAAAGAGGTAGTGTTCGTACCGGATTATCATGTAACCGGCGAAGCTGCTACGAAAGCCGTAGAGAATATGAAAGACGGAGATGTGGTACTGCTTCAGAATACCCGTTTCCGCGGAGCAGAAGAGACCAAGAACGGCGATGAATTCAGCAAAGAACTGGCTGATCTGGCCGACATCTATGTATGCGACGCATTTGGTTCTTCTCACAGAGCCCATGCTTCCGTTGCAGGCGTAACCAAATACATCAAGGCAAAAGGCGGAGAGAATGTAGTCGGATACCTGATGGAGAAAGAGATCAATTTCCTGGGCAATGCCGTAGAGAATCCGGTAAGACCGTTTGTGGCGATCCTGGGCGGCGCAAAGGTTGCGGACAAACTGAACGTAATCTCCAACCTGCTTGAGAAGTGCGATACGCTGATCATCGGAGGCGGTATGGCTTATACTTTCCTGAAAGCACAGGGCAAGGAAGTAGGAACCTCTCTGGTAGACGATACCAAACTGGATTACTGCAAAGAGATGATCGAGAAAGCTGAAAAACTGGGTAAGAAGCTGCTTCTTCCGATCGATACGGTAGTGGCTGACGCGTTCCCGAACCCGATCGACGCCAAGATCGAAGTTGAGACCGTAGACTGTGACGCAATGCCGGCTGACAAGCTGGGTCTGGATATCGGACCGAAGACGGCTGAACTGTATGCAGACGCAGTGAAGTCCGCCAAGACTGTTGTATGGAACGGACCGATGGGCGTATTTGAGAATCCGGTTCTGGCAAAAGGTACGATTGCGGTGGCGAAAGCGCTTGCTGAGACTGACGCGACCACGATCATCGGCGGCGGCGACTCTGCAGCTGCTGTAAATACGCTGGGCTATGGCGACAAGATGACTCATATCTCCACCGGCGGCGGCGCTTCCCTGGAGTTCCTGGAGGGCAAAGAGCTTCCGGGCGTAATGGCTGCAGACGACAAATAGAGATAAGATAAGGAGGCCGTTTAAAATGGCAAGAAGAAAGATTATTGCAGGAAACTGGAAAATGAATATGACTCCTACCGAGGCAGTGGAGCTGGTAAATACCCTGAAACCGCTTGTGGCAACGGAAGATGCAGACGTAGTATTCTGCGTACCGGCTATCGACATCATCCCGGTAGTAGAGGCGGCAAAAGGTTCTAACATTCAGGTAGGCGCTGAGAATATGTATTTCGAGGAGAAAGGTGCGTATACCGGAGAGATTTCCCCGAACATGCTTACCGACGCAGGCGTAAAATACGTAATCCTTGGCCATTCTGAGAGAAGAGAATATTTTGCAGAGACCAACGAGACGGTCAACAAGAAGATGCTTAAAGCATTCGAGCACGGCCTGACCCCGATCATGTGCTGCGGCGAGACTCTGACTCAGAGAGAGCAGGGCGTGACCATGGACTTCATCCGTCAGCAGGTAAAAGTCGGATTCCAGGGTGTGACTGCAGAGCAGGCAGCCAGCGCAGTGATCGCATACGAGCCGATCTGGGCCATCGGAACCGGAAAGACCGCTACGACCGAGCAGGCACAGGAAGTATGCAAGGGCATCCGCGAGTGCATCGCTGAGATCTATGATCAGGCGACTGCAGATGCGATCCGTATCCAGTACGGCGGATCTGTCAATGCGGCAACCGCTCCGGAACTGTTCGCACAGCCGGATATCGACGGCGGTCTGGTAGGCGGCGCAGCTCTGAAACCGGATTTCGGAAAGATTGTAAACTGGAAATAATTCAATGTAACATGTAAGAAAGAGACTGTCCCGCAGGATTCAGACTTTTCGGTGTCTGGATCCTCTATGGGATAGTCTCTTTCTTATTAAATTATTGATCGTAGCTTCGAAATCATCAAGGACATTTCCACTATATATTCCATATTTTCCCTTATATCGGCAATGACCGAATCCGCCGGTCTACAATTTCCGAAGGAACCAAAAGGTATCTGATTTCGTCTTATATATGAAGAGAGGATGTCCAAATACTTTCGCTGTCCCGATATGTGGAAGTCCGCGGGATAAGCGGAATACGTCTGTTTATTGATTTATGCGGATGAAATAAATATTTTGTATTGCTTTCCGGTCTTTCGGTGTTACAATAAATGAAGAAAAAATACGTTTGTCGGATGGCAGAGAGAGGTAAAAGATGGAGCAGTATTTTATATTGGAAAATGGCGTAAAGCTGCCGAAGATTGGTTATGGTACTTATAAATCTACAGACGGCAACGGCGGACGTATTATCCGCATGGCGCTGGAAGCGGGATACCGTCTGTTGGACACCGCGGCAATTTATGAAAATGAGACAGAAGTAGGGACAGCGATCCGGGAGAGCGGCGTTCCCAGGGAGGAGATTTTCCTGACCTCTAAAGTATGGAAAGACAGGCTGGGTTATGAAGCTACAAAAAAGAGTTTCGAGGAGTCTCTGGAACGTCTGCAGACAGATTATCTGGATCTGTTTCTGATCCACTGGCCCAAACCGGATCCTGACAGTACGGACTGGAGAGAACTGGACCGGGGGAGCTGGGCCGCTATGGAGGAATTTTATCAACAGGGAAAAGTAAGAGCTATCGGCCTCAGTAATTTTCTGCCTCACCACATAGAGGCGCTGCTTGAGACGGCTAAGATCCGGCCTATGGTCAATCAGCTGGAACTGCATGTGGGATATATGCAGGAACTGGCCGTGCAGTATTGTAAATCACAGCATATCCAGGTGCAGGCGTGGAGTCCTCTGGGACGCAGGCGTGTGCTGGAGGAGCCGCTGGTCGCTAAAATGGCTGAAAAATACGGTCTTACTCCGGCTCAATTCCTTCTGATCTTTCTGCTGGACCAGGAAATCGGCGTGATTCCCAAGGCATCATCCATGGAGCGCCTGAAACAGAACCTGGAGCTTCCGGATGTGCATATTGCGGAAGAAGACCTGTATCTGCTGCGGTGTCTGCCGCAGATCGGGTGGGGAGGAGAACATCCGGATCTGCCCCGTGTACAGGAGCAGAAGGGACTTGGAGTTTGACGCAAAAAGGCTTGAATGTCGGCCTCAGTTCATGTACAATAATGAATTAGCAAAGCACAAAAAGGAGATAGGATATGAGCAAAAGACCTACAGTTTTGATGATTTTAGATGGCTATGGATTAAATGACAAAGTCGAGGCGAACGCGGTAGCGGAGGCAAAGACTCCGGTGATGGATAAACTGATGAAAGAATATCCGTTTGTAAAAGGAAATGCCAGCGGGCTGGCAGTAGGACTGCCGGACGGACAGATGGGCAACTCCGAGGTGGGCCATATGAATATGGGCGCCGGACGTATCGTATACCAGGAACTGACAAGGATCACGAAAGAGATCCAGGACGGAGACTTTTTCCAGAATGAAGCTCTGCTGACCGCTATGGAGAACGCGAAGAAAAATAATTCTTCCCTGCACCTGTATGGACTCCTGTCCGACGGCGGCGTGCACAGCCATAACACGCATCTGTATGCGCTTCTGGAGATGGCAAAACGTCATGGACTGGAGAAAGTGTATGTACATTGCTTCCTGGACGGCCGTGACACGCCGCCGGCATCCGGAAAAGGATACATTAAAGAACTCCGCGATAAGATGAAAGAGATCGGCGTAGGGGAAGTGGCGACCGTGATGGGACGTTACTACGCTATGGACCGTGACAACCGCTGGGACCGTGTGGAACTGGCTTATAAAGCCCTTACCAAAGGCGAGGGCGTGCAGGCGGAGTGCCCTGTATGCGCGGTAAACGATTCCTACAGCCAGGACGTACACGATGAGTTTGTGAAACCGATTGTGGTAGTGAAGGACGGAAAACCTGTGACGACGATCCAGGATAAGGATTCCATCATTTTCTTCAATTTCCGTCCGGACCGTGCAAGAGAGATTACCCGCGCGTTCTGCGACGATGAGTTTACAGGTTTCCCGAGAGAGAAGAGACTGGATCTGACTTATGTATGCTTCACGGATTATGATGAGACGATTCCTCATAAGCTGGTGGCGTTCCATAAAGTGGTTCTGAAGAATACCTTCGGCGAGTATCTGGCGGCTCACAATATGACTCAGGCGCGTATTGCCGAGACGGAGAAATACGCCCATGTGACATTCTTCTTCAATGGAGGTGTGGAAGAGCCTAATCCGGGAGAGGACCGTATTCTCGTGAAGTCTCCAAAAGTTCCTACTTACGATCTGAAACCGGAGATGAGCGCTTATGAAGTATGCAACAAACTTTGCGAGGCAATCAAGTCCGGAAAATATGATGTGATCATTATCAATTTCGCGAACCCGGATATGGTAGGCCATACAGGAGTAGAAGCCGCGGCGATCAAGGCGATCGAAGTAGTAGATGAGTGTGTAGGCAAAGCGGTGGACGCGCTGGAATCTGTAGACGGCCAGATGTTTATCTGCGCGGACCATGGAAATGCGGAGCAGCTGAAGGACTATGAGACCGGCGAACCGTTTACGGCGCATACAACGAATCCGGTTCCATTTATTCTGGTAAACGCGGATCCTTCCTATAAGCTGAGAGAGGGCGGCTGTCTGGCGGATATCGTCCCGACGCTTCTGGAACTGATGGGTATGGAACAGCCGGCAGAGATGACCGGAAAGTCCCTGTTGATAAAATAAGGTAGGAGAGATATGGTACTTGAGATGAAACGTGCCCTGGAGGATCTCGGGAAAGGAGATAAGCAGGGCTACAGAAAACTGTATGACGCGGTGTATGAGGATACCTACAGCCGCTCTTTCTTGATCCTGCAGTCGGAAGAAGCAGCCGGGGAGTTCATGAAAGGTTTTTTCGCGGAACTGTTCGGAGTACTGGATGAGGCGGATCCTGCCAAGAATCAGGAAAAGTGGTTCTGGGGCAAGTATTACCGCAGGATGCGCAGGGAATATCACAAACTGCTTGCGGCAGATCAGGAAAGAAAGCCGTCCGGAACAGAAAAAACGGGCGCGTTGTTTGAGATACCTGGAGGATTCCCTCTTTTGCACCGGATCATGCTGGTGATGGCTTATAAAGATGATTTTACTGCAAAGGAGATTTCCGCTATCTTTGGTCTGGCAGAGGACAAGATTCAGGCAGAACTGGACAAGCTGGAGAAAATCCTGCCCACGCTTGCGAAGAACCAGCCGGCAGGAGTGTCCGGATATATGGGAAGCTGGGCAGTATTTCTGGTGGGAGCGTTTCGTCAGATCCTGAGAGGGGCTTCCGAGACATTGGTGGATCAGGTCTATGAGGCGGCAGCCGGCGAGGCGGGAATCACGGTAGAACCCGCGGTGGCAAAAGACGATACGTTTGAGTATTTTATCGCGGATCCGGATCTGCCGGAAGAGGAGCCTGAGAAAGAACCAGAGCCTGTACCAGAACCAAAGCCGAAGAAAAAGCCGGTTCCTGTAATGGTGGAAGAGCCTGATGACGAAGAAGAGGAATACGACGACGAGGATGAGGATGACGAGGAAGATGATTACGACGACGAGGATTACGACGACGAGGATGACCGTTACGACTGGGATCTGGAAGACGACGGGAAAAAGATGGTGATCCTTGGGGTAGTGATCGCGCTGGTACTGGTAGCTGTCATCGGGTTTGCCGCATTCCGTATATTTGGCGGCGGACGTGACAATACGGACAAAACCGTGACAGAGCAGGAACAGGAGGATGAAGAGGAAGGTTCTCTGATCATTAAGGGAGAAGAAGACGGTTCTTCTGATACGGAGGAGGAAGCTCCGGCTGAAGAGGCGCCGGCGGAAGAAGAGGCGCCCGAGGAAGAAGCTCCGGCCGAAGAGACGACGCTTACCATGAAAGTGAATGGAAGCTCAGTCAATGTTCGCAGCGAGGCAAGCACAAACGGTGAGATTCTTACCCAGGTTAATGCGGGAGAGACCGTGGAAGTTCTGGGTGATCCGTCTCAGGAATGGGTACAGATTCGCTGTATCGAACAGAATAATGAAGAAGGTTATGTGATGTCCCAGTATCTGTCGGAAATCACAGAATAGGAAGCAAAGAACCTGCTCATACTAAGAAAAACGTATGAGGAGGTTCTTTTTTCATGAATCAATATCTGCCGATTACTTATGTCTATGCGAGAGAAATCCTGGACTCCAGAGGAAATCCCACACTGGAGGCGGAAGTGCTTCTGGACGGGATCTATCAGGCCCGGGCAGCTGTCCCTTCAGGAGCGTCCACAGGTAGATTTGAGGCGGTGGAGCTGCGGGACGGCCAGGAACGCTATCTGGGACTGGGCGTGGAGAAGGCGGTGACCAATGTAAACACCAAGATCGCTAATGTCCTTCTGGGAGAGAACGGACTTAATCAGGGTTATATCGATCATCTGCTCATCGACGCGGACGGTACGGAAAATAAGTCCAATCTGGGAGCCAATGCGATCCTGGCAGTCTCCATGGCCGTGGCAAAGGCCGCCGCCAGGGCGCTGGGCCTTCCGCTTTATCAGTATCTGGGAGGTATCCGTACAGACACCATGCCGGTTCCGATGATGAATGTGTTGAATGGAGGACGCCATTCCAAGAATAATCTGGATTTCCAGGAATTTATGATTATGCCTGTAGGAGCATGCTGTTTCCGGGAAGGACTTCGTATGGGAGTAGAGGTTTATCATAAATTGAAGCTGATCCTGGATAAGGAAGGGTTGACCACGGCAGTCGGGGACGAAGGCGGATTTGCCCCGGATATGAGGGATGCGAAGGAAGTCTTTCTGTACCTGAAAGAGGCAGTAGAGGAAGCGGGATATGAACCGGGAAAGGATTTTGTGTTTGCCATGGACGCGGCAGCCAGCGAACTGGTGAACGATAAGACGCAGTTATATGATTTTCCGGGGGAGGCGAAGACCAACGGACACCGGATCAGCCGCAGCTCGGAAGAAATGGTGGAGTATTACGAAGAACTGATCGCCCAGTACCCATTGGTTTCCATTGAAGACGGACTATCGGAAGACGACTGGGAAGGCTGGCAGCTTATGACCCGTCAGCTGGGAAGCCGGGTCCAGCTGGTGGGCGACGACCTGTTCGTGACCAACACCAAGAGGATTTCCTGCGGTGTGAAACTTCAGGCTGCCAATGCGGTGCTGATCAAGGTCAATCAGATCGGAACGCTGACCGAAGCCTTCGACGCCATCCACATGGCGCATAAAGCAGGATACCGCACGATCATCTCTCACAGAAGCGGAGAGACTTCTGAGGATATTATCGCGGATCTGGCGGTGGCCTGCGGATCCGGACAGATCAAGACAGGAGCTCCCTGCCGGGCGGAGCGGACTGAAAAATATAACCAGCTGCTCAGGATTGAAGAAGAGCTGGGCAGCCTGGCGTCATATAGGAATCCGTTTGAATGATTTACTGCCGGATCATGGATCGCAGACCATGACCCGGCAGTTTTGCAGTTCGATCTGGAATTTGAAGACTTGCGTATCATGGTTTCATTTTGTATAATGTGGTGAAGCCAGGGACCGGTGCGTTGTCCCTGACAGAGTGGAAAGGAAAGTGATACAAAAGATGACGGAAAAAATACAGGATCACCGGCAGGCGCTGTTGATCAACGATCTGGCAGGTTATGGGAAAGTGGCGCTGTCAGCTATGATTCCGGTGCTGTCCCATATGGGAATTAATGTATATAATCTGCCTACGGCGCTGGTGTCCAATACGCTGGACTATGGAAAGTTTGATATACTGGATACGACAGAATACATGAAGAACACTCTGCGTGTATGGGAGGAACTGGGCTTCTCTTTCCAGGCTGTTTCCACAGGTTTTATCGTCAACCGGGAGCAGGCGGAGCTGGTCACAAAGTACTGCCGCGGCCAGTCGGAGAAAGGCGTGCTGATCTTCTGCGACCCCATCATGGGCGATGACGGGAAGTTGTATAACGGCATGGACCAGAAGACGGTGGAAAATATGAGAAGACTGGTGTCCTGCGCGGACTACATTGTACCGAATTATACGGAGGCGGTATTTCTGGCAGGGATGGACTATCAGGCGGAAACGTCCGAGGAGGAGATACGGATGCTGATTGGAAAGCTTCGGGATCTGGGGGCAAAATCCGTGGCGGTGACCAGTGTGGAGATGGGCGGAACGCATCAGGTCTGCGGATACGATCATAAAACAGGGGAATATTTTCAGATTCCCTTTGATTACATTCCGGTGCGTTTCCCGGGAACGGGAGATATTTTTTCCTCCGTCATGCTGGGCGGTATCATGAATGGGCACAGCATGAAAAAGAGTGTGAAACATGCCATGGACGTGGTGAGAACCATGATCCTTAAAAATCTGGAAAATAAGGACCGTTACAAAGGCATACTGATCGAGTCCTGTCTGGAGGTGCTGGATGAGCAGACCGAAGATTAAGATCACATTGATTGACCGGAAAGGAAGCGAGAAGTGCCACCGGGGACATCAGGTGGGAGACTGCTTTGATTTTGACACGGAAAGGGGCAGACTCTGTCCCATGGCCATGCATGTGGCGTTTCCGTATATAGATATTCTGCGGTACGGAGGATCCATACCGGGGCAGCCGGAAGGACAGGCTGTGTTCTGCTGCCCGGATGTGGATACGATCAATGTATTCCGGATTGAAGCAGACCGCTCAGGAGACGAGGAGGAAGGAAGATGAAGAGGATTATCCTGGCGTCCGGATCGCCCAGGAGGAAAGAACTCCTGGAACAGATCGGCGTATTGTTCGAGATCGTGAAAGCGGAAGGAGAAGAAGTTATCAAGACAGATATTCCTTCTGAAGCGGTGAAAGAATTATCCCGCCAGAAGGCACGGGAAGTAGCGGCGAAAACAGACGGAGATGTGGTCATAGGCGCAGATACGGTGGTGGCGGTATCCGGACGTATACTGGGCAAACCAAAAGACGCGGAAGACGCGGTGAGAATGATAAAAATGATCCAGGGAAAAGCGCATGAGGTAGTTACCGGAGTGACGCTGATCCTGAAGGAAAGCGGACAGGAGATCTGCTTTGCGGAAACGACAAAGGTGCATGTGTATCCCATGACGGAGGAGCAGGTCCAGGCTTATGTGGAGAGCGGCGAGCCCATGGATAAAGCAGGAGCTTATGCTATTCAGGGAAAATTTGCCGCCTATGTATCCGGTATCGAAGGCGATTATAATACGGTAGTGGGACTGCCGGTAGGAAGACTTTACCAGGAAGCGCTGGCGCGGGGTATAGATCTGATTACCTACGGAAAGGATGAAAAAAGATGAGATTTGTAGTACAGAGAGTAGCCCATGCGTCTGTGACTGTGGACGGAGAGGTGCTGGGGAAGATTGGGAAAGGGTTCATGGTACTGATCGGCGTGTCCGATGAGGACACAAAAGAGACCGCAGACCGGATGGTAAAAAAGATGCTGGGCTTACGCATCTTCGAAGACGAGAATGGAAAAACTAACCTGAATCTGGAAACGGTAGGAGGTTCGCTTTTGCTGATCTCCCAGTTTACCCTGTATGCAGACTGCCGCAGAGGAAACCGTCCCGGATTTACCCGCGCGGGCAAGCCGGAGATGGCATCGGAAATGTACGAGTATATCATAGAGAAATGCAGAGAGCAGGTTCCGACCGTGGAACGGGGGCGGTTTGGAGCGGACATGAAAGTAGAACTTTTGAACGACGGGCCTTTTACGCTTGTGCTGGATTCGGATGAGCTATTTGGTTGAAAAAAAATGGGAATTATGATAGAGTATAGATGATTATACTACCGAGGTGCGATATGAAACGTGTGCTTTTAAAATTAAGCGGTGAGGCCCTGGCAGGGGATAAACACACCGGGTTTGACG
Source organism: uncultured Lachnoclostridium sp. (assembly GCA_944376715.1). Classification (GTDB taxonomy): domain Bacteria; phylum Bacillota; class Clostridia; order Lachnospirales; family Lachnospiraceae; genus Hominiventricola. The sequence continues at coordinate 34,475 of CALWDO010000013.1, read as the reverse complement.
AGGCGACCTGCCTGAAGGTGGCGGGTCAGGTAAAAAAGATCATGGATGACGGGATCCAGGTAGGAATCGTCATCGGAGGCGGCAATTTCTGGAGAGGACGGACAAGCGAGAATATCGACCGTGCCAAGTCCGACCAGATCGGCATGCTTGCCACGGTGATGAACTGCATCTATGTGTCGGAGATCTTCCGCAGTACAGGGATAAAGACGAAGATCTTTACGCCGTTTACCTGCGGACCTATGGCGGAGATGTTCACAAAGGACGCGGCCATGGAGAGTCTGGAGGCGGGAAAGGCGGTCTTCTTTGCAGGGGGGACAGGCCATCCGTATTTTTCAACGGATACAACTACGACGCTCAGGGCAGTGGAGATTGAAGCGGATGTAATCCTGCTGGCGAAGGCTGTGGACGGAGTATACGACAGCGATCCGAAGCTGAATCCGGATGCGAAAAAATATGACGAGATTTCCATCCAGTCAGTTATCGATCAGAAGCTGGGAGTGATGGACCTGACTGCGTCTATTATGTGTATGGAAAACCGGATGCCCATGCTGGTGTTTGGACTGAATGAAGAGGACAGCATTGTCAATACAGTAAATGGAAAGTTTACAGGAACGAGAATAACGGTATAGGGAGGAACTGAACATGGAAGAAAGATTACAGCCGTATGAAACCAAGATGGGAAAATCTTACGACGCGCTTTTAAAGGAGTACGCCTCGATTCGGGCAGGAAGGGCGAACCCGCACGTACTGGACAAGATCCGTGTGGATTATTACGGCACGCCGACGCCGCTGCAGCAGGTGGGAAATATCTCTGTGCCGGAGGCAAGAGTGATTATGATCCAGCCTTGGGAGAAAAAGATGATCCGGGAGATTGAGAAGGCGATCATGACTTCCGATCTGGGTATCAATCCTACCAATGACGGTACATCGATCCGCCTGATATTTCCGGAGCTGACCGAGGAACGCCGTAAGGTGCTGGCTAAGGATGTGAAGAAAAAAGGCGATGAAGCGAAGGTTGCTATCCGCAATATCCGCAGGGACGCCAACGATGCATTCAAGAAGATGAATAAAAACAATGAACTGACCGAAGACGACCAGAAGGACCTGGAAGAGAAGATACAGAAGCTGACAGATAAGTATGTGAAAGAGATCGACAAGGCGATTGAGGAAAAGACCAAGGAGATCATGACCGTATAAGGTTCAGTTGATGGAGAACAGGGCAGGTGCGGGTGCATCTGCCCGTTTTCCGTAGAATTCCCCGGAAGAGGGGCAAAAGGAGAGGTGGATATGAAAGTTCCGCAGCATGTGGCGATTATACTGGACGGCAATGGAAGATGGGCGAAAGCGAAAGGAATGCCCCGCAATTACGGACATGTGCAGGGCGCGAAGAATGTGGAACGTATCTGTGAAGACGCCTGGAATATGGGAATCAAATATCTGACGGTCTATGCGTTTTCCACAGAGAACTGGAAACGGTCCAAAGATGAGGTGGATGCGCTGATGACGCTGCTGCGCAATTATATGAAGACCTGCGTGAAGACCGCGAAGAAGAACCATATGCGGGTACGCGTGATCGGCGACAAGACCGGGCTGGCTCCGGATATTCAGGCGAGTATCGCGAATCTGGAAAAAGAGTCGGCGGATCAGGACGGCCTGAATTTTACGATCGCAATTAATTACGGCAGCAGAGACGAGATCCGGCGCGCTGTACAGAAGATTGTGAAAGAGGGGATTCCCTGGGAGGAGATTACGGAAGATGTAATCTCGGATCATCTGGATACGGCGGGGATTCCGGATCCGGATCTTCTGATCCGTACCAGCGGAGAGCTGCGTCTGTCTAATTATCTGATGTGGCAGCTCGCCTATACAGAATTCTATTTTACGGATGTCCCGTGGCCGGATTTCAGTAAAGAAGAACTGAAAAAGGCCATTGAGAAATATAATAGTAGAGACCGCCGCTATGGCGGCGTAAAGGATGAGCAGAAGGAGGAATCCTGATGAAATCATTTCTTACTCGGCTTTTAAGCGGGATCGTCCTGCTGGCGGTGATCATACTGACCTGCTGGTTTGGAGGAAATTTGTTATGGGTGCTGGTACTGGCGGCCAGTCTGATCGGCCTGCGGGAGTTCTACAAGGTTTTCGGACTGGATGCTCCGGATAATGTGCTGGCCGCGGTGGGATACCTGGGAGCTGCTGCATGGCTGGTCGTGTGTAAGGTCTGCGCCGGAAGTGTCCTGTCTTCACAGTCAGAGAGACTGTGGCTGGTGCTTCCTGCAGCTTTTCTCTTAATTCTTGCTGTTTATGTGTTCACCTTTCCCAAGTTTGAAACACAGCAGGTAATGGCCGCATTTTTTGGAATTGTCTATATTCCTGTAATGCTGTCGTTTATCTATCAGACCAGAATGCTGGAAGGCGGATTTTATCTGGTCTGGCTGATCTTTTTCTGCTCCTGGGGGTGCGATACATTCGCCTACTGTACCGGAATGCTGATTGGCAAACATAAACTGGCGCCTGTATTAAGTCCGAAAAAATCCATAGAAGGAGCTGTGGGGGGCGTTATAGGCGCGGCGGCGCTGGGCGGAATCTACGGAGCCCTGACAGGGGCGCCGGTCATTGCGTATGTATTAATCTGCGCGGTGGGCGCAGTGGCGTCTGAAATCGGCGATCTGGCAGCGTCTGCCATAAAGCGGCAGCACGGTATCAAAGACTATGGCACATTGATTCCGGGACATGGAGGAATCCTGGACCGTTTTGACAGCGTGATCGTGACAGCGCCCATGATCTATACATTGGCGGTTTTATTTGTATGATGGAAGCCCGGCTTTGGTATACGCCGGAAGAAAAAGGAGAAAATACATGAAGAAAATAGCGATATTGGGATCTACCGGTTCGATTGGGACGCAGACTTTGGAGGTGGCCAGGAATAACGGTGACCTGGAGATCACGGCGCTGGCAGCAGGTTCCAACATTGATCTGCTGGAAAAACAGATCAGGGAATTCCATCCATCGCTGGCGGCTGTGTGGACAGAAGAAAAAGCAAAAGAGCTGAAGACCCGGACAGCAGATCTGGATGTAAAGATCGTATCCGGGATGGATGGACTTCTGGAAGTGGCTGTGCAGCCGGAGTCAGAGATCCTGGTAACGGCCATCGTGGGAATGATAGGGATCCGTCCTACCATTGCGGCGATGGAAGCAGGAAAAGATATCGCGCTGGCGAACAAGGAGACGCTGGTGACTGCGGGGCATATCATTATGCCGCTGGCAAAGGAAAAGGGCGTGCGTATCCTCCCGGTAGACAGCGAGCACAGCGCGATCTTCCAGTGCCTGAACGGAGAAAGCAGAGGGCAGCTGAAAAAGATACTGCTGACTGCGTCCGGCGGACCTTTCCGCGGAAAGAAAAGGGAAGAACTGAAAAATGTACAGGTGGAAGATGCGCTGAAACATCCGAACTGGCATATGGGCCGTAAAATTACGATTGATTCTGCCACGCTGGTAAATAAGGGTCTGGAGATGATGGAGGCCCGGTGGCTGTTCGGTGTGGAGCCGGAGAATATCCAGATCGTAGTCCAGCCAAAGAGCATTATTCATTCTATGGTAGAATTTGTGGATGGAGCCGTGATTGCCCAGCTGGGGACTCCGGACATGAAGCTGCCGATTCAGTACGCGCTTTATTATCCGGAGCGGAGATATCTGCCGGGGGACCGGCTGGATTTCTGGACTCTGGGACAGATTACTTTCGAGAAACCGGATATGGAGAATTTTCCCGGACTTCGTCTGGCGTTTGACGCGGCGGCAGCGGGCGGAAGCCTTCCGACCGTATACAATGCGGCCAATGAGCGCGCGGTGGCCATGTTCCTGGATCGAAAGATTGGTTTTCTGGAGATCCCGGAGATCATCCAGAGCTGTATGGAAGCTCATCAGGTGATCCCGGATCCGACGGTGGACCAGATTCTGGAGACAGAAGAGAAGACCTATGAGATGATTAAAGGCAGGTGGTAAATTGAGCATCATACTGGCGCTTATCATATTCAGCCTGATCGTGATCGTTCACGAACTGGGGCATTTTTTACTTGCGAAATGGAATGGGATCACGGTGACCGAATTTTCTGTAGGTATGGGTCCCAGGCTTCTGAGCCATGAATGGGGAGGCACCCGATATTCATTGAAACTTCTTCCCTTTGGAGGCTCCTGCATGATGGTGGGAGAAGATGAAGAGAGCACGGAAGAAGGTTCTTTCGGCAGTAAATCTGTGTGGGCACGGATCGCCGTAGTGGCGGCAGGGCCGGTCTTTAATTTCCTGCTGGGATTTGTGCTGTCGGTGATTCTGGTGTCCTGTCTGGGATATGACCGTCCGGTGATCAACGTTACGCCGGGATATCCCGCGGAAGCGGCCGGAATGCAGGATGGGGATGAAATCATCCGTTTGAATGGAAACCGTGTATATCTGTACAGAGAGATTACTCTGTTCAATAATCTGCATCAGGGCGAGACTCTGGAGGTGACTTACCGCAGGGATGGAGAGACTCATGCTGTGGTTCTGACTCCGATGAAAGATGAGGATACCGGCTGGTATTATTATGGCTTCAGCGCCGCGGAAGCCAGGACGCATGGAAACGTATTCCAGACGCTGGGCTACAGCGCGGCGGAGATGAGATACTGGCTGAAGGCGACGATCGAAAGCCTCGCGGAGCTGGTACAGGGGAACGTGGGACTGGACGATATGTCGGGGCCTGTGGGCATCGTGGACGCCATCGGGCAGACCTATGAGGCCAACCGGGCGGACGGCTGGTATTATGTGACTCTGAGCATGGTGATGATGTCGGTGCTGCTGACGGTGAACCTGGGCGTCATGAATCTTCTGCCGATTCCGGCACTGGACGGCGGACGGCTGGTGTTTTTGATCATCGAGGCGATCCGCGGAAAGGCGGTTCCGCAGGAGAAAGAGGGCATGGTACATTTTGTGGGCTTCATGCTGCTCATGTGCCTGATGGTGGTGATTTTGTTTAACGATGTGAAAAACATATTTTTTTAAAATACTGGATAAATAAAGGAGATTGAAGATAAAATGAAATTAGGAATCGTAGGACTTCCCAATGTGGGAAAGAGCACTCTGTTTAATTCTTTGACCAAGGCCGGTGCAGAGTCGGCAAACTATCCGTTCTGCACCATTGATCCCAATGTGGGCGTGGTGGCTGTGCCGGACGAGAGACTGGGCAAGCTGGCAGAGCTGTACCACTCCGCAAAGGTGACGCCGGCAGTGATCGAATTCGTGGATATCGCAGGGCTGGTAAAAGGGGCGTCCAAAGGTGAGGGCCTTGGCAATCAGTTCCTGGCAAATATCCGGGAGGTAGATGCGATCATCCACGTGGTGAGATGCTTTGAGGATCCTAACGTGGTCCATGTGGACGGAAGCGTGGACCCTCTGCGCGATATCGAGACGATCAATCTGGAACTGATCTTCTCTGACATTGAGATTCTGGAGAGAAGGATCGCCAAGACTTCCAGAGGAGCCAGAAACGATAAGACCCTTGCCAAAGAACTGGATCTGATGCAGAGGATCAAGGCGCATCTGGAAGAGGGCAAGACAGCCAAGACTTTTGGCGAACTGGATGATGAGGAAGAACAGGCATGGTTTGCTTCCTACAATCTGTTGACGGCAAAACCGGTGATCTATGCCGCGAATGTGTCGGAGGATGATCTGGCGGATGATGGAGCTTCCAATCCGAATGTGCAGAAAGTACGCGAATTTGCCGCTACGGAGCATAGCGAAGTATTCGTGATCTGCGCTCAGATCGAGGAAGAGATCTCAGAACTGGAAGAGGATGAAAAGAAGATGTTCCTGGAGGATCTGGGGATCAAAACCTCCGGTCTGGACAAGCTGATCCAGGCAAGTTACCGTATTTTGGGGCTGATCAGCTATCTGACAGCAGGAGAGAAAGAGACCAGAGCATGGACGATCAAAGTAGGGACCAAAGCTCCCCAGGCAGCAGGCAAGATCCATTCGGATTTTGAGAGGGGCTTCATCCGCGCGGAAGTGGTGAATTATCAGGATCTGTTGGATTGCGGTTCCATCGCGGCTGCCAGGGCAAAGGGCCTGGTCGGTTCGGAAGGAAAAGAGTATGTGGTTAAGGATGGAGATGTGATTGAGTTCCTGTTCAATGTGTAAGAACATGTTTGTCGAATTATGTCGACAACATTCGGTTGAAAAATGTCGGAATTAGAAATAAAATAGAGACGTAAACCGTACAGGGCGGTTTGCATGGAAAGGACTTTCAACAATGAACACATCAATCAACTTTCCGCATCTGGGAATCTACCTGGAGCATGTGGGAAAATCCGTCTCGGTATTTGGATTCGATATCGCCTATTACGGAATTATCATAGGATGCTCTATCCTGCTGGGCCTGTACCTGGCGCAGAGAGAGGCGAAAAGGACCGGTCAGAATCCAGATACATACACGGATATGGTGATCTATGCTATCATAGTATCTGTTATCTGTGCGAGAGCGTATTATGTGATTTTCTCATGGGATCATTACAAGGACAACCTGCTCAGTATCTTTAATCTGAGGCAGGGAGGCCTCGCCATCTATGGAGGGATCATTGGAGCAGTGGCCACGGTGTATGTGTACAGCCGCGTGAAGAAGATTTCTTTTCCGCTGCTTCTGGATACAGCCTGTATCGGTCTGGTGGCCGGTCAGGTTCTGGGACGCTGGGGGAATTTTTTCAACAGAGAAGCGTTTGGAGGATATACGGACGGACTGTTTGCCATGCAGCTTCCGGTGAGCGCTGTCCGTGCCAACGAGATTACGGAAGAAATGTGGGCGCATGTGCAGGTGATTGGAGGAGAACAGTTCATCCAGGTACATCCGACATTTTTGTATGAGTCTATCTGGAATTTAGGAGTTCTCTGTTTCCTGTACTGGTATCGTGACCGGAAGAAATTCCGGGGCGAATTGTTCCTGACCTATATATTGGGATATGGTCTTGGACGGGTCTGGATCGAAGGACTGCGGACAGACCAGCTGCAGATCGGCAGCACAGGTATCCCGGTATCGCAGTTATTGGCGGGCGTGCTGATTCTTGTTTCCCTGTTTTTGATCGTCATGGGTAGACGCAGGGCAGTCAGGGAGGAACATGGACAGACAGAAGAGGATCAAGCTGGCGATTGAGCGTCAGCGTAAAAAGCTGGATTATCTGGTGGAGAAGGACGGCAGCCTGGAAGGTTTGCTGGCAGAATCACAGAAGCTGGACCGGCTGATCGAACGTTACGAAGCGGAAAATACAACTTCATACTGAGGAACAGGAGAAAAGGGACTTTTACGAGTCTGCCGCTGCAGACTTGTAAAGGTTCTTTTTTTGTGCATTTTTACTGGAAAATGAAGGAAAAACAAAGAGTTTCTGAAGAATCCCTTAAGAAACCTATTGCATTTTTGGCAAATCCGGGGTATGATTAACGGGTAGGTGGTGAAAAGTGGTTTTTAGTGGTTCTAAAGGGTAAAAAAGTGGGGCCATATAGACGGAAGAGGGTGTATATCGATGTTCATGGGCGAGTACAGACATACGGTAGATCCCAAGGGCAGGCTGATCATACCCTCAAAGTTTCGGGAACTGCTCGGCGACGAGTTTGTGGTGACAAGAGGACTGGATGGCTGCCTATTCGTGTATCCTATGGACAGTTGGGAGGCCTATGTGCAGCAGCTTCAGAAGCTCCCTCTCACTGATAAAAATGCCAGACTTTTCACCAGATTTATTATCGCGGGAGCGACTATCTGTGAGTTGGACAAGCAGGGAAGAATTCTGCTTCCGGTGACGCTCAGGGAGTTTGCCCATATTGAGAAAGACGTGCTGCTGGCGGGGATGCTGGATCACATTGAAATCTGGAATGAAGAACTCTGGAAAGAAAACGCGGATTTCAGCGATATGGATGTGATTGCTGAGCATCTAAGCGGGCTTGGCGGCAGAGAGTGAGGAGACGGCTCATGGAGTTCAAACACTATTCCGTCATGTTGGAGGAGACGATCGAACAGTTGAAGATTCGCCCGGACGGGATCTACGTGGACGGAACCCTGGGCGGAGGAGGACATGCCTTTGAGGTATGCAGAAGACTGTCCGAAAAAGGCCGTTTTTATGGAATTGATCAGGATGAAGCAGCCATAGAAGCGGCAGGGAAACGCCTCGCAGAATTTGGAGATAAGGTAACGATCATCCGAAACAATTATTGCCGTATGAAAGAGGAATTAAAGAACCGGGGAGTAGAGCAGGTGGACGGTATCTTGCTGGATCTGGGAGTTTCCTCTTATCAGCTGGATGAAGCGGAGAGAGGTTTTACCTACAGGGAAGATGTACCGTTGGATATGCGTATGGATCAGAGACAGGACAAGACGGCCAGAGATATTGTAAACGGTTACAGCGAGGCAGAATTATACCGGATTATCAGAGACTACGGGGAAGATAAATTTGCGAAAAACATTGCCAGGCATATCGTGCAGGCTAGAGAGGAAAAACCGATAGAGACAACAGGGGAACTGGTAGAGATTATTAAATCCGCCATTCCCATGAAAATACGGATGCAAAAAGGGCATCCGGCAAAACAGACATTTCAGGCGATCCGGATTGAACTGAATCAGGAATTGGAGGTTCTGAAAGATTCCCTGGAAGATATGGCGGATATGCTCCGGCCGGGAGGAAGGCTATGTATCATTACCTTTCATTCATTGGAAGACCGGATCGTAAAAAACGCATTCCGTACCTTTGAACATCCATGCACATGCCCCAGTTCTTTTCCGGTGTGTGTGTGCGGGAAAGTTTCCAAAGGCAAGGTAGTTACAAAGAAACCGATCCTTCCGTCGGAACGGGAACTGGAAGAAAACAGTCGTTCTAAAAGTGCGAAGCTTCGTATTTTTGAAAGGGAGTAAAGAAAAAGGAAAGAAAGTGGGTGTTGGCGATGGCCTCAAGAAAGAAATATGGATATGTAGAGGGAAATACAGTACGTAAGATACAGCCGGCGGAGCGTCCGGAGAGGGAACGGCGTCCTGCGCAGCGCAGGAATCGACAGGCTGCGAAAGAAAAAGTACAGTATACCAACCTTCTTTACACATTTTTCCTGGCGGCGGCGGCCTGTATGGTTCTGTGGTCCTGTGTCCGGTATCTGCAGCTGCAGGCGGAGACAACCAGCCGTGTGAAGAATATCGCGTCCCTGGAGACGCAGCTGGAAGAGCTGAGAAAAGAAAACGATGATAATTACACCCGAATTATGACTTCTGTGGATCTGGATTATATCCGTGACGTGGCGATCAATGAACTGGGGATGGTCTATGCGGAGCCGGATCAGGTAATCCTGTACGATAATGGAACCCAGGATTATGTGAGACAGAGTGGTGAACTGCCGGAGGAGGAAAAATCTCTGACAGATCAAATACTTGGAAAATAACCAGAATACAGACAGGAGTATTAAGTGGCTGAATATCGAAGACGCATGTCAAAAAGGAAAAGAGCAACTCTAAAGGTCAAGAGAAAGCTGGCGCTGACATTTTCTGTGATTGTTTTGGCGTTGGCAGGTATCATGATACGTTTAGTCTATATCAACCGGGTCAGCGGGGACCAGTACACTATGAAAGTACTTGCCCAGCAGGACACAAACAGTATCACGCTTCCTTATAAAAGAGGCGATATTTATGACCGTAACGGAACTGTACTTGCCACCAGTGAAAAGGTATATAATCTGATTCTGGATCCGGGCGTGCTTTGGGAATACCATAGTGAAGACGCCGCAAAAGACTGTGTGGAGCCTACGCTGCAGGCATTGGTCAATTATTTCGGCCAGGACCGGACTGAACTGGATCGGATCATGCAGGAAAACGCGACGAGCCACTATGTGGTACTGGAAAAGCATCTGACAAAAGACGAAGTGGAAGAGTTTGAGGCCGCAATGGACGACTCTGCAAACCGTATCGAAGGAGTCTGGCTGGAAGAGGATTACATACGCAGATATCCCTACAATACGCTGGCATGCAACGTGATCGGATATACGGTATCCGGCAATGTGGGCCAGTATGGTATTGAGCAGGAGTACAGCGAGACTCTGAACGGGGAGAACGGAAGAAGTTATAACTATCTGAATGAAGACCTGGAACAGGAGAAGTCCGTACGGGCGGCGACCGACGGCAACAGCGTCGTGTCCACGATCGACATTACGCTTCAGCAGATCGTGGAAAACGCGATTGCAGAGTTCCAGGAAAAATATACAGACGCATACCGGGAAGGCGACGGCAGTAAGACTGCGGCGGCAATCATGATGGACCCCAATACGGGAGAGATCCTTGCCATGGCCAGCAACCGGACCTATGATCTGAATAATCCGTATGATGTAGTGATCAATGGACTCTATACGGAAGAAGAGGCGGCGAATCTCTCCGATGAAGAACGCCTGAACGCGCTCAATGAACTGTGGAGAAATTTCTGCATCAGCGATACTTATGAGCCGGGATCCACTGCAAAGCCGATCACAGTGGCGGCGGCGCTGGAGACAGGAGCGGTTCATGACGGAGATACTTTCCTGTGTGACGGTAATCAGACTGTGGGCAGCCATACGATCTGGTGTTCCAAGAAAGTCGGACATGGAATTATCGACCTGCAGGGCTCCCTGATGTTTTCCTGCAACGACGCATTGATGCAGATCGCGGCGAAGCTGGGAGAAGAAAATTTCTCCAAGTACCAGAACATGTTTAATCTGGGTCTGCGTACCGGGATCGATCTTCCGGGAGAGGCCCGTACAGACAGTCTTCTTTATTACTCGGCAGATACAGCGCCCAGCGAGAATCTGGTCATGGGAGCTACGGATCTGGCGACAAACTCTTTCGGGCAGAACTATAATGTAACGATGGTACAGATGGCGGCGGCATTTTCTGCCTGCATCAACGGCGGTTATTATTATCAGCCTCATGTGGTGAAAAAGATTCTGGACAGCAATGGCGGAACCGTGCAGAATATTGAGCCGGTAGTCTTAAGAGAGCCTATTTCCGCGAAAACGTCATCCCTGATCCGCCAGTATCTGTACAATACGATGTATGGAGCGGCGGACGCCAATGGCAACAACGCCACCGGAAGGGCTGCCCGTATTGCGGGATACGCCATGGGAGGCAAGACCGGTACGGCGGAGAAGATTCCGAGGGACAAGACTAATTATCTGGTATCTTTTATCGGGTTCGCTCCAGCGGAGAATCCGGAAGTCGTACTTTACGTGGTGGTGGATGAACCCAATGCGGAAAAACAGTCCTCCAGCTCTTTTGCGATGGAGATCTGGAAAAATATTATGGAAGAAGCCCTTCCGTATCTGAACATCTATCCGACCGAGGAGATTCCGGCAGATATGGTAGATGAAGTAGAAGCGGCACAGGAAGAGGAAAATCCGGAAGAGACGGCTGCGGAGGAAGAGGAAGAAGAGCCTCTGGAAGAGGGAACCCTGGTAGATCCACAGACCGGAGAAACCGTGCAGATGCCGGATCCGGAGAGCGTGGATGAAGAAGACGACTCTGTCCTGGGAGATACGCCGGTGAACCAGAATCTGGTAGACGTACAGCCGGAGGTCGCGACAGAAGAGGATCCCAACGCAGATCCGACAGAATAAATTGATTTGACTGACTTAACACCTCATAAGACAAGGAAAAGTTTCATAGATTTGGAACAAAAAGTCTTATGAGGTGTTTTTGTGTGCATTGCATGACTTTTCACAAGAAAAAGATACTGGTCGTGTTTTTCGCCTGTTTTGGCATGATGGCCGTTCTTGCGGGGAGATTGATCTATCTTATGATATTTGAATCAGAATATTACCAGGAACTGGCGCAGGATCTTCATGAGAGGGAGCGGAGCATCAAGGCCGCCAGGGGACGGATCATCGACAGGACCGGTACGGTATTGGCTGATAACCGGACAGTCTGCACCATCTCCGTGATTCACAGTCAGATCGAAGATCCGGAAGCGGTGATACAGATGCTTTGTAAGGAACTGGGACTGTCGGAAGAAACGGTGCGAAACCGGGTGGAGAAGGTAAGTTCTATAGAACGGATCCAATCCAACGTGGATAAGGAAGTGGGGGATGCTATCCGTGCCTATCATTATGCAGGCGTAAAAGTGGATGAAGATTTCAAACGCTACTATCCCTATAGTGAACTGGCCTCCAAGGTTCTGGGATTCACAGGCAGCGACAATCAGGGAATCATCGGACTGGAGGTCATGTATGACGAGTATCTGGAGGGAATCCCGGGGACGATCCTGACTCTGACGGACGCCAGAGGCATCGAGATCGAGAATGCCAAAGAGGAGCGGGTGGAGTCGGTGCCCGGCAACGATCTGGTAGTCAGCCTGGACTATAATATTCAGTCCTATGCGCAGCAGGAGGCGCTGAAGGTCATGGAAGCAAAGCAGGCGGACTATGTTTCTATATTGATTATGAACCCGCAGAATGGAGAAATCTATGCCTGCGTAAATGTGCCGGAATTTGACCTGAATGATCCGTTTATTTTGAATACGGGAGAAGATGCTTCTCTGATGACAGAAGAACAAAAACAGGACGCATTGAACCAGATGTGGCGGAATCAGAGCGTCAATGACACTTATGAGCCTGGATCCACGTTTAAGATTTTTACTTCTTCCGCAGCGCTGCTGACCGGGACCTGCACGCTGGAAGACCACTTTAACTGTCCCGGGTATAAGATTGTGGAAGACCGGAGGATCCGGTGCCATAAGGTCGGCGGGCATGGGGATCAGGATTTTACCCATGCCATTATGAATTCTTGTAATCCGCGTATTCAAAAATACTGCCTGCACGGCTTCAATTTTTGTCCCCCTGTCCTGCGCAGGGGGTATTCTATGTATAGAAGTAGAAGGTCAGTGTGCTGGTCTCTTTGTTCCAGAGGATCTTCTGGCAAATATTCCGGATGGCGTCCTGTTTCTTCAGGACGTCTATATCCGGATTCTTCAGTACCTTCAGTACATCCTGCGTATTCTGGATCAGGCGGATCCGGACATCTTCGGACTCTTCCGGGCAGATCAGTTCTTCCAGGCGTCTCTTTAATTCTTCCCGGCGCGCGTCCAGAGTACGGCGCGCTTCCCGGTAATCTTCCAGTGTATCGATCCCATCCATATAAGCAGCGCGCAGACGCTTTTCTTTACGATCCAGGTCTTTGATCTGATCCTGGATGATCTGCGGCGCGCCTGCATCATCCTGCAGCAGATCCCGCTGGACAAAGACAGCATCGGCCGCTGTATCGAAAGGGTCCTCCAGGCCGGACAGGACGGCGCTCTCCAGCTTGGACAGCGCGATCCGGCCGGTGGTGCTGCAGGCCCCGCGGACATGATAGACGCACCGGTAGGAAGCCCCGTTTCGTTTTGTCGCTCCCACATAAGTCATGGGGCCGCCGCAGACGCCGCATTTCAGTATGCCGCTGAGCCAGTGCCGGGATGAGATGTGCCCGGCTCCAAAGCCGCGTCCGGCAGCTTCTTTGAGCCGCTTCTGTGCAACCTGGAAAGTCTCTTCCGGGATGATCGGTTCGTGCACGCCATCCGCGATGATCCAGTCCTCTTCATCCCTTTTCCGTTTCCCATTTGCATGTGTGATATAATTCCATCGTATTTTCCCAATGTAGAATGGATTGCCGAGCATGTACCGGATGTGCGTCACATTCCAGTGGGCGCCGCGTTTGGTGGGGTATCCGTCCAGGTTCATTCTTTTGGCGATGGCGCACATGCTCATCTTTTCGTCCACAAAAAGGTGGAACACTCGGCGCACGATGGCTGCTTCCTTTTCGTTGACCACCGGAAGGCCGCCGCGCTCCCGGTTGTATCCCATGGGCGGATTGGACTGGTAGCCGCCGCGCATGGCTTTCTCCGTCATGCCGCGCATGACTTCGCCGGACAGGCGGATAGAGTAGTATTCGTCCATCCACTCCAGGATCCGCTCGATCAGGCCGCCCATGATCCCTTCCGGAAGCGGCTCCGATACGCTGACCACGTCCACACCGCTTTTTTTCAGCAGAGATTTATAGACGATGGATTCTTCCTGGTTCCTGGCAAACCGGGAAAATTTCCAGACCAGGATTACATCAAAAGGATGGTCTTTGCTTTTGGCAGTGGCGACCATCTGCCGGAACGCCGGCCGGTTTTCCGTCTTCCGGCCGGAGATCCCGATCTCCCAGAAGATGCTGTCTTCCGTGACGATAATATCATTCTCCCGGGCATAATCCAGCAGCAGACGTTTCTGGGCGTCCGGGGACAGTTCATCCTGTTTTTCTGTACTTACCCGGATGTAACATGCACCATTTTTCATGTTCATACCTCCAGTTCAATCCACGTTCCTCTATACGGGAACGACTTTTGCGACGTCGCAAATTATTTTTTGGTACAAAAATAACAGCCAGCGAGTTTTCGCTTGCATGGCTGCTCCGAAAATGATACACTATAGTTGTGTTTGTGAGGTATCTTTTCGGAGATATCTGAACCGTCCTGGTGTTGCCGCATCAGGGCGGTCTTTATTTTTAACCGTATGTAATTCCATACGGTTGGAATTAAGATTTTTCTTGTATCTGCTTGTTCAGCTTTTTGTCAAAAGTGAATACTTTTTCACCATTAACAAAGTGATAGCCGACGAGTAGGCAGTCTACAAAATCAAGTTTTGTTGCAGCATATACAGTCATCGCATAGGCGATAGAAGAGTGCTCTGAGCATTGCACATCATCTAAAATCCTTAAAATATATGTTTTAATATCTTCACGTGTAACTGAGTATACGCCGTCCAAAACATAGACAACTTCTGCGAGAATTTCAGCTTTCGTATAAGCTCCTGCTTCAATGATTTCCTTGGCTTTTTGAGACATCGATGGGTTGTCATTTAAAAGGTAGCGGAGAATGACATTGGCATCAATCAAGAACATGTTTTTTGACCATGGCATTTGAAAACGCCTCCTTTTCTTTATCGATGAGATCAGGATTCGCATACTTGTGCGCTATACCAAAAGCAGATGTGCGATTTGCAGTGTCGGCAGCGTCATTTGCAATTATGAATTGAATAAAGGTGTAAACGGTTTCTACTTTCTGTTCAGGAAGTTCCTGTAACAGACTCATTGCTTTTTCAAGTGTCGACATATAATCACTCCTTCCATTTGTTTACATGATATGCGGTTTTCTATGTGATATTTATTGTTCCCTATGCATTTATTTCAATCCATGTCCATTGTGCGGAAACAGCTTGGCGCAGGAGATCAGCTGTCACCATTTGACATTTTAAGTATATCTGCTATAATATACTTAACAAGACAGTCGGTAAGGGAGGTACGAGCTCCCCGTTCCGGCGAATTAGACAGTTATTATGAGTAAACCGCCCATCCGGCCAAGGATATCAGAGCGGTTTACTTATTTTTTTAATTCAGAATTGCTATGACCGCCCTATCAACTGCCTTGGTAAGG
Organism: uncultured Lachnoclostridium sp.; assembly: GCA_944376715.1. GTDB lineage: Bacteria > Bacillota > Clostridia > Lachnospirales > Lachnospiraceae > Hominiventricola. Next base: position 19,013 of record CALWDO010000013.1, on the reverse strand, counting down.
ATATTATGTTTTCAAGGTGCGCCCCTGATCCCCCGCAGGGGCAAATGATTTACCGACGTTAACAAATTGTTTTGGAGTAACGTAAAAGGTCTCGTATTGCTACGAGACCTTCACATAATGAATTCATATCTTCTTTGATGTCCTATAGGCGATGTTCAGTAAAGTGTAGCTTTACTGTGGATTCATTATAGTCTATAATATGCTCGCAGTCAATAGTTCATCGAATTACAAGATGGGCGACGTATCCATCATTTTAGGTACTCTTCCGAGTGTGTCGGGAGCCTTTCCTATCTTCATAATTCGATTAACAATTACTTTTGTAAGACAAGTAAAAATATTTAAGCAGATTGTTCTTGTTTTAATATCTCAAGTGTTTCGTTATATTCCTTTGCCACCGGTATACGAGTAAACTTTACAGCATTATTAAAGTTATCTTTGACAACTTTTTCAATATCATCCAGAGATACTCGGAAAAATTCCTTTCTCAAATTTACGCGATTCACACTCTGTTTTTCAAATGCCTGATGCAGGGCAGTTTCAAGAGCTGGAGCATTATCTGAGAATATCATGGCATGCACATCAAATTCAAATGGGACAGAAGCACTTCCAAGTTCCTTCACGCGATCCATAGGTTCTAGGCGTCGTGTCATGCCAATTTTGTAGACATTTTCTCCAAAAGAGCCAATATTTGAAATAATATATACATACCCTGCGAGCGCATTGGCTTCTCGTTCCAAAACAGTAGCCTTATCAGCTTCCAGCTGTTTAAGTTTTTCCTCCAATTCTTTGATTTTATCGATATAAAGTTGCTTTTCTACATCATCCTGGGTTTTTTGCATGTATCCCATAAGACGATTAATCTCATTGGAATATTGAGCCTGGTCTTTTTCTAATTTTGCTTTTTGCCGTTCTATTTCTCTTCGAACTTTCTCTTCTTCTATCATCTGCTCTTTAATAACCCTTTGATGTTCTCGTTCTTGTTCCTTTTTAAGTTCATATGTATAGACAAGATTTAGTTCTTCTAGTTTATATTGCAAAAGCTTTTGTTCCAATTGAACCCCATCAACAGAAAACAATTTATTGAGAGTCTCAAACGATTTTGTTATTTTGTTTCGTGCCGTATCAATGGTTTTTACAGATAAGTTCAATAAAACATTGTCACATTCGGAATTAAAGCATCGTAATATTTGCTTTACGTTGGAATTTAATCCTTTCTTGGAAGAACTACCGAATAATTTTACCGCATTAGAATTTTTAATGTAGGCTTGCTCTTCTGCCTTTAAAAGAGCCAACTTATTTTTACATTCCTCGGATGTAAGGCCATCATAATCGGAATAAACGTATTGTGAGCAGACCGCTTCTTGTCCTAGGGTGGCAATTTCGGCACATAAGCTATCATATTCTGTTTTTTTGTTATTAATTTTATAGTTCCAATTCGTAATTAAATCGGAATTGGATTTTTCAATTTCATTTATTTTAGTCTTAAGATCAGAAATCTTATTATCCAGAGAATCTATAGTACCATATTTTTCTCTGAGCTTATTATTTTCAAAAATTTGTAACACAAGAAACACTACTCCTAAAACAGCGGGTATGACTAAGGGCCAAAAAACAAATAGAACACAGATGAACCAAGTTTGAAGATACCACTTTCTTTTCATATAAATATCGTTCCTTTCTCTCATATTGGATTGAGTTAAAATATTAGAATGCTATGAAATTTAAATGAGCCTACGGAGCTCAATCAGAGCCTCATGATAACCTGTTAATACAGAGATTTGCCGACAAGTATATTCAGAATATTCTGCGAGTAGTTCATCGGAAATCAATAGATCCGCTGCGAATAAATCGGCTTCTTGTTCAAAACGGTCAGATTTGAAATGTGTCTTTGTGTCCATAAAAATGGCATTTGTTTTCTTATGCAAAAACATATGTCCAAGTTCATGGGCACATACAAATTTCTTTTCAAACTCATCCAGTTTTTCATCGATATAAATGATGTTATTACGTTGAAAGTATTGATAAAAGCCGCGGATATCTTCGAGTGGATGGAATACCAGGATGACATTCATGCCCTTGATCATTTCAAACGGATCGCGGGTCTTGTAAAATCTGACTAATTGGTTTGCCTTTTTGCAAATCAGCCGATTATTCATGATATCAGTCCTTTTTGTATTTTTTAGGAGTGTATTTTTCCTTATTCTTTTTCTTCGCCATTTCCATGCCGATCTGCATGGCAGAAAGGATGGAGTCTATCGCTTCAGATGTTGCCGGATTTCCATCGAACATCAATCCTTCTTGGTTTAGGAGCTGCTCTCTGGTGTGATCGAGGATTTTTTCTATATCCTTTTCATCTTTTTTATTCAAAGAAGAGTTATAAAGACCTATGGTTTCTGGTAAGATAGAAGTTCTATCTGTTCGGCCTAATAAATAATCCGTGTCAACATTGAAGAAATCAGCTATTTTTTCTAAAGTTTCGAAGTCTGGTTCGCGAGCACCTGTTTCATACATCCCGATTGTGCTACGCGATATACCTATTCGTTGAGCGATTTCTGATTGTGTTAATCCGCTTGATATTCTTAATCGTTTGAAGATATTTTGAAAGTTTCCCATCGCGTGCCTCCTTTACAGGTATGATATCACAATGTGTGATAAAAGTAAATAAAAATGTCACAAAATGTGATTGACAAGAATATAGAGTAGTGATATACTGAATTTAGTCACAAAAAGTGACAAGTGGAGGTGATAAGAAATGGTTCCATACGGAAAGCGCTTAATGGAATTAAGAGGTCCAAGAAGTCGATCTGAGGTAGCAAAATCTATTGGAATTGCGACTTCTACGCTTGCAATGTACGAAACAGAGAGAAGGATTCCAAGAGATTCTGTTAAAATTGCATTGGCGGATTATTACAATACAACAGTTCAGAAAATTTTTTTTGATGAGGAATGTCACGAAATGAGACAAAAAATAGAAGGGGTGGAGTGAAATAAATCCAAACAAAAAAAGAAGACTGCAGTATATATCGCTTTGGATAGGCATTGCAGTCTTATGGGTAAATCAATTTATTTATGTACATTATGAATATCGGGAACATCAGAGGCTTCATACTCAGGATCAGCAGATTCTTCAAGCTCAGGAGACGCAGTTAGGGATTGCTGAAGAGCGTCTACAGATTCTTCGAGAAGTTGTTGATTCCCTGGATTTGCTTCAAGAGAATTTGAAATCTGTTCAAGGTATGTAAGGATTTGTTGTTCAGTCTCTAGTTGTTCTTCTTCAATTTGGATTAATCGTTCCTGATATTCAGATTCTTCCAGTTGATAACGTTCTTCCTCTAATGCATCTAAACGATGAAGATGCTGTGTCTGTATCAACGGAATCAATATTGCAAATATCGGAATTAGAATGTCAAGGAGAAATTCCTTGAAGGAGATTAGCTTAGTGGATGTTTCGGGGTGGGCCTCCGTGGTTTCTGAAGGCAAATCAACAAACTCGGAGATAGATTGTAAAGCATCTTCAGTGATAGATACTCCATTAGGTGAAAATGTAATACCTTCTGAAAGCGTATTAAGAATGTCATATGCGGGAGATGTTATGCCGTTGATAGCAGAAAAAGACTCGTACAAATTAGATAGGAGATTTTCTGTTAATTGTTGAAAAGGGACAGAAAATGCCTGGGTCATTTCGTTAACTGAATTGACAATTTGAATAATGTTTTCGTTCATCAATTGGTACTGAGAGAAATATTGATTCCAGCGGTTATAAAGAACTTCTTGAGCCTGCCTGATTGGTTCGAGTACTTCAAAATATTGATCCTGGATCCTGCGAATAGGTTCTAAAGTTTTTTCAAGCATTTCATGAATACGGACAGCTTCGTCATAAGTGCTCATTGCCTTTCTCCTTACTTCGATACTGGGCTCTGGCGGGAGCCTGTAAAGAAAGTGTAGCACAGGAAGGAAGACAAATAAAGCTCCTGTGGAGTCAGGGAAGGAGGTGGAGTAGGTGAGCACAGCGTTTGCGATTGCCATGGTCTGGGTAATAGCTGGAGCTTGCTGCATGATAATGAAAAAGATACAGCCTGAATTTTTAAAGCTGTATCTTGTGTACGTGATAACGATATGTATACTGCTTACATGTTTTTTAGCATGGTACTTATTAAAGGCACAGCCTGTTCTTCAAACAATGCAGTAGCCTGATCGAAATGAGCATGAGATATGGCGGAATTGATTTGAATCATAAGACTTTTAATATTATCGGGAGCGTATGTGAGGGCCAGAAAATAGTATTCGCCATATTCTTTTAAAGCTTCAGGGTCAGAGTATTTAACACACCTACCGGCGCTCTTAAGGTAATTTTCGAAGATAGTACGCTTATACAGAATGGTGCTTTCAAATTGTTTTTGGTTTAGTTCCATCCTTTTTAATTTAGACTGATGGCGATTATTGATAATCGTGGTAAATATGGGTGAAACGATAGCGGCAAGGGCCACGATTACGGAAATCGTGATAGTTAAATCGATTTTAGGGATTGTGGTTTGTGTAAGTAAAAGCATTTGAGAAATTCCTTTGCATTATACTCGGCCCGGACAGGGGTATATAAAGAGTATACCACAGAGAAAAAAGAAAAGGAAGAACAGGCGGAGCCAGGGGAGGAGGTGGTTTATAGATATGGAGATTGAGCCTAAACCGTACGGGTATGAGGAATTCAGATCCATTTTATCTGATCAGGTTGTAATACGATTTTCTGTTCCTTCCCGTGGGTGGAGAGAACTCGAAGAATCAAAGGAGTGGAAAGATTTTCAAACTCTTTTAGAGAAATACCAGACGGATGGGATGGAATCAGGATAACGGACAATCTGCCGTACATATATTGATTTCAGGAGGTGGGTAAATGGAAGTCAATGGTATAAAAATTGAATATCGTGTCAATGGGGAAGAACGGCGTCCCACGAAGGAAGAAGCAGAACAGATGCTCACCAGAATGATGGATGTCCTGGGATACGACAAAGTAGAGAAAAAGAAAGAACCCGCCGCCGGATAGCGGCGGGGAACATGGCGCGGGAGGCCCGACGGCGGGCAATAAGGAAGTCCTTTCAAATACATAGTATACCCCACAAACACACAATACCGGTTCGACTCCGGACCGCGCCCTCAGGCAGACAAGCTGCCTGACTCCTAAACCCCATATAAATATATACAGCCCCGGAAACGGGGCACATGGATCCGTAGCTCAATCGGCAGAGCGAGGTCTCTCATCCTTTCATCTGATCCGGGTTCGAACCCCGGCGGATCCAATCGCGCGCGAAGAAAGCGAATTACATATGGAACATTGGAAACAGTTTCTGGATAAAATGGCGGACCGCTACCCTGCGGCGTCATCGATGCTTCGGTGCAGGATCAGGACGCTGTTCACCCACCTTACGGATATGGACAACCGGATCCGTATAAATATCCTGGACCCGAGGATCGGGATCCTGCGGGACAGCGTGGATATGGAGAGGTATTTTCTCTTCGGCTACGCGCAGTGTCTGTATGACTGGGAACATATCGATGCGGAAGAACGGTCTGGTATGAAGCGTGACCTGATGATGACGAGCCTTGAAAAGTACCTGGATGTATACCGCGGGGAGAAGGAAGAAAGGTTGTATTGGTTATGAAATTGTATAAGATTGCCGGAGCCGTCGCAGCTTTCGGCGGGATCATAGGGTCTGCTAGCCTTTGCGGTGCGATCGAATGTCGGACAAGCGTCTTCTGGCCGGTCGTGATCCTGCTGGTCAGCGGCATCTGCGGGTACGTGGCGTACAGGGAAAGCGGAGGGTATTTCTACTATGAGGATGATGAATGATAACAAATGGGCAGTGATCCTGGCGCTGTGCCTCCTGTTTTGGGCAGCGTTGGCGAAGGTTGTGAAAGGAGCGTAAGAGATGAGCCTTGAAAGAATTACCGGCCAGCGGGTGGTCGATGAGCTGAAGGCGGGGCGTATGGTATATATGTTGCAGCTGACAGATATTACAAGCCTTACGATCGCTGACTGGCTGTTAGGCGAATTTGCGATTGAGGAGCAGCCGGCAGATCCGGAATCCCCCCCCCCCGATCCGAACCCGGAGAAGCAGCCGGCGAAGCGGAAGAAGCTGGACTGGGGAAAGATCCAGGCCCTGCACCGTGCCGGATGGAGCCACGAGAAGATCGCGGACGAGATGGGTACGACAGTGAAGACCGTCGCCACAGGACTGTCGAAGCTCCGGAAGAAAACAGAAAACAGTGTGGCGCCTGAAAACGATATATAGCTGGAGGAAAGGAAAAACATGGAGAAAAGTTACTTGCAGAAAATTAAAGAAGCGAATGCTGAAAGGATGTCCGGCGGCATTGGAGATGCGCTGAAGCATTTTACCAATAAAATCGCAAATGCTATTTGCCCTTTTCATGAAGACGATCTTGTTTTCATCCTGGCGTCTTTGAAGACGATAGAACGGAATCTTTCAAAAAAAGACCCGGAAGCCAACAAAATAGCTGAGACTATGCTGGAAATATTTACACCTGTTTCAATGGAAATAAGAGTCCCGGAAGGCGCGTCAGATGAGGAAATCGAACAGATCCGGAAAAAGATATATGACGAAAAATGATGAGGTCCAAAACCTGGCGGAAGTGCTCCAGGAGGCTCTCCTGAAAGCAGGGATTGTGGTCCAGCGATATGATGCATATTCCACGGACAGTATTTATTTGAAGCTGGATTACGGAGTGTGCAACAGTATCCGGATCAGCAACCATAACGGAAAAAGGTACCTGAAGTACCGGTATAACATTGGTTCCCATATTCCAAAGTACCGGATGGCGCATGACCGGTATGACCGGTATTACTATCCGGCGTGCCAAGTGACCGCGCTGATCCGGAAGATTGAGGAGGACCGGCAGCAGAAGATAAAGCGGTATGGGCCACAGAGATACAAACACATGATGGAGGAAAATCTGAAGGAACATCAGAATGCGCCGGGATTTTGGAAGAAAGCCAGATTGGTAGGAAAGGAGAAAAGATATGCCAAGCTTATATGAACTGACAGGACAGTATGAAGCAGTGAGGGAGCTGCTGTATGAAGACGATGTGGACGAGCAGGTGATCCGGGACACGTTGGAGAGCATTGATGCGGAGATTGAAGATAAAGCGGATAACTATGCAAAGATCATCTTCGGGATGAAAGCGGACATTGATGCCATGAAGACGGAAGAAACCCGCCTGCAGCTGCGCAGAAAGGCGTTGGAGGGCAGGATGGATACGCTGAAGGGGATCCTGGAAGAAAATATGCGTGCAATCGGGAAGAAGAAATTTAAGACCGCTCTGTTCTCTTTTAATATCCAGGCAAATGGCGGGCTGCAGCCGTTGGAAGTGGCTCCGGATGTGACGGATATCCCCATGCGGTTCCTGATCCAGCAGGATCCGGTACCGGATAATAAAAAGATCCGGGAATATCTGGAAGGCCATGAAGTAGAGTGGGCGCGCCTTCTCCCCAGGGGAGAGAGTCTCCGGATCCGGTAAGGAGGGGAAAGAAATGTTTTTACATATCGCGACAGCGAAAAGACTGTTTAAGGAAGCGTTTAGCAGCGGCCGGCTGGTAGTGCGCCGGTATGCCGGGTGGTTGTACGTCTCCGGCGCCGGATGGGAAGTAGAGATGGTGTTTGGAACGGTTCCTTATAAACTCAAGGCAGCGATTGTGGAGCTCTGCGGCCGCCTTCCGGAAAAGGATGAAGGATTTGTGGCGGGCAAAGAAGGCCTTCAGGACATCCGGGAACGGGAAGAACTGGCAAATACAGAAATATTGTCCGCCGGATACATGAGGGCAAAACAGATCCTGACAGAGACTCCAGTGGTGCTGGACTATAAATACCGTATGTATAAGCTGCTTCAGCATCGGGAGAATAAGATTTTTACTTTGATAAATATGGATCTGCTCTCATTGATTGATAATCGGGAAGTAGATATGGAGCACGGGGAGGGAATTCCCTGTGGCCCCTGCAGTGAGCATGCTTCCTGGAATTCTTTTGTTTACTGGCACAATGAACAGGGGACGCTTCGGCTGCATCCTTCTGCCTCACAGAAAGTATTAGATAACTGTATTCTGGACGTGCTGAAAACGATTGATTTTGCAAAGGAGATGGAGTAAATGGGAATACCGGTTCTGATTATAGGCAAATCCGGCAGCGGGAAAAGCAGGAGTCTTAAAAATTGCGTGGGAAAAGATTTTGGGGTAATCCGCGTCCTGAACAAACCGCTGCCTTTCCGTGGAAAGCTCCCCGGGAACGTGTGCAATGATTATGGGAAGATCAAAAATGCGATTAAAGATAATCGCTGGCCAAAGTCCATCGTCATAGACGATGCAGGGTATCTGATTACCGGTCAGTTCATGGAAGGGCACAACACCACCGGAAAAGGGAACGCTGTTTTTTCCCTGTACAATCAGCTGGCAGATGATTTCTACAGGCTGATCCGGACGATTGCCGATGATGCGCCGGCGGACCGGATTGTCTATGTCATCATGCATGAAGATACGAATGAATTTGGCGATATTAAACCCAAGACGATAGGGAAGCTTCTGGACGAGAAGGTGTGCCTGGAAGGTATGTTTACCATTGTGCTCCGGGCGGTCAAAGGAGAACGGTACATGTTTGTCACCCAGTCTAGAGACGGGGCTGTAAGCAAGTCCCCTGATGACATGTTTGAGTCTGTGGAGATTGACAATGATCTTCTATACGTGGATAACACGATCCGGGAGTATTACGGGATAGAGAATCCGAAAAATAAAGAAAGCGAGGGAAAATAAATGCAGCCAATACCAGGATGGGACACAACGCCGGCATATACAGGGGAAGTGATGCAGCTCCCGGCCGGGTTATACATATGCATCGTGAAACAGGTCAATATCCGGCAGGATGCCAACAGCAGGGAACAGATGGTTCTTTTATTTGACATTGCAGAAGGGGAGCAGAAAGGGTTCTACCAGAGACAGTTTGATTCCCGCCGTCAGCAGGATTCCAATGCCAAGTGGAGCGGCGTATACCGGCAGCATACGCATGACCGGGATGGGCAGTCTGCGAATCCCTGGTTTAAAGGGATGATCTGTTCCATCGAGAAATCCAACAATGGATACCGTTGGGATTGGAATGAGAAAGGGCTGGTTGGGAAACGGTTTGGCGGGATCTTTGGCCGGGAAGAATTCCTTGCATCGGATGGAGAGAAAAAGATGTCTACGAAACTCCTGCAGATCCGGAGTATTGACGGCCTGAAGACGGCGACCGTTCCGGAGGATAAACTCCTGCCTGTAGGACCGGCGACTCCGGAGACAGCGAAAGCTCCGGATCCGGGTATGGACGGGTTTATGAGTATTCCGGATGGAATCGACGAGGAGCTGCCGTTTATGTAAAAAGCAGCATGGAGGCGCATATGACAGTGGAGGAAATTAAAGATAAATATTCCATGAAGGATATCCTGGGCATGTATGGATTGACAGTAGGGAGGGGCGGCTTTATTTGCTGCCCTTTCCATGATGGCGACCGGGATCCTAGCCTGAAGGTATACCAGAAGGATTTCTATTGCTTTGGATGCGGCGCTTCGGGGGATATTTTTTCTTTTGTACAAATGATGGATAACCTTACCTTCCAGGAAGCCTTCCGGCGCCTGGGCGGCGACTCTATGGACGCAGGCGCGCGTATGCGGGCATATCATGCAAAGAAAGCCAGGGAAATGCAAGAAAAGGAAAACAAACGCGCATGGAAACGCATCCGGGACAACTTGGATGCAATTTCTGATCTTCGGGAGCGGATCCCGCATCTGGAGCCATTCAGTGAGGAATACTGCCAGGCACAGAGGGAAATGACCCGGCAGATCGCGCTGTTTGATTATCTGTGGGAAAATGAGGGCGTATTATGGAGCCATTAAATCAGCTGACAAAGGAGAGCATCCTGGAAGAAAGGGTATTTGCGGAAATTTTTGACCAGGAAGACGAAGTGTATAAGACCAGGATGACCATGTCGCTTCTGGACCGGGCGGAGGAGCTGGGTGTGAAGACTAAGTTCAGCCAGCTTCTGAATGCCTATAAACGGGCGGAGCGGGCGTCTATGAAGAAGAAAAAAGAGTCGCCCAGTATGCTGGACAACTGGACCAATTTTGAAGGCCCGTATGACCGTATGCGCTGCGGAAGCTGGGTGGCCGGAGAGAGCGGGATCTACCTGCAGAACGTGGGAACTACAGATATCCTGGCCTGTTACCACCCGATCATCCCGGTAGAGAGGCTTAAGAACCTGGAGACCGGAGACGAGAAACTGAAGCTGGCATATAAACGGAATAATAGATGGCAGGAGCTGATTGTCCCCAAGGATCTGGTTTCCACTGCCAGCAAGATCACCGCGCTGTCTAAGCGTGGAGTGTCGGTGACCAGTGAGAATGCGAAGCTTTTGGTCCGATATCTGGCAGACGTGGAGAATTTTAACGAGGACGCCATAGACGTGCAGTTTTCCACATCGAAAATGGGGTGGATCGCGGGAGATTTTATCCCGTATGACAACCATATCATCTTTGATGCGGACACAAGGTTCCAGCAGGTATACGAATCTGTTGGCGAGCATGGTGACGGGGAAGTCTGGCTCCAGTATGTCCGGAAGCTCCGGAAGACCGGCCGGATGGAGATCCTGATGATGCTGGCGGCATCGTTTGCCAGCGTGCTGATCGAACCGCTGGCAGGTCTCCCGTTCATGGTAGATCTGTGGGGAGAGACAGAAGGTGGGAAAACGGTGACCCTGATGCTGGCTGCTTCTGTATGGGCAGACCCGGATGCAAACCGGTTTATCGGTGACTTTAAGACGACGGATGTGGCGCTGGAAGCCAGGGCGGATCTTCTGAATCATCTTCCGATGCTTCTGGATGATACCAGCAAGGCAAACAAAAAGATCGCAGACAACTTTGAAGCGCTTGTATATGACCTCTGTTCCGGGAAGGGGAAGAGCCGCTCTAATAAAGACCTGGGTCTTGTCCGGGAGAACCGGTGGAAGAACTGTATCCTGACCAACGGGGAACGTCCGCTGAATTCTTATGTAAGCCAGGGTGGGGCTATGAACCGGATCCTGGAGGTGGAGTGCGGTCAGAATGTATATGAAGATCCGCAGGAAGCTGTGTCGGTCTTTAAGAAACACTATGGGCACGCAGGAAAACAGTTTGTGGAGATCGTGCGGGATATGGGTGTGCAGGAGCTGCGCAAGATCCAGCAGGGGTTCCAGGAACAGCTGAATTCCGACGAGAAGATGAAGAAGCAGAGCATATCCCTGTCCATTATTCTGACGGCGGACAAGATTGCCACAGAGCAGATTTTCAAGGACGGATGCTATATTTCTCTTGATGCGGCCAGAGAGTGCCTGATTGACCGGAATGAGCTGTCCGACAACGAGCGGTGTTACCAGTATATCCTGGGGGAAATCGATGTGAACCGGGCGAAATTTGACCCGTTGATCCCTACGAATGAAGAGTGGGGAGAAATCAAAGGGGATACGGCCATCATTTATATCAATATTTTTAACAGTATGCTGGAGAAAAAGCGGTTCTCCAGAAAGTCTTTCCTGTCATGGGCAGAGAAGAAAAACCTGATTGAGACGCAGGGAGGACAGCCGACGAAGGTGAAGAAAGTTGGCGGGAAATCCTGCAGGTGTGTATTCCTGAAAATGGATCCGGATGCTGCCGCTGCCGAACAGGATTTCCAGGAAATTTATGAACAGGAAGAGCTGCCCTTTGACTGATCTTGGGGTTACACAGGAGTTACATTGGCCAAAAAACAGCCGGATTTTCGTAACCGGATGTAACCTTGTAGCCGGACGGCGAATTTGTGTAACCGCAGAAATGTTGATTTTAAGGGCTTTTCTCGGAAAAGTTACAAAGTTACAAAAGCTACAGCCGAAAACCCTGATATATATAGAAAAATATTTTACGAAAATTTAGAAAAAACTCCCTATATAGGAAAAACACATGTAACTTTGTAACCGTGTAACCGAAGTACGGAAAACGTTGAAAATACAACAAATTTTAAGGTTACAAAGATTTTTATAAAGGCATTATTTTTTGTAACTGTATGTAACCGGAGGTAATTTATGTGATGAATAATAAAGCATGTGGATCCCAGTTTGAGCGTATTTTTGCGCGCATGCTGGCAATGGAGGGATTTTGGGTGCATGTATTCCAGGATAACCGGAACGGACAGCCGTTTGATGTGATCGCGGTTAAAAACGGAAAAGCATTTGTGTTTGACTGTAAAGTGTGTACCGGAAAGACATTCCGCCTGAGCCGTATGGAACCCAACCAGATCAGCGCTATGAAGCGGTGGGAAGAATGCGGGAATCTGGAAGGGGCTTTTGCAGTAAGGTATGCAACGGGGAATATTTATATCCTGCCTTTCCGGGAACTGATGTCTCTGCGGAGCAGGAAAATAAAAAGCCTCGATGAACAACAGGCAGGGGAGGTAGGAAGAAAATGGAACTGACAATCGGCAATGAATTATACATACAGGATCCTTCCCCGGAACTGCTTCAGTGGGCACGCCAGAATCTGGTATTTGAAAATCCGGAATACATAAACCGGAAAAGGCGCGGCTTTTGGACGGGAAATACGGATCAATACCTGTCGTTGTATCGGGTGATGTCAGGCGTCCTGGTACTTCCCTGCGGGGTAGGAAAGCATATCCGGAAGTATCTGAGTGGGTGTAAAATCCGGACAGATCTGGCAGATGGCGGCATGAAAGAATACCGCGGCAAGATCCCGCTGTATGAGTACCAGGAAGCAGCAGTAGAAGCAATGGAGCGATCCGGGTGTGGGATCTTGCAGAGCCCCTGCGGATCCGGAAAGACGCAGATGGGAATTGCGCTTGCGGCACAGATCGGACGTAAAGCACTTTGGGTGACCCATACCAAGGATCTTCTGGAACAATCTTATGGACGGGCAGTGCAGTATTTTGGCGGATCCGGTATGGGGAAGATTACCGGTGGGAAGGTGGAAGTAGGCAATCTTATGACCTTTGCAACAGTCCAGACTCTCAGCAAGATAGATCTCCCGGTCTATAAGTATGAGTGGGATGTGATTATTGTGGATGAATGCCACCGCGTCGCCGGAACACCTGCATCGGTGACCATGTTCTACCGGGTAATGAGCAGCCTGGCGGCAAGGTATAAATACGGATTGTCTGCCACAGTTCACAGATCAGACGGTTTGATCCGGACCACTTTTGCGATCCTGGGAGATGTGGCATATAAGGTTCCGGATGAAGCTGTATCCGAGAAAACCATGCAGGTGTCAGTCATGAAGCGTGATACCGGAATCCAGACGGCGCCGGAATGTCTGGACACAGACGGAACCATGGACTATGCAAAACTGATTCCTTACCTGGTGGGAAACCGATGCAGAAATGAAAAGATCATAAAAGATCTTGCGGATAACAGGGATCATTCAAACCTGATCCTCTCAGACCGGCTGGAACATTTAAAACTGCTGCGTTCTATGATGCCGACAGACCTGAAAGATATGAGCGTTATGATCGACGGGAAAATGACCAGTAAAAAAGCAAAAGAGGAAAGGTCTATGGCTATTGAGGACATGAGGCAGGGAAAGAAACGGTATCTGTTTGCATCCTATAGCCTGGCAAAAGAAGGGTTGGACATCCCGTGCCTTGACCGCCTGTACCTGACGACGCCCCGAAAAGATTATTCTGTGATTACGCAGAGTATCGGCCGGATCGCGAGAACCGCGCCGGGGAAAGAATCAGCAGTTTGCTATGATTACGTGGATGATATCGGATTTTGTGAAAACCAGTACCGGAAAAGGAAAACATCTTACCGGAAAGCGGGGTGCAAGTTTTTATGACAGATAAATTATTCTGGGAAGTGCAGCGTCTGGCTGCCAGGAAGAGACGGAACGAAGAAAGAATTCCCAGGGAAGACCTGGAGGGGAAGTACCGGAAATCTTACGAGAAACTGTGTCTAGACCTGAAAGAGGCACAGGGACAGCTCAGGGCAGCATATACAGAGCGGATCCGTGAAGTAAGCAGCGTAGTGGCGGAACTGCCTTATATCGACTTTAGCCAGGATGCTGGAAAGGCAAGGTTGATGGAAAGATGCGCGGATGTACGTGAAAAATACCCGGACCTGTTCACAAAGAAACTGTTAATCGCTGTACAGGATACAGTAAAGGCCTTATGTGAAGAAGGAGAGAGCCATGAGTGAGGAATTCAAAAGAACCCCGGAAGAATGGGTGGAGCATTATCAGAAGCATTATATCAACACCCTGACGGCGGAAGCGGCCAGCAGGATTATCAAAAATGACATGACCAATGTGGCCAGGAGTTGTATCTCCATCGGGTTCCACCTGAAGGCAGTGCGGGACCGGGAACTGTTCCGGGAGATGGGATATGGATCCCTGTGGGAATATGCAGCGGATCAGTTTGGGCTTTCCATGTCATCGGCATCCCGGTACATAGCTATTAATGACCAGTTCAGTGTTGGCGGGAATACCCCGCAGCTGCAGCCGGAGTACCGGAATTTTAGTAAGTCCCAGTTGCAGGAGATGCTGAACATGTCTCCGGAACAGATCGGGCAGGTGACGGAAGATATGACGGTGAAAGAGATCCGGAAGCTGAAAAAACCGGAAGCAGCTGAGCCGGAAAAGAAAAAGCCAGAAGAAAACATCCCCGGCCAGATGGAGATAAAGGATTTTCCGGAAGTGCTCCCGGAAGAAGATCCTGTTGCGACGTCGCAACAACAGGAAGAGTGGAATGAAGATTCTTCCTGTCCTCCGGGAATCCATCAATGCATCCGCCAGGAGTGGGGGACTTCCCCGGAACAGCAGAATGCGGGGCAAAAGGAATGCGCAAAATGTTGGAGCGATTATAAGAAAACGAGGGCAGCGCTTGCTGGGGAAAAGGAACAGAAAAAGCTGCCCGTGTATGGTCTTCCTCTGAGAGAATACCCGGAAGACAGTTTGATTGCTTCAAGTGGATGCGGCACCCATGATTGTTTCAGCTGCCATCAGGTCGGCTGTGCTATCCGTCAGAAATTTTGTTATTGTGTAGAAGCCCCGATGGCGAATCCGTTTCCGTGTGAGATGCTGGATCATGTTGCGGAACTGAAAAGCACGAAAGGAAATATCTGCCAGTTTGTGGATCGCTCCAAGGCGTATCACCGCGCCGGGGACAGAGAAGCAGTTCCATGCTGCAAGGACTGTGAAAATCTTTGCGAATATGCATGCAGCAGGACAAAGAAAGCGCTTAAAGAGATGGGGCTGCCGTCTCCGGAAGAAACAGATCAGGAAGCAGTGCAGCTCTCGGATAAAGATCTCCTCCAATCGATGCTGGATGAAGCAAAGGGACAGCTCAGCGAATATCTGAAAGTGGACAAGGTCGAGAAACTTCCGGAGGAAATGATCCGGAAAAAGAAAATCCTGGTCGGTGCGCTTGCTGCTATGAAATGTGACCTGGATAATGCAGAGCAGGATAAACCTGAAAAACCTGAACAGCCGGAGTTGCCGATCATGAAGAATAATGACCAAAGGAAAGAATGGCTGCGGAATTATCGAGATTGGGGTTTGTGGTATGAAGATGAAAATATCGGCGTGAAGTATTACAAGTATGATTTTGAGAATGGCGCAAGACTGATCGCCGAGGTGTATGAAGGGAACGAGCGGAAAAGGACATTTACAGCTGTGTATTTACACCTTGTTGGTGGACCGGAACCGCCTAAACACCCCAAATATGGATATGGGAAATGGAACCGGCATGAACGGTATGATAAACATCCGGACTCTGAGACGGAACTGGTGGAGTTTTTGAAAGAGGTGCAGAAGTGATGGAAAGAATGACACATATGCGATGCAACGGCATCAAGAGTGGGTACTGGTCTCCGGAAAAGAAGGAGAACTTGGTTCAGAGGCTGGCTGAGTATGAGAACACTGGATTAGAACCGGAAGAGATTGCAGAGGCAGTACGCAAATGGGTTCCTGTCGCGGAGGGGCTCCCGTTGGGAGATGAATGTGTCCTCATACAGGTGAACGGAACATACAAGAATGTGACGTATGAAAATGCGATCCTTACAGGAGCTTATTTTGAAGATGAGGGATGGATCATCGATGAAGAGCCGGAATGGGAAAAACCGGAGGTAGTTGCCTGGATGTATCTCCCGGACCCATATTCACGGGTAAGTAATAATTTAAATTTGCCCGAGAAAAAAAATTAAAAAACAGTCAAAAAAGTGAAACCATGTCGATTTTCCATACGTCTAGCATAATAGATGGAGGTTTAGACAAATGGAATTACATGGAAAAAACAATCAAAAAAGAAAGGGGCTGATGCCAATGGAGATCCGGATCACGCGGAAGCTCTTGGGAAATTATAGGAAATACAAGAGGGAGATCCCATACCTGGAAGCAGAGCTGCAGGAGATGCGTGAAGGTGATGCAGGGATCGGGAACAGCACAATCTTCGATTATCGGTCCGGATATCCTCAGCCCCAAAGCGTAGTAGGATTTGACTGGCCGCTGTATGAGCGCCGGTGCCAGATCCTGGAGCGCCGGAAGGAGCAGGTGAAGGCGGTAGAAGACTGGATCAACGCGATCCCGGACGGGCAGGTGCGCTGCGTGTTCCGGATGCGGTACATAGACGGCATGAGCTGGGTACGGATTGCGGAGAAGACAGGGTATGGCGGGAATCCAGATTATGTGAGGCGGCATATCAGGGATAAATATTTGGAAAAATGTAAAATTCGGTAAAAAAGGCCGTTTTGGCCGGAAATGCCGTTTTATAATAAAATCAGGTCTCCAGGTGGGGATGTTCCAATCTGGAGTGGATTGAAATATAATAAAATGCAGAGCAGAAGGCATTGTATCTCCTTGCCGCCGTCAGGGTGTCACAGCGCTGGCGGCGGATCGGCTATAGGCAGTACGCCGGTGCATGAGCACGAAGACTGCTACCCACATACGTTTTTCACGAAGACCACTGGCAAGAGCCGGTGGTTTTTGTGTCGCATTATGTTGAACACTGGAAATGTTTGGTGTACAATGTAAGAAAAACGCATGTGGGGTGCAAAAATGATTATTTATTTTTCTAAAATTAATCTTGAATCTGTTCAATTGTTGGAAATGTATAAAAAAGAAGAATTGTTAATTGAAATGAAGAGAATGATTTCTTCTTTTTTGAAAAGTGGAATTGTTTATGAAACTGAAGAATTCCAGATTGGCAGTGATGGCGAAAAGCATTGCTTTTCAACAAAATACAGAGTGTCAATAGGAACTAAAAAAGATAATTATATTTCTGGATACATATACAAGTCTACGAGAATATATTATAAAACGATGAATGAAACAACGTCACAAACTGAATCGCATTTTCAACCAACGATTGAGGATGTACGGTTTTACTATGACGTAGATAAAGAAATTGTAGGATTTCATACGCGAAACAGATTTGGTTACCAAGAATTTAACAAAGCATTTAAGGGAATATTAAATATATGTATGAAAAACAATAATGTCAATTTTAAATTCGATGTTAGTTTGTATACAGAAGGCTTAGAAATTGATGAGATAGAAGAAGAATTAAAAAAAATAGATAATATTAAAAGGTTAGAGTTTAAATACAAACTACCTAATCCATCTGATGATTACATGTTAGATGATTTAGCAAATGGATTAACAGACTTTTCGAAAAATTTGGAAGATGCTAATGCTAATTCGATGAGTGTTGTTTTTGATTCCCAAGGAGGAGTCGGCTTAAAAATAGAATCTCCTGAAATAAAAAAGAATTTGGAAAGAGTTGGTAAATTAACACATGAAATAAGCGCGAAAGAAGCTTTAAAAAATGGGTATGCAATGGTAAAAGCTACAGATAAAAATGGCAAAAAGTATACTACAGAGGAGAGTAAACCTATAAGAAGAGAGATAGACGATAGTAACGAGGACGAATTTTTTGCTGCTTGCCGAGAGACTATTCTAACACTCTTCATTTCTAAGTAAAAAGAAGGGATTTTATGTTTGGAAGAATAAAACGCTATAAAAGATATAAAGATTATTTTGCAGTCCAGACGATGGAAGTGAAATTTGCAGGATCTTTAACTATTATTTTTTGCTTATTTTTTGAGTTTGTATTAGAGTTTAGAGAAAAATTTATTTTGTATATAACTGATATAAAACAAATTTTTTCTATGATTATCGGTGGTGAATTCACGTTACTGGGAATGTCTTTAGCCGGATTGGCTATTGTTGTAACTTTGTTATCGCCAGAAGAAATGCGAATCATAGAAAAAGTTGATAAAAATGATACAATTAATCGTGTTTTGTCGCAGTTTGAGTTTTCAGCGTTTAATTTGACAATTCAGTTAGTTTATTTGTTTCTTCTTTATTTTTTATTTATGAGTGATAGAGAAGTTATGCGTCCGTTACTATTTTGGGTTATAGTTGGCGTAACTTTATATCATTTTTTCTTTAATATTTTTTACATTGTTGCTCTTGTTGGATCGTGTATTAAAATAAATATGATCAAAAGAGATTGTTATAAAATAGCTTTAAAAGAAAGATCCGTGCTCGGTGTGGCAAATGAAATTAGGATAGATTATTTATTGGCAATTGTGTTAAAAGATAGAAAAATTGATAAAAATGCTTTTCTGAATAAGTTATATGAAATCATTGATACATCAAATGTAAAAAATAAAGAAGAAGTAAAACAATACTTAAGAAAATATTATAATGGAGAATAGAATCTAAACTGTTATAAAGGAGATGGCCCAGCGCCATCTCTTTTTCTTACCCGAAAAACGAAAGCGAGGTGAGCCCGAGTGACTAAAAAGCAAAAACAATTTATAGAAGAATATTTAGTTGACCTGAACGCCACTCAGGCCGCCATTCGTGCCGGGTATAGCCCGGATACGGCCTACTGCAATCAGCGGGCTCCAACAGACGGTTTTGCGGAGCAAAACGGACGCGATGCGGAGCGAGCGGACTTAACCTGTAG
>CALWDO010000012.1 GCA_944376715.1 uncultured Lachnoclostridium sp. | reverse complement strand
CTTCATGGAGATCACGACCGTGCTTTCATCCATATGGCTCTCTTTTCCCACTTCCCTGCCTCCTTTGTTCAGATGATAATAATATCGTCAAATCCCTGTTCTCTCAGGATCCCGGCCAGATACTCCAGATAATCCCTGGACGGTACCTCGTAATGGGAATAGATCTCCCTGACTCCCATGGGCCGATAAGCGATCACTTTGATCCTGAATTTGTGTATTTTTAAAAAAGGGGCCAGAAATGCCCCCATCTGACGCACGCTTTTTTCCGTGTCGTACAAATCGGGAACAATTACGGCTCTCACTTCGAACAGTTTCGATTTTTGGGCCAGATACTCTGCATTCGCCAGGACGATATCATTGTAAGCACCCGTCACATTCTTGTGCTCTTCCCGGTCAAACGCCTTGATATCCAGCATAACTCCGTCCGTTGCCTCCAGAAGCTCCGGATAATCCTGGAACGGAACCATCCCGTTGCTGTCAATCATCGTTGACAGTCCGTCTTCTTTCGCCAGGCGAAACAGCTCCAGCAAAAACTGCGGCTGCAGCATACACTCGCCGCCGGATACGGTTATTCCCCTGATAAAAGGGATCTGTTTCTTTACTTTTTCGTAGGTCTCCCCCGCCGTCATCACATGCGTTCTGGGTGAACTTCCGTGCAGACAGACATGGATACAGGTATCGCACTGGACACAGAGATCTTCCTTCCACTCTACCTTCCCATTTTCTCCCATAGACAGCGCGCCCACAGGACATTGTTCCACACAGGCACCGCAGTCCACGCACATGTGTCTTGTCTCCGGATTATGGCAGTACTTGCAGTCAATATTGCATCCCTGAAGAAATACCGCCGTCCGGTTGCCCGGACCATCCACACTGCTGAATGGGATGATCCGGTTTACCACTGCTTTTGTCTCCATCTATCGAACCTTTCTCTCCAGAATATGTCCGTTCTTGGACGCTCCCAGTCCTAATCCGGTCGTATTCTGCAGTACAGCCTTGCCCTGATCCAGTTTTTCCATCTCAGAACGTTTTACCAGATATCCGGTCACACGGATTACATCGCTGTCGCTGGAGTAGAAAGAAAGATACCGCAGATCTTTCCGGAATGCGCCTTTCACAATATCCAGCACAAATTCCGGGTTCTTATGTACCGTGATATCAATCGGGAAAATATCGCCGGTTCCCGACGGGAAATATTTGTGGAAACGGCTCAGCACCAGAAGCTGATCGACCAGCTCTTCCGGTTCCTCTCCAATGGGGATACGGGTACCAGGCGTCACATTTACATCGTCCGCCAGTCCTACCTGCGCATGCAGCAGGAAATGTCCTCCCGTCACCTCACAGTATGGGTTCACATGATGATCATTGAAATCTTTAATGATCTCCATGATCTCCACACCCAGATCGTCGGCTGCTTTGTCATGGCCGAAACGACCTTCTTTTCCTTCCTTCTCAAGCAGGATATTCACGCACTCTGCCATACCTACCATACCGAACATGGCGGTGAACCTGTCTCTGTGAATAAATCCTTCTTTAGCCAGGAAGTTGTTCTCAAAGAATCCGCTCTCCTCTACTTCGAATTTAATCCGGGCGTCCATATAACGCGCCATGATATCCAGCACATACGGAAGCTGATTCTCTTTGAAATCCTGAATATTTTTCGCTCTCTTTGCAATATTGCCCAGGATCAAACGGCAGAGCGTATAGGAACCGCCGCCCAACGGAAGACCGTTGTAGCAGCTGGCGATCACATAATTCTCCGTCAGTTCCTTTTTGAACATGGCATGGTTGGCGAAACTGGGTTTCGCACTGTGAAGAGCGCAGTTCACCGCCGCCAGGGCGAAGTCGTCGTCTGTCACTCCTTCTTCATACTTCAGGGTCAGATTCGGAACCGCATTCTCCAGCTCTGCTTCTACTTCCAGCAGAAGCCGCCCTGCCCTGGTAGCCTTCGGACCGATATCCGCATGGGAAAATGAATCCAGGACTGTACGGTCCACATGAGTCATAAACATCTTAAGAAGTTTTTTCGCCTGCTCATCATCCACGCCGTCCATGAACGGCTCCAGAAGCTCGTCCAGCTGTCCCACATAAACCGGATAATTGGTTACGCTCGGCACATGCTTATAAAAAATCAGCAGGTCATTCAATGCTTCCAACAAATCGGTTGGAGGAGGAAGCTGCAGAAAGCTGCAGCCTTCCTTCATGAATTTCGCATAGTCCGGGACAATATACCGCGGACGCACCGGAGCATGTCCCTCCGACAGATCACAGATGCACTTCGTCTCAATATCCGTATTCAGAAGTTCGTCGAGTCCTTCCGGCAGATCCAGAACCTCCATCAGTGAATCCGCCTGGTTCGCCAGATTGGTCAGCTTCTGCTCATGTGTCAGCGTGGGGCTCTTGATAATCTCAAGGATCTGCTCACGCGTCGCGTTTACCCTTTCCATGGAAATATCTCTCATTACTTAATCACTCCTCCATCCCGATTCATTCATTAGTCTAATTCGTACACATCTCCGTGTGCAGCTTCAAAGCTTGCCTGATCGTTCGGAACTACAATCTCTCCGTCGATGATCTGCTGTTTTACATCCTCTACTGCGGAGATCACTTCTTCCGGAAGCAGATCCTGCGTCGGCGCAATATCTACACCGCCCATGGACAGATCGTAAGTTACCACTCCGCCCTCCAGGGTGCCATTGATCAGGGATTCTACAGAATCATATACTGCATTGTCAACTCTCTTCATAGCAGAAGTAATGACTGTCTCCGGTGCGATGCTGGACTGATCGCTGTCAACGCCGATCGCGTATACGCCAGCCTCCTGGCACGCCTCGATCACACCAAGGCCAGATGCTCCCGCTGCATGGAACACGATATCCGCGCCGTTGGTGATAGCTGTGTTGGCCATGGATTTACCGGTGGCGGAATCTGCAAAAGAGTTCACGTTGAACTGCTGAATCGTTGCATCCGGATTTGCATCCAGAACGCCCGCGCAGTAACCGTATCCGAACAGGTTCATGTTTTCATTGGACATACCGATGACAAAGCCGACATTGTCCGTCTCGGTCATCATACCAGCCACATAGCCTACCAGGTAAGATCCCTGCTCCTGCTCAAACATCAGGCAGGTCACATTGTCCAGCTCGATGGTCGCGTCATCGATGATAGCAAATTTTACATCCGGATTTGCTTCAGCCGCCGCCTTGGTAGCGTCTGCCAGCATATATCCTACGCTGATGATCAGATCATATTCTTCGTCGATAAAGGTTTCCAGATTCGGGGTATAGTCTGCGTCAGTGGAAGATTCCAGATAGTTGGCTTCTACGCCAAGCTCTTCTGCCGCTCTCTGCAGGCCTTCCCATGCAGACTGGTTGAAGGAACCGTCGTTTACTCCTCCTACGTCGGTAACGAGGCCGATCTTGAAATCTCCTCCAGCTGCAGCCGCATCGCTGCTCTCGTCTGCCGCCTCCGTGCTGTCGTCCGCCGCCTCAGTCGTATCTGTGGTCTCTGCGGGCTCCTCGGTGCTGCTGTTACCGCAGGCGGTCATGGACATTACCATAGCCGCGCACAGTAATACTGCCAGTACTTTCTTTTTCATATGTTTCTCTCCTTTTCTTTTTTTAGGCCTGGGCCTTATTTCTATCATACCATCCTTATGCCAAAATGAAAAGCGGCAATTTTCGCAACCATTCATTACGGCGGGAAAAAGCGGGAAAAACAGGCGTTAAATACGCCTCTGAATAATTATTAATTTTCGCGCCGGATCAGCCTGCGAATTGCTTCTATTCCCGTGCGGATTGCAAGATCCGTGTCATGGACAACCGGATTGGGAAGACCTTCTTTTTCCCGTTCCTGGTTAGCCACTACCAGGAAAACAGATCCGGCACGCACCCCGAGCGCGCTGGCCACTACGAATAACGCTGCTGATTCCATCTCAGAGGCCAGACATCCCAGTCTCTTCCATGCCTCCCATTTATTCAGAAGTTCATAGCTGACCGGCATAATCTCCGGTTCATGCTGCCCATAGAAAGAATCCTTGCACTGCACGACTCCCACATGATGTCTTTTCCCCAGCGCGTCGGCAGCCTCTGCCAGAGCGTTTACAATCCCCACGTCCGCCACAGCCGGGAACTCGATCGGCGCGTACTCTCTGCTGGTTCCTTCCATACGGATCGCCCCGCTGGCAATCACCAGATCGCCGCTCTCCACCTTGAGCTGCATACCTCCGCAGGTGCCAACCCGGATAAAGGTATCCGCTCCGCATTTTACCAGTTCTTCCATGGCAATGGATGCAGACGGCCCTCCAATTCCGGTAGAGGTCACGCTCACCATCTCTCCGTCCAGATATCCGGTGTAGGTAACAAACTCCCTGCTGTCCGCCACCAGTCTGGGTTCATCAAAATATTTGGCAATTTTTGCACAGCGTTTGGGATCGCCCGGCAATATCACATAACGCCCTACTTCTCCTTTTCCAACCTGGATATGGTATTGTTTGTTGGGGTCTTCTGAATAATGCATTGTTTCCGTCCCTCCTATAACTGTTTTCCAATTTCCTGAATGCTTTTCGTCACCAGTTTCCGGAACAGCGGCGCCACCCGGTCGGCCGCCTCCTGAACTTCTTTATGATCCAACGGCTGATCCGTCATGCCGCATGCCAAATTAGAAATACAGGAAATTCCGCAGATCTTCATCTTCATATGATTCGCGGCCACTGCTTCACATGCGGTACTCATCCCCACCGCGTCGGCGCCCAGGATCCGGCACATCCGGACCTCTGCCGGAGATTCATAAGCCGGACCGGTAAGCTGAAGGTATACGCCTTCCTGAAGAGGAATATCCAGCTCTTTTGCCGTGCGGCGAATCACTTCCTGTAATTCTCTGTCATACACGTCACTCATATCCGGAAAACGGGCTCCCAGTTCTTCCATATTCGGCCCGATCAGCGGAGATGGAACGAAGGAGCTGATCTGATCCGTGATCATCATCAAATCCCCGGCATGGAAATCAAAATTGACGCCTCCGGCCGCATTGGTGAGGAAAAGTACTTCCGCCCCCATCAAACGCATCAGACGGATCGGCAGCACCACATCCTGGATCGAATAACCTTCGTAGTAATGAACACGCCCCTGCATAACTACCACCGGAACTTCTCCCACGTGTCCAAACACGAATCTTCCTTTGTGTCCTGGAATTGTGGAAACCGGAAATCCATCGATCTCATGATAATCCAGTTCTGCTTCAATCTCCATCCTGTCTGCATAGTCTCCCAGGCCCGAACCCAGAACCAGCGCCACCTTTGGCTGAAAATCTATTTTCTCCTTTACTGTCTTATAGCATCTCATTAATTTCTCATAGACTGCGTTTTCCATACGTTTCTCCTATTCCTCTTAATGATTCCATAGTTTCCAGAGCTCATGCTTTACTGCGTCATCCGCGAAAGCCAGATCTACCGCATTCCGTTCCAGCTGCAGCAGTTCTTCATCCGTCACGCCGCAATGGTTCCGGGCGAATTCCATTTCCCGGGTAATGCTGGTCCGGCTCACAGTACGATTATCGGTATTCAAAGTCACCTTCAAACCCGCGTCCAGAAATTCCCTGAGCGGATAATGATCCGGCGACTTTGCCGCACGCGTCTGCAAATTACTGATCGGGCACATTTCAATGCCAATTCCATGCTCTATGCATAGTCTCTGTATATCCGGCCGTCCGCTCATGGCGATGCCGTGTCCGATCCTGGCAGCGCCGCACTCTGCTGCTTCCCGTATATTTTCCGCATTTCCGCATTCTCCGGCATGGATGGTAAAAGAATAATCCAGCTTCTTCACTTCCCGGAATAAATTCCGGTAATTCTGCATAGGCCAGGAAGCCTCGTCTCCGGCCAGGTCTGCGCCGCAGACGCCTTCGCCCAGATATTCCCGACATTCCTTAAACATGGCCAGGCTGTCCTCCTGACTGTGATGACGCATAGCGCAGACAATAACTCCGTACCGTACATGGCAGATCTTTTCCGCTTCCGCAAGCCCATCTAATACAGCCTCCACCGCCTGTCTGCTGTTTAAGCCTTCTCCCGCCGAGTGCAGCGGAGCAAATCTGGCCTCGATATAACAGATATTTTCCTTCGCCACATCCAGCAGGAACTCCCGCGCCACGATTTTCAGCGCCTCTCCCGTCTTCAGGCACGCGATGGGGATATCAAATTTTTTCAGGTACTCCGCCAGGTCCCGGCATCTGTCCTCCGCCTGCAGTTCCTCCGGCGCTACGTCCCTGCCCGTAATCTTCCGGACGCTTTCCAGCGTCAGCGAACCGTCCAGATGACAATGGAGGTCGATCTTCGGCATATGCCGTATCATGTCTCCCAAGGTACTCACCTCTTTCTATTCAAATGTAATACCATCCAAGTATTCTTGCATCTGCTCATATTGATCCCCGGTGATCCAGATCCGTCCTCGATGATATTCGATATATCCGTCCTCCTGCATGGACTTTACCAGACGGTTCACAGTTCTGGTAGAAAGCCCGGAACAATCTGACAATTCCTGTCTCGTCCAGCGGATTGTACATTTTCCCTCGGAACCGGTGGTCTGATATTCCTGGCAAAAAAGGAAAAACAGCCTGTCCCGCCCTTCCAAAAATAAAAGCAGCCTTTCTTTGCGTCCCTGTTCCAGAAGATAACGCCCCATACTTCTGGTTTCCATCAGCAGCGCGTCTATGTCCTGACTGATCCAACGGCGGTAGTCCTCTCTTCCGGTGATCAAAAACCAGCAGTCCGTGCCTGTTTCCAGCGTAGCCATATATCGGTCAAATCCCAGCAGGATTTCCATAGCTCCAAAGACTTTTACCGGTTCAAACTGTGTATACTGGTATCTCACCCCCAGCACGCGGTGCTCCATGCCGCGCACACGGCCGTTCAACAGAAAAAAAACTTTTCCCACCGGGGCATTCTCATGGATGAACAATGTCCCCTTCTCGATCTTTTTCAAGGAAAGATGCTCCAGAAAACTTTCCGATGCATGGTCAAACATCCGTCTTAGATATTCCCGGCTTTCCGCGGGCATAAAACTAAGCTGCGCCATCAATACCTGCAGATTCATGTGTTACCTCAACATATCGTTTTTTATTATTCTACAATTTGATTATAACACACCACGCCGTATTTTCGTGAAAAGTTTTCTGTTTTGTTCTCTTTTTTTATATTTTACTGTCACTTTTGACAACAAAAAAGGACATATGTCTCGTTCGGCGTATTTTGTCCGCACTTTTCATTTTTTTTTAAATATGATATACTTACGGCATTTACAAAAGGAATAGGAGAACCTGATATGAAAATTGGATTTATTGGACTGGGCCTGATCGGCGGCTCCATCGCCAAGGCTGTCCGCCATTTTTATCCGGACACTGAGATCGTCGTCCATTCCCGCACCCGGGCCTCCGTGGAACAAGCAGTAAAAGACGGCGTGGTCGACCGGATCGCAGACCGGGTCGGACCGGATTTTTCGGACTGTACCTATATATTTCTTTGCGCTCCCGTATCCAGCAACGCCGCGTATCTGGCCAGTCTCCGGCCATTTCTTTCTCCCGGCTGCATCGTCTCGGACGTGGGAAGCACCAAAAGCGATATCCATGCAAAAGTAAAGGAACTGGATATGGAATCCTGTTTTATCGGAGGTCATCCTATGGCAGGTTCCGAGAAGACAGGATATGCCAATTCGAAAAGGATTTTAATCGAGAATGCGTACTATGTGATTACCCCCACCAGGGAGATTCCGGAGGCAACCGTGCTGGCATTCCGTGATTTTATCGCCAGCCTGAAGGCGCTGCCCCTGATTCTGGATTATCAGACGCATGACTATGTGACCGCCGGCGTCAGCCATCTGCCCCATATCATTGCCTCTGCCCTGGTGAATCTGGTGCGGGATTCAGATACCAAAGACGGGATCATGAAGATGATCGCCGCCGGAGGATTTCGCGATATCACCCGGATTGCCTCCTCTTCTCCCGAGATGTGGGAACAGATCTGTATGACTAACCGCCAAAACATTTCTGCCATTTTACAGGATTATATTGACTCTCTGACCAATATCCGTCAGGAACTGGACAAAGCGCAGTCTGACGCCATCTATGATCTTTTTGAAAGTTCCAGGGACTACCGGAACAGCCTTCCCACTCAGGGGCACGGTCCGATAGAACCCGCTTACGAAATTTACTGCGAGATGGTAGACGAAGCCGGCGGCATCGCCGCTCTCGCCACGATTCTTGCCAGCAATCAGATCAACCTGAAGAATATCGGTATCGTCCACAGCAGAGAATTTGTGGATGCGGTCCTTCGCATTGAATTCTATGATGAACCGGCTATGCGAAAGGCCGCCGACATTCTTCGTAAATACCGCTATATTATATATGAACGTTAAGGAGACACCATGATATTTACCAGAACCAAAGCTTTAAAAGGAACTGTCACCGTACCGGGTGATAAAAGCATCTCCCACCGCAGTATTATGTTTGGCGCGCTGGCAAAAGGAACCACCCGCGTCACCAACTTTCTGCGTGGAGCCGACTGTCTGTCTACTATTGACTGCTTCCGGAAAATGGGCATTGAAATCGAAGAAACTCCGCGGGAAATCCTGGTACACGGAAAAGGCCTGCACGGACTCTCCGCGCCGTCTTCCGTCCTGGACGTGGGAAACAGCGGCACCACCACCCGCCTGATCTGCGGTATTCTTTCCGGTCAATCCTTTGACTCACAGCTGGACGGAGACGATTCCATCAGGACACGTCCCATGAAACGGATCATAGATCCGCTGTCCCAGATGGGCGCACACATAGAAAGCCTAAAAGACAATGGTTGCGCGCCTCTCAAGATTTCCGGCTCGCCCCTGCACGGTATCCACTATACATCCCCTGTAGCTTCCGCGCAGGTAAAATCCTGCCTGCTTCTGGCCGGCCTCTATGCGGACAGCCCGGTCAGCGTCACGGAACCCAGTCTTTCACGGAACCATTCGGAGATTATGCTGCGTCATTTTGGCGCTGACCTGAAAACAGAGGGTACCACTGTCACCATTCAGCCGGGCCCGGATCTGCATGCGCAGGAGATCCGTGTCCCCGGCGATATTTCTTCCGCCGCATATTTTATTGCCGCCGGTCTGATCGTTCCCGGCTCTGAGATTCTCATCCAACATGTGGGGATCAATCCCACCAGAGACGGCCTTCTGCGCGTATGCCGGGAAATGGGAGCCGATCTGACTCTTCTGAACGAGCATTGGGATAACGGAGAACCCTATGCCGACATATTAGTCAAAAGCAGTTCCTTACACGGAACAGAAGTCGGCGGAGCCGTGATCCCTACACTGATCGACGAGCTTCCGGTAGTCGCCGCTCTGGCATGTTTCGCAGACGGTACTACCGTGATCCGTGACGCCCAGGAACTGAAAGTCAAGGAATCCAACCGAATTGACGTAATGGCAGAGAATCTGCGCGCCATGGGAGCGGACATCACGGCCACTGACGACGGAATGGTCATCAGAGGCGGCAGGCCTCTTCACGGCGCCGTCATTGACAGCCATCTGGATCACCGCATCGCCATGACTTTTGCCGTCACTGCGCTTGCGGCAGACGGAGAAACACGCATACTGGGCGCGGACTGCGTCAACATCAGCTATCCAGGATTTTATGAAGATCTCAGGTCCCTGAACGCAAATTAATCAAATGCGGCAAAGCTTAGCGCCTTCTTTACAGGATACATGGTATAATAGGCACGAAGTGCTTATTATACCATCGCGCATGCCGGTTTCTGCGCTCGCCGCAGAAAGCCGGGCGCATCCGCCGGAGGCATCATGTCTGCAGAGCAGACATGGTATAATGGGCACGAAGTGCTTATTATATACTATTTACAATGTTGAGGTAAGAAACTATGACACCTGCAAAATTCATCAAACGGCAGCCGCCCGGCCGCATCATCGCTCTGGGCTTTGCACTGACTATCCTGGTCGGCTCCATTCTGCTGATGCTGCCCTGCAGCATCCAGGACGGCGTTACCGTCCGTTATATCGACGCGCTCTACACATCTACCAGCGCCGTCTGTGTAACCGGACTGATCGCCATCGATGCAGGAGACACCTTCACGCCCCTGGGACAGTTTTTCCTGGGCTCCCTGATCCAGATCGGAGGTCTCGGAGTCACAGCCATCGGCGCCGGCATCATGATCGCCATCGGGCGAAGGGTAAACTTAAAAGGGCGGGATCTGATCCGGGAAGCTATGAATCTGGATTCCGGCAAAGGGCTGGTCCGTTTTATCAAAAGTATCTTTGTCACCACAGTGATCTTTGAACTTACCGGCGCGGCGCTGAGTTTCATTGTCTTCCGGCAGGATTTTCCTCTGGTAAAAGCGATCGGAGTCAGCCTGTTCCACTCTGTGGCGGCATTTAACAACTCCGGCTTTGACATTTTAGGCGGAGGGAAAAATCTGATCCCCTATCAAAAAGACGTACTTTTGAATCTGGTCACCTGCGGATTGATAATCTTCGGCGGTATCGGCTTTCTGGTCATCCGGGAAGTCTGGTCGGCCAGATTCCGCTGGAAAAAATTTTCCATGCACACAAAAGTCGTGCTTACAGTGACTGCCGGGCTGCTTCTGTCGGGAACCTTGCTTCTGAAGCTGACAGAAGACATTTCCTGGATGGGCGCCTTCTTTAACAGCGTATCCGCCAGAACCGCCGGGTTTTCGACGTATCCGTTAAAAGATTTTACGACTCCGGGACTGATGGTCCTGATCGTTTTGATGTTTATCGGGGCCTCCCCGGGATCCACCGGCGGCGGTATTAAAACCAGTACGTTCTTCGCCCTGATCCAGGGGATCAAACGTGCTGCTACCAACCATTCGGAAAAAGCCTTCCACTATGCATTACCGGAAGGAACCTTCCGGAAAGCGGCTGTGATCACCCTGTTGGCATTGACCGTCGTGATCACCGGCACTTACCTGATGCTTGTGATGGATCCGTATCTGAATCTTCGCGACGCGCTTTTTGAGGTTACCAGCGCGTTCGGCACTGTGGGCCTTTCCACAGGTATCACTCCTTCGCTTACTGACGGAAGCAAGCTGCTGTCCATCTGCATCATGTATATCGGACGTCTGGGGCCGCTGACCATTGCCAGCCTCTGGCATTTTACTTCCGGAGAACGGGTCAGCTATCCCACCGGAAATATCGCTGTCGGCTAAATCTTGCAATCATATAGGAGGAAAACCATGTTTGGAAAACAGAAAGCAGAAAAAACATCTTATGGAATCGTAGGGCTTGGCCGGTTCGGCACTGCTCTGGCATGCGAGCTTGCCAAGACAGACGCAGAGATCCTGGCTCTGGACCGTGATGAAGAAAAAGTAAGGGAAATGCGCGAGGTAACCGAGCATGCTATCGTCGTTCACTCGCTGGACAAAAAAACACTGATGGAGACCGGCATCCAGAACTGCGATGTGGCAGTCGTATGTATCGGAGAGCATATGGAATCTTCTATCCTGACCACGCTGAATCTGGTCAGTCTGGGAATTCCGCTGGTTGTAGCAAAAGCCACCAGTCCGGAACACGGAGAGATTCTCTCCCGGCTGGGCGCGGAAGTCGTTTATCCGGAACGGGATATGGGGATCCGCCTGGCACAGCGTCTGGAAACGGCCGGAGTACTGGATTTCATACAGCTGAGCCAGAAGGTCAATATCTCCAAGCTGATGGTTCCCGATTCCTTTATCGGCCATACCGTACTGGAGATCAATCTGAGGCCTCGCTTCGGATTGAATATCATTGCCATTGAGAACAATAATGACGTCATAGAAAGCGTAAAACCGGATTATGTATTCCGCGAAGGAGATGTCCTGATCGTTTCCGGAAGCCGTGACGGAGTCATCAAACTCTCCGAATGGGCAGTGAAAGCGGACCATAACCGAAAAAACATCTAAGTTCTGTACAGCACAGGGCTGCGGCACCGCCGCAGCCCTGATTTTGTCTTCGCCTATTCTTTTTGAAAGATCCCATCCCACGCGTTGCACAGCCGCTGTTCCAGCCGGTACAGGCCGGTTCTGGAATAAACCGGTCCTGCCAGTGCGAACAGCTTCTGCCGCAAAAGTTCCAGGCAAGTACACACAACATATACAACAACAGCTGCCAGCACCGCATAAGGCACCGCCGCATGGGTAAGGGCTACTTTGCTGGACCTGAAGAAATCCCACACATGGTATCGGAGCAGATAATTGTCATGGATCAGGTAGACGCCAAAAGCAGCTCCGGCTATTCTGCCAATCCATCTGTCCAGTCCGGTCTCTTTCCACGGCATATTCTTCACGCAAAGAAAGAGGCTTGCGGTGGCAAAGAGCGCCAGAGGCGAATTATAGTTCAGAAAATATCCGATATCCTCCTGTCCGGTCTCTACCGACAGGTAAACGCTGGCCAGGACTGCCAGGGAACCCAGCACATAGCCTGCCAGACCATACCGAAAATATCGCCTGTCCGGTTTTGTATGAATCTTTATATATCCGGCCAGAAGCCCCAGGAAAAGAAACCAGCCCAGTTCCCTTCCCGCATAAGTTCCATACGTGTTTTCCCGAAAAATCATGTGATTCACGCTGAAGAAAACCGCCAGAAGCACCAGCAGATACTGATACTGCCGCCTGGACAGCCGAAAAGCCAGCATGCCGGCAAACGGCATCAGAAGCGACATGCCAACATAAACCGACGCGAACCAGTACGTCCTGGAGGATATGGGGAATACTGCATGCACCAGATCACTTCCGGTCACAGGCGCAAACACAGCGTACAGAAGGAAAATCAGAACCGAGTAAAACGCCACCTGTTTCCAGAGCCGGACCATCTTCTCAGCCCGAAATCCCCGGTCGATGGAAAAATACCCGGCGATCATGACGAAACAATTCACATGCACCACCGAAAAAGACTGAATCAGATAAGAAGCCAGATAATTCATGGTTCCATATCCCAGTTTTGCCGTCACCCTGCCGTGGAACAGACAATGTCCCACCACAATCATATACATGCAGAGAATTCTCAGCAGTTCAAAATTCATCTGTCTTTTCTTCATGGCTTTCTCCATCCTTACTGATATAGATTATTTTCCGTCGCGATCTTCGTTCCTTTGTCCACATCCCGGATCACCACATGCACGATATAGCGGTCATCCAGCCGGAAACTCATTTTGGGGATCATAAATCTCACCTGACTGGTATCCTCCAGATCCGTATCATAGAGCAGGGAATAGAGTCCGTTCTCATCCTGCTGCTGCCAGGTGCCCTGGTACATCCTCTGCTTTCCGCTCTCCACACTCTCCATCCAGAGGAATACGCTCTTGCCTTCCAGTTCTTCCGGCGTCATATTCACAGTCGCCTCGATCACATCATAGCGCTCGTTTTCCGCAGTATAAGTGCGATCCAGAGAAGCCGTATACGTGTAGTCCTCTTTCAGGTTGGGCATACGGTAATTAAGTGTGTACAGATCAAAATTACCGATCTGGTTTACTTTGGAATAAGTCAGGAATAGTCCCGCGTAAGTGGAATCCAGATGAAGCATCAGATGTTCCAGTAGTGTATTGGAGATCAGCACCGACCGGTCGCTGGTATACAGCGAGGTCATCAGATTGCTTTCATCATAGGCCCAGAGATTCTGGACCACCTGGGGAGACTCTGTCTCCCATCCTCCCAGGGTAAATACATTCGTCAGGTAATCATCCGGTATTTTTTCAAAGATAGAATAGCCCAGCTCCATACCGTTGCTGGTCAACGGATCAAACACATAATATACTTTTTTATCCGCTGTGATTGTATCATACAATTCCCGGAAAGCCAT
The DNA here is from genome assembly GCA_944376715.1 of uncultured Lachnoclostridium sp. Classification (GTDB taxonomy): domain Bacteria; phylum Bacillota; class Clostridia; order Lachnospirales; family Lachnospiraceae; genus Hominiventricola. Next base: position 48,910 of record CALWDO010000012.1, on the reverse strand, counting down.
ACTGGCTTCTGAATCCTGCACAGCCGGCAAAAATGCCGGAGACACCAGCATATGCACACAGATACCGGCCGTTAAAATCATCCCGGCGAGCCCTCCCGCAAGAAATCTGCGGCCGGACAGCCTTTCCTCCCAGCGCAGGGAGAGTTCCGGCAAAGCCGCAGTCCAGACAAATGCCAGCACGGCCAGAAGGCACGCCGTCACCACGATGGGGAGCACCCGGTAAATCTTGATAAAATACAGATAAATTCCCAAAAGAGCCAGGAAAGGCCAGCACATGCCGATCCAGTTTCTCTGCCGCCCTCTCCCCATAGAAGACAGGAACCAGAATACAGCCGTCAGCGCGCTCAATACGAAAAGCGGCTTTGTTGCCAGGTTGACCAGATAGTCTGTCAGATACTCCCACTGAAACGGACGGTTCTGCCGAAATGCAATAATACTCTCATACACATCCGCCGTATACCGGTCCGAATCCGCAATCAGCCAGTTCTCCAGATTAAGATAATCGGTTCTGGTAAGGCCCAGCGCTTCATACTCCTCCTGGTATTCATCCCATTCCGGGACTCCGTAATCCAGAAGAGCCTGGCGGGCTTTGTCATATTCCCGGTAATGCTCCTGCGGGCTTCCCGGCGTATATACCAGCAGATTTTCCGCAGCAATACTCCCGAATACCAGCCCAAAGGCCAATGCACAGGGCAGACAGTCTCTCATCAGAAACCCTTTCCAGTCTTTTCCCTCCCAGGCGTTCTTTACTTTGACCAGCCAAAGGCCAAAGGCCAGTAAGCTGACCATTCCAAATGATTCAAAACGAATCCAGCTCCCCAGAAGCAAAAGCAAAAGCCCGGGCACATACCGGAGAACTTTTCCTTTTTCATTTTTCCGCCCCAGAAGCAGTACGTAACCGGCTGCCGTTACGGCGGCCGCCGTCTTTGTATACTGCATCTCCACATACAGCGGCTGAAGAGACGCCATGATCAGCAGTACCGCGAGGATCGTTCCTGTCCGCTCCGATCTTTCTATCCAGACAAAACCGATCGCCGTCAGAGAAAAGAAGATCATCGCATACATGATGATAGTATACCAGTTCAATGAAGGAATCAGCAAATAAAAGAATTTTATCAGCCAGCCCAGACCGCTGTGCAGATAGATAAAATACCAGCTCATGCTCCCATAGGCGCCGGACGCAATGGATGCCAGTGTAAATTCATCGTTGGAACCATAATAGGGATGCAAAAATATAACCGCGTACGCCACTGCCAGCAGATGAAAAAGTACGAGCAGACATTTTAATTGTCTCCCGGTAAGTCTGTAACCTTTCAAACCCAAGTCCTTGACCCTCCTGAAAAAGGGGGTTGCCGCAAACACTTTGCAGCAGCCCCCTTCCGTTCTTTTTATCTTAGTTATCCAGCAGCTTGTCTTCGCCGTTCCAGCTGTACAGCTTGCGGATCTCTCTTCCGACCTTTTCTGACGGATGCTCGGAAGCCAGTTTTCTCATGGCTTTGAAATGAGCCTGTCCGCCTGCCGGAGACATATCCAGAAGGAATTCTTTCGCGAAGGAACCGTCCTGGATATCCTTCAGCATCTTTCTCATGGTGTTCTTGGTCTCCTCCGTGATCAGCTTCGGACCGGAGATGTAATCACCGTATTCTGCTGTATTGGAAATGGAGTATCTCATGCCTTCAAAACCGGACTGATAGATCAGGTCCACGATCAGCTTCATCTCATGGATGCACTCGAAATATGCGTTTCTCGGATCATATCCGGCTTCTGTCAGCACTTCATAGCCTGCCTGCATCAAAGCGCACACGCCGCCGCACAGCACAGCCTGCTCACCGAACAGGTCGGTCTCAGTCTCGGTACGGAATGTGGTCTCCAGAACGCCTGCACGGGCGCCGCCGATCGCCAGCGCGTAAGCCAGGGCAATCTCCAGAGCTTTTCCTGTCGCATCCTGCTCTACCGCTACCAGACATGGAACACCTTTTCCTGCCTGATATTCGCTTCTCACTGTATGACCCGGTCCCTTCGGCGCGATCATGGTTACGTCCACATATTTCGGCGGAACAATCTGTCCGAAGTGGATATTAAAACCATGCGCGAACATCAGCATATTGCCCTCTTCCAGGTTGGGCTCGATATCTTTTTTATACATGGCAGCCTGCAGCTCATCATTGATGAGAATCATAATAATATCCGCTCTCTTTGCGGCTTCCGCTGCAGTATAAACCTGGAATCCCTGCTCTTCTGCTCTTTTCCAGGATTTGCTTCCCTCATAAAGACCGATGATTACGTTGCATCCGGACTCTTTTGCATTCAAAGCATGCGCATGTCCCTGGCTGCCATATCCGATCACCGCAATCGTCTTTCCATCCAGAAGTGAAAGATTACAGTCTTCCTGATAATAAATTTTTGCCATTGTCTTGTCCTCCATTACTGTAATGTGTCTGCTTAGTCTTGCATAAAATCGTAGTCCATTAACTCTCCGTCTTCGCCGTACATCTTCACGTCAAAGGTGCCCCTGGACAGGCCGGTAAGACCGGTACGCGCAAGCTCCAGGATCTCCACGCCTTTTAACATGCGCAGAAAAGCCTCCAGCTTGTTCTGGCTTCCAACCAGTTCAATGATCAAAGATTCTATAGAAACGTCTACGATTTTAGCCCTGAAAATATTTGCGATGGAGATAATGTTCTGACGGTTGCTCTCATTGCAGAGCACCTTAATCAGTATCAGCTCTCTGGTCACACAGTTTCCCGGCTCCAGCCTCTTGATATCCACCACATCCTCCAGCTTGTTCAGCTGCTTTTCGATCTGCTCCAGAATAATATTGTCGCCTCTGGCAACAACAGTCACTCTGGAATAACGGGGATCCGCTGTAACGCCCACCGTAAGGCTGTCAATATTGTAGCCCCGGCGGCTGAACAGGCCTGCAATCCTGCTCAAAACTCCCGATGTATTATCTACCAGAATCGAAAAAACCACTTTCTGCATAGTTACCCCTGCTTTCTGTTGTATATTCGTATTTGCACTTTATACCAAAATATTTTAGCAATGAACCTTATCTTTGTCAATTATTATTGCGCCAATTCCTCCAGATACTCGTCGAGCCAGGAAAAACGGGTATTCATGAATTCCTCGATTTCTTCCGTTCCCTCCACATTTTCGCTGTCCGGCCATCTGCGGCTGTCTCTGGCAAAAGCCCCGGAAAAAGTAAGATAATCCATCTGATCTCTCGCGTAATCAATCCAGATATCTTCCTTCAGAAATGAACCGCGCCATACTTTCCATACCTCCAGCATATCTTCCGGCAACGATTCGTCATATTCCAGCATATTGCGGAATACTTCTTCATTGAGCCAGCGTGTGGCAAGTTCCGGGTTATAAAGTATATTTTTTATACTCTTATCTTCTCCTGTTTCAAAATCATCGCCCCAGGAATAATTCTGATCCCACGGAATTCTGCGGATCACATAACTTCCGTCCGCCCCCATAACCGTACTGTAAATGATATTCTTAAACCGGTTATCCATGCCGGCGATCACATTATAATACAACTGGAACGCTATAAAATTCTGACGGTCAATGCAGCTGTACAGAGTCTCCAGGTCTTCTTCTGAATCCATCTCATAACCGCTGTCCCAGAACGTCTGGAACGGAGTCCAGATTCCGTCATAATAAGTCTTGCCAGCCTGGCGTATACTGACCCCGCCGCAGGTAAAAGACTGCTCCGCTTCACTTTCTGCAAATAACTCGTCGTCCGGCCATTCGTCCGCTCCCACTTTATAAATCAAATCTCTGGTTTTGTCCAGACCCAGAGATTTATAATCTGTGGGCTCTACCAGGCCATACAGCCCTGCATACTCTCCATTGATAATCAACTCGAGATACTCCATCCTGCAGCCGTCATCCGCCTGTGTCTCCGTAAGAGATGCAATCTCGTTCCACAGTTCAATTGATAGCTTGTCCCTGAGTTTGCTTCGGTCAGAATACATAGCCTTTAACTGCCAGTCATTGTCCGAACGCATGCCCAGAAGCGAGATATCCCTTCCTTCACTTCCGTCATCATAGAAAAATTCCACGCGGTATCCAAGTTTTTCAAAACGCCTGCTGGCATTTCCACGAATGTTGTAATAGGCTGCGCTTTCTTCTGCCTGATAGCCTCCGTTTAAGCTGAGCACCGGGTCAAAGACCGCGATCCGTGTTCCCTGCTGTCCCATTTCGCCTTCTATACTCATTACCGGCATTCCGGTAAACAGTACTGTCACAAATGCATACTCTGTATCACTGTAAATCAGGCACTGGAACTCGTGCTCTTCAGAGACCGCTTCCGCCATATCCCGGAACATGGCGTCTTCCATCCAGACCACAGATACATTCTCTCCGTTTGCGGACGCGCTCACTGTCCCTTTCCAGTAGCTCTCTTCCGTGTTTTTAGGGATATAATAACGTTACTCAGCCGTCACATAAGCCGCACGGACGCCATTAATCTGAAGCGCTACGGACGCATCCTGCGCATAGGGCTCCCGGGCATTACAGAGAGCCTGGATCTTCTCCTCCGATACCACCGGAACCTCCATCACCTGGCCCTGCTGACGCAACGCGAACCATCCCCATATACACCCCAGGAGAAGAATGCTGAGTCCCAGAACGATTCCTTTTTTCATACCGCGGACACTTTCTGTAAACGTGTTTTTATTTCACGGATATATTCCGGCGTCGTTCCGCAGCAGCCGCCCAGGATCGTCGCTCCGCATTGATAGAGGCGCTCCAGATGGCGTGCAAATTCTTCCGCATTCATGCTGTAGACCGCCTCGCCTGTCTCCGTGATCACAGGCATCCCCGCATTGGGCTTTGCCATAACAGGGATTGATACAGTCTCATGGAGTCCGGCAATGACCGCGCCCAGCTGGTCCGGTCCCACAGAGCAGTTGACTCCAACTGCATCCGCACCCATAGCTTCCATGGCCGCCGCCGCATCATAGACACTCCCTCCCAGATACAGACTGCCGTCTCCCTCACAGGTAAAGGACACTAATAACGGCAGGTCGCAGATCTCTCTGGCCGCATCGCAGATCACCATGGCTTCGTCTGCCGAAAGCAGTGTCTCTGCCACCAGCAGGTCCGCTCCCGCCTCAAAAAGCGCCTGTATCTGTTCCCGATAGACGTCCAGCAAAGTATCATAGCTCATCGTTCCATAGGGTTCCATGGCCTGTCCTGTGGTGGACAGATCTCCCGCTACCAGCACCCTGTCCCCTACATTTTGTCTGGTCCTCGCTACCAGTACACGGTTCCATTCCTCCGTGCGGTCCTGGAGCCTCAGATTTCCCAGTGAAACGCGGTTTGCCCCGAATGTGGGGGCATAGATAATGTCGGATCCGGCATCCGCGTATGCCTTCTGCATGTCTGCCACTGTTTCCGGATGTTCATACGCCCACTGTTCCGTACACACACCCGCTGCAGGCATTCCTTTCGTCTTCAAATAGGAGCCGGTCGCCCCGTCCAGAAGCAACGGTCCCTGTTCTGTCATCTCATGAAATCTTTCTCTTGTCATCCGCTATTCCCTTTTCTATCCAGTCACCGGCTCTGTCTTGGTTCCTGTGCCGTCTACATCAGTTTTCTGCCGCAGTTAGGGCAGAATTTCATTCCTTCTGTCTTCGTCCCGCAGTCCGGACAGAACTTGCATCCTCCCGCCGGAACAGCTCCCTGTGATGGAGCAGCCTGCTGCTGTGCGCCTGTATTTTGTCCGTACATCTGATTCATCTGGGATGCCATCTGCTGTCCCATAGCCATACCCATGGCCATACCTGCCATATCCGACGCGGTTCCTCCTCCGCCTCCTCCTGACACAGCGTCCATCATCGCCATCTGCTGGTAACGTCCCATGTCTCCGACCATGCTCTGGGATGCGGCTTTCGTCGCCATCTTCTGGATCTCTTCCGGGTAACTGAAACTGGAAATATTGAATGCTGTGATGCCGATACCGATCTTCATCATCTCCATATCCATATCTTCCTGAATACCTTTCGCTATATCAAACGAATTGGCCTGCAGGTTAAACATATCCTTGCCTTCTCTGGAGATCCATTTCATCAGGAGCTGATCCAGCATGGCTACCACGCGCTCTTTTACATCATCAATCGTAAACTGCTGTTTCACTCCCGCGATCTTTTCAATCAATACTGCGTGATCAGACACTTTGCAGCAGAATGTACCGAACGCACGGATCGGCATGCCGCCCGGAAGTCCCGGCGCAGGCATATTGATGGGATTTTTGGTGCCCCATTTGACAGTCACTTCTTTTGTGTTAATAAACAATACCTCCGCGCGGATCCCACTGTTGAATCCAAAGCGGAAGCCCTTCAGCGTAGAGAGGAACGGCAAAATCTCAGACTCGATATCAAAGCTTCCCTCGTCTGTAAATATTCCCTCTACTTTTCCATTGTAAAGAAAAATGGCATCCTGTCCCGGGCGGATAATCAACCGGCTGCCTTTCTTGATCTCCCGGTTACCCCATTTCCAGAAAAGGACATCGTCCCTGTATTCTTCCCATTCTACCACATTGGCAAACTGGTTTCCAAATAAAGCCATATCCTGTCACCCCTCTTCGATTTGTTCGTATTCTGCCTCTGTATATACCGGCTCATCATATCCATATCTGCGCCCGCCTCTGTCGGAAGTGAGGAAAAAGAACGCGCCGATGAATACCGCGATAATAAGTACGATCAATGCAATTTTTGCCGGGCTCTTGGGATATTCTCCCTGGATCCTCCCTGTCTCTCCATTGATCAGTACCGTATACTGGCGCCGTTTATAATGGTATGAAGTAGCATATACCGGCAAAAGAACATGTTTGTAAGTTTCGTTTCTATAGACCGCATTCAGCCTTACATTTCTCACATGGTCATATCTTCGGAGCACATCCTGCTCTGCCAAAGCATACAACTCTTTCTCCATCTGTGTTCTTGCCGTACGGTGGGCGTCCTCCAGATCCACAGTATAAATCTCTGAACTGTAGCCGGACAGGTAGTCCGGTGAATAAGGAGGAATTTCCTTGGTATGGAACGGCTCAATCGCCTGGATCAACTGGTCGTCCAGACGGTCGGATGCGTGGACCAGCACATCGTCAAAGAATTGGCTCACCCTTCCCCTCGTGGGCTGCCACCGGATCTCCATCCGTGTCTCCTCTTCTCCTTTTGCGTTCCGGACTCTTATGGGATGATTCTTCCCGCCTTCCGCCGCATAATCCGCCGACGCGTCCGCATCGAATGTCCAATAGGGAATGTAGATTCCCTGCAATTTATCCTTCTGATACAGGTGCTTCAGTTCCCCCGGTGCCAGCCAGCGGCCTTTCATCCATCTCCGGAAGATCTCTCCCACCCGATTCTTGTCAATTTTAAATGGAAGCACTCCATCCGGCACAATATTTGAGAGCTGCTTTTCCGCCAGCACAAAAGCTGTACCGCAGTAAGGGCACTCCTTTGCCGTACTGGTAGCCTCCACTTCCACTGTGGCTCCGCAGGACGGGCACTGCATGGTAGTGGACTGCTTTTCTTCCGCGCGGATCTCTCTCTTTGCGTAGCCTGTCAGGCGATGCTCTTCTACTTTCCGGCCATCTGTCTGAATTTCCCTGACCGAGCCGCAATGAGGACATTTAAGCGCCTGGCTGGCCACGTCAAATTCCATGACCCCGCCGCAGTTTTCACAATAATATACTTCACTCACTGATACAGACTCCTCTTTCGTTATTTCCACGATCATCCCGGGAACAAGAAAAGCCGGTGCAAAACAGCCAAACCCGGCGGGTTCTTCTATTTTGCGCCAGCTTTTGATCTGAATTACCTATCTGCCCAACTTCGCCTTAAGAGCAGCCAGCTCATCATCCACCGCAGGGCCGGAAGACGGATTGTCGTATTTTGCAGCCAAATCATCGATATCATCCGACACGGAGGACGCATTCAGCTCTGCCATGGCATTGGCTTCATCCAGCATACGGTTTGCCTTTTCCTCCATACGGTCAAAAGCAGACAGATTGCCCGCGGCCCCTTCCACGGAGGAACCGATCTTATTGAGCCTTTCCTGAGTCTTTGCCACTGCCATCTTAGCTTTGATGGAATCTCTTCTGGCATTCAGCTCGCCGATATCTTTGACCAGTTTGTCATGCATCTCTTTCATCTTCACCGCATTCTGATGCGCCTGGTCATACGCCTGCTGAAGTCCTGCCTGTTTTCCCGCAAGCTGCTGTTTCTTCTCCAGAAACTGACGGGCATCCCCATCATTTCCCGCCATCACCGCTTTCTCCGCATAGCGCTGCATCTTGTCAATGTCAGCCGCGCACTCATCCAGCTGTCTCTTGCAGCGGCTCTCCTCAGCCATCACAGACGCCGTCTCTGCTTTCACCTTTCCCAGATCGCTTTCCAGGTTGCGAAGGTACTGGTCAATCATCTTTTCCGGGTCTTCTGCTTTGTCCAAAAGCGCGTTGATATTCGCCGACATGATATCCCCAAACCGTTTGATAATTCCTGCCACCGTGTGTCCTCCTTCTTTGCCGTTTGGCTTATTTGCTACCCATTATAATACATTCCGCTTTTTATGTCACGGAAAATCCGTTACTCTTCCCAAGGAAGTTCCGGATGTTCAATCTTCTTATCCCGCAGCATCAGATCCGACATAGCTTCTTTGGCACTTTTCCCTTCAAACAACACTTGATTGACTTCTTCTACGATCGGCATATCAATATGATATTTTTCAGCAAGGGTCTTTGCCGCTTTTGCGGAATAGACTCCTTCCACTACCATTTTCACTTCATCCATAGCCTCCTGCATGGTCTTGCCCTGGCCAATCAGGTACCCGGCCTTACGGTTCCGGCTGTGGCGGGAAGCACAGGTCACAATCAGGTCTCCGATCCCGGTCAGCCCGTTAAATGTCTCAATATGGCCGCCCATAGCCACGCCCAGACGGCTCATCTCCGCGATGCCTCTGGTGATCAGAGCCGCCTTGGTGTTATCTCCGCATCCCAGGCCGTCGGCGATACCTGCGGCCAGCGCGATGACATTCTTCAGAGCTCCGCCCAGTTCCATGCCCATCATATCAGGGCTGGTATAAACACGGAATACTTTGTTCATAAACACATTCTGGATATATTCGGCAGTTTTCCTGGTCTTTGCCCCGGCAACCACAGTCGTGGGAATACCCCTTCCCACTTCCTCCGCATGGCTGGGTCCGCACAGCACCGCCACATCTGCCTGCGGGATCTCTTCCTTAATCACATCTGCCAGCACTTTCAATGTGCTCTCTTCGATTCCTTTCGCTACGCTGACAATAAGCTGTCCTTCACTCACATACGGCGCCATGGTCCGGGAAGTGCTTCTGGTATACGGAGACGGCACCGCAAGAACCAGCATATCCTTTCCCTTCACCGCGCTTTCCATATCTGTTGTAAAAACGATGTCTTCCGGAAGCTTTACTCCCGGAAGCTTGGTCAGATGTTCATGATTCTCCTGAAGCATGCGGATCTCATCTTCCGCAATCGACCACATAGTCACTTCATGTCCGTTGCCGGCGAGAAGCTTTGCGAGGGCCGTACCCCAGCTTCCTGCTCCGATAATACTGATTTTTGCCATAATAATCCTTCTCCTTTATGATTCTGATTTTTTCTGGAAAATCTTGCTTTCAGTCCCGTTTAACAGCCGCCGGATATTCGCCCGGTGCCGGTAAATCGCCATAGCCGCCAGTAAGGCCGCCACCACATAGAATTCGATCAGATGCCCCTGGCTCATACCGTAATAACCGTTCTGCCCCAGCACAATCAAACACACTACCAGCTCAATCACTACCAGGATCGACCCCAGGGAAACATATCTGGTAACGGCTACTGTCACCAGGAACGTCAACGCTTCCAGCACGATCACGATCGGCCCCAGCGTAGCGATCAGCCCCGCCGTGCACGCAATCCCCTTTCCGCCTTTGAAGCCAAGCTGTACCGGAAAATTGTGCCCGAGGATCGCGCCGGCAGCGGCATAGATACCCAGAAGCGGAAGCATGTCCGCATGAGTCGCTCCAAACAAAAGCCGGACAACCACCACGGCCAGCACCGTTTTCGCCACGTCTCCCAGGAACACGATCAGCCCTGCTTTTTTCCCCAGGACCCGCAGCGCATTGGTGGTTCCTGCGTTGCCGCTTCCATACTCACGGATATCGATCCCGTTTAATCGCCCATAAATATATGCGGTCTGGAAAATCCCGAACAGATATCCGATCGCCAGACAAGCCAAGCGTACCATGTCAATCTTTTTCCTTTCTCTCCCGTATGATAAATTTTAAGGACGTCCCCTTAAAGCCGAACGCCTCCCTGATCTTATTCTCCAGATACCTGGTATAGGAAAAATGCATCAGTTCTTTGTCATTCACGAATACTACAAACGTAGGCGGTTTCACCGACACCTGCGTCACATAATAAATCTTGAGCCTGCGCCCCCGGTCTGAAGGAGGCTGCTGCATAGCTACCGCCTCTGTAATGATCTCGTTGAGCACACCTGTCTGAATCCGCATAGCGCGGTTTTCAATAATCACGTCAATCAAATCAAACAATTTAGTCAGACGCTGTCCTGTCACCGCGGAAATAAACAGGAGCTCTGCATACGGCATGAAAGACAGAGTCTCGCGGACCTTTCTGGAAAACTCATAGATCGTTTTATCGGTCTTCTCGATGGCGTCCCATTTATTGACCGCCACGATGATGCCTTTGCCTCTTTCATGGGCAATGCCCGCAATCTTCGCGTCCTGCTCAGTCACGCCCTCCGAAGCATCGATCACAACGACTACCACATCTGCGCGCTCCACTGCAGTTACCGTACGGATAATACTGTAACGCTCCAGTTCCTCTTTGATCTTATTTTTCCGGCGGAGTCCTGCAGTATCAATAAATACATATTCTTTGCCTCCATGAGAGATCTCCGTGTCGATGGCGTCCCTGGTCGTCCCCGCAATATTGGACACGATTACCCGGTTCTCACCCACCAGCCGGTTGATAATGGAGGATTTTCCCACGTTGGGCTTACCCACGATCGCCACTCTGGGCCGCTCGTCTTCTTCGTCTTCCCCGGAATCCTCCGGAAAATGTTTCACCACCTCGTCCAGCATATCGCCGATCCCAAGACGGGAAGCCGCGGACACCGGCACCGGATCCCCGATCCCCAGATTATAAAATTCGTAGATGTCCGCCATATATTTCTGGAAGCTGTCTACCTTATTGACTACCAGTACCACCGGCTTGCGGGAACGGCGGAGCATATCCGCCACTTTAGAATCCGCGTCCTGCAGCCCCTGGCGCACATCTACCAGAAATATAATCACATCGGCGGTGTCAATGGCGATCTGTGCCTGCTCCCTCATCTGGGACAAAATAATATCGCTGCTGTCCGGTTCGATTCCTCCGGTATCAATCATGGTAAAATTATGGTTCAGCCATGAGACGTCCGCATAGATTCTGTCCCGGGTCACGCCGGGAGTATCCTTGACAATGGAGATATTCTCTCCCGCCAGCGCGTTGAACAGTGTGGATTTTCCCACGTTCGGACGGCCTACAATAGCCACGATTGGTCTGCTCATATACTACCTCTTTCTTGTGTTACTCTATAATACTTCTGATCAGGTCATTTCCGCCTGATTTTACTATGGATACCTTGATTTGTAAAGTTTTTTCCAGTTCCTCCACAGTCACGTCGTCAAGAAAAACCGGTTCGCCGCTCTTCAGCATATGCTCTGTAATCAGAAGCCGGCTGCCCAGATCTTTCCCCTTCAGCTGCCCGATCAAATCCTCTCCGGTCAGAAGTCCCGCAACCGTAATTTTCTCTCCAAAAAAACAGTTTTTGATGGCGGCCACCTGAACGCTCACATACGGAAATTTCTCTGTAATCTTTTTCACGTGTCCTTCCAGGATCGGAGCCGCCAGCTTGCCTGTAGCGATAGTAACACGGCGCTCTCTGCTGTCTCCTGTGATACCGGACAGACTTTCTCTGATCTCTTCGTCCAGCAGACGCACCATACCCACGCCGTTTTCCAGCTGCAGATAACCGTCATAAGTGTCTTCCGCCGGCATCGGCCTTTCCGCGAGAAGATACCACTCATCTCCCGCATGGATAAAATGTGTCCCGTGTTCCCTGAAAAGCTTTTCCTGCCATCTTTGAATACAATCCAGTACTTTACAGGCGTCTTCCCGATCAAATGGCTCCAGCGGATACAGTCCTTCCCTGTATCTGGTGAGCCCCACAGGCACTACAGACACGCTCTGAAGCTCCGGCATATATCCGGTCAGATCCCGGATCGACCGCTCCAGTTCCTCCCCGTCGTTGACGCCCTTACAGAGTACGATCTGTCCGTTCATCTCAATCCCGGCTTCTTTCAGTCTGCGGACCTTGCCGAATACTTCTCCTGCAAAACGGTTGTGAAGCATCTGGCACCGCAGCTTTGGATTTGTGGTGTGGAAAGAAATATTGATCGGAGATAGTTTATATTTGATGATCCGGTCAATATCATGATCGCTCATATTGGTCAACGTCAGATAATTGCCCTGCAGAAAAGACAGCCTGGAATCATCATCTTTGAAATAGAGCGTCTCCCGCATCCCCTTCGGCAGCTGATCGATAAAACAGAAAATACACTTATTTCTGCAGGAACGGTACTCATCCATCAAACCGTTCTCAAATTCGATTCCCAGATCGTCCTCATATTCTTTCTCGATCTCCAGTTCCCATTCTTCGCCGTCCGGTTTGCGGATCAGCACCAGCAGCTGTTCCTCATTGATCAGATAACGATAATCAAACACATCTTCCGGCGTCTGTCCGTTCACAGAAACCAGCACGTCTCCGGCCTCGATCTCCAGTTCTTCTGCAATGCTTCCGGGCACTACAGACACGATTCTCTGCTCCATCTTCTTCTCCCTTTTACTTTTGTTCTGTACTTACTATACTAAATTTATACTGAAATTGCAATCTTCCGTATATGGGTTGACTGCCTTTCCCTTCTGATGTTATAAATATAATATACGTTCACCAATGACAGGAGGATTTTATGTCCAATCAGTTTTCTTATGATAATATTCTGCCCATCGCGCCGCTGAAGGTGGCCGCCCTGGAAGGGTGCCGCGATCTGGCAGAAAATGTAGACCGGTTTCTGGTAGAGTTTCGCGGAAAATCCAATCAGGATCTCCAGAATACCCCCAGTTTCCAGGGATACCGCGAAGACACCTATCTTGTTCGCAGCGCATGCCCCCGTTTCGGCACAGGAGAAGCCAAAGGAATCCTGTACGATTCTGTACGCGGCGTCGATCTGTTCATTATGGCTGATATCACCAATTACAGTCTGACTTATTCCGTCTGCGGCCACGAAAATCACATGTCCCCGGACGATCATTACCAGGATCTGAAAAGAGTCATCTCCGCTACCAACGGAAAAGCCCGCAGGATCAATGTGATCATGCCTTTCCTGTATGAAAGCCGCCAGCACAAAAGAAGCCAGCGGGAATCTTTGGACTGTGCCTTTGCCCTTCAGGAGCTGGTAGACATGGGCGTCACCAACATCATTACCTTTGATGCCCACGATCCCCGGGTCTGCAACGCCATCCCGCTCTACGGATTTGACAGCTTCAATCCTCCGTATCAGTTTATCCGCGGGCTGCTCCGCGCAGTGCCTGATCTGAAGCTTGACAAAGACCACCTGATGGTTATAAGCCCTGACGAAGGAGCCATGGGACGGGCCGTCTATTTCGCCGGTGTGCTGGGTGTGGAAATGGGTATGTTCTACAAACGAAGAGACTACTCCAGAGTTGTAAACGGCAAGAATCCCATCGTAGCCCATGAGTTTCTGGGAGACGACCTGCATGGCAAGGACGTCATCATTATAGACGACATGATCTCTTCCGGCGAGAGCATGCTCGATGTGGCCCGTCAGATCAAAAACCGCGGCGCAAAGCGTGTATTTGTATGTACTACTTTCGGTCTCTTTACAGACGGTCTGGAAAAATTCGATGATTATTATGAAAAAGGATATATTGACCGTGTGGTAACGACAAATCTGACCTACCGCCCGCCGGAACTGCTTTCCCGTCCATATTATGTGGAAGCCAATATGACCAAGTTCCTGGCCGCCATCATCGACTGCATCAACCACGACACTTCTACCGAGCACGTAAACGATCCTACCGAACGGATCCATGCTCTTCTGGAGAAAAGAGAGACAGCCATCCGGCTGCAGAATATTGACTAGCTTGTAAAACGGGAAGAGCCGCCTCTGCCGGACAGCAGAAGCGGCTCTTCCCATTATCGCTTATACCCGAAAATTTTAATAGTTTTCGCAGCGAACTTCAAAATAACTCTGCGGATGAGCGCAGGTCGGGCAGATCTCCGGCGCGGAAGTACCTACTACGATGTGTCCGCAGTTGCGGCATTCCCATACTTTGACTTCGCTCTTGGCAAACACTTCCGCCATCTCCACATTGTGAAGCAGAGCACGGTAACGCTCTTCATGATGTTTCTCAATCGCCGCTACCAGACGGAACTTTGCCGCCAGTTCCGGGAATCCTTCTTCTTCAGCTGTCTTTGCAAAACCGTCGTACATATCGGTCCATTCGTAATTCTCTCCCTCGGCTGCATGGAGCAGGTTCTCTGCTGTATCGCCGATGCCGTTCATCTCCTTGAACCACATTTTCGCATGCTCTTTCTCATTGTCGGCAGTTTTCAGGAACAGAGCAGCGATCTGCTCATATCCTTCTTTCTTTGCTACGGACGCGAAATAGGTATATTTATTGCGCGCCTCGGACTCTCCCGCAAAAGCTGCCTCCAGGTTCTTTTCTGTCTGGGTTCCTGCGTATTTACTCATATTGTTTTCCTCTCCTTCTTTTTGTTTTTCATTGCATGGTATCATATTTAATAATTTCTTTGCCGCTTCCACCGGAAAATTCTCAGAGGGCGGATTTTCCGTCAGTTCTTTCAAAAGTTTATGTGCATTTGCGCTCTGAGGCAGCATATATCCGGATTCCCGCAGCAGATCTTCGTTCACCAACCGGACAGATTTTGCCACAGCGGTCATAAGACGGTACATGCCGTCTTTCTCTGTCCCTTCTGCCAGCTGGCGGGCAATCTTTTCCTCCTTCGCCTTATTTTTTGCCAACGCGTTGGAAGCCGCCAGCACCGCTCCGTCCTTTTTCTGTTGAGGCGGATACTCTACAGGCACCATAGATATGGCCGCGCTGGGACAGGCATCGGCGCATGCGCCGCATCCGACGCATTTGTTCACGTCGATCACGCTGTTTTCGGTATCAGTCGCGCCTACCGGACAGACATAAAGGCAAAGACAGTCTTTTGTGCACAGGCGAAGATTCCTCACTGCAATTTTTTTCATACAGAATCCCTCCCTTCCATCTTTTCAAACTTCCAGTCGGGAACCTTGCATACCGGACAAATCTTCGGCGGTTCGTCGCCTATATAGACGAATCCGCACACCGAACACACCCATACCTGCGTGTTTTCAAGAAAGCTTTCTCCTTCCTGTCGATACTGGGCAATCAGAGAATCCAGCATATTCGTCACTTTTTCACCCCAGACACAGATCCGGCCGGTACCGCGGTCTCCCACAGCGTCCGCGGCAGCTCTTACAGAGGGATATCCGTTCTGCAGATCATCCCGAAACAATGCGGCAAGCTGTTCTGTATCCGGCTCCGGCACTTCCGGAGCAGCCGACTCAAAATAATCCGCGATCTGACGAAAAAGCTCCGCTTCTTCCGCCTTATACTGCTTCTCACAGCCTCTTGCAAGGTTGGAACACAGCGCGGCAAGCTCCCCTGCGGACATTTCCAAAAGCTCCTCTTCCAAAGGGGCAGATACCGCCGGAGCACGGGAAGGCTTCACTTTTTCTTTCGGTTTTTCAGGTACAAAAGCAGATTTCGCCGCCTTGCAGACGGGACATTTCCATGATTCCGGCAAATCGTCAAAAGAAATTTTTTCCCGGTCTTCATCGTAGATATATCCGCACACCGAACACACATACTTCATTTACGCTTTCTCCTTTCTTCTGTATTTTATCTATCCTGTCGCCGTACCGCTTTTGACGGCATATAGATCCTGTAATTCTTCTTTTTTTCTGCACTCAGGGCATATGTAATATACCTTCAAGTCGTAAAAAAGAAACTTTTCTCCCATCTGCCTTTCCAGCGCCTCTGTCAGGTCACTAAAACGAACATCTGTCAGTTTCCCGCATCTTCTGCATACGATATGGTCGTGCTTCGCAGTACGGTCATACCGGTCCGGACTGCCTTCTACGGAGACTTTCCGTATCATCCCTGCTCCGCTCAATTTATTCAGGTTATTATAGATCGTAGCGAGGGACACGGATGGATATATTTTTTTCACTTCTCCAAACACCTGCTCCGCCGTCATATGATCTTCGGATTCAGTGATCAGCCGGTAGATCTCTTTCTCGTATTTCGTCATCTGCATCTCTCTTTTTAGAATCATTCTAAATATATTGTAATTATTCTTATTTGTTTTGTCAATAAAAAAAGAGCCAAAAAGCAAAACTTTTCGAGCTCTCTGTCTTCCGGCGGCTCAGTCGATTCTGACCACCTGGTAGCAGGGACATGCTCCTGAATCCGGATCCATGCAGTACTGTTTCTGCATTTCAGGATACAGCTTTTTGTCAATTACGGTTACTTTGCGTTCCTCCGTTTCTGTCTTGAAAATTACTAAATATGGCGGTACAATTCCATTACCGCATATTTGCCTGTGAAAGGAGAATACCTCTGGAAACCGGGAGAACCGCATGAACACATCAAGGAGTCATCTCTACCGGACGCGGCAGGATATGGGTAAAGAATCCGGAATTGCTGAAAGAGCTGTGTACTTCCGAAATTGTATAATCCCCGCTTTCATTTTTCAGTTTACTGTTTTATCCTGGCTTCGTCTGTTTCAAATGATATATAACCGCTCAAAGGAGATTCAAATTTTATGAAATTTCAAACCGGAGAACATACCGTCGGTACGATACGTCCGGCTCAAAAAGAAGATCTTTCCGTCATTGCACAGATCTGGCTGGAAGCCAACATCCAGGCTCATTCTTTCATTCCCATCGCTTATTGGCAGAACCATCTGCCAATGGTTAAAAAACTGCTTCCCCAGGCAGAGATCTTTGTCTATGAAACCCCGGATGGAATACAGGGATTTCTGGGAATGAACAGGGACTACATCGAAGGACTTTTCATTCGTCGGGAAGCCCGGTCGCAGGGAATAGGGAAACGTCTGATCGATTGCGCGAAAGGGCGGAAACAGAGGCTCACTTTATCCGTATACCGGAACAACACAGGAGCTGTAAAGTTTTATCAGCGGGAAGGATTTCAGATTGAAAGAGAAGGTATCGATCCGGACACGGGCGAAGCGGAATATGCCATGATCTGGGAACGATGATAAAATGAGAGTATCACATTGCTGTCTCATTTGAGCAGTTTGTGATACTCTCACTCATATCAATGTCTATTTACTTTCTGCCATATTGTTTATTATAGAATTCTAAAGAATAATTATAAAGCTCATCCCGGGCAATTATCTCCTGTTCCGGTATGCTTTTATCTGTCCGAATCCAAGGCATACAACGTCCTTTCGCTCCAAAATGATCTACAAAATCCCGAATTTTATGCCGAATTTCCTGCTCCGTATCCGACGGAGCAATTTCGACATGAAAACAGAAAGCCATCTGGTCTCCATACGTTTCATACAAATAATCCGGATCGTTAATAACTGCCTGTGGAGTCCACATATCAATTCCCATCTCTATCATCTCCGGAACATATTGTACATTTTTTCCGCATGAATGCAGTTCGATAAATTTTCCTTGTTCTTTTATATACTTGAGGAATCTGGAAGTAGCCGGCATCAATTGTTCACGGAACATCTCATTTGAGAAAAAGCCAGCTCTCTGAGTCCCCCAGTCGTCATGATACAAGACCCCGTCTACACGGCCATAATTTTCAAACACCTTTTGGCAGCATTCTATCTTATAATCCGCCATCTTCTGAAAGAATTCTTCCAAAAGTTCCGGCTCTTCATAAAATGCAATGAGAGATTCGTCAAAAGGTATCAACTCATGAAGCCGTTCAAAAATACCTTCAACACATTCATAAATATGTACTCGGTCAGGATCCATAAGTTTTTGGAGTTTCTGGCCATCTGTTTTAAAATCTACCACAGACAGATCCGGCCATTCCAGCTCTTCTTTCCATTTGGAAAAATCTGAAATCGTTCTGGTACCCGGTTTCGTAATCATTCCTCCGACGGAATCCACCATCTTCCAGTTAACGCCCCACCAGTCGTATCCATCTACTTCCGGTACCGGATGTTCTTCTATGGCATCCGGCCAAACTGTATTACTTTCATATAAATAAGCTGGCATCCAATAGGGTTGCTCCCCCTTTACACACCGGATGTAATTTTCTCTGACACTGATCGGCCGCCCCGTAATCGGCTCCTTAGGGCGCTGGAAAATCCAAGGGAAAGATCCCGGTGCCTGCCATTCTTTTGAATAATCCCTTTGCGCCGCCTGCCGCATAAACTGTCCTATAGCCATCATACTCTCTCCTTTATTCATTAAACATCTTTCTGCTCTGAATATACAGCTGTTCCCTTACGTTCTGTGGCATAATCAAGGTACAGCAGTAAACCGGAGCCTTCTCCATATTCCCGGCATACGTCTCCAGAAAATCAGCAACAGCTTTTGCCGCCTGCTCATCCGTAGGATTTTCCGGGAAGTCAATGTCAACACCTAAAACGATCTTTTCGCCGTACTGATCATGGAGTGCTTTTTTATCGTTCATAATCTGACCAGCCCATACATCGACACCCGCTTCGATCATTGCAGGAACCAGCAGTTCATTTTTGCCGCAGCAATGAAATTCAAAAAATATTCCATTCTCATGGCAGTAATCCGTGATTCGCTTTAAATAAGGCACAATCATCTCCCTGCAAGTATCCAGTGAAAAGAACGGCGCCCGCTGCGCGCCCCAGTCATCATGAAAGTACAAAACATCAAGATCAAAATACTGTTTATATTTTACTATAATCTGAATATACAAATCACAGAGTCGGCCGAACAATTCATGAACATCTTCTTTTTGGTCTTCATCAATCAGTGCCATGGCAGCTCCTTCAAAATCCATAAACGAAATCAGCCGCTCAAATAATCCTGTAAACATCCACATGGTTGTCACACGGTCCGTATGCAGAAACTTGCCTTCATTGCGGGCAGCACAGCCTTCCCAATCCCAGGCTTCAATGTCCGGAAATTTCACTTTTTCCTTCCATTCAGAAGCATCCTCCAGAAGGGGAGTCCCCGGTTTTACCATCGACCCGCCGGCAATATCAATGTATTCCCACTCTACACCGAACATATCCTTCCCGCCCATTTCTTCCCTGGACAATGTATTCGTTTCAATCACAAAACCTCTGGCCACATTATCCGGAATAATTCTGGGAACAAACGTCCTAAAATCGTAGTAAATAGGAAGCCAAAGCGGTTTTTCTCCTTTCAGCATAGCCAGATAATTCTCTCTGGCCGTAATTGGCGTAGCATACCTTGGCATCGGACCTCCCGGTGTCAAATACTCACCGGTATGTACCAATTCTTTTTCTGAATACTTTACTCTTTCCATTGTCTTTCTCCATCCTTTTTATTAACGTTTATAAAACGTTCTTCCATAAGAATCATATTCTTCCTGAATCCAGCGGGCCTTATTCTGCATAGCCGCGTCATCCGCCGCACCGTATACGCTGCCCCAGAAAATGAAACCGCCGCCGGGAGCAAACGTATCGATACATTTGCGCACTTCCGACTTCACTAATTCTTCCGAAGCATCCGGCCATCCTGCTGGTCCGGAGGAGTCCCAGCAACCTTCTAATACCAGACGGTTTCCATATTTTTTCTTAATCCCTTTCAGGTCGTTCATACACTGTGCCGGGTTCCAAACACCAACTCCAAATTCCAGCCAGTCGTCAATAAAATCTTCACATTTACCGCAGCAGTGCATATCTACAGGCAATCCGCGGTCGACACCGAATTTAGCTTCTTTTGCGTGAAATGGTTTTACCATTTCACGATACATATCAAGGGACAGGAATGGATGCTGGGCAGTAGCCACATCGTCCGTAATACACCATACATCCGGTTTGTAGTACTCCATAAATTTTTCAGCGATCTGGCAATAAAAGTCAGACATATATTCAAAGAGAGCCATCACTTCTTCCGGTTCTTCCGCCAGCGCACACAACCCTTCTGTGAATCCCATAAAGTTCATAAGCTGCATAAAATAGCCCATATGCATTACTCCGCACACCGCGGTCTGGCTGCGGTCAATATTGGCCAGGTCTTTCTGGGCCATGCTTTCCCAGTCTACATAAGACAGATCCGGCGCTTTAATCACATCCCGCCATTTTGTAATATCGTCCAAAAGAAATTTTCCAGGAACCGGAAGCGCCTGTCCTCCGGTCTCTTTCGTCGCTACGAATTCTACTCCCCAGACATCAAATCCCCCTTCCGGCGTCCTGCGTTCATTCAAGATCCCCGGTCCTACCCACGCATTAGCAGGAGGCCGTCCCGGACTTGCATAAAGATTTCTTGGAACCCATTCTGGAACTTCTCCTCTGACCGCCATCAAATAGTTTTCTTTTTCTGTCAACATTTTCCTCTCTCCTTTCAACTAATTCTAAAAGAATGTCGTAAATAACGGATAAAAAATACAAGCGGATATGAACCACGCAAAAAATATCATGATAAGGTTCCATTTATATGTATTTTTCACCGTAATATGCTCCGGTCCAAAGAAAAACGGCGCGGTCACTGCCGCGGAAGGAACCAGCGACGCGAAGCAGGCCATAATACACAGCAGGATAATCACCAGATTCACATCTCCTCCGCCAGCCTGGACAATCGGTATAATCAGGCTAAAAAACAACAACATGCTGACCGTATTAGATATAAAATTCGTCAGGACAATGCAGCCCAGACATCCCAAAACAACGATCATAAACATCGACATATTAGAAGTAAACGGAGCCAGAACCGTATTCAAACAGACAGAGATACCTGCCGCCTCGCTGCTGATAGCGGTCCCCAGCACAGAGACAATGCCGATAAACAGCAGTGTTGTAATGGTTGACGTACTGGTCATATCACGAAAATCAGCGATCGGCTTATCATTCACATGTATGACGCACAATAAGCCCATACCGATAATCAATGGCAGAGATGTGCCCCAGGCATTGTAAAGCACAGTCATATTTTCGTCCAACAAACCGGGCCATATCACCGGCACCACCCAGTAAAGAATCACCAGAGCGAACACAATCAACGTGATTGCGCCTTCTCTGCGTAATTTAGGAATGCTGCTCCTGTGCGCGTCAAGATCATAATTTTTGAATTTTGACGCCTCCGGACGCCATACAATACAGATCAGGAAAATCGCTGCCACAGAAATCAAGATAGCTGCCGGAACACCTACTGCAAGCCATTCACTGTAAGAAATCTCATATCCCCCGGCTGCCGCCGCATTCATCATAATAATGGGAAGCGCATGACCAAGCGGAGATCCTCCATTGAAAGCGTTTGTTACCCAAAACAGCCCAATCATCAGAGCAGTGTAAAAAGGATCTCCCTTCGTGTACCCAATCTCATTACATATACCGGCTATAATCGGAATAAATATGAGCGTGACTGCCCCCACATCTACAAAACAGCTGATTACTCCGCAGGCTCCCAACAACATTGCAATGAATACATAAGGACGCCCCCGGACAATTTCAAACGTGATTGCCCGTTTGACAACCAGCTCTATGACTCCGGTATTGGTCAATACCTTGCTGAAAGACATCATACCAATAACCGTAATAATCAGGGAACTTCCAAATACGCCGCTGTAAACTTCAGCCGGGGTCATAACTCCCGTAAATATAACCAACGCCATAGCAAGCCAGCTGGGCCAGTCTGTTCCGATCGTAAGCCACATATACAGAACCGGTATAAAAACCGACAGCACATTGACGCCTACCGGCGTCAGCCCGTTGGCCGCAGGTACAAACCGCAAAAGTACAAATAATACCGCAGAAATTACCAGATGCATGTAAAACTTTTTTGAAGCAGCAGACATTGCAACCCCCTCCACTCTGATAGAATAATGAATATTCATTTTCTCTTATTTTACCTTAGGAAAATATGAAAGAATACGGATTCGGCGTACAGATTTGATCGGAAGAATTTGATTTTTTTTGGTATCGCATACCAACAAAAAAGGACGGATCAACGCCGTCCTCTGTTCTAATTTCCTTCTTTTTCATAGAAAGAACTAAATAACTCTTTGTACTTTTTACGGTAAAGCTGAATCACCATAATAGAATAGTACATATAGTCCCTGTCATACTTTTCTTGAATCGGATATTCCAGACTGCCCATAATTTTTTTCAAACGGTAAAGCAACGTATTCTTATGCACAAACAATTCCTGAGACGTTTTCTGTGGAGAGCATTCATTCTTTAGATACACGTACAGGGTATCCAGCTGATCTTCTTCCAGTTTCCGGTAATGCTCTCTGGCCATACGGACAATATCCGGATGGCAGGCGCACAGCTGCCGGCAGTCAGTTCCGGCTGAAGTTTCCATCAGCCAAAGCATTCCAAAATCATAAAATTCAAAAACTGCAGAATCGTTTTTATAGAGTGCGCCATACTCTATCGCTGCACACGCCTGCTGATAATAGTATTTTAACTGTTCCAGTCCCGTAAAAGGAAGACTTACCCCCAGTTTTTCCCCACTTCTGAGCGCCATATCTTCCAGCCTTTTTTTCTCTTCTTTGTAATTGTCCCTGGTTTTGTTAGCAATAGCGACCACATTGTTTTCATAGATCAGAATCTCTGTAGATGCCACACACTCGTTCAGCTGTTGCTGGCACATCTGCATCAGTCTGATGTCATCCTGAAAATCAATGGACATAACCACATAAATATCGTCCTTACCCCATTGTTTATAAAACATGCGGTTGTCGAAAGCCTGCTGGTTAATCTGCCGTCCGCTCAACAAATCTAAAAACACATTCCATCCGCCGGAAACCATCGAGGCATAATAAGATACCAGATACGGCGCAATAATTCTTTCCAAATGTTCTAATAACTGATAGTCACCTTCATTCAAGGGTCGGCTCCACTCAAGTACATTAATCCGGCCATACCTCATATTATTATAGGTAACAGAGATACTGATACAGTTGGTATCTATTATTTTGTTGGAACAGCGATAATACTGAACGTCTTTCCGGTTTCTTCTTTCCCTCCATACTCTGTCTTCAGTAATATTTTTAATTGCACGAAAAGAACTGTAGCCATTTTCCCTTAAATAATCCCACTCCTGATCAATCCCTTTCAAATCAGAAGAATTTGTCATAGCTAATACTTTGAAGTCTTCATTAAGAAGTATAATCGGATTATGAAACGCATGCCAGGAGAAATCAATCACTGTCTGAAAATCATTCAAAGAGGCAGATTCCTGTATCACATAATTCCAGTCATCGTAAGTGTCAAAAATCGATTGAACGATTTCAAAAGCATATTCTACATCAATATCTTTGATGCGTATACGGTTACCGCCCCCATCACAGATCACATCGTTTTTTTCCTGATACACATGTACGCAGTCCGTCGCATAAGCTCTGCGGGCGCTGCGCAGATTGGCAGGCGCATGGGTTTCTATATCCAATTCCAAGTCAAAATTCGTGAGCTGATTGGCTATCATCCACATGCTCAGTCGCATAACTCTTCTCCTTTCCCGCCGCAAAATTATATTGAAAATACCAAAAAACTCCCTGCTGCAACTTTAATTTCGTATCTGTGTTACATTCTAAGAGCTTTCTTTTCACGTTATAATAATAACAGAACATTCGGAGGCGGGCCTATTGCCTTTGCAAAATTATTTTCAATCTTTTTATATTATACTGATTAAAAAATAATTGTCAAAGAAAAATGGGCTTCCATGTCAAATTCAAAAATAGGAGGAATTCGAAAAAGATGGTCACAGCAAGAGATAATATTTTAATGGCCTATCATCACCAAGAACCCTTGTGGGTTCCCAGCCAGACTCTGGATCAAAATACCTGCCTGCCGTCTATCATTCCGGAAGGTCCAAGGGGTTTTGGAGTAACCACGGATATTTTCGGCATAAGCTATACGCTGGAAAAAGGGATGGAAGGTCCAATGGTTACAGTAGGAACCAAACGACTGGACGACGTAACAGAATGGCGGAAAGAAATTACCTTTCCGGATCCTGCGGATTACCGCTGGGAGGAAGGCGCAGCCCGGGATACGGCGAACTGGGACCGAAAAAATAAAATCAGCAGCGTAATAATTGTAAATGGAATGTTTGAACAACTTCATGCGATGACCGGCATAGAAGATGCTTTATGCGATCTGGTTGCCGAAGAAGAAGATACTTACGATCTTTTAGGAGCCATAGCTGACTATCGCATTAAGGAAATCCACCTGATCGCGAAATACTACAAACCTGATAAAATTCAGTTCCATGATGATTATGGTTCCAATGACCGTCTTTTTATGTCCAAACCCACATGGCAGAAAATGATAAAGCCTCACCTCAAAAGAATTGTGGATGCGGTTCATCAGGAAGGCATGCTTTATGAGCACCACTCCTGCGGCTATATTGCTCCATTGATAGAAGAATTCATAGAGTTAGGATTTGACGCTCTGAATCCACTGCAGATTACAAATAATCCCTATGAACTGAAAAAAAAGTATGGGAAAGACCTTTGTTTTGTTGGAGGTTTTGACAATCAGCATGTACTGGACCGTCAAGGGGTTACTTACGAAGAACGGTATAAAGAAATTAAGTACCGTATCGAATTGATGGCCCCAGGAGGGAGCTGGGTGGCGCAGCCTGCCATGATTGACCCTTCTATAAGTCAGCCTTTGATCGATGTACTTTATGAATATAACAAGCCTTTGTGGGAAAAGGCCGGTTATATCCCGCCGGAAAAACCTGACGCACTTAAGCGTACGGTATACGCGGCAGCAAACGAAGCCTCGGCCGAAAAATAAAATAACAATGTTAGGGGGATTTACAGAATGAAAAAACCATTAAACAAAACCATTAAAACATGGTTTGGCGTAGGAGATTTCTTATTTGACTTCCACTCCAGCTTCAAGACCTATTACTGGAGCATTTTCCTGACCAGCATCGCCGCCCTGCCGCTGGCAACCGTCGCAGTGCTTAATACCATCGTTTCTACCTGCGAGATCGTTATGTCCTTCTTTTATGGAGTAATCATGGACGGCATGAAACCCATGAAATGGGGACGCTACCGCTCTATTGTACTGGTGCTTTCTCCCGCCACGGCAATCATCTTTATACTGACCTGGCTGGCTGCCGGTACCATCAGCAGCGCCACCGTTGTATTAGTAGTACTGGTCGTACTCTCTCTGCTTTACGCTGTATTTTTCAATCTGCAATATGCAGCCAATACAACTATGGTTTCCGTATGCGGAGCGACAGAAGGAGACCGTTCCTTCCTTTCTTCCAGACGTTGGGCATGGATTAACGCCGACAAAGTCGTACTGTCCGCAATAGCGACTTTTCTGATCACACGGTTTACCGGCATCTTCGGAGATTCACAGGTATATCCTTATATCTTGGTTGCCGTTGTATTCTCCGTACTCCTTCTGATCGGACAGTATATTATTTTTAAAATTACAGACGGATACGAAGAAACTTCCGTCGATTCCGCCGCCGATTCCAGTCCCAAAAAGGCAGAACGCGTAACGTTCAGGGATATGTTAAATACAATCATTCATAATCCGCCTCTGATGGCAATGTTTTTCGCGCAGTGCTGTACAACTACCGTATCCTTTATCTTAGCGCAAATGGCTGCCTATCAATTTAATTTTGCGCTGGAAGCACCTGCCATGCTGGCGTTCTATCTGGCCGCAACCAATTTCGGGGCTGTACTTGGATCGTTAGCAGCAGGTTTTCTCGGGAAAAAAATGGAAGCGAAAAAACTGTCCATGTGCTGTCTTCCCCTGTGCGTTATTTTTTTAATCTGCGCCAGACTGTTCGCCGGAAATGTGTTCCTTTTCACCGCTTTTATCCTGTTAGAACGCACCTGTTCCAACTGCAACTATTCTACCTTTGTAACCATGTATACAAACTGTGCAGTCTTTGCAGAGTATAAGAACGGCGTAAACACATCGGGGCTCGTCATGAGTATTACCAATATTCCCGTAAAAGTGGCGGTTCTGATCACTGGCATCCTGATTCCCGGCGTATTGTCTATGACAGGATATGAATCTACTATGACCGTGGTTCCAGAAGCGGTGAAATCCGGCCTGACCAACGCGATCACTATCATCCCGGCCATCTGTTACTGCGGAGCATTTCTGATTATTACTTTCTGCTTTAAATTATCTGGAAAAGAAGTGGTAAGAATGCAGGAAGAGATAAACTCAAGAAAAGCAGTCTAATTACATAAACGAATAAAAACAACAGGGCGGAAATTTTCGCCCTGTTGTTTTTATTCCGTCAGATATTACATTTTGAAAGCGCGGCCTCATCCGCCACAAGCGTCACATCCGGATGCATCTGGAGGATCGATGCCGGAACCTGCGGCGTCACCGGTCCGAAGAACGCTTTCTTCACGATCTCTGCCTTATCTTCTCCGCTGACTACGATCAGGATCTTCTTTGCCATCATAATCGTCTTGATTCCCATAGTATATGCCTGTTTTGGGACATCATCGATAGAATCAAAGAAACGTTTGTTAGCTTCGATCGTACGCTGCTGCAGATCCACACAATGCGTCACCGTCTCAAATGCCTCTTCCGGTTCATTGAATCCGATATGACCATTATGGCCAAGACCGAGAAGCTGCAGGTCCACGCCGCCAAGAGACTGGATCAGCGCCTCATATCTGGAACATTCTTTCTCGGAATCCGGTTCCATACCGTTGGGCAGATGCGTCCGTTCCGGATTGATGTTGACATAGTCGAACAGATTATTGTGCATGAAATAGTAGTAACTTTGATCATTTTCTCTGGGAAGCCCTTTATACTCGTCCAGATTCACGGTAGTCACATCACCAAAGTCCAGATCTCCTTTGTCATACCATTCGATCAGCTGCTTATAAGTACCGATGGGCGTAGAACCTGTCGCCAGTCCCAAGACACAATCCGACTTCATAATAATCTGCGCTGAGATGATATTAGCCGCTTTTCGGCTCATATCCTGATAATCTTTTGCTTTGATAATCTTCATTTCCCTATCCTCTTGGTTTCTAAAAATTTATATATTATGTGTCTGTTCAGGACGGCATCTTCTTGCCCGGCTCAAGCCGGACAAGAAGCATCGGATGTCCATCCGATGTGAAAAAGAGGACAAAAGCATGCTTATAAGCAAGCTTAACGCCTGTTTTTGCCCTCTTTTTCCCGCCGTCCTGAACTGTTACGTCTACATTATAAATTGCACACAGGTTTTTGTCCAGTCATTTCCAGCGCACAGTCCATCTCGTGCCATTCTTCACCGCCCCAGGAAGAAGCAGACACTCCAAGATCGCGAAACCCCATTTTTTCGTACATTTTTACTTTAGACTCCAGACAAGTAAGCAGCAGTCTTTTCCTGCCTTTTCCACGTTCCCTGTCTGTGTAGCGGCGCATCAGGGCTCCCGCCAGCCCCTGTCCCCGATATTCCGGAAGCACATCCAAGCCTAAGATCATAACTTGCTTTCCTTCCGGGTCGTACAGATCTGCATCTGTAAAAAATTCATCCCGGAATACAGTCTCTTTTGTAGAAAGCCCGTTCAGGAACCCAGCCAGTTTTCCAGTGCCGCGGTCAACCGCCACTAAGAATAATTCCGGCGCTTTCGCCACGCGCTGTTTCATCATTTTCTCTGAACATGCTTCATTTGGCGGGAAACAGATTCGTTCAATCTCTGCTGCCTGCTCCGCTTCCCCCGGCAAAATCTCCCTGAATTCAAACTGACGATCAAGTTCTTCCTGAGAAACCGGCCCTTTTCCGGTAAGCATCAAGAAAGCTGCCAAATTTCCCCTCTTTCCATGGGTCGCACGATGAGAAAACAGAAGATCCGGATTGCAGCAGGTGCATACATTGGTCACTTCCAGATGTTCCGGAAGAATGCCGGCTTCCAACAGAACCTGTTCATTAGCTCTCCATAAATCCAGCTGATATTTTCCGTTTGCTTTTCGGTAGAGCATCCTGTCATCCGCCGCGCTGCCAAATTCCTTCATGAACGCCTGCGCCACGTCTTCGCTGACTTCATAACAGTCCTGACAGATAGACGGTCCGATGGCCGCGCGCACATCCTGCGGCCTGGTCCCAAAAGCATCTCTCATCTTTTCCAGGGTGGCCGCCCCGATCCGTTTTACCGTTCCTTTCCAGCCCGAATGAGATAAACCGATGGCGCGATGTACCGGATCTATAAAATAGAGAGGCACACAATCTGCATAAAAGGCAGCCAGCACCAGTCCCGGCACATCTGTGATCATACCGTCCACATCCTGATAATCCAGCGGCCTCGTATATCCTTTTCCCCGGTCCTCCTCTGTCATCAGGCGCACATGATCCGTATGCGTCTGATCAGAAAGCACCAGGTTTTCCGGGGCAAAACCGATCGCGCGGCCCATCCTGCGGAAATTTTCCCGTACGTTTTCTTCTTTATCTCCTCTGGTAAAACTCAGGTTCATAGACGCCAGATATCCCTCGCTGACTCCTCCCAGACGGGTAGAAAAACCATGGCGTACCAGACCGGTTTCCTCCAGATTTTTAAATATAAAATATGGGACGCCGCCGTCTTCTCTCAGTTCCATGCGGCTGTCCCTGTCTTTCTTCTTCATATTCCAAACGCATCCTTTATATGTTCTGTCTCGTCTCCCAATATGCTGACCACATCGAAGCGGTACGGCTGATCCTGGGAGATCTTCCGTTCCATGCAATAATACATCGCCGATCGGGCGATTTTCTTCTGCTTTTTTACATCTACGGCTTCAGCCGGATGTCCCGACTGCAAATCTTTCCGGTATTTAACTTCTACAAAGACCAGATAACGGCCATCCATGGCGATCAAATCGATCTCGCCCTGCCGGCACCGATAATTTCTCTCCAGAATCCGCATCCCCTGTTTTTCCAGCCAGGCAGCTGCTTTTTCCTCGTACTCCGCTCCGGTCTTCCGCTTATTCTGCATGCTCTGGAGCCTCCTTCACAAAATTGCGAATGAAAGTTCTGCGGTGGATTTCACAAGGTCCCAGGCTTTTTATGGCGGCAATATGCGCTGCCGAACCATATCCTTTATTGGATGCAAATCCATAACCCGGGTACTTTTCATCCATCACTTCCATCATCCGGTCTCTGGTCACTTTCGCGATCACACTGGCTGCGGCTATGGACAGACTCTTGGCGTCGCCCTTAATGATCGGCACCTGTTTTTGTGAAAGCCCCGGGATCGTAACCGCGTCATTCAAAAGCACATCCGGCTTTACCGACAGCTTTGATACCGCCTGGCGCATAGCCTCATAAGTAGCCTGCAGAATATTGATCTCGTCAATTCTTTCATGGCTTACTATCCCGACGCCTACTGACACCGCCTTTTCCATAATCTCATCATAGAGCAGTTCTCTGCGTCTGGCGGTCAGCTTCTTGGAATCGTTCAGATACAGGATCCTGCAGTCCGGAGGCAGGATCACCGCGCCTGCCACCACCGGACCTGCCAGCGGGCCTCTGCCCGCCTCATCGATCCCGCAGATAACGCCGTAATGCTCATATTCTCGTTCATATTCCAGCATCCCGTCCAGGCGCAGAAGTTCCAGACGCAGCTTCTCCTGCCTTTTCAGAGCTTGTTCTTCTTTCTTTGTCATCACCGATGTTTCAACACTCCAAATTTATTAAGCGGCCAGATCCGAAGCCACGCGCGTCCGATGATCTCATCGCGGTGGATGACGCCCACACTGGGATCCCGGCTGTCTGTGCTGTCGTTCCGGTTGTCTCCCAGTACAAAGTATTCATCTTCGCCCAACACAATAGGTTCCGCCGCCAACCCGGAATCTTTGATCACTTCTCTCCCATAAGATTCCCTGAGTATCTCTCCGTTTATATAGATATCCCCGTCTACAATCTGCACTGTTTCACCGGGAAGTCCAATGATCCTTTTTATATAGTAGACATGATCCTCATACCGGAAAGGAAAGACAATGATATCGAAACGCTGCGGATCCGAAAAACGGTAGGTTATCTTATCCACGATCAGATTATCGCCGTTGCTCAATGTGTTTTCCATAGAACTGCCGCTTACATAGGTTCTCTGTCCTACAAAGTGGATAATCAGGAAAGTGACGCCTACAACCACCGCCACATAGATCAGGAAACTGAGTATCTCGTGAAATATACCTCTCTCCTTTTCTTCATAATCTTCCACGTAGCTTTTTCTTTTGCTCATATCATCACTCCTCTGTTCCTTTTCCGTCAGGCGGGAATTCCAGCGTAATGCGCCCAAGCCGTCCAGCCCGGAAATCGTCCAACAGGAAAGAAGCAGCCTTGTTAAGATCCGGCTCTCCGCCTTTCGACAGACAGCCTCTGGCCTCCGCGATTTTTCCCAGGATTGTCCAGGAAGGTACGTCAGCCGGAAAATCTGATTTATAACGCTCTTTTAATGCGCCCGGAAAATACTGCTGCAAAAAAACGGCCAGTTCAGACGCCAACTCTTCCAGATTCAGGATCTCATCATTCACAGATCCGAGCATAGCAAGACGTACTCCCACCTGGGGATCGTCAAATTTGGGCCATAGTATCCCCGGTGTATCCAGAAGCTCCACCTGTTTATTCAGGCGGATCCACTGAGCGCCTTTCGTCACTCCCGGTTTATTTCCTGTTTTTGCACAGGCTCTTCCCGCAAAACTATTGATAAATGTGGATTTACCCACATTCGGAATTCCTACCACCATGGCGCGGACCGGCCGGTTCAGGATCCCTTTCTTACGGTCTCTCTCTATCTTTTCCCGGCACGCCTCCTGCACGGCAGCCTGAACACTCTTCATCCCGGATTTACTCCTGGAATCCAGCTTCACCACAAAATATCCCTGTCCGCGAAACCATTCCATCCATGCCTCATTACACTTTTCATCTGCCAAATCTGACTTATTCAGCAGAATCAGACGTGATTTTCCTTTACCAAGCTCGTCGATGTCCGGATTTCTGCTGGACAACGGCGCACGTGCGTCTACCAGCTCGATGATCAGATCAATCAGCTTGATATTTTCCTGCATCATCCGTCTGGCTTTTGTCATATGCCCCGGATACCACTGTATCTCCATATTACTCTCCTTATCTCAGGGAATCAACCCGAATCTTTCCCACGGAGACCA
Source organism: uncultured Lachnoclostridium sp. (assembly GCA_944376715.1). Lineage (GTDB taxonomy): Bacteria > Bacillota > Clostridia > Lachnospirales > Lachnospiraceae > Hominiventricola. The sequence continues at coordinate 17,465 of CALWDO010000012.1, read as the reverse complement.
GATAAACCATGCCTTCCCGTAGATATCCTGTCTTTTTACATTACCGATATCCGCATTCCGGCTGTCTTCACTGGCGTTCCGGTTGTCTCCCAACACAAAATATTCATCCGTCCCCAATGTAATCTCTTCTTCGGCCAGTCCGGCAAAGTCCATCTGTTCGCTTCCGATGCCGGTCTCATATAATTCACCGTTTACATATACGAAACCCTCGATGATCTGAACCGTATCTCCGGGAACTGCAACCACTCTTCTCATATAATAATGAGAATTCACATTGCCATTGGGACGGAAAACCACCACATCCCCCTGTTTGGGACCGGTCAGGGTATAACTGAAACGATTGACAAATACTTGATCTCCGCTGCCGATGGTCGGCTCCATAGCCTGTCCCACACAGCTTAATGTGGTCATAAAATAAAACACCAGCACACAGCCGATCACAAATGCCAGGACACACTCTCCGACCCAGAAAAATATACTCCGAATGGTAGATGTTTGAATAACCCGTCTCTTCCTGTGAAAATTTAAACCTTTTCTTCTAGACATGCAAAATCCGCCTTAAAAAACAAGGGACATGATACTTTCGTATATGTCCCTCTCAGTAACTATTTTACCAGCTCTTTTACCTTTGCTGCTTTACCTACGCGGTCTCTTAAGTAGTTCAGTTTCGCGCGTCTTACTTTACCGCGGCGAACCACTTCTACTTTCTCCACGTTCGGAGAATGCAGCGGCCAGGTCTTCTCCACACCGATTCCGTTGGAATTCTTTCTTACCGTGAAGGTCTCTCTGCTGCTTCCGCCCTGTTTCTTCAGGACAGTTCCTTCAAACACCTGAATTCTTTCACGGTTACCCTCTTTGATCTTTGCATAAACCTTAACCGTATCGCCTACGTTAAAGCTCGGCACTTCCGCTTTCAGCTGAGCTGCCTCAATATTCTTGATAATATCGTTCATTGTGTTCCTCCTTCAATGTTGGATGTTCTTAATACGACCAGCGTAACAGAGGACCATCTCTTTTTCTCACAACGCGTTATATTTTATCATACCTCTTCCAGCTTTGCAAGGAATTTTTTATCTTCCTTCGTTAAACTGGCATGTTCCAGAAGATCCGGTCTTCGTTCCTTCGTACGGATCAGAGACTGCTCCCTTCTCCATTTCTCCACATTTGCATGATGACCGGATAATAAGATTGCCGGGACCTTTTTCCCCCGCCATTCCTCGGGACGACTGTACTGAGGATACTCCAGCAGATTGTCATGAAATGAGTCAAACTCCGCTGACTCCCCATTATGAAGCACACCGTCCAAAAGACGGGATATGGCGTCCATAATTACCAGCGCGGGAAGTTCTCCGCCAGTCAGCACATAGTCTCCGATAGAAACTTCGTCTGTCACGATCTCTTCCAGCACCCGTTCATCGATGCCCTCATAATGTCCGCAGAGGAAGATCAGTTCCTCTTCCCCGGAAAGTTCTTCCGCCATACGCTGGTTAAAAACTTTTCCCTGGGGCGTCATATAGAGTACTCTCGGCTTTTTCTCCGAAGAGATGCCGGAGACCACCGACTCATACGCGCGGCAGACCGGCTCTGCCTGCATGACCATGCCGGCTCCTCCTCCATAGGGATAATCATCTACACGGTTATGCTTATTCACAGAAAAATCCCGGATATTGACTGCGTTTACGGACAGCAGTCCTTTCTCTACAGCTCTGCCGGTAATGCTTGTCTGAAATCCGTTCCGGATCATATCCGGAAACAGCGTCAACACATGAAACCTCATAAATCCAGCAGTCCCTCCAGAATATGCACGCGCATACGCTTTTCTTCCACATCCACTTCCAGGATGCAGTCCCGGATTGCGGGAAGCAGAACTTCTTTCTCCTGAGAGGTCTTCACCACATAGACATCATTGGCTCCGGTCTGGATCACATCGGTCAGGACTCCCAGTTTTTCTCCGGTATCTGTCACGACCTCCATATCAATCAGATCGGCGATGAAGTTCTCATTCTCCTCCAGCGGAACCGCGTCTTCTCTGGATATGAGAAGATCCGCGCCTTTGTAACGCTCCACATCATTGATATTATCCATATCTCTGAATTTCAGAATCACCTGGTTTTTGAAAAACTTGACTCCCTGGATCTCAAGTGTCCGCCGTCCTTCTTTCGCATCCAGAATCACTTTTTTCAGCTCTCTGAAACGCTCCGGATCATCCGTTGTGGGATATACCTTTACTTCTCCGCGGATTCCATGGGTTGAAGAGATTACGCCTACTCTTAAATACTGTTCCATGTGTATTCTCCCAGTCTGCCGTATCTTACTGCAGAATCTCCACTACTACTTTTTTCTCGTCTCCGGACGCTGCCGCTTTCACCAGAGAACGGATGGCCTTTGCGATCCGCCCCTGTTTGCCGATCACTTTGCCCATATCGCTGGAAGCCACTCTGAGTTCAATCACAGTGGCTTTCTCTGTCTCTTTTTCGGTTACAACGACTTCCTCCGGATGATCTACCAGCGCTTTTGCAAGCACTTCTACCAGTTCTCTCATCCTCTCACCTCCAAAGGCTTTTCCGGAAGCTGCTTATTTGGTGATCCCTGCAAGTTTGAACAGTTTTCCTACAGTCTCCGTCGGCTGAGCTCCGTTTGCAAGCCATTTCTTTGCTGCCTCTTCGTCGATATTGAATACGCTCGGATCCTGGTTCGGATCATAGGTTCCGATCTCTTCGATAAATCTTCCGTCACGCGGGGATCTGGAATCTGCCACGATTACTCTGTAAAAAGGAGCCTTCTTCTGACCCATTCTTCTCAATCTGATTTTTACTGCCATTGTTCTTTACCTCCGTAAATGAAATAATAGTTTTTATTTATATTGTAAAAGAAACGCTTAAAACGGCAATTTGCCGAACATTCCTCTTTTACCTCTTCTTCCGCCCATCATACCGGGCAGCTGTTTCATCATCTTGCGGCTCTGTTCGAACTGCTTGACCAGACGGTTTACCTCGCTGATATCCACGCCCGCGCCCTTGGCGATCCGCCGTTTTCTGGACGGATTTAAAATATCCGGATTCTGACGTTCTTTTTTCGTCATGGAAAGGATAATCGCCTCGATCCGCGCCATCTTCTTCTCATCCATGGCGTCTTCGATCTGTTTCATCTGGGATCCGCCCATACCCGGCATCATGGACAGCAGGCTGCTGATACCGCCCATCTTCTTCATCTGGTTCATGCTTTCCAGATAATCTTCGAAATCAAACTGGTTCTTTTTCAGCTTCTGAACCATCTGTTTGGACTTTTCTTCGTCGATGGTCTCCTGCGCTTTCTCGATCATGGTGAGAATATCGCCCATACCCAGGATACGGGACGCCATACGGTCCGGATGAAACTGTTCCAGATCCGACAGCTTTTCGCCCATACCTACATACAGGATCGGCTTGCCCGTCACCGCACGGATAGAAAGCGCCGCGCCGCCTCTGGTGTCGCCGTCCAGCTTGGTCAGGATCACTCCGTCTATACCGACCTTTTCAGAAAAAGCGGTCGCCACATTGACCGCATCCTGGCCGGTCATGGAATCCACCACCAGAATCGTCTCTGTCACATCCACATTTTTCTTGATTTCGATCAGCTCGTTCATCATATCTTCATCGATATGAAGCCGTCCTGCCGTATCCAGGATCACCACGCTCATGCCATTGGATTTTGCATGTTCCACAGCAGCTTTCGCAATATTGACCGGCTTGTGCTGATCTCCCATGGAAAAGACTTCCACACCCTGCTTTTCGCCGTTGACCTGAAGCTGTTTGATCGCTGCCGGACGGTACACGTCGCAGGCTGCCAACAGGACTTTCCGCCCCTTAATCTTGAACTTTCCGGCCAGTTTCGCCGCCGTCGTCGTCTTACCTGCACCCTGCAGACCAGTCATCATGATAACGGTAATCTCGTTGGACGGTTTCAGATGGATCTCTTCCGCAGTCCCCATGAGGCGGATCATCTCTTCATGGACGATCTTGATCACCGTCTGCCCCGGCGTCAGGCTTTCCAACACATCAGTGCCCACCGCGCGCTCTTCCACGGCCTTGATAAACTGCTTCACCACTTTGAAGCTCACGTCGGCCTCCAGAAGCGCCAGCTTGACTTCCTTTAACGCCGCTTTTACATCGGCTTCTGTCAGCCTGCCCTTGCCTCTCAGATTTTTAAATACATTCTGTAATTTTTCCGATAAACTGTCAAATGCCATCTAAAGCTCCTCCAGTATTCTGGCGGATATTTTCTCGATCTCCTCCATATCGGGATCTGATTCCCGCGTCTTCGCGATCTTCCTGATCTCTCCGACTTTTTCTCTGAGACTTACGAATTTCTCCACCAGATGCAGCTTTTCTTCGTACCCGTTCAGCAGCCGGCTGCACCGTTTGACCATGTCGTGCACGCCCTGACGGCTGATGCCCAGTTCGTCCGCGATCTCGCTCAGCGAATAGTCGTTCAGCACCACGTCTTCATAGACTCTCTTCTGATGCTCTGTCAGCAATTCGCCGTAAAAATCATACAAAAGCGCCTGCTCCAGTATCTTTTCCATCGCAATCACCTTGGTTATATTACACGAAAGAGGGAACGGTGTCAAGTGTTTTTTCTTGACAAGCATATATTTGCCTAATATCGTATTGTTTCTTCTTATTTCTGGAAGCACTTCCGATGTTACCCAATGCTTGAATCGATTTGCTGATTCAAGTTTGCTCTCGAAAATAAAAAAATATAAACCGGATTCGTTAACTACTGTATTTGTGCCGCCGACTGCTCAAAATTGAGCTTTCTACTTGCACCCTGCCGCCAGATATGCTATATTATAAAAAAGGAAAGCCAGAGACACACGGCCTACCCCAAAATAACGAACTATTTTTACCTCAAACGAGGTCAGCCGTCACTATTGCAGTAGTGGCGGCTATTTCTTTCCTCGAAAGATTGTATAACACAATCCTACAAGGGCTACAATGAACATTCCACTCTGAACTAAGTCCTGATATGTAACATACATTGGCATCGCCCTCCTTTCTTTCGTCTGGAGGGTTAGCCCCTCCGATAGCAGGAGGGCAGGCCGCCTTTATGTGCTCTGACTTTCCGTATTGCCAGTATATCATATATTATCTGGCTTCTCAATACGTTCAGTTTTATTTTTATATGCAATTTGTATTTTGATTTACAGTCATAACCGGTTGCTCCGTATTCTGGCACTTCCGCAATCGACATACAGCATTCACAATCCGGGAAATCAATCTTCAAACGTATATATTTCCAATGTACCCGTTCCTTCCAGCCGGATCTCGCTGCCCAAGCCGTATACTGCGTGACTGATCACATATTCCCCATTATTTACATAAATCTCTATCATATTTTTATCTACGTAAACATCAAGCTGGCAGTCTTCCTTTACTTCCGGCGTTTCTGCCTGCATACGGCATTTACCATTCTGTACGCACACAAGACTGCGGTCTGTATAAATTCGTCCGTCCTCCCGCCATATCCGGTAACCGCCTATATGAACAGCCTCTCCATCCTGCAGTTCCAGGCTGATCCGGTATCCATCTTCTGAAGCCTCGGCGGCAGAGGATATTTTTCTGGAATACGCTTTCTGTACCTCGGGATGTACAGGGAAGCAGATATGTCCGTTTCTAACTTCTACACCCCGGGGAAGGCACATCATGCCGCGCCATTTTCCATCGACGGCTTCCGGCATACGGAGCCAGGCAATCATCGTTCTGCGGCCCTGCTCGTCCAATGTACTCTGAGGCGCATACAAGTCCAGCCCATAATCCAGAAACTGGTACTCGTCTGGTATCCGCATACTGCACGTTTCTTCCTCAAAGTCCACTAACGTACAGACTGCCATGTCTTCGCTGCCTCTCCCGTCCTTCATAAATCCCATAGGCGAAAACAGTAAGATTTTTTCGCCGTCTGCTTCAAAATAATCCGGGCACTCCCACATCCAGCCATAACCCGGCCTGGTAGTCTGTCCGGCCAGTTTCCATTCTTTCAGGTCTTCGCTGCGGTAAAAAAGGAGTTTTCCCTGCTCCTGGCTGCTGCTCCCCAGAACCATATACCAGGCGTCACTTCCTCTCCACACTTTGGGATCTCTGGTATGTGTCCGATTCCCTATGCGGGGATCCGCAAGCGGAGGGATGATCATTCTTTTTTTATCCAAATTGTCGAAATGTTCGCCGTCTTCCGACACCAGCATCATCTGACAAGATTCAAACCGGTCATTCAGACATTTATGTATATTTTCCGGGTCAATCTCCTGATAGTGAACTCCTGTATAGTAGAGATACAGCTTTCCCTCATGCTCTACCGCGCTTCCGGAAAAGCATCCGTTCTGATCCGCATATTTTGTCGGATACAAAGCGATCCCTTTATGTTCCCAGTGGACCAGATCCTTACTTACAGCATGTCCCCAGTGCATAGTCCCCCATCGGGGTGCATATGGAAAATGTTGATAGAACACATGATAATATCCATTATAAAAGATAAATCCATTGGGATCGTTGATCCAGTTCTCCGGAGCCTTGATGTGTCCTCTCTGTCTCATAATTTACACTCCTGTCTTTTTATGCCTGTTGCTTCCGTCCTATGGTTTTTCCGAACAGGATTGTGATGATGAACGTACATATAATTGTAATAATGGTAGAAACCAGGAACTGCAGCATGCAGTCCGGTCTGATGCAGATAACTCCTATCAATCCGCAGGGACCCTGGGACACGGATAAAACATGCATCATAGTCGCATATGCCGCTCCGATACCGCCGCCGATCAGGGCCGCATAAAAAGGATATCTAAGCTTCAGATTTACACCAAAGATTGCAGGTTCTGTGATCCCGAGGAAAGCGGAAATTCCGGAAGCAGACGCCATACTCTTCATCTTCGCATTTTTTCTCATCAACAGCATAACTGCCAGGGCCGCCGCACCCTGCGCGCAGTTCGCGCACGCGACCACCACAAAGGTAGGAGACCCTCCCAGCGTCTGGATGTTCGCCAGAATCTGAGTCTCCGCGGTCACCAGGCTGTGGTGCATACCGGTAATCACCAGCAGAGGATACGTTACTCCGTAGATCAGGCCGCCCAGAGGCCCCAGGTCAAAGAACAGCCACATTACCGCATTGGTCATGGCATCCCCGACTGTTCTCATTACCGGCCCGATAAAAAGGAAAGTCAGGGCTGCTGTAACAAGCACGGATACCAGCGGAGTAATAATGTTATCCAGCATGGCAGGTACGACTTTACGCAGTCTCTTTTCAATAAATGACATACAGAATACGGATACGATTACCGGTAAAACTGTGCCCTGATATCCCACCTTGGCCACCGGAAGGCCAAAGATATGCCAGTAAGGAACAGTTCCGTCCAGAAGCGCCTGGCCATAGCTGTACCCGTTTAACAGATCCGGATGGATCATGATCGCTCCGATCACCGCGCCCAGGATTGGCGTACCGCCAAAGATCTTAGCGGCAGAAAAGCCGATCAGAACCGGCAGGAAGGTAAAACCGGCATTGGAAGCCAGATTGATCATATCCGCCAGGTCCTTGATCTGCGGATATGCGTCCACCAAAGACATATCTGCAAAAAACATGCCCTGCGCCGTCAGTATATTGTTGATACCCATCAACAAACCAGACGCAACCAGAGCCGGCAAAATCGGTACAAATACATCCGCCAGCGTTTTCAGCAGCTTCTGTATCGGATTCATCTTTTTCGCCGCTTCCTGCTTGACCTCTTCTTTGGTCATCTCGGCAACATTTCCGATTTTGACAAACTCTGCATAGACCTTGTCCACGATCCCGGTTCCTAAAATAATCTGGAACTGGCCTCCGTTGTTAAAATTACCTTTCACCAGTTCTATCTGCTCCAGCGCGTCCATATTAATCTTGGACTCATCCTTCAGTACAAGTCTCAGTCGGGTTGCGCAGTGGGCTGAACTGATCACATTTTCTCCTCCGCCTATACAGTTCAGTATTTCCCGCGCTGTTTTCGCATACTTGTCTTCCATTCTTTTCTCTCCTCTGCTTTTGATTAACCGGTAAAGTAACCGGTTACTTTATGGTTCTATAGTAATCGGTTTTCCTCCAAAAATCAACTATAAATACTATTTTCAGGATTTTAAACAATTTCATAGGATAATCTTTGTCTACTATGCACATAACCGGTTACTTACCCGGTTACTTTTAGATTGCGCACGATTTTCTTTTCTGCTATACTTTGAAAAAAAGAAAGCGGGGAAAACATTTATGGGAAAAAAGAATGTTACATTCGCTGACATTGCACGATATACCAATTTTTCCAAGACTACCATTTCCAGGTATTTTAACAATCCGGACTCGCTGACTCTGGAAAATCAGGAAAAAATAGCAGAGGCTCTTGTGGCTCTGGATTATAAAGAAAACAAAGTGGCGCGCATCCTCGCCAATGGGAAAACAGAATTCGTAGGCATTATCATTCCGAATCTGTATCTGCACTATTATTCTCAGATGCTGAATCAGATCTTGTCTACCTACGAAACTTACGGTTATAAATTTCTCGTCTTTGTAGGGAACTCAAAAAAAGATGTGGAGAAAAAGTATATACAGGAACTTCTCGCCTACAAAATCGAGGGCATGATCATCCTGAGCCATACGATTCCTTCTGAAGAACTTGCTTCTTACAATATACCCATTGTAACAATCGAGCGGGAAGACCAGCATACCTGCAGCGTCAATACAGATAATTATATGGGAGCCGTCCAGGCAACCAGCCTTCTGTGCAAAAACGAATGTGATGTTTTGATTCATATTAATTCCCATGTATCCCCCCAGGTACCGGCCTACGGCAGAATCCAGGGATTTCTCGACATCTGCAAAGAGCGCCGGATGGCTCACGAACTGATCTTGTCTGAATTCGGGCACAGTTATCAGGATACTTTTGAATGTATACAGGAAATATTCCGGACTTTGGAAGAAAAATATGCCGGAAAAAGAAAGGGAGTTTTCATGGCGAACGATACTCATGCCAATATGCTGCTTAATCTGATCGTGCGGAAATATGGAAGACTTCCCGACGATTACCGTCTCATCGGTTTTGACGATTCTCCGATCTCCAGCCAGGCCATTATTCCAACCAGCACTGTGGGCCAGCAGATCGACAAAATCGCCCGGGAAGCCATGGAGCTTCTCGTCATGCAGATGAACGAACGAAAAAAAAGACGGCCTGTTCCCCTGAAAGAACCCGTCCATAAGGTGGTTACTCCTGTGCTTGTACGCCGGGAAACCACTTCCTAAAACAACATGCCGCCGGACCTACAGGCCCAGCAGCATGGTTGCAAATTGGAAGTAGATGAGAAGGGACAGCGCATCCACAATCGTCGTGATAAACGGGCTGGCCATCACCGCCGGATCAAAGCCAACCTTCTTGGCCACCATAGGCAGAATGCACCCGGTAATCTTTGCCACAAATACTGTGACCACCAAAGTACAGCAGACCGTCAGCGCCACCATAACTTCAAGACGGTCAAAAAGCATCAGCTTCGCGAAGTTCACAACCGCCAGCGTTAATCCGCACAGAACCGCCACACGTACCTCTTTCCAGATCACTTTGAAAATATCCTTGAATTCCAGTTCATTCAGAGACAGAGCACGGATCACCGTTACGGACGCCTGGCTTCCCGAGTTGCCGCCCGTATCCATGAGCATGGGGATATATGCTGTCAGCGCCACATAAGCCGCCAGCGCATCCTCAAATCTGGTAATAATAAATCCGGTTACCGTGGCGGAGATCATAAGAATCAGCAGCCACGGGATTCGGTTCTTATACAGTTCCACCACAGGAGTCTTGATGTATGGCTTCTCCGATGGCATCATAGCAGCCATGATTTCCATATCCTCTGTGGTCTCTTTTTTCATGACATCCAGAACATCGTCCACGGTGATGATTCCCACCAGATGATTTTCTCCGTCCACCACCGGCAGCGCGATCAGATCGTATTTATCAAATACTCTCGCCACCTCTTCCTGATCCTCTTTGGCGGTGACAGAGATCACATTCTCTTCCATGATATTCTGGATCAGAGCGTCTTCCCTGGATGTGATCAGAGTCCGGATCGATACGGTTCCGATCAGGCGGCTTTCCTGGTCTGTCACATAACAGTCGTTAATCGTCTCTTTCTCCAGTCCTGTCCTGCGAATACTCTTGATCGCCTGATCCGCCGTCATGGTGGGACGCAGCTTCACGAACTCCGGAGTCATGATGCTTCCGGCCGTATCCTCCGGATATTTTAAAAGCTCATTGATCATCCGCCGCATATCAGGATCCGCCTGTCTGAGGATCCTCTTCACCACATTGGCAGGCATGTCATCCACCAGATCCGCCGCGTCGTCAGCGCACAGCTCGTTCACCACTTCTTTTAATTCCCGGTCGGAAAATGCTTCAATCAGCATCTGCTGCAGCTCCGGCTCCATCTCCGCGAATGTATCCGCCGCCTGATCCTGGGGGAGAAGACGAAACAGGATCGGCAGCGTCTGTTCAGGGACAGAACCAAACAATTCTGCGATATCAACCGGGTTCATGGTCAGCAGAATGTCTTTAATAGAACTGTATTTTTTATTTTCGACCAGCGTCGTCAGCGCGCTGTTCATAACCGACTTATCTTGCATTCGTCCTTCCTCCATTTCTTTCGCTATTTCCGGTAAAGCCTTATGTGCGAGCACAACGGCATTTTTCATATCCGCCGCAGCGCGATCCTCGCGGAGCGTTTTTATTTACTGGGCGCTTATAGTGCCCGGTAAATAAAAAATCCCGTGCGAAGCTTGAACTTCACACGGGGAAATCTCTCTGGTGCAACCGTCCAAGCTTTAGCATCGCAGGGCGGTGAAATTGCATTAGATGATACCTTCGTTTCGATATCGCCTGTTCAAACCAACGCATGATGTCTCCATCATTTTGCGGCAGCAACCCATATCCCTGCGGTAGCCTTACCTACCGGATCTATCAACTTGTCACTATGTCCAGTGTACTTCTATTGCACAGACTTGTCAACCCTGAAATCAGGGCTTTCCAACAGATTTTCCAACCTCTGTAATGCAGGAAATACCTCTGTCCAGAAACCGACAGTACGTATCCCCTGACGCAGCACCAGCAGCAGAGCCACAAACGCCGCCAGCTTCCACAGAATGGGAAGTCCCGCGGCGATTCCTGCCGCGGCCAGGATCACGCACATCACCGCGGCCGGACCGTACAGGATCCATTCCACCGCGCGGGACATCTTCGATACCCGAAACTCTATCTGCACGGTTCCGTCCTTCCAGATTCCCTGCCCTTCCGGAACGGCAATCAGGAAAGAGAATGGAAACTTACGTTTCAGAAAAATCCGGAATGTATCTCCGTTCTCATAATAATTTTCGAAATATCCCTCTTCTCCCGCGTCCTCCCCGATTGCCTTGCGTGCCGTATCCCTGCTTCCGCCATACGGCAGCTCCGCTGTATACCTGGCCCAAAAAAAATGTATCATCTTCCCAACAATCCTTTCAGAAGACGGTCCAGCCGGAACAGATCCTCGTCTGTCACCATCGCTTCCAGAGTCTCGATATTCGGATCAGAATGTTCGATCTCTCTGGCATACCGGTAAGCAATCCGTACCTGATCCTCCAGCGTAAAAGTCTTCCCGTTCTCCAGCCAGACGGCCATACCCATCTCTCGGATCAGCATGGTGCTGACCACCGCCAGCTTAATCTTGCCGTACGCGTTTTCATCATAGACCGCGCCGCAGAAATACACAAAGATAAAATACATCAGAAGCTGCTCATATTCCGTCTCCTGGTCTTTCATATATTCTTCAAATTCATGGCACGCCTTCCGGTATTCATCCAGACTCATGTCATGATACAGCCGCAGCTCCTGATATTTGAGAAATGTTGTCCATTCCGGCTTTAGCACTTCCATCCGGTACAGTCTCCTCCACATCCGGCGCATCTGAATACGCGCTTCCAGCGGATGATTCTGATAAGCGGAAAACTTTTTATCCGCCTGGCGCTGAAATGCCTTCGTACGGCACCATTTCAGGAAATCATCTATCTCATAGAGCTGCTTTCTGCCAATCCTGGACTGCAGGTCGTGGCCCGCAGCCAGTATCTCTGCCATGCGCAGTTCCATGCTCCGGTCCCGGTCCTGGATCCGTTCATAGAGAAAATCCCGGATTTCCTGAAGCTTCGTAAACAGGAAGAAATCAAAACTTTCGTATTCTTCCTCCGGGGTTTTTCTGAAAGAAGTCTCAAATGTGAGCTTTTCCTTGTCGCCCAGTATCATCCTGGCGGCTGCCGGGCAGGATAATGACAGAGAAATCTCTCTTAGATTCTCAAATTCCTCATAGTGTCTGGGATAACGGGTACAGGTTTTGCAGAGCATTCCGGGGCCTGCCTCAATATAGATATCGCACAGATTCTCTTCATTCAGAAGCGCGCAGCGCCGGTGGTACTGATCAAAAGTCTTCGTCTCCCAGTCCACAGAATTCCGCAGACGATTCCCGAAAAATCCCGGATACTTCCGGTATTTTTTCAGAGACACCGGATCGATCGCAATCTTCCAGCCTGCGCAGCAGGTATCGCTGCACTCTCCCGCTTCACATTGAAAATCATAAAAATACTTTGGATACAAATATTCCATCCGGCACACTCCTTTCTGCCTGACCCCTATCTGGTCAGGATCTCATAGCCGTCCTGCGTTACCGCCACCGTCACTTCCCACTGAGCCGACGGCATCCCGTCCTCTGTATAGACTGTCCAGCCGTTGCTGTCATCCACATATACTTCCGGGCCTCCCATGTTGATCATGGGTTCTATGGTAAATACCAGGCCGGGTACCATGATCTCTCCGCTGCCCTTTGCTGCCACATAGCTGACCCAGGGTTCTTCATGGAACTGAAGGCCCACGCCGTGTCCGCCGATCTCTTCCACCACGGAATATCCGCGGCTCTTCACATACATGTGTATGGCATGGCCCATATCACCCAGAGGTTTCCAGGGCTTTACTTCCAGAAGCCCTACCTGTATCGCTTCTTTTGCCGTCTGTACCAGACGTCTCTTGTCCTCGCTCACTTCCCCGATGCAGAACATCCTGGAAGCGTCTGAAAAATATCCGTTATAAATCGTGGAAACATCCACATTGATGATGTCTCCTTCTTTCAGGATCTCCTTTTCATTTGGTATCCCGTGGCACACCGCCTGGTTCCGGGATGTGCACACACTTTTGGGAAATCCTTCATAATTTAACGGAGCCGGAACCGCTCCGGCGCGGGTAGTCTGCTCATAAACCCATCTGTCGATCTCCTCCGTGGAGATACCGGCGCATATGTGATCCTGCACATAATCCAGGACTGCCGTGTTGATCCTGCCGCTCTCCCGGATCCCTTCCAGCTGAGCTGTGCTTTTCACCAGTACATTCCCTGTTTTTAATATCTTCCTTCTTCTGGTCATCCGGCGCACCTCATTTCGCATCCGCGCCAATCCGGGTGATCTTTCGAGCGAATACCGGATTCACCGCGTTTTTATAAATATCATGGTATTCTTCAAAACTTACTTCTTTTCCATCCGACATAAGTTCCATGTGCACGCCGCATAAACTGACCTGAATCCCTGTCTCCTTCATGCCTCCCCGCAGATAAAAATTCTTCCTGCGGATTCTCTGCGCCTGATTGGAAGCCCTTTCATCCGGAGTCTCGATTTCCAGAAGAAAACGTTGGTCTTCATAACGTTTTTTCAGCATTTCCAAAGCCCGGGAGCCATAATTTTGTCCCCGAAACGCTTCCGATACCGCAAAGTAATCCAACAATACCAGATCCTGATACCTGGCGGTAATGGCCAGTCCCACCATGTACCCCTGATCCGCGATAATAAGCATCTCCATCATTCCTTTTGCCGCCATCCTGCACATGGCACTGAAAGGTTTGCGTTCCGCTTTGGGAAACGCTCTCAGATACAGTTTCTTCATCAATTTTCTTTCTCTGCGGTTTGCCTGTCTAATCTCCATCTCTATTCAACCTCTCTCGCTATCCCATTTTCGTCAAACCAGATCCCGGAAGGTTCCATTCCTTCCATATGTGTCTGCCATGCATCCACTTCCTGCGGATCTGTCAAAAGTCTCGTATAATATCCTTCCTGCCGGGCAGGCACCGGAGTCACCTCCAGATGCTGTTCCTCGTCATTTCCATAAAAATGCAGTTCCAGCAGGGTAGTATCCAGTGTTTTTTCATTAAACCAGTAGTTTCCCAGACTGTAAAATACCGGCGTTCCATTGTAATATTCCGCCCCCTGCAGACAGTGCGGGTGAGCTCCCAGCACCACGTCCGCGCCGGCGTCCGCCAGCGCTCTGGCTCCTTCCGTCTGCGCATCTTCCAGTTCTTCGCTGTATTCAGTGCCCCAATGAATATAAGCGATGACAAAATCAGCATTCCTGTCCGCTTCTTCCACGGTATTCAAAAGATTCTCCATCTCATAGCACCGGAATACGCCGGGCGTATCTTCTCCTGCCTCCGGAGTCAGAATATATTTTTCCGCGCGTGTGGCAGATACCACAGCTACAGTTTTTCCGTCAAACGTCCCGTACCAGGGGGCCTGAGCTTCCTGCGCATCCGCGCCTGCTCCCACTTTGGGCAGCCCTTCCTCCTTCAAAACAGAAAGCATGTCCAGGAACGCCTCTTCTCCATAATCAAACACGTGATTATTAGCCAGATTGACCAGATCCACGCCCAGTTCTTCCAGTATCTTTACATGATCCGGAGATCCCCGGAACGTATATGCTTTGCCTGCCATAGGTTCTCCTGCGTCCGACAGGCAGCACTCCAGATTCAGACACATCAGGTCGGCTTCCTGCATCCGCCTGATCAGCTGCGGGTCAATGCAGCCGCGGATCCCGTTCTCCTGTTCCCGGTAATAATCCATCGTGCCCCAGTCATCTCCCAGGTTGATATCCCCGGCAAAAGCCAGTGTAAAATCATATTCATGAAGATCCGGTTCTTCTTCCTTAACTGTCAAAACACCGTCTCCGGTACCCTGCGCTTCCGTACCGTTTTCCGGAGACAATGCCTCCTCCGGCGCAGTCTGGCTTTCTCCCGTCAGACCGGCCGACTGTCCGCATCCTCCGATCAGAAATACCAGGGCAAGCATACACACAAGTCTTCTGCTTCTCATCCGGCACCTCCCGTCTTCTTCAGCCGGGCAAAAATCATGTCTGTCAATTCCGGGACACCTGCCCCGCTTCTGGCTGACATGTAGATCCGATCCCCCCGGACTCTGGGCAGTTCTTCTTCCCCAAGGCGAAGATCCGCTTTATTATAGACATAGATCACGGGAATATCGCCCGCTCCTAACTCTTTCAGCGTCTCCTCCGTCACCTGTTTCTGGCGGATATGATCTTCATCGGAATCATCCAGTACCAGTAGCAGCAGATCTGCTTCTCTCGCCTCATCCAGCGTGGACCGGAACGCTTTTACCAGTCCTGCCGGAAGCTGATGAATGAATCCTACCGTATCCGACAGCAGAAACACCCGCTCCGGTCCTGCCTGGATCCTGCGGACCGTCGTATCCAACGTGGCGAACAGCATGTCTTTTTCCAGCACTTTTCCGGCGTTGTTCCTCATATAAGTTTCCAGCATCCGGTTCATCAGCGTAGATTTTCCTGCATTGGTATAACCTACCAGCGCTACTCTGGGGATCCCGCTCTGTCCCCGTTTCCGGCGCTGCGTCTCCCTCTCTGTGGATATCTTATCCAGCTCCCGGCGCAGTTCCGCCATCCTTTTTTCTATCCGGCGGCGGTCCAGCTCCAGTTTCTTCTCTCCTGCGCCCCGGTTGGCCAACCCGCTGCCTCCGCCCTGACGGCTGAGCGCTTTGTGCATCCCGGTAAGTCTGGGCAAAATATATTGAAGCCTCGCCGCCTCCACCTGCAGACGCGCTTCCCTGGTCTGCGCCCTCCTGGCAAAGATTTCCAGAATCAGAGTCGTGCGGTCCAGAATCGGCAAATCCAGGATGTTCTGCAGATTCCGAAGCTGGGACGGCGTCAGGGATCGGTCAAAGATCAGCACATCCACCGGCTCCTGTTCCAGCAGATCCTGCAGCTCGCCAAGCTTTCCTCTTCCCATATACAAGGCGTTATGCGGTTTGGCGAGATTCTGGGTCATCTGCCCTGCCACTTCCATCCGGCACGCCTCCGCCAGACTTTTCAGTTCCTGCATGGAACGTTCAAAATTTTCTCCGTCGTTCAGATTCACTCCAAGCAAAAAAGCACGTTCCCTTTTCTCTGTCAATCCTGTGGTGACTCCTTTCCCGCAATATAATTTTTCAGGAACACATACATCTCCTGTTCCGTAGGAGGACAGCCGTCCAGATGATGCGTGAACCCTGCCGTACATCTGCCCACTCCGAGTACGCCGTTCTTTCCCCGGAATCCCTGGCCAATGCAGACCTTTTCTTTAAAATTCTTTAAAAAGCCTTCTTTTTCCAGCATATCCAGCGCCGGGATCAAATATCCGTAACAGGCGCTGCATGATTCCACTTCCTCCGCCATCTCTGCCAGCTTCAAAACTCTCCCAAGTTCCGGAAGCTCCGCCGCATGTTCCGGCTTATTCAATTCCCGGATCACCGCGCGGTCCAGATCACTGCTGCCGGCGCCCAGCGTCTCCGCCATGCCGATATACGGCACGTCCCTTGTCTGATAATGCAGGAAACGGCAAACATACGCGTCGCAGAGAACCGGATCCGCGGCAGCCAGAAGTCGGTTCATCTCCGTGGGATTTCCTCCGTCTTCAAAACTCAGATCGCCGCAGATATTGTCCACCAGGATAAAATCCTGCCGGATCCCCAGCGCCAGATGGGCGATCGGACGGTGCAGCCCCATGGCATGAAATCTGCGCTTCTCCCCGTTGGGCAGGAGTCCTTTCATATTTTTGAGAGCGCAGGTAATCCGTGTCTGGCAGTGCCCTTTCAGTACCGGTACATTAATCATAAAATCCACGTGCTCTGCACAGCGGCAGATATGAAGTTCCATGCCTCCGCAGTCTTTCGTCACGCTTTTTTCTTTCTGCGCGTCGATCAGCTCCACATGAAGACGCTCTGCCAGTTCCCGATAGCCGCAGACATCAAAAGCGTCTTCCGTCCGTCCGCCCACCCAGGAACCTTCCATGATAGCCAGATTGTAAAATCCGTGCTGCTGCAGATAGCGGACCAGTCCCTCAACCACTTCCGGATGGGTCGTCCCGCCTTCAAAAGCCGGTGAAGCGGATACCAGATTGGGCTTGATACCGATCCGTTTCTCTCTGTCTCCGATCATGCCTGCCAGATCTGCTTCCTGCAGCAAACGCTCTGTCATTTCTATATATTGTTTTCCATGGATAATATACAATTCATCTTTTCTCATACTGCATTCATTGTAGCACAGACAACCGTGTGTTTACAATGGCTCTTTCTCTTTCTTA
>CALWDO010000011.1 GCA_944376715.1 uncultured Lachnoclostridium sp. | reverse complement strand
AAGTAAAGAAACAAAGAAAAGACTGGAAGTGCTGAATCGTTCCAATGACGGTTTTTATATAGCCAGTGAAGATCTGAAAATGCGGGGGCCGGGAGACCTGTTTGGAATACGGCAGAGCGGAATCCTGGAATTCCGGATCGGAGACGTATTTCAGGATGCCAGAATACTTCAGATGGCCGGTCAGGCGGCGGCCGAGCTCCTTGAGAAAGATCCGGATCTGTCCATGAAAGAGCATCAGGCGCTTTCAGAAAGGCTGGAGCGATATCTGGAAAAGGGCGGAGAACAGTTGAATTTATAAGTGAATCAGGAAAACGGCAGGCTGCCGCATATTTTGCAGCAGCCTGCCGCCGATTGTACTGGGGGTTTATAGACAAGGGTTATTTCCCTGCCATCTGACGTTCCTGGGCCTCGATCATTTTCTTGACCATATATCCGCCCACAGAACCATTCTGTTTTGAAGTCAGGTCGCCGTTGTAACCGTCAGTCAGCGGGACACCGATCTCGCTTGCCACCTCGTACTTGAAACGTTCAAGGGCGCTCATGGCCTCCGGTACTGCAGCTTTGTTTGTAGATTTAGACATAATAAACTCCTCCTTACTGCAGAGCATATGATGAAGCCGCTCTGCAATTTGTTGTTGTTTGTTACATCCCTAGTATGTGCATGAACGGATACAATACACTGTCAATAGTTTCAATTTTTGTCGGACTGTGCCAGAAAAATATATTTTGACCAGGCTTCGAAAGTATTGTATGATGAATAGTTGTATGGAATACGAATGAGGAGGAAGAAATATGGAACTTTATATGATCCGGCACGGACAGACTGATTACAATAAAAATAAAAAACTGCAGGGCGTGGTAGACGTTCCGCTTAATGAATATGGAATTGAGCTGGCCGAGAAAACATCGGAAGGGCTGAAAGACGTTCCGTTCGATGTGATTTATTCCAGTCCGCTTTCCAGAGCCTACCAGACCGCCGAGATTATCCGCAGGGACCGTCCGATTGAAATCATTCCCACGGACAGTCTGATAGAATTATGTTTCGGTGAATATGAAGGCCTGATCTGTAAAGGAGAGCATTATAATCTTCCGGATCCGGATTTTATGAAATTTTTTGATAATCTGAAAGAATATCATACGCCGCCGAAAGGTGAAACGATAGAACACATGATAAAAAGGACGTCTTCTTTTGCGCTGGAACTTATGAACGATCCTGCCAATGCGGACAAAACGATTCTTCTGTCTTCCCATGGAGCGGCGATCCGCGGGCTGCTGACCGGAATTTGGCCATACGCCAATGGAGGGACATGGAGCGGTATGGTACATAAAAACTGCGGAGTGACTCGTCTGCATGTGGAAAACGGCAGATTTGACCTGGTATTTGAAAACCGGATTTACTATTAATCGAGTATGAAAGGGTTAAAAAACGTGAATAATACAAATATAGATACGCAAATGCAGCAAAATATGCCCGCGCCGCTTACGGAGCCGCAGAGACAGTACTATTTCCTGAAAAAGGCGAGAGAGCTGACTGCCCGGAAGGAACAGGAGCTGGGCCGTCCGCTGACCTGCTGCGTCACTACCTTCGGGTGCCAGATGAACGCCAGAGATTCTGAGAAACTTCTGGGTATCCTGAAAGAAGCAGGGTATCAGGAGACGCAGGACGAGCAGGCGGATTTCGTCATCTACAATACCTGTACCGTGAGGGAGAACGCCAACCTGCGGGTCTACGGAAGACTGGGGGTGCTTCATGGATATAAAAAGAAAAATCCCCATATGAAGATCGCGCTCTGCGGCTGCATGATGCAGGAACCGGATGTGGTGGAGAAGCTGAAGAAAAGCTATCCGTTTGTAGACCTGATCTTTGGCACCCACAATATTTTCAAATTCGCCGAGCTGCTGACAGCCATGCTGGAATCGGACCGGATGATCATCGATATCTGGAAGGATACGGACCAGATCGTGGAAGACCTGCCGGTGGAACGGAAATATTCATTTAAGTCCGGCGTGAATATTATGTTTGGGTGCAATAATTTCTGCAGCTATTGTATCGTTCCTTATGTACGGGGACGGGAGCGCAGCCGGGATCCGGAAGAGATCCTGAAAGAGATCCGCCAGCTGGTGGACGACGGGGTCAAGGAAGTCATGCTGCTGGGACAGAATGTGAATTCTTACGGAAAGAACCTGGCGCATCCGATCACCTTCGCAAAGCTTCTGCGGGAGGTGGTAAAGATCGACGGTCTGGAAAGAGTGAGGTTTATGACTTCCCATCCCAAGGATCTGTCCGACGAGCTGATTCGGGTTATGGCAGAGTCGGAAAAGATCTGCCGCCATCTGCATCTGCCCCTGCAGTCAGGCAGTTCCCGTATCCTGAAGATTATGAACCGGAAATACACCAAGGAACAGTATCTAGATCTGGCAGACCGGATCCGGAAAGCGATCCCCGATATTGCTCTTACGACGGATATCATCGTGGGATTTCCGGGAGAGACAGAAGAAGATTTTCAGGAAACTCTGGATGTGGTGCGCCGGGTGCGCTATGACAGCGCGTTTACGTTCATCTACAGCAAGCGGACCGGGACTCCGGCTGCAGCCATGGAAGACCAGATCCCGGAAGATGTGGTGAAGGACCGGTTCGACCGGCTGCTGAAAGAAGTCCAGACGATCTCAAAAAAAATGGCAGAACGTTTCACCGGTTCCTGCCAGAAGGCGCTGGTGGAAGAGAAAAACAGCCAGATGGAGGGATATGTGACGGGCCGCCTGAGCAATAATCATGTGGTTCATTTCCGCGGACCGGACAGCCTGATCGGACAGATCGTGGAAGTACGGCTGGACGAGTGCAGAGGCTTTTATTATATGGGAAGCCTCATAGACTGAGATTCTGTATGCGGAAGGACCGGATATGGAGGTCAGATCAGTATGAAGAGGACATGGGGAAAATCAGCCGGGAGATTTGCGCTGCTTACGGCGGCGCCGCTGATATACGGGGCGGGGATCAGCCTGTTTCTGGATCCAAATCATCTGGCCCCCGGCGGCATGACCGGAATTTCCGTGATTTTAAGTTACCTGACCGGAGTCGGAACAGGAACAATTCTTTTCCTGCTCAATCTGCCGATCCTGATCCTGGGCGCCTGGAAGTTCGGTCTGCGTTTTATCTTGAAAACTGCCTATGTGGTGACGCTGACTTCTTTCGTCACTGATATGCTGGCGGACCGGGGCGCGGTTACCGAAGACCCTCTGCTGGCAGGACTGGCAGGGGGCGTGCTGATCGCCTGCGGCATCGGCATGGCTTTCCGGGCGGGAGCCACCACCGGCGGTATGGATATCATCATTAAGATCCTGCGCAGACGCTATCGCCATCTGAAAACAGGGTTTTTATTTTTATGTTCGGATCTGGTGATCGCATCCTTATCCGGACTTATTTTCCGTAATCTGAATGTGGCGCTGTATGCCCTGATTACGGTCGTCGTCTCCGGCCGCACATTAAATTTTGTGCTTTATGGAGGAGACGAAGCACGGATGTTCTACATTATAACGGAAAGACCCCGGGAAATCGGGGAGCGTCTCCTGAAAAATCTGGAAGCGGGCGTCACTTACCTGCAGGGAAAAGGCGGTTTTACCGGGAGGGAAAAGGAAATCGTTTTCTGTGCCGTACACGGTCCCCAGGGCCCGCAGGTAGAAGAAATCGTGAAAGAAGAGGATCCTTCCGCCTTCATGATCGTTACCAGCGCCAGCGAGATCTACGGGGAAGGGTATAAAGATCTGTTTGCCGATGTGCTCTGAATGGAATCCTGCATTCTGTAGGATGGATTCCCTCTTGCAACTTCAATCAGTTAGTGGTACTATATTTAGCGCAAGATGTAAAAAAAGATACCAGATATAGACGTGGAGGGAAGGTTATGAGGGAAACTGCCATCGTGTGCCCGGAAATGATAAAAAAGAGAAACGGAATTCCGGTGCCGTTCGATGTGAAGAAAATCAGGGATGCGATCCGGAAAGCCAATGACGCGGCGCGGGTGGAAGCGATCGCCCCGTATCAGTTTGAAAAATTGGTGGATGAAGTCGTGGAAGCGATTCCGGAAGGAGAGACTCCCAATGTGGAGCAGGTACAGGATCTGGTCGAGGAGAAACTGATCCAGAACGGATTTGCCAAAACGGCAAAGGCATATATCCTCTACCGGGAGGAGCATACGAAGCTGCGTAAGACGGAAGCGGATCTGGTCAAGATCTACCGGGAGCTGACGTTCACCAGCGCGGCAGATGCGGATATTAAACGAGAAAACGCCAATATAGACGCCGACACGTCCATGGGTACGATGCTGAAATACGGGTCCGAAGGGGCCAATTATTTTGTGGACAATTATATTCTGCCCAAGGATATCGCGGCTGCCCACATTAATGGAGACATCCATATCCACGATAAAGATTTTTATATGCTGACGGAGACCTGCTGCCAGATTGATCTTCTGAAACTGTTCCACGGAGGTTTTTCCACCGGGCACGGATATATCCGGCAGCCAAAGTCGATCCAGAGCTATGCGGCGCTGGCCTGCATCGCCATTCAGGCAAACCAGAACGAGATGCACGGCGGACAGTCTGTGCCGAACTTTGATTATGCCATGGCGGAGGGTGTGGCATGTACCTACCGCAAAGAGTATTATGATGCGGTACAGCGTTATTTCTGGCTGGAGTATGACTGTGAACAGGCTTTGGACGAGTCCTTCCGCCAGGCGCTCAAAGACGCCATGCCGGAACGGATTCACATGGGAAATGTGGACCAGTATGAGGAAGACCTGGTAGGCTGGATGAGTGAAGAAGGCGGCAAGATGCTGGGAATTCAGCCGGACGAGGCGGATATCCGCAGATGTCATAAGACTTCTGTACGGATCGCTACTCATAAAACGGATCTTGCCACCTATCAGGCGATGGAGTCGCTGGTCCATAACCTGAATACCATGAATTCCCGCGCAGGCGCGCAGGTGCCTTTCAGCTCCATCAATTATGGAACCTGTACCACGCCGGAAGCCCGCATGGCGATCAAGAATCTGCTGAAAGCGACGGACGCGGGACTTGGAAACGGGGAGACCGCCATCTTCCCGGTACAGATTTTCAAGGTAAAGGAAGGCGTCAATTATAATCCGGGCGATCCCAACTACGATCTGTTCCGGATGGCGATCAAAGTGTCCGCCAAGAGACTGTTCCCGAACTTCAGCTTCCTGGACGCTCCCTTCAATCTGCAGTATTACAAAGAAGGGGATTATAACACGGAAGTGGCGTATATGGGATGCCGGACCCGTGTGATGGGCAACCATTATGACCCGACCAAGGAAGTGACCTGCGGGAGAGGCAACCTGAGTTTTACATCCATCAATCTTCCCCGTCTGGGAATCCAGGCAAAAGGGGATCTGAATGTATTTTATAAAAACCTGGACAAGAGGCTGGCTCTTTGCTGCCGGCAGCTGCTGCACCGGTTTGAGATCCAGAGGAAGAAGACAGTAAAGAATTATCCGTTTCTGATGGGTCAGGGAATCTGGATCGATTCCGATCATCTGGCCATGGACGATCAGGTGGGCGAAGTTCTGAAAAACGGAACCTTAAGCGTGGGATTTATCGGTCTGGCGGAGACGCTGGTGGCTCTGACGGGACATCACCATGGAGAGAGCGAAGAAAGCCGCAGGCTGGGATACGAGATCATCTCCCACATGAGAAAGTACCTGGATGACAAGTCTGAGGAGACAGGACTTAACTTTACCTTGCTGGCGACGCCTGCGGAGGGCCTGTCCGGCCGTTTCGTGCGGATGGATCAGAAACGCTATGGAAAGATTCCGGGAGTCACAGACCGCGAATACTATACCAACTCTTTCCATGTACCGGTATATTATCCGATCAGTGCCTTTGAAAAGATTCGGATCGAGGGTCCATACCATGCTCTGACCAACGCGGGCCACATCAGCTATGTGGAGCTGGACGGCGACACAGCGAAGAATCCGGAAGCCTTCGAAGCGGTGATCCGCTGCATGAAGGAAAACGGCGTAGGATACGGCTCTGTGAACCATCCGGTGGACCGGGATCCGGTCTGCGGCTACACCGGCGTCATCGACGACGTGTGCCCGCGCTGCGGAAGACGGGAAGGAGAGGCTGTTTCTCTGGAAAAACTAAACGAGCTGCGCAAAAAATATCCGGACGTGCCGGTTTATCTGGACGCCAATCATTGACAGAAGCCGCCGCGGGCGGAATCTATAGATAAAACATATTATACAGGAGGTAATACATATGGCAGGAAGAGTGATTGCAGAAAACGGAATGGCGGGAGAAAATGTGAAATTTGACAGGATCCGCAGGATCACCGGTTATCTGGTGGGGACCACAGACCGGTTTAACAACGCAAAACGCGCGGAAGAAAGAGACCGTGTTAAACACACCTTATCCTAAACCGCTTCGGATCGCCGGGACCGTCCAGGATTCTATTGTGGACGGTCCCGGTCTTCGCTATGTGATCTTTACCCAGGGGTGTCCCCACCACTGCCCGGGCTGCCACAATCCGCAGACCCATGATTTTCAGGGAGGAAAAGATGCGGATATGGATCAGATAGCAGAACAGATCTTTGGCAATCCGCTTATTTCCGGCGTCACTTTCTCCGGAGGGGAGCCGTTCGTACAGGCCGACGCGCTGGTACCTCTGGCCCGGTTGATCAAAGACCGTGGAAAGAATCTGATGGTTTATACCGGATATTTGCTGGAAGAACTGCAGGCTATGGATCGTCCGGGCGTAAAACAGCTGCTGGAGCTGGCGGATATTCTGGTGGACGGCCCCTACATGGAGGGACAGCGGGATCTGACCCTTCAGTACCGGGGGAGCGCCAACCAGCGGATCATCGATCTTAACAAGAGCCGGGAGCGCGGAGAGATTGTTC
The DNA here is from genome assembly GCA_944376715.1 of uncultured Lachnoclostridium sp. Lineage (GTDB taxonomy): Bacteria > Bacillota > Clostridia > Lachnospirales > Lachnospiraceae > Hominiventricola. The sequence continues at coordinate 56,260 of CALWDO010000011.1, read as the reverse complement.
TTTACCGGAGCGAATATGAGGACCTGTGGTGATTCAGTAAAAATTAAGATGTCAAAACACGGAAGGAATGATATAATGCATATGACAAACTTTTCTTCAGGAGGGAGAAAATAAATATGATGTACGCAAGAGATTATCGAAGAATCGGTCGGGAGAGCCTGAGAGGGATGTGGCCTACAGCGATCCTGACAAGCTTTGTATCAGGACTTCTGGGCTCCGCCATGTACGGCTCCAGCTGGATCAATTTAAATAATGTGGTCCAGGGAAACGCCAGCGTATCAGACGTGTCTGATCCATATGCCGTGGCGGAGATCGGCGACAGCGCGATTCAGAATTTTGTAGAAAGCGATTTTTTTATGCCAATGATGGCGTTTTTGGGGACGCTGCTGACGGTGCTGCTGATCTATATGCTGGTCTGCATCATTATAGGCGGAGCTGTCACTCTGGGATACGCCCAGTTTAACCTGAACCTGGTGGATGGAAACCAGGCCCGGGCGGGAGATGTATTTTCAAATATAGGACGCGTGGGCGCAGGCATCTGCATGTGGTTCTGGCGCGGGCTGTATATTACCTTATGGAGTCTTCTTCTGGTGATTCCGGGTATTGTCGCTACTTATAGTTATGCCTGTGTGCCTTACATTATGGCGGAGCACCCGGAACTGAGAGCCAGGGATGCCATCCGGGAATCCAAAAACATGATGAAAGGGAACCGCTGGCGCCTGTTCTGTCTGGAATTCTCCTTCATCGGATGGATCCTGCTTGATGTTCTGCTATTTATGGTTTTGTTCGTAGCGGGAATTCTGATTGGAAGTATAGGGCTTGCCATGTTTGGCCTGCTGGTGCTTTTGGTCGGACTTCTTTTCCTGTCTCCTTATATTGAAGCGTCCAGAGCGGCGTTTTACAGGGAACTGACCGAGCAGCGCTACAGCAATCCGCAGCCGGAAGCCCAGTGGCGCGAAGTTCCGCAGGAAGAGATTAAGGAGGAGAATTATGATTACAACAACGACTCCTTCCATTGAAGGGAAAAAGATCCGGGAATACAAGGGGATTGTGTTCGGCGAGGTGGTCGCCGGCGTGGACGTGATCAAAGATTTCACCGCCGGACTCAGCAACTTTTTTGGAGGACGCTCCAGCACTTATGAGGGTGAACTGATTCAGGCCCGTCAGGATGCGCTCCGGGAGATGGAAGACCGTGCCCGTGACATGGGAGCCAACGCAGTCGTAGGCGTGGATATCGATTACGAGGTGCTGGGCAGCAACAACGGTATGCTGATGGTGACAGCCAGCGGAACGGCGGTTGTTACGGATTAATACAGAATATGCAGCAGGATCATAAGGATGGTTCTGCTGTATTTTTTTGTCTTGAAACAAACAGCATATAACAGTTGACAACAGTTATAAACTGTTATATACTGTTTATAACGAAGGAGGAGAGATATGAAGCTGATCATCAACCATTCTTCCATGCAGCCTATCTACGAACAGATCTCAGGACGGATCAAAGAGCTGATCCTGCATGGAGAATTAAAAGAAGAGGAGATGCTTCCTTCGGTACGTTCTCTGGCAAAGGAACTTCGGGTCAGTGCACTGACTGTGAAGAAATCCTACGATACCCTGGAACAGGAAGGGTTTATCGTCACTGTGCACGGAAAAGGGAGTTTTGTAGCCTGTGCCGGGCAGGAAGTCCTGCTGGAGGAGAAAAGAAGAGAAGTGGAGACTGATCTGGAACTGGCCATCCGGAAAGGACGAAGCTGCGGAATGAGCAATCAGGAGATTGCAGATTTATTTCACATAATTCTGGAGGAGTAGAGATGTTGGTTCGATTGCATGAAGCGGAAAAACATTATGATTCATTCTGTCTGCAATGTTCCCTGGAAGTCAGGGAAGGATATGTCACCGGATTAATCGGTCCCAACGGGGCTGGAAAAAGTACCGCGTTTAAATTGATCCTGGGACTGGTCTGCCCGGAAGCGGGAGAGGTGTCTGTGCTGGGGAAAACGGCCCGCAGCCTTACGTCTGACGATAAAGAGGCCGTCGGCGCCGTCCTGCCCGGAAGCGGATTCAGCGGATATCTGTCTATTCGCGATATTCTGCCCGTATTAAAGAGTATGTACAGGGATTTTCAGGAAGAAGATTTCATAAAAAGGTGCGGGCAGTTCGGCCTGCCTCTGGATAAGAAAATCAAAGAATTTTCCACAGGCATGAAGGCGAAGCTGAAGGTGCTGACTGCCGTTACCCATAAGGCAAAGCTTCTGGTATTGGACGAACCTACCGCCGGGCTGGATGTGATCGCCCGGGACCAGATCCTGGATCTGCTGCGGGAATATATGATGCCAGGAGACCGGTCCGTTCTGATCAGCTCTCATATTTCAGGTGATCTGGAGGGGCTCTGTGATGATTTTTACCTGATCGACAGCGGAAAGATTCTGCTGCACGAGGAAACAGACGTGCTGCTGGAAAGCTACGGAGTCCTGAAGATGACGGAAGAACAGTACCAAGCGCTGGATAAGGAATGGATTTTAAAGGTGAAAAGGGAGCCGTACGGATATAGCGCACTGACCGGACAACGGCAGTATTACATGGAAAATTATCCGGAGATCACCATGGAAAAGGGCAGTATGGACGATGTGATCACGATGATGGTACAGGGAGGGCAGGGATGAAAGGATTATTGATCAAAGACTGGAAACTTTTGAAAAATCAGGGAAGATTTTATGCTGTAATTGTACTTTTCGCACTGGTCGTTATGGCTGCCAGTGAGAGCGGATATACGTTTGCCGGATATTATCTGACGTTCCTGGCTTCCTTATTTACCCTGAGCACGTTCAGCTACGATGAAGAAAATGGAGGCACAGGCTTTCTTATGACTTTGCCTGCAGATCGGAAGACCTATGTGAAGGAGAAATTTTTATTTGGAATTTTGCTGACGGGAGGAAGCTGGCTGGTATCCTGCCTGTTGTCGGCTGTGTTCCTGATGCTCCGGAAACCCGGTGAAAACCCATTATCGCTTATACCTCCCATGCTTGGTTTTCTGGCCGTTTTTCTACTGCTGTTGTTTGCGGCGATCCCGATGATTCTGAGGTTCGGCCCCGAAAAGGGACGTCTGGGACTGGTGGGAATGATAGGAATATTTACCTTGCTGTTGATTATAATATCCCGTACTGCAGGCAGCGCGGACGCCGCTGTGGAATCATTGAAACTGGTTTTGGCACGTTACACAGCCGCGTCTGTCTCTGTAGCCGTGATTCTGTATCTGGCGGTTATACAGGCCTGTTACCGGATATCTGTGCGGATTATGGAGAAAAGGGAGTTTTAAAGCGTCTCTTCTCGTTGACAAGCTCCCTTCCGGGAGACTATAATACAGATTGACTGAAGAAATTCTGTAGTTACGGAGAGAGAAAATGAAACGAGAGACTTTTGGGTCCAGACTGGGGTTCATTCTGGTATCGGCAGGATGCGCTATCGGTCTGGGCAACGTATGGAAATTCCCGTACATATGCGGTGAATACGGCGGAGCCGCGTTCATCCTGATCTATCTTTTGTTCCTGGTGATCCTGGGAATCCCGGTACTGGTCTGCGAATTTTCCGTGGGCCGAAGCAGCCGCAAAAGTGTGGCCATGTGTTTTGAAGAGCTGGAGCCCCGCGGCACCATATGGCACCGGCTGAAATACATCGGTATCGTAGGCTGTTACCTTCTGATGATGTTTTATACCACTGTGGCAGGCTGGATGCTGTATTATTGCTTCCGCAGCCTGAGAGGCGATTTTGTGGGGGCTTCTTCAGAAGCGGTAGAAGCGGCGTTTAGCGGTATGCTGGCGGACGCGCCGCTGATGACGTTCTGGACAGTGCTGGTCTGCATTCTGGGATTTGTGGTATGTATTTTCGGACTGAACGGCGGCGTTGAGAAAGTAAGCAAATTCATGATGGCGGCTCTTCTTTTGATCATGGTAGTGCTGGCGGTACATTCTGTAACGTTGGAAGGCGCGGGAGAGGGAGTTAAGTTTTATCTGATCCCGGATTTCCAGAGAATCCTGGAAAACGGTATCGGAACGGCCGTGTTCGCGGCGTTGAGCCAGTCCTTCTTTACACTGTCTCTGGGTGTCGGCGCCATGTTGATCTTCGGAAGTTATCTGGACCGTTCCAGAAGCCTTACCGGCGAAGCGATCAGCATCACTGCGCTGGATACCTTTGTGGCGCTGACCGCCGGATTTATCGTGATTCCGGCCTGTTTCGCCTTCGGCATCGAACCCGGATCCGGACCCAGCCTGGTATTTGTGACTCTGCCGAATATCTTTGCGCAGATTCCCGGCGGAGCTGTCTGGAGCGCGCTGTTTTTCCTGTTCCTGGCTTTTGCCGCTCTGACTACGGTTATCGCCGTATTTGAGAATATCATCGCATTTTATATGGACGGACTGGGCTGGTCCCGCAAAAAGGGCGTCATAGTCAACGCGGTACTGATGATTATCCTGAGCATGCCGTGCGTGCTTGGGTATAACCTTCTCTCCGGCGTTCAGCCTCTTGGAGCAGGCACCACGATCATGGACTTGGAGGACTTTATCGTCTCCAACAACCTGCTGCCTCTGGGAAGCCTGGGGTATGTGCTGTTCTGTACCAGTAAGAATGGCTGGGGATGGAATGCGTTTATGGATGAAGTCAATGCCGGCGAAGGACTGAAATTCCCGAAGGGACTGAAGACATATGTGTCTTACGGTATTCCGCTCATCATTGCGGTGATCTATCTGAAAGGATACTATGATTACTTCAGCGCCAAAGGACCTGTTATGCTGTGGGGATGGATGGCGGCGGCGGTCATTTTCCTGGTATTTATTTTCTACTGCGCGCTGAAAGGCGGCAAAAAAGCGGCAAAGAAATAAATCGAATACATCTTAGTTCAGGGGAAGGTCACGATTTTTGTCGTGGCCTTTTTCATTGTGTTATCCGCATATAATTTACATAATATTTTTATGTAAATTATATGCGGAACAAGAACCAAAGAAGACTCCATACTTTATCTTTTAAGAACAGCGCCGGACACCTCCCGGTAAAAAATCAACTTGACAAATGCTTTCATATTCTATAATATTTTGAATGTCAAAATATTTGAATTTCAAAGTTTTAAGAAGAATTTTTATTGGAAAAGGGATAAGGAGAGTATGATGAAATTTGAAAATCTGATCACACTGATCAATACGGTATCTTCTTCAAAGCTTACTCAGTTTTCCATCGAGTATGAAGGATGTAAAATTACTATGAAAGCGGATCGCGGCATGAAAGTCACGGCAGTTCCGGCTCCGGAGGCGGCAGTGCTGGAGGAGACTCTTTCCGTACAGGAGGCAGTTCCGCAGGAAAGTCCGGAAGCGGAAGGAAACGTGGTAAAATCCCCTCTGGTAGGAACTTTTTATAATGCACAGTCTCCGGACGCGGATCCGTATGTACATGTAGGCGATAAGGTGGCCAAAGGACAGGTCCTGGGCATCGTCGAGGCTATGAAACTGATGAATGAAATTACTTCTGAATATGACGGAACGGTAAAAGAAATCCTTGTAGAAAATGAGCAGATGGTAGAATACGGACAGCCTCTGTTTGTGATTGGTTAAGTTCAGCGGAATCGGGAGATGACAGATATGTTTGATAAGGTATTAATTGCAAACAGAGGAGAGATTGCGGTCAGGATTATCCGCGCCTGCCGGGAACTGGGGATCCGGACCGTAGCTGTATACTCTGAGGCAGACCGGGAAGCTCTGCATACACAGCTGGCAGATGAGGCCATCTGTATCGGTCCGGCTCCGGCAGGTAAGAGTTATCTGAATATGGAGCAGATCTTAAGCGCTACGATTGTCAGCGGGGCCCAGGCAATTCATCCCGGGTTTGGCTTCCTTTCTGAAAACAGTAAATTCGTGGATATGTGCGAAAAATGCCATGTGACTTTCATAGGGCCTTCTGCGGATCTGATCCGGCGCATGGGGGACAAGGCGGAAGCCAGAAATACCATGATGGCGGCCGGGGTGCCGGTGGTTCCGGGAACAAAAGAACCGGTGCTGGACGCGGCCAGAGGAAAAGAGCTGGCAGAGGGCATCGGATATCCGGTGATTATCAAGGCGGCTCTTGGCGGCGGCGGAAAAGGTATGCGCATCGCTGAGAATCCGGACGAGTTTGAGACTCAGTTCAATATGGCGCAGCAGGAATCGGAAAAAGCCTTCGGGGACGGCACCATGTATATTGAGAAATATATTGTGGAACCCCGGCATATCGAGTTTCAGATTCTGGCTGATAATTATGGCAATGTAGTACAGTTGGGAGAGCGTGACTGTTCGATTCAGCGGCGTCATCAGAAGATGATCGAAGAGAGTCCGTCCAGCGCCATCTCGGATGAACTGCGGAAAAAAATGGGAGAAACCGCAGTACGCGCAGCGAAAGCGGTGGGATATGTCAATGCGGGCACTATTGAGTTTCTGCTGGACAAGAGCGGACAGTATTACTTTATGGAGATGAACACCCGTATTCAGGTGGAGCATCCGGTGACGGAGATGGTGACAGGCATTGACCTGATCAAAGAACAGATACTGATTGCTTCCGGTCTGCCTTTAAGCATGACGCAGGATGACATCCATATCCAGGGACATGCTATTGAATGTCGTATCAATGCTGAAGACCCGGAACGTGACTTTATGCCCTGCCCCGGAACGATCGAGAATATGCATCTTCCGGGCGGAAACGGCGTGCGTGTGGAAACGGCCCTGTATCAGGGGTATTCGATCCCGCCTATGTATGATTCTATGATCGCGAAGCTGATTGTGCATGACAGAAACCGCCGCAACGCGATTCGTAAAATGCAGAGCGCTTTAGGGGAAATGGTGATCGAAGGAGTCACCACGAATATAGATTTTCAGTTTGAGATTCTGAATGATCCGGATTTTCAGAACGGAAATGTAAATACGCATTTTATTCAGGAACATTACGGGGAGTAGGATAGAAGATGTTAAAGGAAATGTTTAAGAAAACGGGGCATATCCATTTGCCGGGCAAGCTTGCGGAGCCGTCCGTTCCGGAAGGCCTCTGGATCAAATGTCCGAAATGCGGAGAGACTCTCTACAAGGATGATGTGGTAAGCAATCAATATGTCTGCTACCGCTGCGGAGGATATTTCCGCGTAAGGGCCCGCAACCGCATACGTATGGTGGCTGATCCCAAATCCTTTGAAGAATGGGATAGAGGGATAGAAATTCCGGATCCGCTGCACTATGAAGGATACCAGGAAAAGATTGCCGGATTGAAAGAAAAAACCAAACTGGATGAAGCGGTTGTCACCGGAAAGATCCGTATAAATGGAGAAGAAGCGGTGATCGGCGTCTGTGACGTCCGTTTCCTGATGGGCAGTATGGGATATGTGGTAGGGGAAAAATTGACAAGGGCGATCGAGAAGGCGACGGAGCTTCGTCTTCCTCTGATCCTGTTTACCGCTTCCGGAGGGGCCAGGATGCAGGAGGGAATCGTCTCCCTGATGCAGATGGCAAAAACCAGCGCCGCTCTGAGACGTCATTCGGATGCGGGGCTTCTCTATATTACAGTTTTAACTGATCCGACCACCGGAGGCGTGACGGCAAGTTTCGCGATGTTGGGAGATATCATTCTGGCGGAACCGGGAGCTCTTGTTGGTTTTGCAGGTCCCCGCGTGATTGAGCAGACGATCGGTCAGAAACTGCCAAAGGGATTTCAAAGTTCGGAATTCCTGCTTGAGCATGGCATTATCGACGGCATCGTAGAGCGTATGGAGTTAAAAGACACGCTGTATCATCTGATCTGTCTGCATAAGGAAGCTGTTCCGGAACACCTGGAACAGTCTTTAGAGACTCCGGAGATGCTTCATGATAAAAAGTCCAAGGATAAGAAGAAACGTCCGGCAAACGCCTGGGAGAAGGTTCAGGCGGCCAGGAGCGCGGAACGTCCCACCAGTCTGGATTATATTGAACAGCTTTTCGACGGGTTTATCGAACTGCATGGAGACAGGACTTTCCGCGACGATGGGGCAGTTGTGAGCGGAATCGCCAAGTTTCATGGGGTTCCGGTAACTGTTATCGGCCAGCAGAAAGGCAAGACAACAAAGGAAAATATCATCCGCAATTTCGGCATGCCGTATCCGGAAGGATACCGCAAGGCGCAGCGCCTGATGAAACAGGCAGAGAAGTTCGGCCGTCCCGTCATTTGCTTTGTGGATACGCCGGGAGCTTTCTGCGGTATGGAAGCAGAAGAGAGAGGGCAGGGAGAAGCCATCGCCCGTTCACTCCTGGAAATGTCCGGACTGAAAGTGCCGATACTCTCCATCGTGATCGGAGAGGGCGGCAGCGGAGGGGCGCTGGCGCTGGCTGTAGGCAATGAAGTATGGATGCTGGAAAATTCTACTTATTCTATTCTGTCTCCGGAAGGATTTGCATCTATCCTCTGGAAAGACAGCAGCCGCGCGCAAGAGGCTGCCGGGAAGATGCGTCTGACCGCAGATGACCTGAAGGATCTGGGAATCATCGAGCAGGTGATTGAAGAAGAAGAGCCGGTCACCGCCGAGACCCTTCCGGAAGTTGCAAGGCGTATGGATGGAAGAATCGAAGAATTTATGGAAAAATACGGGAAAATGAGCGGAGAAGAGCTGGTATGTCAGCGTTACGACAGATTCCGGAATATGTAATAAAAAATATAACAATATAGCAGAATCCTTCTGGAACAGGGATATGTCCCTGCTCTCCGGAAGGATTTTTATATCAGAAAGCTATCTGCCGAATCGAACAAACTTTCGATTTTATTGTTGACAAACACACGTTCGATTATTATAATGGAACCATACAAAAGAACAAATGTTTGGTTTTACATTTGAAGGGAGTGTGTCAGAATGTACGCAGCAGATCGTTTGGCAAGGGAAGAGTTCCGGAGGAGCCGGAGGGCAGAGGCAGTCAGACTGCAGAGAGCACGCAGGACTTTTTTCTTTCTTCTGGCGTTGACATTGATTGTAGTATTCGGAATCGGTTTTGGATTTGGTACGCTGATGACGAGAGCTGAGGAACCGGAAAAGACTCCGGCATATAAGTATTATTCCAATATAGAGATAAAATCAGGAGATACGCTCTGGGATATTGCGGACACCTATATGGACAGAGCATATTATGAAAACCGGTCCGATTATATCAGTGAAGTGATGAAGATAAATGGTTTGTCATCAGATAAATTAATATCAGGTGAAAGCCTGATCGTCCCATATTATTCGGTTGTTCAACAGTAATTTCTTATTGGCGCTGCCGTCCTGCAGACGGCGGCGCCCGTCATTTGAAAATATGGCAAAGGCTGTATTAAGATTTCATGAAGATTCCTTTAAGATTCCCTGTCCTGGATTGTAGGTCAATATAAAATATGTTACATTAGATGCAGTAGAGCAGCAGTAGTTGTATATCGGGCTGCATGCAAAAGAGGAGGTTATTCATGAGAAACAGACTTTATTATTTACTGGCTGTGCTGTATGTACTGATGTTTGCCATCATCCTGTACATAAACGGAGCCTTTTCCGGTGAATCCATATCTGTCAGCAATCTGGCGATCAATGTCGCTTTTCTGATTGTGATCGGGATTCTGTTCATCATATCTTTTGTCAGCTTTTCCAGGCTGAACCGCGTGACCGATTCCCTTGTGGATACGGCAGAAGAGATGCAGGCAAAACATGAATCCGTACAGAAGAGCCTGTGGGAAGAATACCGCACGAAAAAGGACACTTTTTCCAGTCCGGTGCTGAACCGTCAGTTTGAGCGGTATCAGAAGAGAATCTCCGCGTCTACGAACGCGAAGGGCGCCGTATCCCAGGTGTGTTCTCTGGAGGAGTATATCAATGAAGACCTGTTGGACAGCGTGGTCAGCGCCCATTTTAATTCCGCGGTCGGCGGGACGCTGACAGGGCTTGGTATCCTTGGTACTTTTATCGGTTTGTCCATGGGGATGATTTCATTTACAGGAAGCGATGTGTTTACTATTTCGGACAATATTGCTCCGCTTCTGGACGGTATGAAAGTGGCCTTTCACACATCCGTGTACGGCATTTTCTTTTCTATCGTATTTAACTTTGTTTACCGCAGCCTGATGGCGGACGCCTATGGAAAATTATCCCGTTTTCTGATGACTTTTCAGGAATGCGCAGCTCCTGTGCCGGCTTCTGTGGACGAGACTACCAGCGCCATGCTGATCTATCAGGCTAATATGGCGAATGCGCTGAAGCGGATTCTGGAGCTTCTGAAAGGGAATGCAGAGGAACAGAGCAAAGGGCTGGACCGGATCGTTCAGCAATTTGTCAATCAGATGTCGGATGTGCTTGGAGCCGACTTTGAACAGCTGGGAAAGACCCTGCATGAATCCTGCGAAGCCCAGGGAACCTATGCCAGGAACTTCCAGAGACTGGAAGAGAGCACCAGGCTTCTGCTGGAATCCAGCCGTACCATGAACGAGACGCTGACCATGACGCTGGAACGGCAGAGAGAGCTGGAAGAGAAACTCTCCAGTACCTGCGACGATTTGAGCAATGAACTTTATACCTTTCATCAGATGAGGGATTTATATGAGAAATAAAAGAAAGAACAGGGCAGTATTTGAGGCTCCCAGTTACTGGCAGTCGTATTCCGACATGATGGCCGCATTGCTTCTGATCTTTATCCTGATGATTGCCATCACGCTGGGTATTTACCGGCAGAAGCAGACCGATCTGGAAAACGCTCAGATCAGCCTGAACGCCACCAGATCGGAACTGGAACTGTCCCAGGAAGATCTGCAGGCTTCTATGGATGCGCTGGAGAAGGCGTACGCCCAGGCGAGCAGTACAGAAGCGGAACTGGCCGCGGCGTACCGCGAGATCGATGAGGCGCAGGCAGAACTTCGTGCTACTAAGAGTGAACTGGAAGACATCGTGGGGATCCGGACGGATATTATCAGGGCGCTTCAGGAGCGCTTCAGCAATTCCTCCATGCAGGTGGATTCTCAGACGGGATCCATCGCCTTTTCCTCGGACGTTTTGTTCCGATATAACAGCTCTGTCCTGACAGAGAACAGTAAGAAGACTCTTGAGGAGATTATTCCTATGTACCTGGGGGTGCTGCTGCAGGATAATTTCCGCCCATATATTGCGGAGATTATTATAGAAGGACATACGGATACCGACGGAGGATACCAGAGCAACATGACATTGTCCTTCAACCGGGCAAACGCGGTCGCGAACTTTTGCCTGGATTCCGATAATGGCCTGACGGACACACAGATCGGGCAGCTCCAGGAGCTTATGACGGTCAATGGCCGTTCCTACAGTGAGCCTATCTATCAGATGAATTCCACGAAGGTTGATATGGCCGCTTCCCGCCGGGTAGAGATCAAATTCCGCCTGAAGGAAGATGAGATGATTGAAAAAATCACGGAAGTACTGAATCAGGGAACCGCGGCCGAGGAAACGAGTAACTGACAAAGATATAAAAGGGTACTTGCATAAAACAAGCACCCTGTAGTATAATCTACTTAGAAAGGCAGTCGGAGAAATCCGATGCCCTCAGTGAAGACTATTTTATAAAAGAGATAGCATCAACCTTGGGCGGGGGATGCTATTTCTTTTTGTTGTCTATGTATGTCAGAACAGCAAAAATCACGAGCACTAAAGTCAAGACTTCCATTGTGTTCATGGGCATCACCCCCTATAGACTAGAGGGCACCAGAAAAGCATCCTTATCTGCCTTCTTTTCGATTACCGGATTATCATAACATAGAATACCGGAAAAATACAACGACCAAGGGGAAAAAATATACAGAACTTTCTTGAAAAATATATACATAAATTGTACAATAGTGGTACTGATATAACGCGTCGCAAAATCGCAGTTTTACGACGCAATATACCTAAAACCACTTTCAAGGAGGCATTTTTATGGCATTGACTTACCACGAACAACTGGACCTGAAAAACACTGCCCAACTCAGAGAACTTGTAAAGGAACTTCCTGCGTTCGCTTCTGATTTCTTCCGCGCCATGGAAATCAAAAAAGCTACGAATACCCGGCGCAATTATGCTTATGATCTGAATACGTTTTTTTATTTTCTCCGTACACAGAATCCGTACTTTAAGGATAAGGACATCCGTACGCTTCCGGTATCGATTCTGGATGATATCCAGCCTGTAGACATTGAGGAATATCTCTCCTTTCTGACCTATTATGAAAGGGACGGTCAGCTTCACCGCAACCACGAGGAAGGCAAGGCGCGCAAACTGGCGACTTTAAATACCTTTTTCGGCTATTACCACAAAAAAGGAATGATCGAAAAAAATGCTCCTTCAGTGGTGGACGTTCCCAGAGTAAAGGAAAAAAATATTATCCGTCTGGATGCAAACGAAGTGGCCCAGCTGATCGATAATGTGGAATCAGGAGAAAAACTGACCAAAGCGCAGAAATGCTGGCATGAAAAGACCCGTGCCCGCGACCTGGCGATCATCGTGACTCTTCTGGGAACAGGTGTTCGGGTTACGGAACTGGTGGGTCTGGATATCGGAGATCTGGATTTTGACAACGGCGCCATGCGGGTGATCCGCAAAGGAGGAAATGAAGATATTGTATATTTTGGCGAAGAAGTGGAGGAAATGCTCCGGAATTATCTGGACGAACGTCTGGAGATGACTCCGGAGCCGGGACATGAAAACGCTTTGTTTATCTCCCAGAATAATACCCGGATCACGGTGCGGTCCGTGGAGCGCCTGGTAAAAAAATATGCCTCCACAGCCACGGCAAAAAGGATCACGCCCCACAAATTACGGAGTACTTACGGAACCGCTTTATACCAGGAAACCGGGGACATCTACCTGGTGGCAGACGTCCTGGGACACAAAAATGTAAATACTACCCGTAAGCATTATGCAGCCATGAAAGAAGAAAGAAAGCGCAGGGCCGCCAATGTGGTGCAGCTCAGAGAGAAGGAATAAAGGTTTATGCCTGATATGACCACAGATTCCGGATCTGCCAGGAAAGGTCTTCGTAACTCCACACTCTCCCGCTTCTGGCCTTACAGTTAGGATCATTGATCTGGAAACCGTCGTCTGTATACCCGTAGATCAGGATAAAATGCCCTGCCGTGGTAAAATCCCCCGGTCCCATGGCACAGATAATGGGATGGCCTGCATCCAGTTCCCTTTTCATGATTCCTTCGTCCAGAGAAAGCTCTGTGCCTGTCAGCCCGAAAGCGGCGGCTCCGTCTGTCATAAGGGTCCAGGAGGTTCCGGTCCCCTCCACGTAGTAACCCTGGTCCTCTGAAAATTGTGCCAGAGAGGCGGGCGTGACGGAGTTGTCTCCCGTCATGGCGTGAACCGCCATGGACAGACAGGTAGGACCGCATCCGGCCATCCCGATGTTGGAATTTCCGTAGGGAAGGTATCCCCACCGCTGATCCCATTGGAGGAAAAGCGGATAACGTTCACTGCGTTCTGCGGCGGTAAGCTGAGGATCTGATTCTGAACTATTCTGATCCGGATAGCCGGATACAAATTCTAACATCTCCGGATTGTTTGCCAGCGCTGCCAGCATTTCCGGAGGATACTCTTCTGCCCTGTCCAGTATTTTGCGTATGTCGCTATTGTTTTCTGCCATATGCCGGAGTTCTTCCAGTGTCTCTTCTTCGGTACGCACGACAGGGGCAGATATTTCATAAGAGGCATTATTATCCCCGATGATCCATCGTCTGACGCCCCACACGGCCAGTACGGCCACGCACAGGAAAAGGACGAAGCTGTATAGCCTTTGGAGTCTTTTGCGGCGTTTACGCCTGCGCTGCCGCTCTCTTTTCCGGTTTTTGTATTCTCGCTCTTCTGCTTTCATTTTCCACCTCGTACATTTCAGGAGATTCCCCGGGAATCACCGATAAACTGTATCTATCTTAGCACATTACCGGCGGGAATCCTCTTAAAGAATTCCGAAGATTTCTTAAGAAATGGTAAAAGTAAAACCGGCCATATACGCAGATATATGACCGGTAAAGAGCTGTATTATTTATTTTTTAATTTACGAAATATAATCTTGCGGACCATGTCCACCGGTATCATGGTAAATGCCAGTACCAATACCAGAATCCATCCGGCTATGCCGAACGGTACGCAGCTGAACATATTTCCGATCCATTCCGCGGGCGCTGCCGGGATCAGTGAAACATTGACCAGGCAGAACTGAATGCCCAGGATCATGAACATTACTTTCAGAAAATCAGGATTGTCTTTCAGGTTTTTGAAAATACCGAATCCGTCGTCTCTGACATTAAATCCGTTGAACAGCGCGCTGGCGATAAACAACACAAAGTAAGAAGTCATAAACTGGGCGTCTGTCTCAAAGAAAGATCTTGTCCAGTCGGACGTCAGGTAAACCAGGCTCATAAGCGTCAGCCAGACGCCCATGATGCCGATCTGTGTCATCATTTCTTTGCTTACCAGACTTTCATCCCGTCGGCGCGGCTTCTCTTTCATATAGATCTCCAGAGCCGGTTCATTGCCCAGCATCATGGCGCCCAGTCCGTCCATTACCAGATTGACGAACAGAAGATGCGTAACTTTTAACGGTTCTTCCACGCCTAAAAATGGAGCGATCGCGCTGACCAGTACTGCTGCTACGTTTACTACCAGCTGGAATTTACAGAACTTCAGTATATTATGATAGATGGTTCTGCCATACCAGATAGCGTCTTTAATAGAGTTAAAATTGTCATCCAGGATCACGATCTTTCCGGCTTCTTTTGCCGCTTCCGTACCGCTGCCCATAGCAAATCCCACATCTGCACGTTTCAGCGCCGGGGAGTCGTTGACTCCGTCGCCGGTCATGCCGACTACCAGATTCTGTTCCTGGCAGATGCGGACCATGCGGGATTTATCAGTAGGCAGGGCCCTGGCAATCACGCGGATCCGGGAAAGGATCTGTTTCACCCGGTCGTCGCTCATAGAATTCAGTTCCGAGGAAGTAAGGCAGATATCCTCTTCTGAAGTGACCAGCCCCGCGTCTGCGGCGATGGCCGCTGCTGTTTCCAGGCGGTCTCCGGTGATCATGACCACCTGAATGCCGGCCTCCTGTACTTCCCGGATCGCTTCCCTTGCCTCCGGACGCACATCGTCCCGGATGGCTGTCAGGCCGATCAGCACCAGACCGTCTTCAATCACATCTTCTTCCATAGGATGGTCGCTGTATCCAAAGGATAGCACCCTCATGGCTTTGCTGGCGAGCTGGTCGATCTTTTCATTCAGGCGATCCAGATCCAGCGGATGGATTTGCCCGTCGATACCCAGATAGTGGGTAGCTTTCTGGAGCAGGCGCTCCGGCGCGCCTTTATAGTAAGTTCTGGATCCTATCTGCGCCTGGCTGAATTTATTTGCAGAATTAAATTTCTGGGATTTAACCACATGCAGATTTTCATCCCGCTGAAGTTCCTGATAAGATTCCTCTCCCAGAAATTTCATCAAAGCCTGATCTGTGGCATTTCCGCCGATAACCCGATGCCGTTCGTCATACATGGAAGAAGAATTCTGCCCGATGGCGATCCGCAGACCGTTCCGGACTTCCGGATATTTTTTCAACTCGTCGAATGGTATGACAAACCCGTCGGCTGTGAAAAATTCAACGACTTCCAGTTCTCCTTTGGTGATCGTTCCGGTTTTGTCGCTGAAGAGTATATTCAGCGCGCCGGCAGTTTCGATGCCTTCCGCTTTCCGCACTAATACATTGTGATCCAGCATTTTGCTGGTATTTTGCATGAGGACGATGGATATCATCAGCGGAAGTCCCTCCGGAACCGCGCAGACGATAATGACGATGGCGATCGTCACCGCATCGATCAGATCCATCAGAATATATTCCCATCCCATGCTCAGATAAGGCTCTACGCCTCCCGCCAGAGAAACAAAATGAATCACGTAAAAAACGGCGATTAATATTGCTCCAATGTATCCGATTTTGGATATCTGGCCGGCCAGGATGGACAGTTTTACCTGAAGCGGAGAAGGAGGTTCCTCCTCCTGCATTTCCAGCGCCATACGGCCCATCATGGTTTTTATGCCTGTCTTCTTGACCAGCATAACGCCTTCGCCGTCAAAAACAATGGCTCCCCGGAAGAGGGAAGAATCATCCACGAAGGTATCCCCTGTGATCTCCTCCGGAAACGGCGCGTCCGGCGCGGCGGCCGTCTTGGGACATTCCTCAGCTTCTCCGTTTAAGGCCGCATTATTTACATTCAGGTGTCCTGTGACCAGGATTCCGTCAGCAGGAATCTTATCTCCGGCCTGAAGAAGCACCAGATCTCCCACAACGACCTGATTAATACCCACATTACAGATATTTCCATTCCGGTAAACTTTGATCTCTTCTTCTTTCACAGAATGCTTCAGGTCCCGGTATTTGGTGTCGCTTGCCACTCCTGTCTTTGCGGTCACGAATGCTACGATCAGTATTGCCACCAGCGTTCCAACCGGTTCGAAAATTTCCGCATACCCCAGAAAGAACATGACGATCATCAGAGCGGAGATCGCCAGCAGAACCCGGATCATAGGATCCTTAAAAGTTTCTTTGAACTCTTTCCAAAACGTGGTCGGTTCTGAATCTGGTATCTCATTGCTTCCATAAGTTTCCCTGGATTTTTTTACTTCCAGGTCATTTAACCCATGTAATTCCATGTGTATTCTCCTTCAGATAGTTTTTACTTTTTGCATTATACTTGAATGATTTTTAAATGGATATTCCACAATATTATTATCTGTCTTATTTTTACCCAATTTAAAGAATCTGTCCCAAAAAAAGTTTTTTTCTCTTTCGTTGCAGTTCTTGTACCGGTTTGATATACTGGACTTGGCGAATGGAGGGAAAAGGCTTTGGCAGACTCTAATATTACGAAAAAAGCGCTCGCAGAAGCGATGAAAACACTGCTTGGCACCATGCCGTTTTCCAAGATCAGTGTCAGCGACATCTGTGACATCTGCGGTATGAACAGGAAAAGTTTCTATTATCATTTTCGGGATAAATATGATCTGGTGAACTGGATTTTCCATACGGAATTTTTTGCGGCGGCCTGCGCAAAACCCTATGCGGATGGATGGGAGTTTATTTTGGGTATATGTAAATACTTTTACGCAAATCATGCCTTCTATAAAAAAGCGTTTGAGATTACAGGCCAGAACTCTTTTCGGGATTATTTTCAGGAGATTCTGGAACCAATCCTGTTGCAGTACTCCGCAGAAATGTTTGATTTTGAAAATCCGCCGGATTTCTTTATCACATTTATCTCTGACGCGTTGATTGTCTCTATGATACGGTGGCTCTCCGCACGTGACTGTCTGGAACCGGAAGAATATGTAAGACAGCTGCGGGCATGCTGCGGAAGAATGATATAAAAAACCGGATATGGCCTTGGCACCGTATCCGGATATTTTCATTTTTTAGTCACGTTTTCCAGGATGTCCCGGAGATTTTTATAATGGATATTGTATGGACTTCCCTGCCATTTTCCTGTATCTGTGTACACATAACCTTCTGAATCAAAGGCTACCGCGCAGGAATCATTGGAGATTACACGGTCTATCTGCTGTATATCAGATGTATAATCCACAAGGATAAACGGATATTCCTGCTGTCCGCGGATCTGTGCGGTCTGTCCCTTCCTTAATTCATCTTCCTCAAAAGAAAACTGATCTTCCGGCATCAGCACACAGAACGCCGCGCCCGTATCTTCAATCCTTTCTAAATAATCAGGCTCAAAATAAAGGTTCTGGTCAGCCCTGCGGCAACGCAGATAGACGCCATAAAGAAAGGCGTGCTTTTTCAGTTCATCTGCCGCCTCTGCCAGCAGTTCGGAATCACCGTCTACCAAGATCAGGCAGTTGGCGGTAGATTCTAATTTATCCATCAGGTCACCCAGAATCATCTCCGCTGTCACTAATAGAATAAATGCACAGTCGGTATGATTTTTCACAACGGTGATATGTTCTTTTTGAATCGGTCCGTTCCCGTTTAACAGATAAATAAAAGTTCCCAGTTCCTTACCCTGGCAGATTAATTTATCCAAATCCTCACAGGGCAGGCCGTTTTTCCCGAAATTCACCTGATAAATCCATGGAATATTAAAATGCAGACGCTCCTCATTTTCACGGATCAGTGTGGCGCCGACGGTGCAGGCCTGAAATCCAATGTTCATGCCGATCGTCATCAGCCTTCGGTGATCTGTATATGACACCACATTTTTCACTAATGTATAATAGGCGCTTCGTTCATTCTGCATCATTTCCTGAAGCACATGAAGAAATTCACGCTGAAATCTTCCTTTTGCAAAATTGATGCCCAGATCAATCAGATTTCGAATACTGCGGTCCGGGTCTCTTTCAATATCGCGCAAAGATTTATTCAGCATGGTTTCTATGATCGTCCGCGCCAAAACCTCCTGTTTCATATACGCATCCCCTTTTCCGGTTTTTCTATGTCCCTATCATAATATGACCTGCATAAATATGATAGGGACAAATCCCGGAAAATGTCCGGTTTTAATGAGTAAACCGTTCCGTTTCTTTGAGACGCACCAGGGCTCTGGCAAGCGCTGCCTGGGTAATATGATATTCCCGGGTACTTTGTTTCTGACGCATTTTCTCTTCCGCACGCTCCAGAGCTTCTTTTGCTCTGACTGCGTCGATCTCTTCCGGACGTTCTACCGTATCTGCCAACAGTGTGACGCGGTTATGCGCCACCTGGCAGAATCCCGGACTTAAAGCGGCATATAACCACTCTCCGCCCTCTTCGATCTGCATCCGCATTTCGCCTTCCCGCAGCGCCAGGATCATCTCCTCATGATGCGCCAGAATCGCTTTTTCTCCATCAGGAGCAGGTACTATCAGACATCTGCAGGGACCTTCGTAAAAAACACGGGTACTGGATATGATTCTTAAAGAAAAACTCGCCATAATATGCTCCTTTCCCTTAAGCGTTCTCCATCATGCTCTTGGCTTTTTCCACCACTTCTTCAATCGTTCCTACATTGAAGAATGCCGCTTCCGGATAAGAATCCATGTCGCCGTTGATAATAGCCTGGAATCCTTTGATCGTATCTTTCAGCGGTACATATTTTCCGGGTACGCCTGTAAAATTCTCAGCCACATGGAAAGGCTGGGACAGGAAACGCTGAATCTTTCTGGCTCTGCTTACCGTAAGCTTGTCTTCTTCCGAAAGTTCTTCCATACCGAGGATTGCGATAATATCCTGCAGCTCTTTGTATTTCTGAAGCATTTCCTGAACTCTTCTGGCGGTCTCGTAATGTTCTTCTCCCACCACATCGGCTTCCAGGATTCTGGAGGTAGACTCCAGCGGATCCACCGCCGGATAGATACCCTGTTCCACAATCTTTCTGGAAAGTACCGTCGTCGCGTCCAGATGCGCGAATGTAGTAGCGGGAGCCGGGTCGGTCAAATCGTCTGCCGGCACATAGACCGCCTGCACGGATGTAACAGAACCATTCTTCGTGGATGTGATTCTCTCCTGAAGTTCGCCCATTTCCGTAGCCAGAGTTGGCTGATAGCCTACTGCGGACGGCATACGTCCCAACAGCGCGGATACTTCTGATCCCGCCTGCACAAAACGGAAAATATTGTCGATAAAGAGCAGCACATTCTGATGTTCCACATCACGGAAATATTCCGCCATGGTAAGTCCCGTCTCCGCTACACGCATACGGGCTCCGGGCGGCTCATTCATCTGTCCGAATACCAGCGCTGTCTTCTCCAGTACCCCGGATTCTTTCATCTCGCTCCACAGGTCGTTTCCTTCCCTGGAACGCTCTCCGACTCCGGTAAAGATGGAATATCCGCCATGCTCTGTGGCAATATTGCGGATTAACTCCTGGATCAGGACGGTCTTTCCTACTCCGGCGCCGCCAAACAGACCGATCTTACCACCTTTGGCATACGGGGCCAACAAGTCAATGACCTTGATGCCTGTTTCCAGTATCTCTACAACCGGGCTCTGATCTTCAAAAGAAGGCGGATCCCGGTGAATACACCATTTTTCTGCATCTGTGATTTCCTGGCCGCCGTCCACCGGCTGTCCCAGTACATTGAACAGGCGTCCCAGTGTCTTTTCACCCACCGGAACCGATATTCCTTTTCCGGTCTGGGTGACTTCCATATCCCGGCAGAGGCCTTCACTGGCTGAAAGCATGATACAGCGCACCACATTTCCACCCAAATGTTTCGCGACCTCCATGACGCACTGAGTACCATGGTTATCTACGGTCAGTGCATCTTTAATATGGGGGAGATTGCCCTTTTCAAACAGCACGTCGATGACCGGGCCGGAAATCTGTATGATTTTTCCCTTTTCCATCACACCTGCATCTCCTTTGCTTGATTCGTTTTTTGCTTTTGTGCACGGGCGCCGCTGCAGACTTCTGTGATTTCCTGCGTGATCGCTGCCTGCCGTGCACGGTTATACATGATATTCAGATTGTGCAGCAGTTCATCCGCGTTGTTGGTCGCCGCTTCCATGGCAACCATACGGGCATTTTGCTCGCTGCAGAAAGATTCTACCAGAGCACCGTAAATAAAACCGGTTACATAGCTGAGCACGATCCGGTCTATAGCCTCTTCCGGAGAAGGCTGCAGCAAAAAGTCTTCCTGATATACATTTGCCGGTACCTGTGTCGGTAAAGATTTCCGGAGCGGAAGAATCATCGAGTCTTCTGTTTCACTCAACAGACTGTTTTCCATACGGGTATAGATCACATGGATTTCCTGGATTTCACCGCTCTGATATTTTTCGAGAAGTGTTTCTCTGATCCAGCGCGCACGGCTGAATGTGGGGTGCTGGGCGGTGTACTGAAAATTCTCTTCGATAGGAATTCCGCGTCCGCTGAAATATTGCCGTCCCAGTTCTCCTACTACAAAAAGCTCTACTTCTTTGTCCGTGTCGTCAAGAAACTGCTGCGCCATTTTCAGTACATTATGGTTATAAGATCCTGCCAGCCCTTTATCTCCGGCAATTACCAGAACCCCGATTCGGGAACGAACTTCTCCCTCTTTCTCAAAATACGGGCTTTCCAGTTCCGGCACATGCCTCATAACTCTCGCTATGGCAGATTGAAGCGTATAAAAAAACGGTTCCGTCGCCGCAAGCGCTTCTCTGGCCTTTCTCATCTTAGTGGAAGAGATCATATACATGGCGTTGGTGATCTTTCTGGTATCCTGGATACTTTTTATCCTGCTCTGAATCTCTCTCAGGCCCGCCATCTTACTTCACCACCTGACTCTTGTATTCCTTAACCGCATTGATGATTTTATCAGTGAGACTGTCATTCAGCGTATGCATCTGTTCGATCTCGTTGCCGATCTCCGGATGTTTCTGGTCGATCCAGTCCAAAAATCCTCTCTGGAAGGACTTCACATCTTTGACAGGCACATCCAACAGTTGTTTATGTGTGGCTGCACAAAGTGTAATTACCTGCTCGTGCAGAGAAAGAGGCTGGCACAGAGGCTGCTTCAGAAGTTCCATCAATCCCTTGCCATACTGGAGCTGTTCCTGAGTTACAGCGTCCAGATCGGAGCTGAACTGGGTAAATACTTCCATCTCGCGGTACTGAGCCAGGTCGATACGTACACTTCCAGCCGCTTTTTTCATTGCTTTTGTCTGGGCCGCGCCGCCCACACGGGATACGGAAAGCCCTACATTGACTGCCGGACGCATACCTGCAAAGAACAGATCGCTTTCCAGGAAAATCTGTCCATCAGTGATGGAGATCACGTTGGTCGGTATATAAGCGGATACGTCGCCGTCCTGAGTCTCTATGATCGGAAGCGCCGTAATGGATCCGCCTCCTAACTCATCGCTAAGCCGGCTGGAACGCTCCAACAGACGGGAATGAAGATAGAACACATCCCCAGGATAGGCTTCACGTCCGGGCGAACGCTCCAGCAGCAGGGACAGAGAACGGTATGCTACCGCATGCTTTGACAGATCATCATAAACGATCAGTACATCCTGTCCCCGGTACATGAAATATTCTGCCAGGGCAGTGCCGGAATAAGGCGCGATATACTGCAGCGGCGCCGGTTCACTGGCCGTAGCAGACAGGACGATCGTATAGTCCATAGCGCCATACTGTTCAAAAGTGCGTACCAATTTAGCCACAGTAGACGCTTTCTGCCCGATTGCCACATAGATACAGATTACATTCTTCCCTTTCTGGTTCAGAATTGCGTCCGTGGCAATGGAGGTTTTACCTGTCTGACGGTCCCCGATGATCAGCTCACGCTGGCCTCTTCCGATAGGGAACATGGAATCGATGGACAGAATACCGGTTTCCAACGGTGTGTCTACGGATTTACGGTCTACGATTCCAGGCGCTTTATTCTCTACAGGACGGTAATCAGAAGCTTCAATTTCGCCTTTTCCATCAATAGGAGCTCCCAGGGCATTTACGACGCGTCCGATAAACGCATCGCCTACCGGGATACCTGCCATCCGCCCGGTACGGGCGACTTTAGTTCCTTCTTCAATACTGGTGTCTTTACCAAACAGGATACAACCCACCTCATGGGCGCGGATATCCTGCACCATACCTTTTAATCCTCCGTCAAAGACGAGGATCTCGCCGTACATGGCGTGATCTACGCCATCGATATAAGCGATGCCGTCTCCGACTCTGCTGACCACGCCGATCTCCTGGCTCTCGATATCCACGCCGTCCAGGCTGCCTTTCAGGATACTGATAATTCCTTTTTGGGCTAACAGATCGCCGTCTGCCACGTGCAGGGACGCCAGCTCCTTCTCCAGGAGACGCTCTCTTCCCTTCGTGCTCCAGTCATATTCCTGGTTGCCTGCGCGAAGAATAAATCCGCTTCCAATAGACGGATTTTCTTTCTGCCGGAATTCCAGAGGCCTTCCCGGATATTTCTGTCTGAGAAATTTCCGGATGCCTTCTAACTGGGAGTCGCTGGGAGCAGTCACATATTCCAGGACGCATTCCAGCGGAGTCCTCTCTTCTTCCGGTTTCTCCATATATGTTTTTAAGATGTCAGCCAGAGAACCAAGACAGCTGTCGTCTGCCAGTTTTAAAATAAAATTCCGGACTTTTTCCGGAAAAATCTTCTGGACAATGTCCTCCTTCTTTTCATGGGGGACGGTAGGGTTCTCCAGTTCATCCTGTATCTGGGGAACGGCCTGCAGGATATCCAGCGCATGCTGCAGCACGTCAGGCTGGATGCGGGCTTCCGCCAGTTGTTCTAAATAACTATTCATTTTCTCCATGACCCGCCTCACCTGTCTTAGTCAAAAATTCATCGTAAAGAGCGCTGTCATTTCCGGAGGACTGCATCGATTTAACAGCAGTATCCAGGATCAGTGAACGAATCTCCTGCTCCGCTTTGGAAACGATCTTG
Organism: uncultured Lachnoclostridium sp.; assembly: GCA_944376715.1. GTDB lineage: Bacteria > Bacillota > Clostridia > Lachnospirales > Lachnospiraceae > Hominiventricola. Next base: position 32,829 of record CALWDO010000011.1, on the reverse strand, counting down.
TCTTTCTCCAATACAGCCTCTTTTTTGGAATTCTCCACGATCTGTTCCGCCTTTTTGTTGGCTTCTTCCAGAATGTGATTGTATTCCACCCGGGCATCTTCCTGTGCCTGGTCCATCACCTTGGTCTTTTCCGCCTCAATCTGCGCCTGAGATGTGGCATATTTATCCTTCTCGGCAGCCGCTTCATCCTGAAGCTTCTGCGCGTCCGCGTAGCGGGACTGGATAGCCTGCTCCCTCTGATCGATGACACGGTTAATCCTCTTAAAAAGTAATATCCGGATAATCGCATACCAGATCAGCAGATTGATGATGGTAAAGACCAGATTTATATCAAGTCTTAACATGCAAACATCCGCCTTTCTTTAACCTAAGAGGATAATAATCAACAGGGCGATAACGAAACCATAAATAGCGGTTGCCTCGGCCAGCGCCGCTCCCAGAAGAAGGATCTTTGTGATCTTTCCGTCAGCCTCCGGCTGTCTTGCTACAGCTTCTGCTGCCTTAGAAGTTGCAATTCCAATACCTACTCCTGCTCCGATACCAGTCAGAACGGCGATCGCCGCGCCAATCGCGATTAATGTACTCATAACTCTTTTCTCCTTTTTCTACTTTTTACTCAATAGCTTCTTTGATAAATAGTCCGGTCAGGAATACAAAAACGTATGCCTGGATCAGACCGTCAAACAGGTCAAAATATGCGCTGAACACCACCGGAAGAAATACCGGCAGAACGCTTTCGATCAGTTTCATAATGACAAACGCACCCAGCACGTTACCAAACAGTCGCATACACAGAGACAGCGGCTTGATCACCAGCTCGAGGATGTTGATGGGAGCCACGATAGCTACCGGTTCCACAAAGCTTTTCAGCCAGCCTTTTGCGCCTTTCTTATGGATGCCTGCGTACTGAATGAGTACAATACTCATAATAGCCAGAGCTGCTGTCACATTCAGATCTTTTGTGGGAGGCTTGAATCCCAGAATACCGATCAGATTGGCAATTCCAAGATAGATCAGGATTGAAGTAAGATAAGGGGTATACCTCCTGCCTTTTTCCCCGATGAAATCGCCGCACAGATTCTGGACCCAGCTTACTGCAAATTCCAGGAGCAGCTGTCCCCTACCGGGATTCTCTACCTTTAGATTCCGGGTCAGCAGCAGGCAAGCAACCAGTACAACGGCCATGATGATCCATGTGACTACGACCGATTCCGAGATGCCTATGCCGCCGATGGAGAATACCGTCTCACACTGCAATTCTTCTATCAGCTTTTCTCCCAAATTGCCCATAACTGCACTTCCTTTCTCTTAAAATTCTGAGCTCCATGCAATATATAAATAATACTTGCCTGAAGTCCCGAACTCTATTATAATACGAAAAAAAGAAATGTATAATCATTTTTTTTACATATATCCATAGAAAAAAGGAATGGTTATTTGAGCTTGAATAAGACAGACAGTAAAATGGACATCAGTTATGACTATTATAAGGTATTTTACGAAGTGGCAAAGAGGAAAAATATTACTCTGGCGGCCCAGCATCTGTGTCTGACCCAGCCTACGATCAGCAAATGTATCCAGAATCTGGAACACGATCTGGACTGTCAGCTTTTTTTCCGGTCTCAGAAAGGAGTTACCCTGACTCCGGAAGGACAGCTTCTTTTCCGCCAGGTCAGCCGCGCCTGCCAGCAGATGGAACGTGCCAGAAATATGCTCCAGGAATATGTAGACGGCCAGAGCGGAAAGATCGATATCGGCGCCAGCGAGCTGACCATGCGGTATTTTCTGCTTCCTTATCTGGAGCGGTTTCAGCATCGTTATCCGAATGTAAATATTCGGATCCATACCTTTTCTACACCTTTTCCGGTTTCTTCTCTAACGACAGGCGGATTGGACTTTGCCCTGCTTACCACACCTCTCGATCCTCCAAAAGGCATGATGGTCAAACAAGTGGCGGATTTTCAGGACATTGTAGTTGCGGGAAGCCATTTTACCAACCTGCAGGATCAGGTACTTACTCTGAAAGACTTACTGCAGTATCCTCTTGTCTGTATGGAAAGCGGGACCACATCCAGGAAGTTCTGGGATGGAATCTTTCAGAGCCAGGGACTGGAACTGCATCCGAATATAGAGGTGAATTCCAATGACCTGATTCCGCCTACCGTATTGCACAACCTGGGTATAGGATTCACGCCGTATAAGTTTGCACGTTCATTCTTGCTGAATTGCGGTTTGATTCAGCTATCTTTGGATATCCAGATACCCAAACGCCATATTTGTATTGTTTACAATCCTAAAAAAGAATTGCCGTCCGCAACAAAAGCGCTGCTGAATATGCTTGAAAAAGCGGATGAAGACATATTGGCTCAATACTCTGCAGATACCGGCATTGCATTCTAATCTGTTTGCTTTTCCCGAACGTTTGTGCTATACTGGTAAAAACGAATGTTCGATTCACAGGAGGATCTTTTATGGGATATGGAAAAATCACGCCAAAGCAGCAGGAAATTCTCGATTTTATTAAATCAGAGATTTTACATAAAGGCTATCCCCCTGCAGTGAGAGATATCTGCGAAGCGGTTCATCTGAAGTCGACCTCTTCGGTGCACTCCCACCTGGAGACTCTGGAGAAAAACGGTTATATTCGCAGAGACCCCACCAAGCCCCGGGCTATCGAGATTATAGACGATACTTTCCAACTGACCCGCCGGGAGGTAGTCAATGTACCTCTGATCGGTACCGTAGCGGCCGGACAGCCGATTCTGGCACAGGAAAATATTGAGAACTATTTCCCGATCCCGGCAGAATACATGCCGAACAGTGAATGCTTTATGCTGAAGGTAAAAGGCGACAGCATGGTGAATGCAGGCATTTTCAACGGGGATCAGATTCTGGTACAACAGCAGAGCACTGCCAATAATGGAGATATGGTCGTGGCGTTGATCGACGATTCGGCTACAGTAAAAACCTTTTATAAAGAAGACGGTCACTACCGCCTGCAGCCGGAGAATGATTCTATGAGTCCGATTATCGTAGATGAAGTGACGATTCTTGGAAAAGTCTTTGGAGTGCTTCGGATCTTCTAATAATGCTTAAAATAAAAGATGCCCCTTCCTATCCTGATATTGGGATGGAATGAGGGCATTTTTATATTCTCATGATTATTGAATTCCTTGTTCTGATACACATCGACAAGAGTATTTCCGCCCAGCGCACCCTGGTCATCGTCAACCACTTCCGCATAATATGTTCCGCCGGGCGATTCAATAGACCGGACAACGGTAACTTCTCCCATGTTTCCGAATATCAACATTGCGAATCCGATAAAACTAACCGGCAGAATCATGAAAGCAGATAATATCAGAGCAATGATTTTCAAAGCCAGCGGTTTTCCATGTTTTACAGTTAAAATACAGCCGCAGACAATGCAGATGAGCATGCACAGTATGATCCATATTCTGCTGTTCCTGCCGCACTCAAATATATAGAATACAGCATTAACCAGAGATAATGGTGCTGCCAGGGCAAAGAGCACAGAAGATACTTTGCCTGCATCCGCAATAACAGCCGCAGTGACTGCCAGCAAAGCCGTTATTACGGCAAATGCCAAATAGCTCCCGAGTTTAAAAGTATATCCCAGGCAGGAACAGAGGATCATTCCCAGCGGCAATAGAATAATAAGAAAAAATAACGGATATCCCAAAATATTTTTCACTTTTTTCATTTTTCACCCTATTTGTCAAGATGTTCTTCCAGTGTGATCCCTTTCTCCATGATCTCCGTTGCCGCCTTCACTCCTACGTACCGGAAATGCCAGGATTCATAGGATACTTTTGTGATATCCTCTTTATCTTCCGGGTAGCGCAGGATAAAACCGTACTGGCTGCAATGCTCCTGGAGCCACTGGATCTCTTCTGTGCGCGCCTGCTTTTCATCCAGGATCTGATAGTCTTTCGCCACGATATCTACGGCCAGTCCGGTGGCGTGTTCGCTGCAGCCTACGGGCATGGTCTCCCGTACTACTTCCTCGTAGGCTTCCGATGGAGAGCTTCCCTGTTTCATCAGAGCTGCAATATCTTCGTCCAGCAGTTCGCGCTGGCGCTCCATACTGCGGTAACCGGAAGCAACCCAGAACTTTAATCCTTCTTTTTCACCGTCCTGCAGCATACGGAGGAGACTGTCATAGATTTCCCGGTCCACTTCCACTCCGTAGTCTCTCAACTTGACCAGATCAGGCTGATAGTTTTCTTCCAGAGGATGATCTTTATTTACCAGCAGGATATCTTCTGCCGAGTCTGAAAGTTCATTCCCTTTTTGATCAGAATAAGCCGGGATCACATCTGCAAAACCTTCTTCCTGCCGAGAGGATTCGTCGTCCGGGCGGCTTTGCAGAGAATGCAGTGCTAAAGTAACGGTCCTCCACGCAAATACCAGCAAAAAGACTCCGATAATGACCGTCATTGTGCGGCGGATCCTCAGTCTTCTGATTCTTCTTTTCCTTTTTTCTCTTGATCTGTTCATAGTTGGTTATCCCCTTATCATAAGTTTTGATGTCAGTTTTCGGGAGCAGAAAATGTATTTCCAACACTTTCCAGCCCGATGCCCATTCCCCGGTATCCCCGGCGGCCGGCTGCGAGAGGCCGCTGCTCTATGGTTACTCCATTTTCCCCGAAGATCAGACGTATGGTTACAGGATAATTTATGGAAAGGTCATCCGGCAAAGAGAACCCTTCGCAAAAATCAGCCCCATAATAATAGGTACTGCCATCCGAAACCATATATATATTATCCAGAAGTATCTGTTCTATATCCTTTGAATAAACCGCTGAGTTCTGGTCCTGAAGCGAACAGAGATATTCCGTGTATGGACTGTATATCCAGGCGTAATAGATCTTATAGCTGCTTTCGTTCACAAGAAAATAATAATCCAGACGCAGCATGTCCGTGTAATGGACAAGCCAGAAATTCAGCATATTTTTTACATGCGAGTTTTCAGCGGATGTATAAATCAACGAGTAATACTCAGCGGATTCTGCCTGATCCATCCAGTTCAGACTGCTGTTATAATCTTTGTCGTAGTCAGAGGCACTGTTCGAGGAAGGCTCAAGGCCCATAGCCTCATACCAGTCAAAGACGCCGATCAGGTTTGGAAGCATCCCCGACTCCCGCGCTTCAGATATCTGGTCATAGATTCCCTGAAGCAGCTCTTCATTTAGTTTAACTGTCTGACGGTCAAAGGAAGTGATCAGAGTCAATTCACCCGTACCATTTTCCAGGCACCGGAAACCTGCATCGTTTCCCGGCAAATCATAAGAACTGGGCTCCATATAGGAGAACTGGTCCCGGTCCGTCAAACTGATCCGGTTCAGATTCCGCAGATCCAGACTGCGGCTGATATAACGGGGAAGAAATATGACTCCCGCTGCCAGAAGGACGGTTCCGGTCAGACAGACAGCAAAGCTTCGTTTCATATGTTCTGTCCCTCCTTTTCTCCGGGAAACCATAAGGCAATGGAAGTACCTTTCCCCGGTATACTGGAAATCTTCCATTTGGCGTCGTGAAGATCCAGAATACGGCTGCACAGGGTCATACCAAGTCCTGCCCCGCCCTCCTTACGGGCACGGGATTTATCGACCATGTAGAAAGCCTCTGTAATGCGTGCCAGATCTTTTTCTTCCATGCCGCATCCATTGTCAGAAATACTGAGCAGGTACCCTCCCGCCTTATTCCGGCCCCTGATCCGGATCTGTCCGTGTTCCGAGACAGCTTTTCTGGCATTATCCAATAAATTGGTAAGCATGGATACCAGCAGATCACGATCCCCAGTCATGATGCCTTTTTCTACGCGGACGGTCAGGCAGATTTCCTTTTCTTTTCTTCCTGTTTCCGTCAGACGCACAGCGTCCTGAACCAATTCTTCCACACACAAAGGACGAAAATCATATTCCTGTTTCTCCGCCACGATCAGCTCCAGCAGTTTAAAAGAAAGACTTTCCAGACGCTTCCCCTGCTGAAAAATGTAATTGACCGCTTCAAAGGTTTCTTCCTTTGTACATTCTACAGTGCGAAGCATGTCCGCGTAACCGATAATGGAGGTCAGGGGAGTTTTCAACTCATGAGCGAAAGAGGCTGTAAAATCCTCCTGGCGGCGCGCCTGTTCTTCCAGCTCCTGCATTTTTTCTGAGATGGTGTCGGCCATTTCGTTAAAATCATGGGCAAGTCCTGCGATTTCATCACTGCCCCGTTCTCTGGCGCGTATACCATAATTTCCACCGGTAAATCCTCTGGCGGTACTGGATAGCTCGTGGATAGAATGTGTCAAAATATGAGTCACCAGATACACCAATACTGCCGTGACTATCGTCAGGATCAGAACTACGACAGTATACCAGTCGTAATAAGATTCTTTATCAAAGTATATGTCCGATATGTCTTTCAGATTTTCCAGGTAATAGGTGCTGCTGCCAAGCACGGACCTGCATGCGTAGACAAGCCAGGTACGCCTGTTTTTCCGTATTAAAGTGTAGCCGCTTGGTTTTTCCTCTGTCAGCTGCAGCCAGAGAGGACTGTCGATCCCTGTTTCCTGATTCTGATAGATCAGCCCGTCGCTGTTGTAGATCCTGTAGATGTCTCCTGTTCCGGCCAGATTCTGTACGACGGAGCCGGCGGTCACGGAAACAATGCCGTCGTTTTGATAGGACATTTCAAATGCCAGCTGGAACATCCGGTTGTCCTGCTCTCCTTCTTCCAAAGCCTTCTGATAAGACTTTTCGAAATTAATCTGTATCATCCAGATACCAAACAGACCGAAAGAGGCCAGAAATAATGCGGTAAATGAAAAATAGATTTTCCAGAAAAATTTCATAATCAAGTCTCCAGTCGATAGCCGACTTTATAGACGGCGCTGATATGGTCCTCCCATCCCAGCTTTTTTTTCAATCTTTGTACATGCAGATCCACTGTGCGGCTGTCCCCGGTATATTCTCTCTCCCATACCTGCTCATATAAGGTCTCCCGGTACAGGGCAATATTGGGATTCCTGGCAAAAAAAATCAGTAGTTCGTATTCTTTTGGCGTCAGCAGAACCTGTTTCCCGTTCTGGAATACAATCCAGGAGGACAAGTCGATCTCCACATCAAGGATATGGATCTGCTTTCCGATCTTCTGGCAGCGGCGAAGGACTGCTTCCACTCTGGCCAACAATTCTACAATTTCAAACGGTTTGGTAATATAGTCTTCCGCTCCCATCTTAAGCCCCGCCACTTTTTGCCTGGTGGAGCTCATGGCTGTGATAAAGATCACCGGTACATCCAGGCTTCTGGCATATTCCATCACTTCATAACCGCTGACCTTGGGAAGCATAATATCCAGGAGCAGCAGGTCAAACCGTTCGGATTCCAGATAATTCGACGCCTCTTCTCCGTCGTACGCGCACTGGCAGTGGTATCCCACCTTTTTCAGGTTTACGCGGATCAGATTCGCGATCGGCTCTTCGTCTTCCGCAATCAGTATTTTTATCATATTCTATATCTCTCTCTTATTGATACCCCTATTGTCTTACAGGATTGTATCATATTTGCATCTTATGGGAAAGAAAAAAAGAAATGCAGAAGAACCGGCGCTCTCTCATGTTCCGGCCGGTTCTCCTGCATTTGATAAGGGATTTTGGACATCTTTACTATACGATATTCCGACGTATGCCTCTACCAAATTTGTGTAAAATATTGTAAAACTTCCGTAAAATTTCTCTGAATCACGCAGCCTGATATCGAAAATCCAGTCGGATCAGACGGTTGCCGTTTTCATCCTGCGTAATTCTCATATAAAACAGATCCATATTTCTTGCCTGAAATTCCATGACAGCCTGCTCCAGAGATATAGAGCGGTATGGTCTTGGCCAGTGACCGCCGCAGGGGATAGAAACAACATTTTCAGGATCCCAGAGTACCAGAGAGACAATACGTGCATGGCATGCCAGCGCCAGATCAACGGTACGTTTCAGGCCGAGATATTCCGCGCCAAGGTTGATCAGAAGAACCTCCGAGTCTCTGACTACCGGATTGTGATAATCCAGCTCGTAGATCTCCTGTTCTTCGTACTGCTCCAGCTGCTGTCTGTGAAGGGCGTCTAATAAAGCGTACATTCACTGATCACTCCTCATTTTGATTTCTCTTACATATTAGACGCAGTTTGTATCAAAAAAGTTTCATAAAAATTAAGAAACTTCATCATCTTTTTCAAGTTCTTTTTTCTTTCCCTGGATCAGCAGGATACCGCCTATAATCAAAACGCCGGCAACGATGAATTTAGGAATCTGATACAAAAAATCTGCAAACGCCGCGGAAAATCCGGGGGACATCCATGCGTCAACCATGGATACCAGCCATCCTATTGCCGGCCTCCAGAAAATAGAAAGTCCCAGAAGGATCATGACCCATGCCGCCACATCCCGCCTGCGTCCTTCCAGCCACCCGGGAGTAAAGACCTGATCCAGATGGAACAGATAATTATCTTCCAGCGCGCAGAATTCTTCTTCCGGAAGCCCCGCTTTATTATGAGTATCAAAAAAACTGTAAAACCACAGGATCGGAAGTCCGTAAGCCGCCGGATACAATCCTATCCAGCTGTCGCAGGCCAGAAGCACGGCGCATAAAGCCATGATGCTGACTCCTTCCTTCAGAAATCCCAGATACATCTCTCCCGCTCCCGGAATCAAGGAACAGATAAAAGTCCAAAATCTGCTTTTTCGTCTACTCATTGTCTACCTCCTGATTATCAATATTTAAAATCCGGATTCCCAGGTTTTTCAAGAAATCGCCTGCCTGAGATCCCTTTTCTTTAATAGTCTCGGTCAACGACACCGGTTCCCGCACAGTTTCGACAGCGGGCAGGTCAATACGAACCTGGAAAAACAAAAGACATAAAGACGCAGTCAACGCAAATCCTACTTTCAGGCTGTATAAAAGCAATCGAGTTCTTTTTGACAACTGATATACGGTTTTTCCCGTCTGCATTTCCAGAGAATTGGTTTTGTCCAGAATTTCTTCTTTCAGATAAGCAGGCGGCGCTGCCGGATCTTCTTCTATAATATCGGCAAACCGTTCTGCACAGAAACTGCAGGATGCAAGATGTTCCATCATACTGCGGCACTCCGGCGCCGCCAGATCGCCGGTTTTAAGTATATACAGCTGCTCTTCGGTCAGATGTCCGTGAAGTTCACTCATTTGGCGATTCCTCCTTTCATCAGTTTTTTCAGCTGGGCCTTGGCGCGGTAAACCTGGGTCTGGACGCTTTTTATATTGCGTCCTTTCTCTTCTGCGATTTCCCGCACGCTTTTCTCTTCGTAAAAATGTGCTTCCGCGATCTCATCGTAAGGAGGCGAAAGCTGTCTGCAGAGCTCGCGCACCATCTCCCGGGATTCGTTCATCAGATACTGTCCTTCCGGTCCGCTTCTGTGATCAGGAATCTCCAGTAAAGACTCTTCCTCCAGCTTCTCCGGTTTTCGCTCTCTGCTCTTTAGAAAATCCAGGCACTTGTTGGTGGCGATGCGGCAGATCCATGCCTTTTCATGCGCGCCATCAAACTCTTCCCATCGCTTCCAGGCGGACAGGAACGTTTCCTGGGTCAGATCCTGCGCGTCAAATGGATTTCCCGACATCCGCAGACATATGGTATATACCAGTTTCTCATAAGTTTCAAGAAACCTGGAATAAGGTTCTTCCGTATGGATATCATCCGCCTCCCTCCTGAACTGTTACATTTATTATAACGACGGCGGACAGAAAAAGTCTTCAACTTTTGAAAAAAATATTGTATACTGCTCTTGATAGTATCAAAAGGCATGGAGGAACAAACAATGAAATTTATCTATCCTGCTATATTCCGGAAAACGGAAGAAGGGAGCTACCAGGGGTATTTCCCCGACCTGGAATGCTGTTATGCAAAAGGGGATACATTGGAAGAAGCCGTAGACGACGCCAATGAAGCCGCGCGCTGCTGGCTGACCAGCGAATTAGAAGAGGAAGAATGGATGCTTCCTCCGGTAAGTGATCTGAAAGATCTGGAATTAAAAGAGGGAGATGTGGTGCGGAATATCGCGGTCACGATCCGGTTTTACGAGGGCTGGGATGAATAATCCCGGCCCTTTCCCGGTTATTATTTCAGAAAATAGAACGGATCCTCATCTGTATGATGAAGGAAATGCATCATCAGGTACCCGCAGTTCATGGATACTCTCTCTTCCCGTAAAATACGCGCCACCTCTGTACGGTCTGCCAGGACGATCTCCAGATCTTCGCTGTCTTCCAGTCCTGCCCGGCTGACCTCTCCGTCGGCATATCCGTAAACAGTGGCACAGGATTCATCCGTCATGCCGATGGTGGTGTAGAATGGCTTGTGGTACATCTCATCCACCTCCAGAGGCTGAAAATCAAGACCTGTCTCTTCTTTCAGCTCCCGCGCGCCTGCCTGCGCGTAAGTCTCCCCTTCATCTACCAGTCCTGCCGGAAATTCGTAAATATAGTCGTCAATGGACACTCTGTACTGGCGAACCAGTACCAGACGGTCCTTGTCCTTTCCATAGACACAGTAGATAATGACGCCGTCGGGATGATTCTGATGCGTCTTCATTTTCAGGTCTTTGATCTCCGGCGCCCTGGATGCCAGATAATACATTCGCCGATTGCCTGCCCGGTCCTCAAACTCTATATCGTACATGTTCAGGAAACGGTTATCTGTCGTCTTTTTTACAGACAGTATTTTCATGGCTTTTTATGCCTCCAGTTCTTCTTTCGTGGTCTCATGGCCATCTCTCCAGATACGTTCCAGATCGTAGAACAGACGGTTCTCTTCATCGAAAATATGAATGATTATATCCTGATAATCCAGAAGGATCCAGTTGGCAGTCTGATATCCTTCTACCTGTTTGGGCTCCATGCCGGCTTTATACAAGGTTTCTTCCACTTCATCCGCCATCGCCTGCACCTGATTCCGATTATTTCCGGAAGCAATGATGAAATAGTCGGCCACAACCGTTACATCCGAGATATCGATGATCCTGATGTCTTTTGCCTTTTTCTCCTCCAGTGCATGAACAGCCAGTTTTGCTGTTTCTTTGGACTGCTTTGCTACCATATAATTCCCTCCTGATTATACATGATTCTTATAGTATTCATAGGTCTGTCTTGTAATATCGTCGGTCTCGTCGTCCCCCTGGTCCAGGTACTCAACGGTATCTTCCAGGATGCGGAGCAGAGCCATATTCAGATCTTCGAAAGCCAGCTGACGGATCTGCGTCAGATTCGGAGCCTTATCACGCTTGGGCTCGATATAATCTGCCACATAGACGATCTTCTCCAGAAGCGTCATCCCCGGACGACCTGTCGTATGCCAGCGGATGGCGTCCAATACCTCCTGATCTTCAATATCATATTTCTTTCGCGCCAGAAAAGCACCCAGTTTCGCGTGGAGCATAAAAGGATTTCTGCGTTCCAGATCGGTGATCTCCAGATGATTTTTTTCTGCCGTCTTCAGCTTTTTGGCATTGGGCATGCATTTGGCGCAATCATGCATAAGGCCGGCCAGCATAGCCTTTTCCAGGTCATAACCATACCGCATAGCCAGCGCGGCGCACATATACATTACCCCTATGGTATGCTCGAAGCGGCTTTCATCCATCTCTTTTTCCAGTTCCTTTTTCAGGTCTCTGATACTAAGTGCATCCGATCTGTGCATCCTCCCTCTTCCTCCTGTATATAAAGCATTTTTTTTAATATAATCCGCCACTTTCGGCGGGACCATGCCGGAGATGTCTTCTCCGCAGGCGATCTTTCTTCGAATCTCGCTGGACGCGATATCCATATTCGGAGTATCCAGAAGCCGGATATCCGCGCCAAAACGTTGTTCCAGTTCTTCTACTTTCGCTTTCATCTGTTCCCTGTGCCGATGATCCCGCACAGCAGCCAGGATTACACAATCCCTGCTGATGATTTCCGGTTCCCTCCATGCGTCAAATTCAAAAAGGGAATCAGCGCCCATGATAAAGTAAAACAGCATATTAGGATAAGCGGCTTTCAAATGCTGTAGCGTCTCAAAAGTATAGTGGTATTCTTTCCTTGACGTTTCCAGATTACAGAATTTCAGATACGGCGTATCTTCGATCGCCAGTTGAATCATCCGAATCCGGTGACTGACGTCCTCCTGACGGATTTCGCTTTTGTGCGGCGGATTTCCATTGGGGAGCATCCAGACTGCATCCAGGGAAAACTGCCGGTATGCCTGTTCGGCAAGGCTTAAGTGGGCATTGTGGATCGGATCAAAGGTACCGCCCATAATGCCGATCTTCTTTCTTTTATCATCCATATAATGCTTCATGCTTTCGGCAGAATTATTTTCTTTTTATCGTCTTTTCCCTCTTTGTATAAAACGATTTTTTTACCGATTACCTGTACGATCTGGGCACGCGTGCGCTCCGCAATCATGCCTGCCAGTTCTTTTGGATCGTCCAGGCAGTTCTGCAGTACGCTGATCTTGATCAGTTCCCGAGCTTCCAGCGCTTCCTGCACTGCCTTTGTAAATTCCGGCGTCAGGCTGTTTTTCCCAATCTGGAAGATCGGATCCATGGTCATCGCCAGTCCTTTTAGATAAGCTCTCTGTTTGCTTGTCATCCTGTCCTCCTGATATTTCTAGTGGAAATATTCGAAACTAAGTCCGTACATGCGGACGGTATCTCCCTCTTGGATCCCTGCTTTCTCCAATTCATCCAGTATGCCTGTATCTTTCAGGAACTTCTGGAAGAAAGCAAAACCTTTCTCTGAATCCAGGTTCGTATAGCCCAGCATTTTCTCAATACGGGGGCCTTCCACAATATAAGTGTTCTCTTCTTCTGTGGATTTCTCCACGGTGTAGGGCAGGTTCTCCCGTATGAACATGTCCTCCGGGAAGAACTCCTGCTCAAAGACAACGGGTTTGTCATCCATGGTATCAAGCAGTCCTTTTACATGATACAAAAGTTCTTTCAGTCCCTGACCGCTGACCGCCGAGATCGGGAATACACGGATCCCTTTAGGCTCAAATTCCCGGCGGATCCGTTCTACCGGATCGTTTTCGCTGTCCCAGATGGCGTCGATCTTGTTGGCCGCGATCACCTGGGGTCTGGCCGCGATCTCCGGATTGTAAGCCTCCAGCTCTTTGTTGATCGCATAAATATCGGCGATCGGATCTCGGCCTTCCACGGAAGCGGCATCCACCATATGGATGATAACCTTTGTCCGCTCAATATGACGAAGGAAATCCAGCCCCAGCCCTACGCCTTCCGAAGCGCCTTCAATAAGGCCCGGAATATCGGCGATGACGAAACCGTCGCCGTCCAGATCCACCACGCCGAGATTGGGGCTCAGCGTCGTGAAATGATAGTTGGCGATCTTGGGCTGCGCGTTTGTGACTCTGGAAAGCAGCGTGGATTTTCCTACGTTGGGGAATCCCACCAGTCCCACATCCGCGATCACTTTCAGTTCCAGCAGAACTTCCAGCTCCTGGGCGGGCTGTCCGGGCTTTGCGTACTTGGGCACCTGCATGGTAGCCGTGGCAAAGTGCTGATTGCCGATACCGCCTTTCCCGCCTTTCAGGACTATCTGCCGGCGGTTCTCGCCGGACATGTCCGCGATCACTTTGCCGCTGGCCGCGTCCTTGATGACCGTGCCTTCCGGCACTTTCAGGACAATGTCCTGACCGCTCTTTCCATGGCAGTTCCTCTTGCCGCCTTCTTCACCGTCCTGCGCCTTGTATTTGCGCCGGTGGCGGTAATCTGTCAGTGTATTCAAACCTTCGTCCACTTCAAATATAACGTCGCCGCCTCTTCCGCCGTCGCCTCCGTCCGGACCGCCGTCCGGGACAAACAGCTCTCTGCGGAAGCTTACGTGGCCGTCGCCGCCTTTTCCGGAACGAATAATGATCTTCGCTCTGTCTGCAAACATATTTTGCCTCCTGTCTCCTGTTTATTATATCGGGTGTTTCCCGGCCGCGCAAGCAGTATGATAAAAAAGGCTTCAAATCCTTCGATTTGAAGCCTTTGCCATTGCGGATTATTCTGCTGCAGCTGCAACCGGAACGACAGATACCTGCTTTTTGTCTCTGCCTTTTCTCTCGAAACGAACTACTCCGTCAACCATCGCAAACAGTGTGTCGTCTCCGCCGCGTCCCACATTCACGCCCGGATGAATCTTGGTTCCGCGCTGTCTGTAAAGGATATTGCCGGCTTTCACGAACTGTCCGTCAGCTCTCTTCGCACCCAGTCTCTTGGATTCGGAATCTCTGCCGTTCTTGGTAGAACCGACACCTTTCTTGTGTGCGAACATCTGAAGGTTCATATTAAACATAGGTCTACACCTCCCTGTGATCACAATATGGAAATATCAATAAGTTATTTGTTGATCTTTTCGATCTTAACAGCGGTGTACTGCTGTCTGTGACCGTTTTTCTTATGATATCCAGTTTTTCTCTTGTACTTGTAAACAACGACTTTTTTTGCTTTACCGTCGCCGATTACAGATGCTTCTACGGTAGCGCCTTCTACTACCGGAGTACCTACGGTCAGGGTGTCGTCGCAAACTGCCAGAACCTGGTCGAATACATAGCTGGAACCAGCTTCTGCGCCCAGTTTCTCAACGCGGACCACATCGCCCTCAGATACTTTATACTGTTTACCACCTGTTGCAATAATCGCGTACATATGGCACCTCCTGTAATTTACTCGCTGGCTTTGGCGCTGCAAAAACGCAGACTTTCAGCCCCGCCATGCGGCATCTGTTATATATTAACAGGAGACAGGCAAGCTGTCAAGCGGATTTTTCTATTTTCACTCTTCCGTTACTTCCACCGTCAGATACTCTGTCCCATAAGACTTCTCGATGTTTTCAAGTCCCAGAACCAGCGCGTCCATCAAAAGAGCCGCCTTGTCCGACACATTGGATGTAAATTCCCAGTTCTGGATCATACCGTCTTTGCAGTCGCAGGTAAAAGCGTCTTCTGTAAATTCTTCGATAGCGTTGATCGTATTGATCACCAGAGCGGATACAGCCGCGCAGACAATATCCTGTCCTGTCTCCGCATATTCCGCATGACCGTCAATGCTGAATTTTCGATAATTTCCCTGCTTCTTTTCCACGTTTACCTGTATCATAGGATTCCGCACTCCTTTGCCTGTTCTTTCAGTGTTTTTCTCTTCTTTTTGCGGGTCAACTCCATAAGACCTAATGGGGTCAGATCCACGGCGGCAGCTTTCTGAGGATCTCTGCGCAGCAGACGCCGCATCTCTTCCAGCAATTCCTGCCTGTCTTCCGGCAGGGCCATATCGATAAAATCCACCAGGATGATGCCGGACAGATTCCGGAGGCGCAGCTGCCTGGCGATTTCCAGAGCCGCTTCCCGGTTAATCTTCCGGATCGTATCTTCTTTTTGTTTTCCTCCGGTGAACTTCCCCGTATTTACGTCGATCACGGTGAGCGCTTCTGTGGGCTCGATAACCAGATAGGCCCCGGATTTCAGCCAGACTTTTTCCTTCAATGCTTCCTCCAGACCTTTTTCCAGACGATACATGGCTTTCAGAGGAAGCATCCGGTCTTCGTACAGCCGGAGCTTTTCCAGATCTTCCGGCATTTCCTCTTCCATAAACTGCCGGATCTGCGCATAGAGATCTGTGTCATCCGTGAGTATTTCCTGCAGGATATTTTCCCTGCTTCCGAGAATCGTATCCAGATAGGGCGGGCGGCTTTTCCATACACAGGAGCATGCCAGACGGTGAACTGCCCGGGTACGCAGGTACTCATACTGTGATAAAAGCCGACGGTGCTCCATCTCCAGTTCCTCTGAGCATGCTTTTGCCGCATTGGTGCGGATGATCCATCCCGCGTCATCCTCTGCCCATTGTCCGGTCAGAACCTTCAGCCGCTCTTTTTCCTCTGCGCTGAATCTGGAAGAATACCCCATCCTGCGGTTCCCGGTAGTCAACACCAGATATTTTCCTGACAGATTCAGATTCGTCGTGACAGAAGGAGCCTTGCTCTTGACAGCTTCTCTGGAAACCTGTACCAGAAGAAGATCCCCCTCGGCCAGCTGCTCTCCCTTTTTCATGCATGCCCAGACCGGTTCCTGCACATCCTCCAGAGGAAGATAGCAGATCATGCCCCCTTCTACCTCTACAAAAGCAGCGCGTATATTTTTTGCTATATTCTTCACTCTTCCCACGTAGATATTGCCGAGCAGGGATTCCTTTCCGCGGGGAATCAAAGACAGTTCCGTCAGCGTATTGTCTTCATAATACGCGTCTGCCAGCACATCCGGACGAAGGAAGGTGAGTATCCTACGCCCTTCCAATCTCTTCTCCCAACATTTCCAGCGGGATCAGGCGCCGCTTCTCTTCCGTTCCCTGATCGGCATAGAGTTCTCTGCGGTGGATCATCAGTGAAAATGGAGACAGCTCCATCCCTTCGCTTTCAGAGAATGCTTTCATCAGAAGTTCCGGTTTCAGATTGCTTGCGCTTCCCGCGGACACCTGAAGAAAAATAACATCGCCGCAGATATTCCAGTCATAGATCAATGGACGGATATCCAGTTCTCTGGAACCTTTTTTCCCCTCTTTTATCACAGTGACGGACGGGCGTCCCATAAATATCCGGAAGCGTTCCTGCCATCCGTCTTCCGGAGCGTATCCTTCCCGAAAACGCACATCGTAGTCTGCGGCGGCCACACTGGCCATGGCATTTCCTGCCTTGTCCGGAAGCGCGCGCCAGCTCAGCACCTCGATTCCCTCGACCATCACCGCGTTCAGACGGGATACAGCCTCTGCGGAGGAAGGAGATTCTTCCACACGTACGTCCATATATTCGCCGTTGCTGGTCAGTCCTACGCCCAGAGGAGACGCGAAGGACATGATCATATGGGGACTGAACCCTTCGGAATAACAGACAGGAATCTCTGCCCGGCGCATGGCCTTCTGAAAGTAACGCATGACATCCAGATGTCCGATATATTTAAGATTCCCGTATTTTCGAAATTTCACTCTAACGTTCAAAGCAGACACCTCCTCCGTAGACAGCGGCGCCGCAGCCGGAACAGGACTGACGGCAGTTTTCCGTCACCGTTCCTTTCTGAGCCCGCTTCCACTCTCTTTCCAGGAACCGGCGGCTGACGCCGATATCGATGAAGTCCCAGGGGAATACTTCCTCCATGGCGCGGGGACGTACGGTATAAAAATCCATGTCCACGCCGCATTCCTCGAACGCCTGCAGCCAGAGATCATTATGGAAATATTCGCTCCAGGAATCAAACAGGCAGCCTTTCTCATAGGCGCGCAGAATAACGCTGGCCACTTTCCGGTCTCCTCTGGCGAGGATACCCTCCAGTACTGTAACATCCGCCTCATGCCAGTTATATTTGATGCTTTTGCGGTTCAGCTGATCTTTAATTTCATGATTGACCACATAGGCACGGTGCAGAAATTCTTCTTTGGTGCACATCTGCGCCCACTGGAACGGTGTGAACGGCTTTGGCACAAAGAAAGAGGTGCTGACAACGATCTGACATTTGCCGTTTCTCTGATCTTTTGGAATCTCATAATATCGCTCTGCGATCTTCTCCGCCAGATGAGCGATCCCTTTCATATCTTCTTCTGTCTCTGTGGGAAGCCCCAACATAAAATAAAGCTTCACACGGTTCCATCCGCCTTCAAAGGCCTGTCCCGCGCCGGTGAGGATCATCTCTTCTGTCAGGCCCTTATTGATCACGTCGCGCAGCCTCTGGGTGCCGGCTTCCGGAGCGAAAGTCAGGCTGCTTTTGCGCACATCCTGTACTTTGCTCATCACATCCAGGGAGAAGGCGTCAATCCTGAGGGACGGCAGGGAGATATTGATGCCCTTGGAGCCGAATTCATCGATCAGAAAATTCACCAGTTCTCCCAGCCTGGAATAGTCGCTGGAGCTGAGAGAACTGAGAGAGATCTCCTCATGTCCGGTATTTTTCAGCATGGCGTACGCCGACTTTTTCAGCATATCCAAATCCCGTTCTCTGGTAGGCCGGTATACCATGCCCGCCTGGCAGAACCGGCATCCGCGGATACATCCCCGCTGGATCTCCAGAACCACCCGGTCCTGAGTGGCCTTGATAAAAGAAATCACCGGTTTCTCCGGATAATACGTATTGGTCACATCTGTGACGACCTGTTTCTGCACCTTTGCCGGCGCTTCCGGACAGACCGGCATCATCGCTTCGACAGTTCCGTCTTCATGGTAAGAAACCGTATACAGAGAAGGCACATAGATTCCGGGAACGGACGCCGCCATCTTCAGGAAATCTTCCCGGGGCGCTCCGGAGGCCTTCCATCTCTTATACAGATCCATCAGTTCAAAATAGTGGGTCTCTCCCTCTCCGATATAGAACAGATCGAAGAAGTCCGCCAGCGGTTCCGGATTGTAGGTACAGGGACCGCCGCCGATCACAAACGGATGTTCTCTGGTACGTTCCGACGCCATCAGCGGGATCTGCGCCAGATCCAGGATCTGAAGAATGTTGGTATAGCACATCTCGTACTGGATCGTGATGCCCAGGAAATCAAAATCCTTCACCGGATCCTGGGATTCCAGGGCGAACAGAGGGATCTTCCGCTCCCGCATGATCTTGTCCAGGTCTACCCAGGGGGAATAAACGCGTTCACACCAGATATCGTCCCGGCGGTTGAACATATCGTATAAAATCTGAATTCCCAGATGGGACATGCCGATCTCATAAACATCGGGGAAGCACATCGCGAAGCGTACATCGACCGTTTTCGGGTCTTTCATGACCGCATTTACTTCGCCGCCGATATAACGGGCAGGTTTGTCTACCGTTAATAAAATTTCATCGCTTAAAGCCAGATTTCTCATGATATAACACCTTTTCAAGTACTTGACAATTTGCATAAATTGTACTATATGGATAATGATATGTCAAAGTATTATTCCCGCAAGGTTATGCTGCCGTGGTTATACGGGATCAGTTTCAGGAGGTATTTGGTATGATGATCAGACAAGAAGAGAAAAGAGACTATCATGACATATATGCGGTAGTAAAGGCCGCGTTTGAAAGCGCGGACCATTCCGACGGCAATGAACAGGATCTGGTGAACGCGTTAAGGCAGAGCGACGCTTATATTCCGGAATTGTCCCTGGTCGCGGAAATAGACGGCAGGATCACAGGCCATATCATGTTTACCAAAGTTCAGATAGGGGAAAGCGTCCAGCTGGCGCTGGCTCCGCTGTCCGTTTTGCCGGAGTATCAGAGACAGGGAATCGGCTCCGCCCTGATACGCGAGGGCCACAAACGGGCAGAGAGACTGGGATACGGATATTCCATCGTCCTTGGAAGTGAGGCATATTATCCGAAAGCAGGGTATGTTCCCGCAAAAAACTACGGGATACTCTTTCCTTTCGACGTGCCCGATGAAAATTTTATGGCATGCAAACTGGATAAAAATGCGCCCGATGTCTCAGGGGTCGTTCAATATCCGGAAGAATTCGGTGTCGAATAACATTCATGGCCACGCAAAAACGTGGCCGCTGAAATGTATTAAAACAGAACCTTCATGTCCCTGTTTTGGACCAATGGAACAGGGCTGTGTTTCTTAATGTATTTTCTTATGAGTTCCGGTATTTCTTCCATTCCTTTCCAGAGAACGGGACAGTCCCGAAGAGAAGTATATCCGCCGGTGCCAGTTGCCCGATAGTTGCTTAAACACAGACGATATTTTTTGCCCCCGAGAGGCGATCCGTCCAGACGGGCAAGATGAACCACCCGGCTTCCCACAGGACGGCGCAGGTCAAAAGTATACGAAAGACCCGCATAAAAGTCGTAATTATAATGCTCTATTTTAGGTTTCAGGAATGCTTCCGAGACGCAGGGGCGCCCGTCCTTCAGTTCAAAATAAGCGGCACACCGTTCCAGGCAACTCCGGAGCACTTCTTCCGTAACTTCCAATACCGTCAGAGTATTGGAGAAAAGATAGGCGGCCGTCACATCCCTCATGGTCACTGAAGAATTGAGGCCCGCCGGTTCGTTTCCCAGGCTGGTGCAGGAAAAATCGGCTCCGGTGGCTTCCAGCTGGACCTGATTGAACAGGTCTGCGAGCCGGCTTCCGTAAAGAGCCGACTTAAGCTTTTCTTCCGGTGCAACAGGATTTTCTAATCTGCCGATCGGCTGATCCAGCCAGGCCTGAACCTCCTGTTCCAGGGGCGAAAGAGTATTATATGGCTCTGGAGGGGTATTTTCGCCGGCATCCAGAAACCTGGATGAAAAATCTGCCGCAGCGGCGTCTGCTTCTCCGGTAATACACAGGAACTGCCCGGCGTTGGCAGGAGGCTGGACGGCAAACGTTTTGGAAATGACTGTGCTTTCTACTGCAAGATGCTGATGGCCTGTCAGAAGAAGGTCAAAATCTGTTTCTTCCGCAAGCCTGCAGGCAACGTTCTCTTTACTTTCCGAGAGCAGTATCCCGGTTTCCAGATCCTTTTCAAACCCGCCGTGATAGATACAGATCCGCAGATCACAGAGGGACTTCAGATGTGAGCAGGCTGTTTTTGCCGCCTCTAACGGATCTGTGATCCGAAGACCTTCCAGGTTGCTCTCATGTTCCCAGACGTTTACAAAATCTGTGACTACTCCGGTGAGACCTATCCGAAGACCGTTTTCCAATGTATGAACCGCTTCCTTCTGTATTCTCAGTTCCCCTTTCAAATCTTCCACATTGGCGCACAGGCAGACAGCTTCCATTGCATTTAAATATTCTTTCAGAACCTGATAGCCGAAATTAAAATCGTGGTTTCCGAGGGTAAAATAATCGAGTCCCATGGCACGGAAAGCCAGCGCGACAGGATGAAAATGCCACCTTTTGCGGTGATTCAGGTAATAACTGATAAAAGGCGTTCCCTGAAGAGAATCTCCGCCGTCCAGCACCAAAGTATTGCCGTCCTTTTGTATCTTGTCTGATATATTCAGCAGGCCTGACGCTTCGGACTTGCCGGTTGCATAATTGGTCGGAAAGATATGTCCATGAGTATCGGAGGTATAGTAAATGGAAAAGTTCTTTTTCATAGTCATCCTCTTGCCAACTTTACACGAATTTTAGTAGAGATCCATTCTACGATCAAAACGAGGACAATCAGCCCGGCCAGGATCGATCCCGCTTCATTCCATCGGTAACTGTTCATGGCAAAAATCAATGGCGCTCCGATTCCTCCCGCGCCCACCAGTCCGAGTACGGTAGCGTCGCGCAGATTAATATCAAAGCGGTAGATTGCGGTAGAAGCAAAATTCGGCATAAGCTGCGGAACAATCCCGTAGCGGATTTTCTGCCAGGAACTGCAGCCGGCAGCGTCCAGAGATTCCAATATCTTTGTATCCAGATCTTCAATCGCTTCTATGTACATTTTACTTACCATGCCTACCGAGCACAGCGACATGGTGAGCAGTCCCGCAAAGGCGCCCGGACCTGTCACACGGATAAACATCAGGCCGTAGACAAAGGCAGGAACAGTCCTGACAGCCATAATGATGATACGTCCGAGAAAAGCCACCTGCGCCGGAGTCAGATTAGACGCCGACAGAAAAGCCAGCGGAACAGATATCACTGCACCCACCACTGTTCCCAAAAAAGCAATACAGATGGTCTCAAGGAGCAGATAGGGTACTCCCTGTGTTGTCAGATTAAACAGCAGGTCTGTATCCGGGTGAAAAATCCCGGCAAGAATATTCAAAGCAATCTTCGCGCCGTTCTGTGTGGTACCGCTGGTCTCCACTGCGGAACCGCTCCAGACCAGAAGCGCTGCCGTGATCAGCACTATGACCAATTCGTAAATCCAGCGTTTTGGCCGTTTCGCATATGCTTCTTCTATACGTTTATTCATATGGTCGTCCTCCCTATACTAGCCTCTTGCGTGCTGCTCTGCTTATCGTTTCGATAATAAACACGGTGACAAATAAAACCACCAGAATCATTCCTACGCTGGAATATTCACGCCACCCTATTTTTTCGTTCAGTATCAGCCCCAGGCCGCCGGCTCCCACATAGCCCAGAATCGAGGCATAACGGACGTTCCCCTCAAAGCAGAACAGACAGTTGGACAGATACGAAGGCAGAACCTGAGGAATAATTGAGCTTACGAAAGCGCGGGTTTTGGTAGCGCCCATGGCTTCCATAGCTTCAAAGGAGCCCATATCCACCGTCTCGATTTCCTCATAAAGAATCTTTCCGATATAGGCAAAAGTAAAAATGGCAATTGCCGTTGTTCCGGCCAGAGTTCCCAGACCAAACACATAAGTTGCGATCAGGGCGGTTACCAGTGTGGGCAGCGTACGGATGATGCTGAGTATCAGACGCATGGCGCTTACTACAATCCGGTTATGTATGATATTTGTGGACGCCAGCATGGAAAAAGGAATCACCAGCACAGATCCGATCACCGATCCCAGAAGAGACATTTTAATCGTATCGAAGAGCGGCTGCCATATCTGTGAGAGATAACTCCAGTTCGGCGGAAACATTTCCCGGAGAATCACAAAAAACTCACCGATTCTTCTGACCAGGACATTCATGTTAAAACCGGTGACTTTTACAGAAAGAACCGTCAGGAATAATAACACAAGAACTGCCAGAGGAGCTCTGGAACGGTATTTAAAGATTTGTTTTCCATTTGGAAGTTCGATAACTCTGGGCGGAAATATCTTGTCATACAGTTTCATGCAGATGCCTCCTCTTTCTGTCCCTGGTAAATACTGTCCAGAATGTCCTGATCTACCTGGGAGGCAGGACCATCATATACGATTTTTCCTTCCCGGATACCTACGACACGGGTCGCATACTGAAGCGCCAGCTCTACATGATGGATATTGATAATCACGGTAATGTTCATATCCTGGTTAATACGCAGAAAGTCATCCATAACCTGCCGTGCGGTTATGGGATCCAGGGACGCTACCGGTTCATCAGCCAGAATAATCTGCGGATTCTGAGCAAGCGTACGGGCCAGGGCCACTCTTTGCTGCTGTCCGCCGGAGAGCTGATCCGCCCGGACAAAAGCCTTGTCCAGGATACCCATTTTATCCAGAGATTCCAGAGCCGCGATCTTTTCCTCTTTTGTAAAAATACCCAAAAGAGCCCGCCACCAGGGAAGTTCCGGTACAAAAGCCGTCAAAACATTCTTGATTACCGTAGTTCTTGTGATCAGGTTAAAGGACTGAAAAATCATTCCGATTTTTCTCCGGAAAGTCCGCAACTGCTTCCCCTGCAGTTCCATCACATTGGTGCCGTCTACAGTCAATGTGCCTTCTGTGATGTCATGCATGCGGTTGATGGTACGGATCAGTGTGGATTTGCCGGCTCCGGAAAGCCCGATTACAGCCACAAACTCTCCCTGTTCGATTTTCAGATTGATATTTTTCAGAGCTTCAAATCCGTTAGGATATCGTTTGCTTACATTTTGAAATTCTATCATGTTTAACCCCTTACTTGAAAAAGGAGGAAGCTTTTGCCTCCTCCTCTTCTATTGCTTTCGTTTTTCCCGGTACGTGTTACTGTGCCGTGTTCAGTGACTGAATCATTTCCTGTGCCGCACGTTCGGAATCATAGTCTGAGGACTGCGCCGGCAGATAGCCGTTATGCGCATATATCGAGATTACTTCTTTACCTTCTTCGGTATTTCCAATGTTGATGAATGCTTCGGACAATGCGGATTTGAAAGCGTCATCCATGATCGGAGAGGTTTTGCTTACACTGATAGTGTCATTGTAAATAGCCGGAGTCACGCCAATCACTGCCGTATCATCCCAGATGCTGTTCGTCATAGCGTATTCGCCGGTCCATTCATCCTCATAGTCTCTGCGGGCATCCGCATAGGTACATAAAACATCCACCTGACCGGAGGCAAGTCTTGCAAACGCGCTTCCGTAAGAATCCGACTGTACTGCATGAGGAAGTTCGGTGATATTTGTGCCGTAATTTTCCTGCAGCCACAGAGACGGATAAATATATCCTGCCGGTGAAGAAGAGTTGGCTACGCTCCAGTTGGCGCTGCTGACGTCTTCCCATGTAAGTTCTTCTCCGGCGTTGACTTTTGCCGCCAGTTCCTGGCCTTTTTCAGAAGGGCCTGCGATGATCAGAGCACGGTAGCTTGTTACCTGCTCGGTTGTCGGTTCTGTAGGAGCATTGTCGTTCCAGTCTTTTGGATTGTCGGAATCGATGGACAGTCCGTCACGAGTGGCAGTCAGAAGAACGTCGCATCCGTCGTCGTAAAGCACATAAGTTCCTCCGGGAATCAGTCCTACATCAGCGGTTCCTGCAGACAGAGCCTCTCCTACCGCCTCATAGCTGGTACCTACAGTTATATCTACATTCTGTACATCATAACCAAGCTTTGCAAGTTCATCTGTCAGAAGCTGCTTCAGCGGTTCTGTAGCTGTGATAATTTCTTCCGGCTCTCTGGACGGAACAAACGCGATACGAAGCGTTTCAATCGTGGTGTTCTCCGGAACACTCTCTTCCGCGTCCGCAGCGGTCTCTGTGGTCTCTTCTGCAGTCTCTGTTTCCGTCTGCGCACTCTCCTGGGTGTCAGATCCCTGACCGCATCCTGTTAAAATACTTGCGCTCAGCAGCCCGGCAAGAAGTATTGTTGCAAGCTTTTTCATTTTGTTAATCCTCCATATTGTTGTGTTGATAAGTGTCATTTGCATGCAAAATATATATTGTAAGGAGTGATATTCTCCCTGCAATCTCTTCTGTGCGGTGATATAGATTTATGCGGTATCGCCGATTTTCAAATGCGCGGGGACAAGCACGGTCACAGGCTGACTGCGCCGCTGACTGATCCGCCCAAAGAGCAGCTCCAGGGCATTTTCCCATACATAATCAGGAAACATTTCCAGACAGGTCCCTGTAGGCCATTTACTCTCCAATGTCTGCAGATCCTGGTAGATAACGACTGCCACATCCTTAGGTATACGGACTTCCAGTTCACGGAATGCTTCCAGAGCGCCTTCTGCCACTTCATCGCTTCCGAGCAGCATTGCCTCTGCCAAAGTCTTCTCATGGTATGCCTTGAGCGCCAGTTCATATCCGCTCTCCCGGCTTATCTCACCCAAATGAATAGTCTCTGGACGGTATTGATTCCGTGCCTTCAGAATTCCGGTCAGAGCAGCCAGCCTGTTTTCACCTATCCGGAATCCGTCACCTTCATAGATTCCGCCGATATAGCCGATTCCTGTATAACGTTTTCGGTCCAGCAGATAGGAAACCATCTGCTGCTGTCCGGCGTCAAAATCTACCTTCACCTGATCAAACTCATAACTGTACTGATTAGAATTGATAAATATGATTGCAAACGAAAGGGATCGAAGGAAAGCAAGTTCTTTCTCATCAAATTTTCCAAAGGCGATGACGCCGTCGACTTCCGCAGGTTCCCCGAACGCAAGACGCACGAAAGACACTTCGTAATCATCGGTCATCATCTGTACAATGCAGGCCAGACTGGACAATCGTACATTCGGCCTGTCCGGACGGATAATCCGCCAGTCGGCTACGCCGATTATCAGTTTTTTCTTCTGTGCGGACAGACGCCTTTGCCGCGGAGAAACATAACCAAGCGAATGGGCTGCCTGGAAAATCCGCATGCGCACCTCTGCGCTTACAGAAATGCTGTCATCTTTATTCAGTACTCTGGAAACTGTAGTCGCAGATACCTGCGCAGCCTGTGCCACTTCTTTGATTGTTGCCATCAGATGTTCCTCCCCTTTCTGATAATCATTATATCCGGCATTTTATATCCGTCAATAACGTTTACTAAATTTTTACTAAAGTTTTACTCAAACATTACATGATCATAAAAAATCAGAGCCTTCTCATCTTTTGAGGAGGCTCCGGCTCTTCTATAATATCTGCTGTTCTATTTTGCATTTATGCTTTTTGTTCTTCTTGTCATATCCGATTCCTACCAGAAGAACCTTTTTTGCTTTTTTTCCTGTAAAACGAAGCGCATAATTTTTTCTTTAATCTGGGCAAGCGCCTCCTCCGGGGAATGACCTACTTTTAATTCCAGGATAATACCTGTTTTTGCCGGTGGCAGTTCCGGATAAAAGATAAAATCCACAAATCCTTTTCCGGATTTTTCTTCACGTTCTACCCGGTAGATATCCCTTGCGGACAAATAAGCCAGATTCACCACTGCACTGAGCTCTGTCTCGTGGTTATAAGAAAGAATCGGAGATTCTATATCATGCGTCAGTTTCAGAATCCGCTCCATAGTATCGGTATCGCCGTCAAGTGTTGCACGGAGCATTTTCTCAGATTCCTTAGCCAGGCGGTAAACATATCCTAGAGAAGTTTCTTTCGTAATCATATCGGCAAACTGATCCATGAGTTCCTTATTGGGAATGGAAACCATACCGTTTTCATAGCTCAAAAATCCGTATACAACCATGGCAGACAAGATCTCTTCTTTTGTTTTTAACTCCTGAGATGTGGCGGCATATTCCCGGATTTTTGCCGGTATACTGTTTCCGGATACCATCAATGCAAGATCGTCTCTCACCGCGTCTACGTTGTTTCGTACGTAATAAAAAATCTCATCATAAGGTCCGGAGCTGGTCCAGTAATTTCCCAGATTGTTATTGGAGAGAGCCATGACTACAGAACGCGGATTATATAACCGCTCCCCCATCTTGGTATGATATCCGTCATACCATTTTTTCAGGCCGTCTCTTGTCACCTGTACCGGCTTCTCATTTTGATCCAGATAACGTTTGAAGAGCATATCTACTTCTTTGTCGGTAAATCCAAAATATTCTGAAAAACGCTCTTCCGACGCCAGGGTATATTCACTGAACATATTCAGTTCCGAACCGCTGGAATACTTTGTAATCGGCAGTATTCCCGTCATATAGGCAAGCAGTACATAGGGTTTGTCTTTCAGCAGATTGCGTAAAAATGTCAGATATTCCCGTTTGTCCTGTTCGCTGATAAAATTTTGATGGAATATATAATCCCATTCGTCCAAAACAAAGATAAAGCGGGCAGAATCATCTGCCGCATATAATTCAAGAAGAATATCGGACACGCTTTCTTCTTCCGATATATCTGTTTCCGGATACTCCTTTTTTAGATCCTTCACCAATCTTCTTTCTATTCGCTCTATATATTATCTGTAAGAATTACATTGACTGCTCATCTCATTAAACGATATATGAATAACAGAAAACTGATTCCTGTATTTCTCATATTCATCTGCCTCTGATACTTGAAGAGATTGGAAAATATCTTTCGCGTCCTGGGCTCTCGAAAAGAAGGAGGCAATCATATTTGCCGTTACTGTCTTGCCGAATCTTCTCGGTCTTGTAATACAGATATGATTATTCCCCGTCTGTACCAACGGGAACAGTTCTTCCAGCAGCCTGGTCTTGTCTACAAAATACGGTTTTTCCGTTTCACTTTTGTATAATGTATACGCTGTTTTGCTGTTTAAATAAACGCCCATGACTATCTCCCTGTATCCGCCGATTAATCCTTTTAATCTTACCATGAAATAAGATCAGAAGCAATACGGACTCTTCGGATCCCGTTTTCTGCGTTTAGGCAGAAATGATTTGGATTTTTTTCAGGCCATGTGTTATATTTTTCCTAAATACAACCGAACAGAAAAGGAGGATGACTCCCTATGAAAGAAAAACAATATACGATCGGACAGATTGCGAAGATATGTAATGTGTCTGCTGAACAGCTCCGGCACTATGACAGGCAGGGGATACTTTCTCCTAAAGGACGGGGAGAATACAATGGTTACCGTTATTATACCGAGCAGCAAATCGAAGATATTATGCTGATCAAGGAATTGAAACGGATCGGGCTTCCGCTGAAAAGCATAGGAAGTCTGCTTAAAGACAAAAATCTGGATCAGATCAAAACCACGCTGGAAAGCAATATGCTGATTCAGAGGCAGCAGCTTTACGAACATATCAAACGGTATGATTCTCTGGTAGACACCCTTCTGAAACTGAACAATGCCCTGTCTTTGATCTCGCAGTCCGGTGAAAATATTGCCTCACCGGTTCAGGGATTCAGTATTGTCCCGATTGCCGAGCGTCCTATCCTTTCTACCCGCTATTATAGCAGTTACAGTGTAAATGATCCTTTTATTTGCCGGTATGCGGAACTGCAGCGGATCGCTGAGACGGAACATGTGGCCACTTCTTCTACCCTGTTTCTGGTATTTCATGATCATTATAAAAAGCAGTTTCTGAAAGATGACGGAGTACAGGGGGATCTGGAACTGTTCTCCAATATTACAGGAAGCGCACATCACACGGAGCACTGCAGGATGTTCGGAGGTTTTCTGGCCGCCTGCGCTACTCATATCGGCCATTACCGCTATACGCAGCCGCTTTATGATGAGCTGATGGCCTGGGCCGCCAGTATTGGTTATTCCGTCTCCGGCATCTCATTTCAGGAGCTGATCATTGGAAGAACCATGACCAGCCATGAGGAAAATTTTGTAACAAAGATCTATCTCCCGCTGAATGTATCTGCAATATAGAACCTTTTTCCAAGACAAAAGTTATTCCGTAAATTTTTTATTTATTTTAATGAAAATGGATCTGATGCAATGAAAATCTTTATTTTCTGATCCGCTTGACATTCGTGCGGAAAGAACGATTATACTGGAAGCAGACGGCAGTCTGTAAACAGCTGAAAAAGAGACAGGAGGGACAAAAATGAAACAGCAGATGCAGTATCTCGATTTTCCTATTGAAGAGATGAGACTTCGGATACAGAATGCAAAAAAGTTATTGGAAGAAGCGGACATGACCGGCATGGTAGTCACCGCGGCGGCAAATCATTATTATTTTACCGGTGTCCGCAAACTTGCGAACTGGGCGACTTTTACCAGGACTATTTTTGTATTTATTCCACGGGACAAAGAGCCGGTGTTATACGTTCAGGATTTTGGCGGCCCTGAGGCACTCTCCCGTTCTGCAGTACGGGACGTACGAACATTTAGCGATATCATGGGTGCACCGGTGGAAGGTATCGTTGAAATCATGAAAGAACTGGGCATGGATACTGGCAAAGTAGGCTGGGAACTGGGATATGAACAACGTATGGACATGGCTGTCAACGATTATCTCGCCGTAAAAGAACGACTTCCCCATGCCGTATTTGTGGACGCCAGCATGCTTATCTGGAAACTCCGCATGATCAAGATGCCGGCAGAAATTGCCTGTATGCGCAAAGCAAATCAAATCGCCGCACGTTCTTTTGACCGGGTCTTCTCTGAAATCTGCGAAGGTATGACCGAAAAAGAGGTAGAACGGAAACTGGTGTCAATCATGGCGCAGGAAGGCGCAGAACAACCCGGCTTTATCATCGTTATTTCCGGCCCCGGAAATTATGACCGCATCAGTGCGCGGCCCACAAACAGACAGCTGAAAAAAGGAGATCTGGTCTGGATCGATGCCGGTGTTCAGTATTACAATTATTGGACTGACTACTGCCGTGCCGGCGTGGTAGGCGGCCCTACCGCGGAGCAGCGACGCCTGCAGTCCATCATCCATGAGATCACTATGAAAGGGGTTCAAACCATCTCTCCCGGCATGCCAGCGGCGAAAATATATGAAACCTGCGGACATGAGATGGAGAAGCACGGACTGCCATGGAGCTTTGAGTGCGGCAGAGCCGGACATGGAGTAGGACTTCAGCTGACAGAGCCCCCTTCTATCGCCGGTTGTGACAGTACGGTTCTGCAGCCCGGCATGGTTATCACTTGTGAACCCGGGTATGTTTGTGATCTGGGATGCTTCGACATTGAAGAAAATGTTCTGGTCACAGAAGACGGATTTGAAATTCTTTCCGGTGGGCGCAGGGAACTTCATGAAATTCCAGCCCTTTAATTTTCGGAGGTGAATATGCGGTCAATCAATGGGAAACGTCTGACAGAAAGAATACGGGAACTGGGAAAAATCGGTGCGGAGGACTCTGGCGGAAGGACAAGGCTGGCTGCCACGACTGCAGACAAAGAAGGCAGGGATATGGTCGTCGGCTGGATGAGGGAGACAGGACTTCGAGTGGAGACAGATATGGTCGGAAATCTGTTCGGTATATGGGAAACGGATCAGAATCAGGGCGGCATGCCGGTACTGCTTGGCTCGCATATTGATACTGTAATCCATGCCGGGCAATACGACGGCTGCGTCGGCGTGATCGCGGGGATCGAAGTGATCGCCGCTCTGAAAGAGTCCGGGTATGATCCTTCCGTTCCCATCGCTGTGGCAGTTTTTACCAACGAAGAAGGCGTGCGATACGCGCCGGATATGATGGGATCTTCTGTATACGCAGGAGTTTTGTCTGTCAAAGAGGCGCTTGCCGCAAAGGGGACGGACGGAACTGTTCTGGGAGAAGAGTTGGACAGAATCGGATATAAAGGAACGCTGACACCGGGATTCATGATTCCCTGCGCATATGTGGAACTTCACATAGAGCAGGGGCCTGTCCTTGATACAGAAAAGATTCCCATCGGCGCGGTGGAAAATCTGCAGGGAACATACTGGTACGAAGTCACAGTGGAGGGCGCGGCCAATCACGCAGGGACGACACCGGTTTCTATGAGAAAAGATGCCGGACTGGCGGCCGCAAAGGCCATCATCTTTCTGAGAGAACTTTGTGTCCGGTCGGCAGGAAAAACGGTCGCGACAGCTGGATATCTGAAGCTGGAGCCCAACGCTATAAACGTCATATCATCCAGAGCGGTATTTACAGTTGATATGAGAAATCCGGATGAACAAATGTTGAAAGAAGAAGAGAAAAAACTCATGGAATACCTGTACAGTCTGGAAGAAAGTGATGGAGTCAGCGTCACGGTTCGCAGGCTTGCACGCTCTGAACCGGTACAGTTCGACGAAAATATTGTGCGTATGATCGAAAACGCGGCGGCTGGCCGGGGACTTGCTTCCCGTCGAATCACTTCCGGGGCCGGTCAGGATGCTCAGATGATGGCGCACCTGTGCCCCAGCGCCATGATCTTTGTTCCCAGTGTCAAGGGAATCAGCCATAATCCTCTGGAATATACCCGGGAACAGGAACTGATCGCAGGTGCGAATGTTCTTCTGGATGTAACTGAAGAACTTTCCCGCGCGAAAATCAGAGTCATTACAAGAAAGCCGGTCTCTGGACTGGAACTCCCAAAAGATCTTACAATTGAAGACGCCTGCCGTGTCCAAAGATTTCACAGAAGCATACCCGGATACCGGCCCACTCCTTTGACCGCTCTTCCGGATCTGGCAAGAAGGTGGAATATAAAAGGAATCTATGTGAAGGATGAATCGAAAAGGTTCGGATTAAATGCGTTTAAGGGGCTTGGAAGCTCATATGCCATGTATCGTATTTTGTGCGAAAAGCTGGAAATTGATCCGGAACAGGCGGATTTTTCCTGCTTCCAGCAGGAAAACATAAGGAAGCAGACGGACGGCATCACATTTGTAACTGCCACAGACGGCAATCATGGAAAAGGTGTTTCATGGGCGGCAGGATTATTCGGCTGCCGGGCATACGTTCTCATGCCTGCCGGATCATCGGAAGAAAGAGCCCAGGCGATCCGTAGCGCCGGTCCGGCCATCGTAGAAATTACGGATAAAAATTATGACGAAACTGTTGCCTGCGCAGAAAGAATCAGCAAAGAAAATGGATGGATCTTGATTCAGGATACGGCATGGATGAATTATGAACAGATTCCTCTGTGGATCACACAGGGATACCTGACTATGGGTATGGAAGCAATCGAAGAACTGGAAGCGCATGATATCCGGCCAACTCATGTATTCCTGCAGGCAGGAGTCGGATCCATGGCAGGAGGAATCTGCGGTTTTTTGATGAACTATTACGACGGTGAAGATTTCCGCCCCATTGTCAGTACGGTGGAACCGGATGCGGCCCCCTGTATCTATCTCTCTGCACTATATAGAGACGGTAAGGCACATTCTGTCGTAGGGAATCCGAAGACCATCATGGCCGGTCTGAATTGCGGAACTCCCAGCAGGTTAGCCTGGCCGGTTCTCCGGGATTTTGTCTCCGGCTATTTTTCCTGTCCGGATTTTGTCACTGTCTGCGGGATGCGGACTTATGCCGGTCCGGCCGGTGATGATCCGCCTGTGGTTTCCGGAGAATCCGGAGCCGTTACTCTCGGAACTGTCAGAATACTCCTGGAAGATGACTCTATGCAGGCAGCCCGGGAGGCCTTAGAACTGGGACCGGATTCTGTGATTCTTCTGTTCAATACAGAGGGCGATACGGATCCCGTTTCCTACAAAGAAATTGTATATGCTCAAAATGCGCCGCACTGATCTTCAGGCGGCGCATATCACAGCTTTGTTACCGATTCTCCAAACGGCCTCTGGCAACTCCGTTCATAAAATACAAAGCAAAGTAATTTGCAGTATGTACACCAATCTGTGGTGTCCTGCTTTCAGGATAAAGTTCTACAAAATCAAAGGAGCAGGCACCTGCGGCTCCGCATTCATTGATCATCATGCCGATTTCGAAAGAAGTAAGTCCGCACGGATCAATCGGACCGTCCGGATTTGCCGCTCCGTCAAGGCAGTCAGAGCATACTGTCACATAAAGCACTTCCGTATCTTTCTTTGCCAGCTCCAATGCTTTTGCAATGGCAGCCTTATAACCGATTTCTTTTACTTCTTTTGCAGTAATAACATTTGCATGATATTTCTTGGCTTCTTTCATTTCCTGCGGATGATTCCTCGGACCGCGAA